>NZ_JBCLSK010000007.1:41554-71131 GCF_041225505.1 Streptococcus hyointestinalis | reverse complement strand
AGACCTAGACGAATTCTCAAGTATAAAACCGCACATTTTTTGTTTGAGCTAGCCCAAACAGCTTGAACACAGGTTTTGCATTGAAATCTTCTCTTCTTTAGAAATAAGACAGTGGGAAGTCCTTGGACTTCTAGTAGAGGAATCTTAGACTCGCGGTGAAAGTCATATTTCCTTGGCAATGGGGGCAAAGAGTAGGAGAGTAGTCTAATTTAGCTCGAAGCACCTGAATGTTTTTTTCTTTGAAAGCGAAAAGAATTTTGATGTTTTTATCTGTTAACCCAAGCAATTCTGTGGTATTCTTAATAAGTTCCATATGATTCTCCTAGTGTTAGTTTGATCACTTTACATTATAGGTCATATGGGACTTTTTTCGTACTCAAAAAGCCCTATAACCTCTATTTTGGATTTTTACCCACTATAGAAATTATAGAGCCTAAAAAGGACCTGAGAAGGTCTTTTTACTGTTTTTGGATGTTGAATTTATTGCTGATAGTGGTTTGGTATATATTTAGCGTATTTTCTCATTATAATCAAGAACAAGCCACAGTGTAAGCTAGTGGTTACGATTGTCCCCACAAAAGATAATTGGTTTCAATAGCTGAAATTTGCTCTCAAATATGATAGAATAAGCGTGATACATTGTTTTATGCAAAGTTGAGGAAAACAGCACTTCTTTTCTTGAGCTTTGTAGAAAACATGGTATCGAATGTAAAAATCTTAATCTTTGGAGAATCTTATGACAAAACAAGTCTTTGAAACGACCTTTTTTGGACGACCTTTGCGTGTAGAAATTGGACAAGTGGCAAAACAAGCTAATGGCGCAGCACTTATCCACTACGGTGAGACCACCGTCTTATCAGCTGCTGTCATGTCTAAAAAAATGGCAAGTGGCGATTTTTTTCCACTGCAAGTCAACTATGAGGAAAAAATGTACGCTGCAGGCAAGTTCCCAGGAGGCTTTAACAAGCGTGAGGGACGTCCTTCGCTGGATGCGACCTTGACGGCGAGACTGATTGACCGCCCAATTCGTCCTATGTTTGCGGAAGGTTTTCGCAATGAAGTGCAAATCATCAATACCGTTCTCTCCTATGACGAGGACGCTTCAGCACCGATGGCAGCTATGTTTGGCTCATCGCTTGCCCTAGCCATTTCTGATATTCCTTTTGATGGACCTATTGCAGGAGTGCAGGTGGGCTATGGGGATGGTGAGTTTATCATCAACCCAAGCCAAGCGCAAAAAGAAAGCTCTCTTTTAGAGTTGACGGTTGCTGGTAGCCGTGACGCTATCAACATGGTAGAGTCAGGTGCCAAGGAATTATCTGAAGAGGTCATGCTAGAAGCGCTTCTTAAAGGGCATGAGGCGGTGCGTGACTTGATTGCCTTCCAAGATGAGATTGTAAAAGCTGTCGGTAAGGAAAAGGCAGAAGTTGAGCTCTTGCAGGTGGACGCTGACCTCCAAGCAGAAATCATCCAGAACTACAACAGCCAACTGCAAGCAGCTGTGCAGGTCGAGGAAAAGAAAGCCCGTGAAGCGGCAACCGAAGCTATCAAGGAAGAAGTCATCGCAGCTTATGAGGAAAAACACGCTGAGCACGAAGAGTTTGAGCGTATCATGCGTGACGTGGCAGAGATTCTCGAGCAGATGGAGCATGCTGAGGTGCGCCGTCTCATCACCGAGGACAAAATCCGCCCTGACGGACGTCGTGTGGACGAGATTCGTCCTTTGGAAGCAGAGATTGATTTCTTGCCAAAAGTGCATGGCTCTGGTCTCTTTACCCGTGGGCAAACGCAGGCTCTCTCTGTTTTGACCTTAGCGCCTATGGGTGAGACGCAGATTATAGATGGGCTTGACCCAGAGTACAAAAAGCGTTTTCTTCACCATTATAATTTCCCACAGTACTCTGTCGGAGAGACAGGGCGCTACGGTGCGCCAGGGCGTCGTGAATTGGGTCACGGTGCGTTGGGTGAGCGTGCGCTTGCGCAAGTTTTGCCAAGTCTAGAAGAGTTCCCTTATGCCATTCGTTTGGTGGCTGAGGTCTTGGAGTCTAATGGTTCATCTTCGCAGGCGTCTATCTGTGCAGGAACCCTAGCAATGATGGCTGGTGGTGTGCCAATCAAAGCGCCTGTAGCTGGGATTGCTATGGGCTTGATTTCAGACGGCAGCAACTACACCATTTTGACCGATATTCAAGGGCTTGAGGACCACTTTGGCGACATGGACTTTAAGGTTGCTGGGACTCGTGCGGGGATTACAGCCCTTCAGATGGACATCAAGATTAAAGGGATCACGCCACAAGTCTTACAAGAAGCGCTTGCGCAAGCCAAGAAAGCACGCTTTGAGATTTTGGACTTGATTGAAGCAACCATCCCAGAGCCACGTAAAGAGTTGGCACCGACAGCGCCTAAGATTGATACTATCAAGATTGATGTGGATAAGATTAAGGTCGTTATCGGAAAAGGTGGCGAGACTATTGACAAGATTATCGACGAGACAGGTGTCAAGATTGATATTGACGAAGAGGGTAATGTCTCTATCTACTCAAGCGACCAAGACGCTATCAACCGTGCTAAGGAAATCATCGCAAGTCTCGTGCGTGAAGCCAAGGTCGGCGAGGTTTACCACAATGCCAAGGTCGTGCGTATCGAGAAATTCGGAGCCTTTGTCAATCTCTTTGACAAGACCGACGCCTTGGTGCATATCTCTGAGATTGCTTGGACACGTACCGAAAAAGTCTCTGACGTCCTAGAGGTCGGCGAAGAGGTCGATGTCAAGGTCATCAAGATTGACGACAAGGGGCGTATTGATGCGTCTATGAAGGCATTACTGCCTAGACCAAAACCAGCTAAACCTGCTAAAGGAGAGGACAACCATGAGTAAATTTACAGAGTTTGATTTTCGCTTACGTGCCTTTTTAAAAGAGCCCGACCATTTTCTAAATGGTATCGCTCTTGTGGATGCTTTTCATACTATGTCAATCCTAGCGCCAAAGGAGCCTTATGCGATTGAAGTTGATGGACAAAAGGTTGTGCCTGTCTTTACAACTGCAGCGGACTTAGAGGCTTTTAAAGCCGTTCAAGAAAGCAGTCACAAGCAAAAATGGGTGGAGCGTATCGCTTTTGATGTCATGGAAGAGGAAATCTCCCAGTCGTTTGATGGGCTTGCTTTCAACCTCAAACCCGAAGAAAACAGCGACAACAGCGTTGTCTTTACCAATAGCGAGCTAGTGCCTTACATCAACCAGTTGACAAGTGTTGTCAACACTCTTATGACTGAGGAAAATACAGACGCTGACATCATGGACAAGGTCTACTTGGTGCCTGTCTTTGTCTTTCCTAAGGGAGATGAGCAGTTTGAGCGTCTTTTCCCGACAATGGCGACGCCAGAAGGCAAGAGCTATGTGCCTGCCTTTACAACGCTTGACAGCTTTGCCAAGTGGTACAATAATCCAGAGTTTGGTGTTCCTTTTAGGGAAAATCAAGGTGTCGTTGTCACATGGACCATCAACGACATTTACCGCCCACGTAACGGCGAAGAGGATTTAGAAGAAACCTTTGGCGTAGCCATCAATCCTTTTGATGAACAGCAGATTTTAGTGGATTGGTCCGATATTGAAAGTGAATGAGGTAGTTTATGGGCTGGTGGAGAGAAACCATACAAGTTGTAAAAGAAAATGATCCTGCAGCAAGGAGCTCGCTTGAGGTGCTTTTGACCTATCCTGGTGTCAAGGCTCTGGCTGCGCATCGCCTATCGCACTTTCTTTGGAGACATGGTTTCAAACTCTTAGCTCGTATGCACAGCCAATTTTGGCGCTTCTGGACACAGATTGAGATTCACCCAGGAGCACAAATAGAACAAGGTGTCTTTATTGACCACGGATCTGGGCTTGTGATAGGTGAGACGGCTGTCGTTGAGAGCGGAGCTATGCTCTATCACGGTGTGACCTTGGGAGGGACTGGTAAGGACGTTGGTAAACGTCACCCAACCGTTCGCCGTGGTGCCCTCATCTCAGCGCATGCTCAGGTGATTGGACCTGTCGAGATTGGAGAAAACGCCAAGGTGGGGGCAGCTGCGGTTGTCGTCTCAGATGTGCCAAGTGATGTGACAGTTGTTGGCATTCCAGCTAAGGTCGTGCGTGTGCATGGCAAGAAGGATAAGGACGCCATTCACCAAATAGAAGAAGAGCGTGAGTCCAAATACTACACCTCAAAGTTAGACCAACTCCGCCATGAAAGTCTCCACTCCTCAAACCTCTAAAAGGTGAGATAGCAAAGGAATGAAAAGATGATAAAAATTTACGATACAATGACGAGAAACTTGCGAGACTTTGTCCCGCTTGAAGAAGGAAAAGTCAAGATGTATGTCTGCGGTCCGACGGTCTACAACTACATCCATGTGGGCAATGCCAGAAGTGTTGTGGCTTTTGATACTATTCGTCGCTACTTTGAGTACAGGGGCTATGACGTGACTTATGTGTCCAACTTTACTGATGTGGATGACAAGATTATTAGAGGTGCGCTTGACGCTGACATGACCACCAAGGATTTTTCGGATAAGTTTATCGCTGCCTTCATGGAGGATGTCAAGGCGCTTGGTGTCAAGCCTGCTAGTAAAAACCCTCGTGTCATCGACTATATGAGTGACATCATGGATTTCATTGAGGTCTTGATTGCCAAGGGCTACGCCTACGCTTCAGAGGGCGATGTGTATTTCCGTGTGGAAAAAGCGCCAAACTACGGTAAATTAGCCAATAAAACTCTAGAAGAACTCGAGGTGGGAGCTTCTGGTCGTGTGGACGAGGAAACCAGTCGCAAGGAAAACCCTGTGGACTTTGCCCTCTGGAAAAAAGCCAAGGCAGGAGAAGTGTCTTGGGAGAGTCCTTGGGGAGCGGGTCGCCCTGGTTGGCACATCGAGTGCTCTGTCATGGCGACGGAGATTTTGGGCGATACCATTGACATTCACGGTGGTGGGTCTGACCTTGAGTTTCCTCATCACACCAATGAAATCGCTCAATCCGAAGCTAAAACTGGCAAGACCTTTGCCAACTACTGGATGCACAATGGCTTTGTCAATGTGGACAATGAAAAAATGTCCAAGTCGCTAGGGAACTTCGTGACTGTGCATGACCTGCTAGAGAGCGTGGATGGGCAGATTTTACGCTTCTTTCTCTCAACGCAGCACTACAGAAAGCCGATTAACTTCACTGAAAAGGCACTCCATGACGCTAAAGCCAATCTCAAGTATCTCAAAAACACCTATCTCCTTCCTGTCAAGGAAGATGTGGATACGACAGACTTAGCGCAGTTTGTAGCAGACTTTGAGGCAGCTATGGATGATGACTTCAATACCGCAAACGGAATCACCATCATCTTTGAGCTTGCCAAGTGGATTAACTCTGGGCACTACAGCGAAGAGGTCAAAGAGACCTTTGCGCAACTGCTGTCTATTTTTGGTATCGTCTTTGAAGAAGAGGTGCTTGATTCTGACGTTGAAGCTTTGATTGAAAAGCGTCAGCTGGCACGTCAAAACCGTGATTTTGCCACAGCAGACAAGATTCGAGATGAGCTGGCTGAAAAAGGCATTAAACTCCTTGATACCAAGGACGGTGTGAGGTGGACACGTGACTAATCTGGATGTCAATCTCATCAATGGCATTGCCCTCGCCTTTGAGGGGGATGCGGTTTATGCCATGTATATCCGCCGTCATCTCATCTTTCAGGGCATGACAAAGCCGCAAAAGCTCCACCAAAAAGCGACACGCTACGTTTCAGCAAAAGCCCAAGCCATGCTGATTAGTCGCATGATAGAGGACAATCTCCTCAGTGACAAAGAGCTTGAGATTTACAAGCGTGGCAGAAACGCTCACAGCCACACCAAGGCTAAAAATGCTGATGTCGTGACCTACCGCATGTCAACAGGCTTTGAAGCGCTTCTAGGCTATCTCCACATGACTGAAAATATAGAGCGCCTCGAGGAGCTGATTGCTTGGTGCATTGAAACTGTCGAAAGAAAAGAGAACTAATGCGTATGGAAACAAATGATATCGTCTACGGACTGCATGCTGTAACAGAAAGCCTGCAAGCCAATACCGGCAATAAACTCTATATCCAAGAAGACCTCCGTGGCAAAAATGTCGACAAAATCAAACTCCTTGCCAAGGAGAAAAAGGTCTCTATCTCTTGGACGCCTAAAAAAACGCTGTCTGACATGTGTGATGGCGGTATCCACCAAGGTTTTGTCCTCAAGGTGGCAGCCTTTAGCTACACGGAGCTTGATCTTCTCCTCAAAAAAGCAGAGCAGGAGGACAATCCCCTCATTCTCATCCTAGATGGGCTGACCGATCCGCATAATCTCGGCTCTATTTTGCGAACAGCAGATGCGACCAATGTCTGCGGCGTTATTATCCCTAAGCACCGCTCTGTGGGAATCACCCCTGTTGTGGCAAAGACAGCGACAGGTGCGCTTGAGCATGTGTCCATTTGTCGTGTGACCAACCTCAGCCAGACCCTAGATAAGCTCAAAGCGGCTGGTTTTTGGATTTTTGGAACGGACATGAACGGCACCCCTTCTCACAAGTGGAACACTCAAGGCAAGTTAGCGCTTATCATTGGTAACGAAGGCAAGGGTATCTCTAAAAATATCAAAAAGCAAGTGGATGAGATGATTACTATTCCGATGAATGGGCATGTGCAGAGCTTAAACGCCAGTGTCGCTGCCGCCCTTCTCATGTATGAAGTATTTCGTAATCGCCTATGAGAAAGAAAAATATCCTACTTGTTGACGGCTATAACATGATTGCCTTTTGGGAGTCTACCCGTCAACTCTTTAAGACCAATCGCTTGGACGAAGCACGTGAAGTGCTTCTTAGAAAGCTCAATCACTATGCGCATTTTGAGCATATCGAGATTATCTGTGTTTTTGACGCCCAGCATGTGCCGGGAAATCGCCAACAATACGATAGCTACCAGATTAGCGTCGTCTTTACCAAGGAAGATGAGACTGCAGACAGCTACATTGAGCGCTTAGCGGCTGAGCTCAATCAGTCCGCACGCTATCTGGTCTCGGTTGCCACTAGCGACCTCAATGAGCAGTGGACCGTGTTTTCCCAAGGCGCTCTGCGAGTGTCTGCTCGTGAGCTTGAACAGCGAGTGGAGACGGTCAAGTCTGACCTTGATAAAATGTCAGCCCACATTGACCTCACCACACCACGCCTAGGCTCGCTTGACGACACACAACTCAACCAACTAAAGCAACTGCTAGATGATATGGAGTAAGAGAAAGCCCCACAAGGACATAATCCTTGTGGGGGCTTTTTGTTGACTTGCCTGCCGAAACCAAGAGAAGACACCTCATCTTCCTGTTTTGTAGATGTAATGCCATAACCGAGGTCGTTTATTTTTGAAAAACTTTAAGGTTCCATAGTAAGGTAATCGTATAAAGGAGATTTAACGAGCTGCAAAAAGTCTTCCTTAAACAGCCCCGGCGGTGTCGGTTTCTCTTGTGTAATCCAATCTTTAATACTCATCGTCATCTGTTCCACGATGAGTTGGATGAGAACTTCGTCAGGCAAGTGAAAAATCTCACTCTTAGGATGGATATTTCTCATGCTCCATTTAGTGTAGGTTGACACGATAAATCCTTCAAATGAGGGATCAATAGCTGAGGTGTACAAACAACTAATCCACTTTCTATTTTTATAAATAGTTGGAAGAACATTTTCTGCTACGTAGTCAAACGGGTTGACGTTGCTCGTCATATCATAATTATCGTAAATCTGATAGATCTGCTCGTCAATGAGATTATGGACATAGTCAATAATCTCTTGGAAATTTTTAAAATGTTTTTGATAGATGGCTTGCCGAGAAATACCAGCTTGTTCAGCGATTTCCACCATTGTGAAACTCGTCTTTTCAGGATGGTTGATAGCTAATTCAAAAAAAGCTTCAATAATTTTTTCACGTGTATATTTTGCCATGATCACTCCTTAACAAATATTAAAACGTTTCCATGAAAAGTATAACTCTTTTTTGAAAACAAGACAAATAAATCAAAGAGAAAACCCTTACTTTATATTTACACTGTGTAAATATAAAAAGATTGCCTTCCCTTGAATATATGCTAGAATGAAACTGTGGGCGTTTAAGCTTATTTTAAGAAGGAGGAAAATAATGACGAAGCTAAGTAAAGTGATCGTCACCCTGCTATTACTTTTGGGTAGTATCTTTTCTGTAAAGACAGCGCTTGCAGATACAGTGGATATTACCGTTAGTAATCCTAGGTTGACGCAGAACAGTTTGAGAGGGGCGGACTCAACCGAATTTGCTTTTGATTTTGGGGTTCCTAACTCCGCAAAGTCAGGAGATAAAACGGTTATTTCATTGCCAGAGGAGCTGAATTTTCAGCGTAATCAAGAATTCAACGTCTATGCTCCTGATGGGCAAACCGTTGTAGCATCAGCGGTTATTGATACGGCAACGAAGACCTTGACCATGATCTATACCGACTATGTGGACACTCACGATGAGGTCACTGGATCTTTGTCAATGATCGTTAGGGCAGATACGACAAAGGTAACAACCAACAGAAAGATTCCTGCCTCAATCACAGTCAATGGTAATACCTTTACCATCGATAGTGGCGGTATTGACTACAATATCGGTGGTGATGAGGACAATGTCGATTTCTGGAAATATGGTTATGTTGATTACGACACGAACGAAATCACTTACCTCATCAACTTCAACACCAGAGGTGCTAGTGTATCAGATGGTTATTAAAGACCAAATCAACTCAGCAGGTTTAACTTATGTTGAAGGTAGCTTTAGTATCTCTGAAGGAACATGGCGTAAAAATGCTCAAAACTACTGGGCATTGGACAATGCGACAGATGTAACAAATAATTACAATATCGTACGCTCTGCCGATAACAATGCTTTCAGTATTAACTTTGGTAACATTTCAAAAGGTTACTCTATCAAGTATAAGGTGAAAGCCTCATACGATTTGGTAAACGGTGAACAGCTTAAAAATGCTGCCACTTACAATTCAAACAGCGTTCAGATCAATGAATCTAAAAACACGGTTTACTATCAATCAGCTAACGGACAAGCCAACGGTTACAACTACGATTTGACGATTAAAAAGGTAAATGAAACTAATGAACCTCTTGCGGGAGCAGAGTTTACGGTTACTCGTAAGTCAAATGGTCAAGTCGTTGGTACTCTCACAACTGGTGCCGATGGTACAGCAACGCTTAGCGGGCTCTTAAAGGATGAGTATGTCATCACAGAAACAAAAGCACCAGATGGCTATACGATTGCAGACCCTGTCACAGCAGTAGCTGACAATTCTACTGTGACCATCACAGATAAACGCTCAACGATTGACATTGCAGGAACTAAGACTTGGGACGATAATAACGATCAAGATGGTCTTCGTCCAACATCTGTTAAAATCAACCTTTTAGCCAATGGAGAGGTTGTTGACAGTCGGACAGTAACAGCAGACGATAATTGGTCATATAGCTTCACTGGTCTAAAACAATACGACGATAATGGTAATCAAATCGTCTATACGATTGCAGAAGATCCTGTAACAGGCTATACATCAACGGTTGATGGCTATAACATTACCAACACACACACTCCAGAAACGACAGAAGTTTCAGGACAAAAAACGTGGAGTGATAACGAAGACCAAGATGGTAAACGACCAAACTCTGTCACTGTTAACCTTCTAGCGAATGGTAAGCAAGTCGACTCACAACAAGTGACGGCAGATAATAGCTGGGCATATTCTTTCACTAACTTGCCAAAATATGCAGATGGTAAGGAAATTGTCTACACTGTCACAGAGGACGCTGTTGACGACTACACAACAGCTATCAACGATTATGACATCACCAACAGCTACACCCCAGGAAAAACTAGCTTCACCGTAACTAAAGCTTGGGATGACAACAACGACCAAGATGGCAAACGTCCAAAGACTATTGACGTTCAACTCTATGCGAACGGTGAAAAATCTGGCGACGTGGTTACCTTGAGTGCAGCCAACAACTGGACCTATACATGGACAGGTCTTGCTCAAAAGGCGAAGAAGAAGGACATCGTCTACACTGTCAAAGAAGTCACTAAGGTGGATGGATACACCACCACAGTCGGCAATGTGGAAAACGGCAACGTGACGATTACCAACACGCACACTCCAGAAACCACAGAAGTTTCTGGTAAGAAGACATGGAAAGATAGTGACGACCAAGATGGTAAACGCCCAAAGACTATTGACGTTCAACTCTATGCGAACGGTGAAAAGTCTGGCGACGTGGTTACCTTGAGCGCAGCTAACAACTGGACCTATACATGGACAGGTCTTGCTCAAAAGGCGAAGAAGAAAGACATCGTCTACACTGTCAAAGAAGTCACAAAAGTAGATAACTACACTACAACAGTCGGCAATGTGGAAAACGGCAACGTGACGATTACCAACACACATACACCAAAGAAACCAACAACACCAACAAAATCATCAAATAAAAAGTCAGGATTCCTTCCATCATCAGGAAGTCGTAGCGGCATTGTCCTATCTATTTTAGGAGCTATCATTGTCGTAGGCGCTCTTGCTGGTTTGGCTTATTACAAGGTGAATAAGTAGTCTTGTGAGGAGTTGGTTAACACTTAGAGAGGACAAGTAGTCCTCTCTTTTTTGTGTTGATGAATCTATCATGTACCTAAACGAAGCTAATACTATCTCCAAGTGTCTATTTTTGAGAAAGATAGCTCATTTGCTATACTAATGTAGTATACGTTTTCATGAATAGGAAATAATCCATGCCAAAACCTGTTAGATATTTTTTGTACATCTGCTCTACTGTGACTCTCTCTAGGTCATGAGGTTTAGAGAGCTAGTTTTTCTTCTCTTTTTTTGCTATAATGAAGAGATTAAGATGACAAGGGAGAGATCTATGAGCTTTAAGATTATCACGGATTCTACTGCAGACCTGAATGAAGAATGGGCAAAAGAGCATGCCGTTACCATTATGGGTTTGACCATTGAGCTAGATGGGAAAAGCTATGACACGACTGGGGACAAGCGTATCAAGGTAGAAACCCTTCTTGAGCAAATGAAACATGGCGCACAGCCAAAGACCAGTCAGGTCAATGTCGGGCAGTTTGAGGAGGTCTTTAGACAAGCGGTTAAGGACGAGCAAGAAGTGCTGTATATCGCTTTTTCGTCTGTGCTGTCTGGGATTTATCAGAGTGCTGTCATGGCACGGGATTTGGTGTTGGCGGATTATCCTAAGGCTACCATTGAGATTATCGATACGCTGGCTGCTGCAGGTGGTGAGGGCTATCTTTCCATGCTAGCTGTAGAAGCTAGAGATAAAGGCAAGTCTCTTTTTGAGACCAAAGCCATGATAGAGGACATCCTGCCACGTCTTAGGACCTATTTCTTGGTGGATGACTTGCACCATTTGGTACGTGGAGGGCGTTTATCAAAAACAACGGCGGTTGTGGGTAGCCTAGCGAATATCAAGCCTCTTCTTTGGATTGATACTAAAGGGCGCTTAGTGCCATTAGCCAAAGTGCGTGGGCGCAAAAAAGGCATGAAAAAGATGGTTGAGTGCGCTACAGAAGAACTCGGACATAGCACAGCCGTTGTCGCTTATGCCAATGACCGTGAGGCAGCTGAGAATCTAAAAGCCAATCTTCTTGAAAATGAGACCATCACAGAAGTCATTATCCTGCCACTTGGTCCTGTCATCTCAGCTCATGTCGGTCCAAATACTCTGGCAATTTTTACTATTGGCAAAAATGCGAGATAAAAATACTGAAAAAGCTTGCTAAATTGCGCAAAAAGGATTAGAATAATAGTGTTTGACTAAAAAAGTTCTCCTGACATTATAGGTGATGTTATGTGGAGTATGCTTTTTTCCGTATCAAAGAACCTCTAAGCTGTTTAGAGGGGGTGCTTTTGTCTCAAGGCACCCTATCAAAACCATCTCTTGGAGATAAGCCAAAACATGCGATTTTGGTATGATGAAGAAAAAGTCGGTTAGAAATGACAGAAAAAAGAGTTCTGTATTCTTTTTTCGAGAAAGCATTTTTAACCGATTTTACTTTGGTAAAATGGGAAGTGCATCAATTTTCTGACAATTGATTGCAATTTACGATTGGCTTTGATATAATTGAGACGAATACAATCAAAAGGAATGAATAGATAATGGCGGATTTACTACAAAAAACACGAAAGATTACTTCTATTTTGCAACGCTCAGTAGAGAGTTTAGACGAGACTCTACCTTACAATACCATCGCAGCGCAGCTAGCTGACATTATTGACTGCAATGCCTGCATTATCAATGGCAGTGGGACACTTTTAGGCTATGCCATGAAGTACAAGACCAACAACGACCGTGTTGAGGACTTCTTTGAGGCAAAGCAGTTTCCAGACTATTATGTCAAGGCAGCTAGCCGTGTCTACGATACAGAGGCAAACTTGCCGATTGATAGCGACTTGTCTGTCTTTCCAGTGGAGTCAAAAGACATCTACCCAGACGGTTTGACAACGATTGCTCCGATTTACGGTGGCGGTATGCGCCTTGGCTCCCTCATCATCTGGCGCAATGACAAAGCCTTTAGCGATGACGCTTTGATTTTGGCTGAGATTGCAAGCACCGTTGTTGGGATTCAATTGTTGAACTTGCAAACGGAAAATCTAGAAGAAACCATTCGTCAAAAGACAGCGGTCAACATGGCGATTAACACCCTTTCTTACTCTGAAATGAAGGCTGTTGCGGCTATTTTGGGTGAACTTGATGGACGTGAAGGACGCTTGACAGCTTCTGTTATTGCAGACCGTATCGGTATCACTCGCTCAGTCATTGTCAATGCCCTGCGTAAGCTTGAGAGTGCTGGTATCATCGAGTCACGCTCTCTAGGGATGAAAGGGACTTACCTCAAAGTAATTAACGAAGGGATTTACGACAAGATTAAGGATTATCAATAATGACTAAAGCACTGATTTCGATTGACTACACCTATGATTTTGTAGCCGATGACGGCAAGTTGACAGCAGGAAAGCCTGCACAGGAGATTGAGTCTGCCCTAGTGGAGGCAACTAAAAAAGCCTATGAAGCTGGGGATTACATCTTTTTTGCCATTGATGCTCATGATGAAAATGACCCTTTTCATCCAGAAAGTAAGCTCTTTCCCCCTCACAATATCAAGGGAACGAGCGGACGTCGTCTCTATGGTGAGCTAGCTCCCCTTTACGAGTCTATCAAGGATGATAGCCGTGTCTTTTGGATGGACAAGCGCCATTACTCAGCCTTTTCAGGAACTGACCTTGACATCAGACTACGTGAGAGAAAGGTGGATACTGTCGTCTTGACGGGTGTGCTGTCTGACATTTGTGTCCTGCACACGGCTATTGACGCTTATAATCTAGGCTATCAGATCGAAATTGTCGAGGGTGCTATCGCTGCTCTGACAGATGAGGCGCACCAGTTTGCCCTCAATCATTTCCAACATGTCCTTGGAGCAAAAATCATATAAGAGCTAGGAAGTTCCTAGCTTTTTTTGCTTAGCGTGGTTAGGAGAGATTTCCACAATGGACTAAAATGTGATAAAATAGGAGAGACTAACATAGAGGAGAACGAACATGAAAATCTCAGAAGCAGAAGTGCGCCATGTTGCCAATCTGTCGAAGTTGTCTTTTTCTGAGGAAGGGACATCAGAGTTTGCAACGACTCTTTCAAAGATTGTGGACATGGTTGAGCTTTTAAATGAAGTAGATACCACAGGTGTGCCAGTGACAACGACCATGGCAGACCAAAAAACAGTTGTGCGTGCGGACATTGCCCAAAAAGGAGAGGACCGTGACCAGCTCTTTAAAAATGTCCCTGAACAGGAAAACTACTATATTAAAGTACCAGCGATTTTAGAGGATGGAGGTGACGCTTGATGAGCTTGACACACAAGTCAATTGATGAATTGCATGAGCTTTTGGTCAATAAAGACATCTCAGCGGTGGAGTTGACCAAGGACACGCTTGAGAGTATCACAGCACGTGAGGATAAGGTGGACTCCTTTATCACGGTGGCTGAGGATGCTGCGCTTGCGCAAGCACAGGCGCTTGATGAGCGTGGGATTGACGCGGCAAACCCTTTGAGTGGTATCCCTCTTGCTGTTAAAGATAATATCTCAACAAAAGGTATCCTCACTACAGCAGCCTCTAAAATGCTCTACACCTATGAGCCGATTTTTGATGCGACAGCGGTGGAGAAAGCGTATAGCAAGGACATGATCGTCATCGGAAAGACCAACATGGACGAGTTTGCCATGGGTGGTTCTACTGAGACATCCTACTTCAAAAAGACCAAGAATGCTTGGAACCACAGCAAGGTGCCTGGTGGTTCATCTGGTGGTTCTGCAACAGCAGTTGCCTCTGGTCAGGTGCGTCTCTCTCTTGGTTCTGACACGGGTGGATCGATTCGCCAGCCAGCTGCCTTTAACGGTGTTGTCGGCTTGAAACCTACCTATGGTCGTGTGTCTCGCTTTGGGCTTATAGCCTTTGGCTCATCGCTCGACCAGATCGGTCCTTTTGCTCAAACGGTTAAGGAAAATGCGCAATTGCTCACAGCTATCTCTGGGCATGACGTTAAAGACTCAACATCAGCTAACCGTGATTTTGAGGATTTCACCGCTAAGATTGGTCAAGACATCAAGGGCATGAAGATTGCCTTGCCAAAAGAGTATCTCGGCGAAGGTATCGCACCAGAAGTCAAAGAAACTATCCTCAAAGCAGCTAAGCACTTTGAAAAATTGGGTGCTGTCGTCGAGGAAGTATCTCTGCCTCACTCTAAATACGGTGTCGCTGTTTACTATATCATCGCTTCATCTGAAGCGTCATCTAACTTGCAGCGTTTTGATGGTATCCGCTACGGCTACCGTACAGAAAACTATCAAAACCTTGAGGACATCTATGTCAATACTCGCTCAGAGGGATTTGGCGATGAGGTGAAGCGCCGTATTATGTTAGGGACTTTCAGTTTGTCATCTGGTTATTACGACGCTTACTTCAAAAAAGCAGGGCAAGTGCGTACCCTTATCATCCAAGATTTCGAGGAAGTCTTTGCGGACTACGACTTGATTTTGGGACCAACAGCGCCTAGCGTGGCTTATGATCTTGACTCGCTCAATCATGACCCAGTTGCCATGTATCTAGCAGACATCTTGACTATTCCTGTCAATCTAGCTGGGCTGCCTGGGATTTCTATCCCAGCAGGCTTTGTAGAAGGTTTGCCAGTGGGGCTACAGTTGATTGGACCAAAATACTCAGAAAGCACTATCTATCAAGCAGCTAGCGCTTTTGAGGCGACAACGGACTACCACAAGCAACAACCGATTATTTTTGGAGGTGAGAACTAATGAACTTTGAAACCATTATCGGACTAGAAGTCCATGTCGAGTTAAATACTGCATCAAAGATTTTCTCACCATCCTCAGCCCACTTTGGTGAAGACCCAAATGCCAACACCAATGTCATTGACTGGTCATTTCCTGGGGTGCTACCTGTGATGAACAAGGGCGTCATCGACTACGGTATCAAAGCAGCGCTTGCGCTCAATATGGACATTCACCAGCACATGCACTTTGACCGCAAAAACTATTTCTACCCAGACAATCCAAAAGCTTATCAAATTTCGCAGTTTGACGAGCCAATCGGCTACAATGGCTGGATTGAGATTGAGCTTGAGGACGGTACGACCAAGAAAATCCGTATCGAGCGTGCCCACCTCGAGGAGGACGCTGGGAAAAACACCCACGGCACAGACGGTTATTCTTATGTTGACCTCAACCGTCAAGGGGTGCCTTTGATTGAGATTGTGTCTGAGGCGGACATGCGTAGCCCAGAGGAGGCTTATGCTTATCTGACAGCTCTCAAGGAAATCATCCAGTACACAGGTATCTCAGACGTCAAGATGGAAGAGGGCTCTATGCGTGTGGACGCCAACATCTCACTACGCCCTTATGGTCAAGAAGAATTTGGTGTCAAGACCGAGCTTAAAAACCTTAACTCCTTTAACAATGTTCGTAAAGGGCTTGCTTACGAGGTTGAGCGTCAAGCCAAAATCTTGCGCAGCGGTGGGCAAATTCGTCAAGAAACACGCCGCTATGACGAGGCAAATAAAGCTACTATTCTCATGCGTGTCAAGGAAGGCGCAGCCGATTATCGCTACTTCCCAGAGCCTGACCTTCCGCTCTTTGAGATTTCAGACGAGTGGATTGATGAGGTTCAAAAGACCTTGCCAGAGTTTCCAAAAGAGCGCCGTTCCAAGTACGTGGCTAGCTATGGTCTAAGCAGCTACGATGCGGCGCAATTGACAGCGACTAAGGCGACCTCTGACTTCTTTGAACAAGCAGTGGCGCTTGGCGGTGACGCTAAGCAAATCTCTAACTGGCTGCAAGGTGAGGTGGCACAATACCTCAACGCACAGGCTAAGACCTTGCCAGAAATCGCCCTCACACCAGAAAATCTGGTTGAGATGATTGGCTTGATTGAGGATGGCACGATCTCGTCTAAGATTGCCAAGAAAGTCTTTGTGTATTTGGCAAAAAACGGTGGCTCTGCACGTGAATACGTCGAGTCAGCAGGTTTGGTACAGATTTCAGATCCAGCTGTCTTGATTCCAATCATTCACCAAGTCTTTGAGGACAATCCAGCAGCTGTTGCTGACTTCAAGTCCGGCAAACGTAATGCTGATAAAGCCTTCACAGGTTTCCTCATGAAAGCAACCAAAGGACAAGCCAACCCACAAGTTGCCCTAAAACTTTTAGCTCAAGAATTGGCTAAATTGAAAGAAAATTAAAACATAAAAAACAGCAAGAAGTTCTCTTGCTGTTTTTTATGTTTTTTTCAACTTTACATAGATTTTACATAAGCGAGTACTTGCATTTGACAATAGCGGGATAAAATAAGCTTGTAACAAACATCAATCACTGCTCTTTAGAGAGTACAAGAAGAAAGGATTTCTTATGTCAAAGAAGACAATGTTTTTAGTTGCTGTTTTAGCGAGCTGCTTTTTCTTGCCAGCCTTGGCTGCTTGTGGTAAAAGTGCGTCGAGCGCACAAGCCATTAGTGTCGTCTTTCGTGAGGAGGGCTCGGGGACACGTGGCGCTTTTGTGGAGCTGTTTGGCATTGAAGAAGAAAAAGATGGTGAAAAAGTGGATTTGACAACGTCTAGCGCTATTGTCACAAACTCCACAGCTGTCATGTTGACGACAGTGGCTGGAGATGAGCAGGCGGTTGGCTATACTTCGCTTGGAGCTCTTGACGACTCGGTCAAAGCAGTGTCTATCGATGGTGTCAAGCCAAGTGTGGCAAATGTCGAAAACGACAGCTACAAGATTTCACGTCCCTTTAACATCGTGACCAAAGCGAAAGTGAGCGATGCCGCACAAGATTTCATTAACTTTATCATGAGTAGTGATGGTCAAAAAGTGGTGGAAAAAGATGGCTACATTCCAGTTGAAGCAAGCGAAGCTTACACATCAACTGTAGATTCTGGTAAAGTAGTCGTTTCTGGGTCAAGCTCTGTTGCACCCGTTATGGAAAAATTAAAAGAAGCCTACGCTAAGGTAAATGCTAATGTGAAAGTTGAAGTGCAACAAAGCGATTCCTCAACAGGCGTGACCGCAACAATTGACGGCACAGCTGACATCGGTATGGCGTCTCGTGAGCTCAAAGACTCTGAAGCCAGCCAAGGCGTGACAGCGACTGTCATCGCAAAAGACGGTATCGCTGTTATTGTCAATAAAGAAAATGACGCCAAGAGCCTGACCAGTAAACAAGTCAAGTCTATCTTTACAGGCGACACTACCAAGTGGAGTGGCGTCTCTAAATAGGGAGTAACATGAATCAATTGAGAGAAAAGGGAATGCAGGTCGTGTTTTTGATGACTGCCTGCATTTCTGTTTTAGCTGTTGTTTTAATCTGTATCTTTTTATTTGCTAGTGGTGTGCCAGCCATCAAGGAGATTGGTCTTTCAGATTTTCTTTTTGGGACAGTGTGGCGACCAGCCAACAATCTTTATGGCATTTTGCCCATGATTTTGGGTTCCCTCTATGTGACGGCAGGGGCTTTGGTTATTGGTGTGCCCCTGGGTGTTTTGAGTGCGGTTTTCCTCGCTCAATTTTGCCCTAAGCCCCTCTATAAGCCACTAAGAGCGGCAATCAATCTGATGGCAGGTATCCCGTCAGTCGTCTATGGTTTCTTTGGTTTGGTGGTGTTGGTGCCATTTGTTAGAAACAATTTTGGTGGTTACGGTATGGGGGTCTTAACAGCGTCTATACTACTTGGTATCATGATTTTACCGACCATTATCACCGTGTCAGAGTCAGCCCTGCAGGCAGTGCCCTCTAGTTATTATGACGGAGCTGTGGCGCTTGGGGCTAGTCATGAGAGAAGTGTTTTCTTTGTCATGGTGCCTGCGGCAAAGCGTGGGATTTTAGCAGGGATTGTGCTTGGGATTGGACGTGCTATCGGTGAGACTATGGCGGTGATTATGGTCGCAGGAAATCAAGCCATCATCCCAGACTCGCTGACCTCGGGTGTTAGAACCCTAACAACCAATATCGTTATGGAAATGGGCTATTCGACTGACCTACATCGTGAGGCGCTGATAGCAACAGCTGTTGTGCTCTTTGTCTTTATCCTGCTTATCAATCTGACCTTTTCAGTCTTGAGTAGAGGAAAGGAGTAGTCTATGAAAAAAATACGTCAAAAAGACCCGTTATCTCTGCTGTTAGCTGCTCTGGTCTACGCTGCTATTGTGCTAGTTGGCACAGCTATTTGCTTGATTACCGGCTATATTTTAGTCAAGGGCATTCCGCACTTGACCCCAAGTCTGTTTTCTCTGACTTATACCAGTGAGAATGTCTCGCTGCTTCCTGCTCTTATCAACACGCTTTTTATGGTGCTTATATCGCTCATCCTTGCTATTCCTCTAGGTGTGGGAGCTGCTATTTATCTGGTAGAGTATGCGAGACGTGGGGCGTTCTTTGTCTCAGTCATTCGCACAGCAGCAGAGACCCTATCAGGGATTCCCTCTATCATCTACGGTTTGTTTGGCTCTTTGTTTTTTGTCAAATACATGCAGCTGGGTCTGTCCCTTTTATCAGGAGCACTAACCCTTAGTATCATGGTGCTGCCGCTCATTATCAGAACGACGGAGGAGGCACTCTTGTCTGTACCAGATAGTTACCGTGAGGGCTGTTTTGCCCTAGGCGCTGGAAAATTACGCACGATTTTTAGGATTGTGCTGCCAAGTGCCAGCTCCAGTATCTTTTCTGGTGTCATCCTTGCTATCGGAAGAATCGTTGGGGAGTCTGCTGCCTTGATTTTCACCGCTGGGACGGTTGCTGAGGTGGCAAAGAGCGTCTTTAGCTCCTCACGCACCTTGGCAGTGCACATGTACGCCATATCAGGCGAGGGGATCTACCTCAATCAGACCTACGCAACAGCCGTTGTTCTCTTGGTTGTTGTCATTATCATCAATCTCTTGTCAGCTTTTATTTCACGAAAATTAGGAGGAGACGCTCATGAGTAACATCAGTGTCCGTCATTTGGATTTGTATTATGGCGATTTTCATGCCTTAAAGGATATTCAACTCGATATCAAGGAAAGGGAAATCACGGCTTTTATCGGACCGTCAGGCTGCGGCAAATCAACGCTTCTAAAAAGTCTCAACCGCATGAATGACCTCGTTGCTAATTGCCGTATCACAGGCAATGTCCTGCTTGACGATGAGGACATCTATCAAGATTTAGACGTCAATATCCTGCGCAAAAAAGTCGGCATGGTCTTTCAAAAGCCCAATCCCTTTCCCATGAGTATCTATGACAATATCGCCTTTGGTCCTAGAACGCACGGTATTCACTCCAAGGCAAAGCTGGATGAGATTGTCGAGATGTCGCTTAAGAACGCTGCTATCTGGGATGAGGTCAAAGACCGCCTAGGTAAGTCCGCTCTTGGTATGTCAGGTGGTCAGCAGCAGCGCCTTTGTATCGCAAGGGCGCTTGCTATTGAGCCTGATATTCTCCTCATGGATGAGCCAACCAGTGCGCTTGACCCGATTTCAACGGCTAATATTGAGGACTTGGTCATTGAGCTGAAAAAGAAATACACCATTGCCATTGTCACGCACAATATGCAACAAGCGGTGCGGATTTCAGACCAGACCGCTTTCTTTTTGATGGGTGAGGTGGTCGAAAAAGGAGCGACCAGCCAGATTTTTTCCATGCCAAAGGACGAGCGAACAGAAAAGTATATCACAGGGAGATTTGGATAATGCGTGCAAGATTTGAAAAGCAATTACTGACCCTACATCAAGAGCTTATCGAGATGGGTTCGCTATGTGAGGAGATTATACTAAAGACCTTTAAGGCTATCGAAAAAGAACAGTTACCAAACACCAAGACAATAGCCACTCTAGCCGAAGAAATCGAGCAAATGGAGCAAGACATCGAAAGCAGGTGCCTAAAGCTCTTACTGCGTCAGCAGCCTGTAGCTAAGGACTTGCGCACGGTCTCGTCTGCTCTCAAGATGGTCTATGATCTTAAACGTATCGGCACACAAGCCTATGAGGTCTCAGAGATTGTGGCGCAGGGGCACATTGCCAAGAGCAAGGAGCTCCATGTCCTCCAGAGCATGGTGGATAGTGTGCGTGAGATGGTGACCATGAGTATTGACGCTTTTGTCCATGAGGATGAGGGTCTTATTCACCAAGTGATAGCAAAAGATGAGGAAGTTGATGAAAATTTTGATACAATAAAAGTATTATTAGTAGAGTGCTTTGCTAGCAAAAGCCTTGATATCGAACACGCTATTGACCTTTTGATGGTCTCAAAATACATCGAGCGTATCGGCGATCATGCGGTTAATATTGCTAAGTGGGTGCTCTATGCAATCACAGGTCAATTGGACATAGGCGGAGGAGAATGATGTTATTTTGTGTTGAGGATGATGACAACATCAGAGAGTTGATGGTTTACACCCTAAAATCAACAGGTTTTGACAGTGTTGGCTTTCCAAGCAGTCAAGCCTTTTGGAGCCGACTGGATGATGAACTGCCTGAGCTTATCATCCTTGACATTATGCTGCCAGATGAGGATGGCATTACCATTTTAGAAAAGCTGCGTAAAAACCCTAGAACGCAGGCAATCCCTGTCATCATGGCGACCGCTAAAGGCACAGAGTATGACAAGGTCAAGGGGCTTGACTTGGGGGCTGATGATTATCTGGTCAAGCCTTTTGGGATGATGGAGATGATTTCACGTATCAAGGCAGTCCTTAGGCGTAGCCAAGGCGTAGAAACCTCTCTTTTACAAATCGGTGATTTGTCGGTCAATACACAGACCTACGCTGTCTATGTCAAAAACAGCAAGGTTCAGCTGACGCTCAAGGAGTTTGACTTGCTCCATCTCCTCATCAAGCACCCGCAAAGGGTTTTTACACGGCGGGAGTTACTAGATAAGGTCTGGGGAGCGGATTATTTTGGAGAGACCCGTACGGTGGACGTTCATATCGGGACACTACGCACCAAGCTGGGGGATTGTGGCAAATACATCAAAACCCTTAGAGGTGTTGGTTATCATTTGGAGGTACCCCAATGACCAAAAAGATTTTTCGCTCGATTTTACTTGCGACCATGAGCGTATTTGTGGTGTCGATGGTGCTTAGCCTGGGAGCTCTTTACCGCTATTTTAGTCAGGTACAGCTCGACCAGCTCAAAACGGAGGCAACACTAGTAGCGCATGGTCTTACAGAGGAGGGAAAAGCCTACTTTGATGACCTTAAGCTGGCAAATGTCCGTATTACTTGGGTGGATAATCGAGGCGATGTCCTCTATGACACCAAGTCAGAAGCCTCGCAGATGGAAAACCACCTGCACCGAGAAGAAATCAAAGAAGCACTAAGCACAGGCTATGGCAAGAGCATGCGTTATTCACAAACTCTGACGCAAAAATACGTTTACTACGCCAAGCGTCTAGACAATGGCACCATTGTCCGCTTGTCTGTCAGCCAAGACAGTATCATCCGTCTTTTGATGGGCATGTTGCCTTACATTGTGGTGATTATCGTGATTGCGCTGAGTCTCTCCATCTGGATGGCAAGATCTATTGCTAAAAAGCTGATTTTTCCTCTAAATCATCTCAATCTCGACCACCCTTTGGACAATGATCTCGCCTACGAAGAGCTGACGCCCTTGCTTAGAAAAATTGACCACAATCAAAAAGAAATCGCTCAAAAAGAAAGTCTGCTGGATCGCAAGATTAGTGAGTTTGATACCATTATCGCAAAGATCAAGGAAGGCATGATTTTGCTGGACAATCAGAGACAGATTGTCAGTATCAACCCAGCCGCAAAAGCTCTCTTTGGACTAGAGGGCGACTGTGTCGGGAAAAATATGCTGGACATCAGCCGAGACAGCAAGCTCAATGCTTTGCTAGATACAGGCTTTCAAAATCACAAGGCAGAGCGTCTGCTGCATTTTCAGGATAAAACCTACCAAGCCTTGGTGCGACCTGTCACTTCAGACGGTCAGCTGACAGGAGTGGTGCTTCTCTTGTTTGATGCGAGCGAAGAGTTTAAAAACGAGCAAATGCGTAGAGAGTTCACCGCCAACATCTCGCACGAGCTCAAAACGCCTCTCCAGTCTATCTTGGGCTACTCAGATATTATGAAAAATAATCTGGCTTCCCCAAGCGATATTCAAACTTTTTCAGAGAAGATTTACTCTGAGTCCCAACGCACTGTCCAGCTGGTTGAGGACATCATCTATCTCTCCCAGCTAGATGAGTCTGCCTACACAGCCTCAGACAAGGTGGACCTGTATCAAGTGACGGAGAATGTCGTTGACAGCCTTTCTTTCAAGGAAGACCAACAGCAGATTGAGCTTATCTTAACGGGAAGTAGCGCTAGCCTTTACGGAGACGCCTCGCTTTTGCATTCTCTTGTCTACAATCTCTGTGACAATGCCATCAAGTACAATCAAGCAGGTGGTCAGGTCTTTGTCGAGGTCATGCCTGATAGCGACAAGGTCATCCTTCAAGTCCGAGACACAGGTATTGGCATTTCAAAGGAAAACCAAGAGCGTATCTTTGAGCGCTTTTACCGAGTGGACAAGAGCAGATCAAAACAGGTCGGAGGTACTGGCTTAGGCCTCTCTATCGTCAAACACATCGCCAAACTCCATCACGCCAGTATCTTTATTGATAGCCAAGAAGGGCAAGGAACCAGTATCACCCTCTATTTTCCGCTAGATAAAGAGTAAGTGCTACTCTAACTATTCTGTCCTATAAATTTTCCAAAAAAACTGGCAAAGGGCTTGACTTACCTCGTCTATTTTTGATATGATTATAAGCGGTATTGTTTACCCCATTTGTAAGGCCCCGGAACCTTTCAAATAACTCGTGGACCGGAACATCCACATCTGTAAACAAAAACGAATTCGTATAGGAGAAATCATGAACAAAACAACATTCATGGCTAAGCCAGGTCAAGTTGAACGCAAATGGTATGTCGTTGACGCGACTGATGTCCCTCTTGGACGCCTTTCTGCAGTAGTTGCTAGCGTACTTCGCGGAAAGAACAAACCAACTTTCACACCACACACTGATACAGGTGACTTTGTTATCGTCATCAACGCTGAAAAAGTGAAATTGACTGGTAAAAAAGCAACAGACAAAATTTACTACACTCACTCAATGTATCCAGGTGGTTTGAAACAAATTTCAGCTGGTGAATTGCGCTCTAAAAACGCTGTTCGCTTGATCGAAAAGTCTGTAAAAGGCATGCTCCCACACAATACTCTTGGACGTGCACAAGGCATGAAATTGAAAGTATTTGTCGGTAGTGAACATACACATGCTGCACAACAACCAGAAGTCCTTGATATTAAAGGTCTTATCTAAGAGAGAAAGGAGTATATAAATGGCACAAGCTCAATACACAGGTACTGGTCGTCGTAAAAACGCTGTTGCACGCGTTCGTTTGGTACCAGGTACAGGTAAAATTACTGTTAACAAAAAAGATGTTGAAGAGTACATCCCACACGCTGACCTTCGCTTGGTCATCAACCAACCATTTGCTGTGACATCTACTCAAGGTAGCTACGATGTCTTTGTAAACGTTGTTGGTGGTGGATACGCTGGTCAATCAGGTGCAATCCGTCACGGTATCGCACGTGCACTTCTTCAAGTAGACCCAGACTTCCGCGACTCACTTAAACGCGCTGGTCTTCTTACTCGTGACGCTCGTATGGTTGAACGTAAAAAACCAGGTCTTAAAAAAGCCCGCAAGGCATCACAATTCTCAAAACGTTAATCAAAACCTTATTATACCAACGATTACAGCTACTTTTTGGTGTCAGTTGGTGTTAATTATAATGATAAGTCGTTTAAGAGACTTAAAGCATCGGCATCTTGCTGATGCTTTTTTTCTGGCATCAGCTCAAGATAATAGTTCTGAGTTGTCAGAATACTATTGTGTCCGAGTCTACGAGAAATATAATCTAAACTAATATCTTTTGAAAAAAGGAAAGAAGCGTGAGTGTCACGCAAACCATGAAAAGTTGTTTTGCTCAGGTCTAGTTTCTTCAAAAGTTGTTGGAGTTGGCTTGCTTGTCTGAATCCGTTCCAGTCGAAGATATAATTCTCTTTTTTATCTGCTAGAGACATTAGAGCGAAGTAAACATCTTGGTTGATAGAAATATCCCGTTTTGAGTGTTTCGTTTTTAGTTGAGTATCATCACTAATAGGACTGATTGACCTGCGTATATTGATACCATACTTAAAAATATCTTCTTTCTTCAATCCAAGTAATTCTCCTCGCCTTGCCCCAGTTTCTAGGGCAAGAAGTACAAGGATGTTGAACTCGTCATCTTCTTGGTGGTCAAGGCAATATGTTCGGAGTGTCTTAAACTCTGTTACAGATAAGGGAACATTTCGCTTAGGTTGTTCTTGTCCTCTCGCTTTTAGGAGTGAGGCAAAGTCATTTGTAATCAATCCTTTAGCATAGGCATATTTGAGTGAACCTCTGATTTTTAAGACAAGTTCTTTGGTTGTCTTTTTGGAGTGAGTTTCAGCGTATTTATCAAGCTTCTTTTGCATGACTAAATCATCTAAGTGTTTTAGTCGCATTCCCTCAAATAGTTCGTCCACGATTACAAGAGTTCGCTTATAATTGACGAAAGTAGCTTCACGAACCTCATTCTGTTTTACAGAGTTAACCCAGTTACGATAAAAGTCAGTAAATAGGGTAGAGCGTTCAGCAATATCTTTCCCTCGTCCTTTTTCCAACTCCATTTCAAGAGCCCATAGTTCAGCATCTTGTTTGTTAGAGAAAGTCTTGGTTTCTCTTTTGTATTGTCCTTTCTTGTAGAGTGATACAGTTGCACGGAAAGAATTTCCACGTTTAGTAATTGTTGCCATTTTATCAGCCTTTCTATATGAAAAATGATTGATAAAATAGACTAGTCACATATAGGATATATGAAAAATCTTATTTTATCAATCGTTATCCGTTAATCACAGTGATTTTCGATAAATTTTACAAGCTTAGATTTTAGGTATCGCTCCTGCTTCCCAACCATAAAACATTGAAAGTCTGGGTGATTTCTGATGTATTTGTCGAATGATTTAGGGTCGATTCCAAGTAGTTCAGAAGCTTGTTGCCTAGTTAGTAGAAGTGGTCGAGTGTTTTGAATCATCAGTTTAACTTCCTTTCTTTGTTTGATTTCGTTGTGGATTGCAACGCCGTGAATCAAGATACTTTGCAAAGAAGTAGGTACGTTCAATGATGAGTCCAAGAAGTGGTGTGTGATTAGCACGAGCATACCAAACCAATTCTTCAAACTCAGTGAAGTCATTCTGCTCAATAATATCCACGACTTCGTGCATGAACTCATCTGAGTTCATTTCTACAAGAAATTTATTAAGGTTGAAGCCACAACCCACCTCAATGCCATTCACATCATACTGGGTTTTGTCTTTATTTTCAGCATGAGTGAAATAATCGAAGAGACCCTTAGGAGATTGGACAACCTCCACATGGGCAGGACCATTCAATTTATCCTTGATTAACTCAGATACTTGCTTGTAGCTCTTGAGTGAATCAAAGAAGAATGCTCCGTGTTTGTGAGCTTTTTTCAGTTCTCCTGTTTGTCGATTGATGTCTTTGTCGTGCCAAGGGCTCAGAATGAAGGGGATGTGCAATTCTTCTAATATCTCAAGATAGTCAGTAGGGCAACTCTCTTTGTAGAACAGGAATGTCCACTTGCTTGAGCGTTGTTCTTTTGCCATATATTTACATGCCTTTCTAATTTTGATTACTGATTATTGGATAATTGGGGGGTCGTAGTAACCCCCAATTATCTTGTTCAATGGAAAAGAGGGAGCTATTTGGCTACTGCTTAACGCAAGCCATAGCCCCCTCTTTTACCGTCTTTTCCCAACTAACCAAAGGCTATTGAGAACCCGATTAGGTGCAGAGAAATAGTAGTCAGGATGCTGGCTAGAGACTTCTTCTTTCAACTGGGAAGTCATATCTCCCAAGACTTTTTGCCCTTGCTGGTCTCTAGGGACTTTGATAAAGACGGTAACTTCATCTTTTCGGATGTCTACCACGCTCTTATGAGCGCAGCGATTGAAACTACCATTGATTGGATTGTAGGTGGTAATGGTCTGGTTGTCTATGGTGGTGACCTTCTCTGACTTTTCTCGTTGAGTCAGGAAGTTACGGAGCTTGAAGGTGTGGTAGATAGATTTGAAATAGTTGAAAAGATTATCGAATCGGATACGATTCAAAACTTCAAGCGTAACGGATGCAAACAAAGTACCGAGTAAGTAACTCATAGCCATATAAGCGTAATGGCTACCCATTGCTAGATAGCTATTGATTTGAGAGAGGTCAAGTGCGATAGGAAGTGTTAAGTCAAGAGTGCTTGCTAGAAAGCTTAATGACCATCCAAGGAAACCTGTTAGGAGTGAAAACAGCATCAAGTAGATATTGAAGTTGTAAGTCCTCATAAAGAATGATTTTTTCATCATTAGTGAATGCCCTCCGTTGTGTAGTATGTTGGACAAAGTAAAGGAAGCACTTGATAGGGATGTTCATTATCAATCACCTGAATCAACCCAGTGCCGTGTCCAGTAGGAATGACAATGCCTTCGGGGTCGAGGTCAGGGAATAAGAATTGGGTTGTTTTCTTATTGATATTGCCAATCTGGATGAGAACATTGAGTTGCTCACGAACAGAAATTGGGATAGTTGTGTGGTCGAAACGCTGGCTAACAAGGAGTAAGTGAATCTTAGTAGCCCGTCCCAGTAGAGCAATTTGCGATAAGAGGGAGAAGAAGGACTCTTTGATGGTCTTATTGACACCCTCTGAGAGAGCCAGCACCTCGTCCATGACGATAGTGAGATGGGTGAACTTATGGCGGGGGTTGTCATATAGAATTGCCTGACGTTGTTGAATCAGATTTAGGCATTGACTCAAACGCTCATTGACTTCTGAAACGAAGTCAGATTTAGAGCGATTTTCCACGGGATGGATGACGGCAATTTTATGTTCACGAGCCCAACGGCTTGGACTATCGAATTTTGGGTCTACGATAATTAAATCAGACTGATTTTTTAGCACAGACAGCAGATAGGTGAGTGCGTAAGACTTACCTGAGCCCGAGTTTCCACAAATAGCCATGTGGTTCACCTTATCAAGATTGAGAGAAAAGTTTTCCATAATTGGAATGTGATTCTTGGGAAGACTTGCTGTGTATTTGTCGAGGTCAGGGATGACCAAGCGTTTTGAGATGCCTACCTTCCACGGAAAGAAGAGCCCACGCTGAACATGAATATCATCTGTCTTGAGTGGAACAAAGTAAGTTGCGTTCTGCTTCAAAAGCGTATAGTGGGGGTATAAGGATGCGTTGGCAATCAAGAAGATTTTGTTATAGAGTTCATCATCTAGGATATAGGCACAAGGAAGCCTAGGGATGAAGATGAAGCCATCCTCTTGAATGACGATATTGAAGCTATTAGTATAGCTCGTCTCCCCCTGCATCAGAGCCCCAAGAGCCATATTTAGGCTCTGGAGCAAGTAAGATTGCAGGACGGTGTCTGCTTTCGTTGCCATTATTTGACCTCCTTGATGCCGTCAGCTTTGAAGTAGACGTTGTAGCGAACCTCAACAGCTTGCAGGTTGTCAAATTCAACCAATCTAAGAAATTCAGGGAGTTTGACCTTATCTTCAAACTTGACTTGGAAGGGTTCGAGCCCTTCTTGGACAAAGGTTGCCTTGTAGGCGATAATTTCGCCAGTAGGCTTTCCATCCTCAAAAAGTTGTTGGGGTTCAAGTTTTGTGCTCAGGCTGTGAATTGGCTTTGTAGGTTTCACGTAGTCAGTTGCAGTTGTGGTAGAGTAGCCACCCTTCTTGTGTTTTGTTTTAATTGCCATATTATTTACCTCCATATGGTCTTTGAAAGTTGTTAAAGTGATTTGCTCAGTTTGAGTCGTGAGCTGGACTGTCTTAGCTAAGTACACCTCTATGGTACGTTATTTTGAGAAGTCACACTTTCAAGAATTTTGAAAGTGTAACATTTAAAGTTGTGCTACGAGTACTACAAATTCAATTAACCATTCAGCCAAGCTATCAGCGATTTGGTAAGAGCTTTCTTCCTCAGGAAAATCAGGGACGAAATCATATAGGGCATCTGCTAAGGCTGAGAGATTCTGTTGAATATCCTTCTCTTTTACTTGGAAGAGTTGTTTTGTAGAGCTGAATCCATCACTAAGAATTAGTTTTGTAAGTTGGATAATGAGTAACTCACAGAAGTCAAGATTAGGAAAGAATACACTTTTTACATTGGGAAGACCTAGCGTTTCTTGCAGAGCATCCGCAGTATCTAAGGAGAGGTTTCGTTTCCCTTTTAGGATTTGGCTAATTGCAGGGGCAGAAATCAATCGGATGTCATCATCAAAATAGTAAGACACTTCGTTTTGAGGGATTTCTTGTTCAATCAATTGTTGCTTGATAGATTCTCCGAGCGATTCACAATAGAGGGTTTTAACTTTAGCTTTTAGCATAAGTTGTCCTTTCTAGACCTCAGACGGAAAGAAACATACGAGCTATTACAGTTATCGAGTGAGTGTAAAAAAGCACACCAAAGACACGGTGAAACAGTAATATGCAGAATCAACCTGTTATTGGCTGATTTTCATATTGTTTCATTCCGTCCTTTGGTGGCCACCATTTGGACTATTTATATTTATAAGCTAATCTTAACTCTTTGCAGGATATAAATATATAACTTGTCAAGTCACTATCATCAAGCTTGATATAACGGAATTTCTTGCTGTTTTTCTCTGAAATATTGAACTAAAATACCCCGAAAAAGGACTTGTCAGGTCATTTTTTTCTTTTAGCAGTATTAAATTTTTTTCTCAAGTCCTTCGTGGTATAATAGAACAGTAAAGAAATCAGTTGACAAGGAGATTGAGAACTTGATACCATTAG
>NZ_JBCLSK010000007.1:0-41454 GCF_041225505.1 Streptococcus hyointestinalis | reverse complement strand
CAACAAGCAACAAGCAACAAGCAACAAGCAACAAGCAACAAGCAACAAGCAACAAGCAACAAGCAACAAGCAACAAGCAACAAGGTAGTTTTCTACCTCTTTTCTGCGTGTACGAAAACACTCTCTTTTTTGAGAAAGGGGGTGTTTTGTAATGTCTAAAGATTTTATCGAACGCCCTCGCAAGAACGAGAAAGATAGAGCTATCACCTATGTACAGGAACTTCTGAAACAGGCTCGTGAAGATAGACGAAATGAGGATGTTGATAAACTGGAAAATCTTATCCGCTTGCTCAATACTAAGAAATATGGTTTGGTCTGGGAGGAACATGCCGAATTGGTCGAGGAGGAAATGAAAACAAAGATTCCTGTCTTCATTGAGGACGAGACCAAGAAAATTGTGGGGAATCCTGAATCGGAGGACTATAACTTCCTGCTTGAAGGGGATAACCTTCATAGTCTACATCTCTTGAAAAAAACGCACACAGGAAAAATTGATGTGATCTATATTGACCCGCCTTATAATACAGGAAATAAAGATTTTATTTATAATGACAAAATTGTAGATAAAAACGATGGCTATTCTCATTCAAAATGGTTGAGTTTTATGAGTAAGAGGTTGGAAATTGCTAGGGAACTACTCAGCGATGAGGGGGTTATATTCATAAGTATAGACGATAATGAACAAGCACAACTAAAACTACTTTGTGATGAAGTGTTAGGGGCGGAGAATTTTGTAGGAGAATATATAAAACAATCAAAAGTAGGAGGTGGTAATGACAGTAAGTTTATTGTAAAAGAACATGAGTATTGTTTGTGCTATGCAAAAAATATCAAAGTGACTGCTCCTATGAATATTGAACATGATGATTCATATTTAAAAAGATATAAGGAAGAGGACGAATATGGGCGATATTTTTGGGATACATTTGCTAGACCAGGATTAAAAAATCCAATCATCTACAATATAATTGCGCCGGATGGAACCAAGATCAATAATGGATGGATACGCTCGGAGGAGCGTTTTAAGAAAGAATATTCGGAAGGAAAAATAAGGATTACAAAGAAAAAGAATGGGGAATGGAGTGTTCAATTCAAACAATATTTAAATCCAAATGGAAAAAGACCGAGAAGTATGACAATGGATTTTGGGGGTACAACTGAAGGAGATAAAGAAATTAAAAGTATTTTTGGCAGAAAAGTATTTAGTTACCCTAAGTCAGTCAAATTTTTGTTAACGCTTATTTCTACAGTTAAAGATAATAATATTTATATTTTAGACTTCTTCGCTGGCTCTGGCACCACCGGTCACGCAGTTATGCAACTAAACAAAGAAGACGGAGGAAATCGTAAGTATATTCTTTGCACAAACAATGAAAACAAAATCGCTGAAGAAATTACCTACAAACGACTATCGAATATCCAAGAAGAATTACCACACAATCTCAAGTACTTCAAGACGGATTTTGTAGTTAAGGAAGACTTTCCTGATGTCACCCTTGAGTATGAGTTGCTTAACTATATTACTCCTCTAGTGGAGTTAGAGTTCGGAATCGATATTTCAAATCCTAAGGTGCAAATTATCCTATCCGAAGAACAGTTAGATGCGATGCACGAGACCGATTTTATTGAAGACTCAACTCTCTTCTTCCATCCCGAGATCTTCTTTGATGCCGATCAGGAACGAATCCTTCGTGAGAAAAATATTACAAAACAGGAAATTCCACATTACTACTTCGGAAAGGAGATGTGGTCATGATTGGATTAAAACAATTCCAACAAAAACTAGTTGATAAACTCTTGAGATTTACAGCACCTGAGTATGAGTTTGATGAGATGGTCATTAAGTCGCCAACAGGATCGGGTAAGACGATTACCCTTCTTGATTGGGTCAATACCTATATTTCAAGTACACATGATAACGTAGCATTTGTATGGTTTACGCCTGGAGCAGGAGAACTTGAAGAACAGAGTCAGGATAAGGCGAAGCATTTCTCATCTATTAAGGCACAGTCAGTGGATGATGCCTTACTGCAAGGATTTGATAAGGAAAGTGTTACCTTTATTAACTATGAGCGTGTTATCGGTAAGAAGTCGAAAGCCATGCTTTCGGATAGCGAGCGTGATAATCTTGAAGATAAGATTGAAAAGGCTGTCGCAGCAGGTCGTCATTTTATTCTTGTCATTGATGAAGCACATCGTAATGATACCAAACAGGCGAGAGATATTATTGCACGCTTTAATGCTTCAAAAACTGTCAAGGTTTCTGCTACCATTGAAGCCCCCAATATGCCTGACAAGATAGAGTTCTATGAGGTGATGGAAGAAGAAGTTATTGCATCAGGATTGATTACAAAATCGGTTGTCGTCAACGAAGGACTTGAAAACTATCTTGACGAGAGTCAGCATATTAGTGAGGAATTTGAACTTCTCTTTGAAAGTGCTGAGCTGAAGCGTAAAGAAATTGTTCAGGGTTATGCTGAACATGGCGTAACAGGAGTCAATCCCTTGGTGTTGGTTCAGTTACCTGATAAATCGGATTCAGAACCTGAGTTAGTAAGTCGTATTGAAACCTATATCCAAGAAAAACTTCACAAAACTTATGAGGATGGAAAACTTGGTATTTGGTTGGCAGACCAGAAACGAAACTATCTCAATGTACAAGAACTAGATAATGAAGTAGAATATCTTATTATCAAACAGGCAATTGCCACAGGTTGGGATGCTCCACGAGCTAAGATTCTGATTAAGATTCGTGAAAACATGGGTGAAGCCTTTACTATTCAGACTATTGGTCGTATCCGTAGGATGCCCGAACCTTTCAAAGGGCATTATGATGTTGATGTATTGGATAATGCTTATCTTTATACTTTTGATGTGGACTTCTTGAATGGTGCATTTACTCAAAAAGGAGTAGGAGCACCTACGCCACTTCTGAATCGAAAAGATATAGCTAAAGATTTCCATTTAATCAGCGAGCGAGTACTTGATTTGCATGAAGGACAAAATGAAAAAGCTATACGTGAAAATCTCTATCAAGGTATGGTTCGTGAATGGAATCTGACAGAAGATGTTGAATCAAATAAGCAAAAGTTAGAAAATCAAGGACTTCAATTTGGAAGTTCCATTGTTAACACCTATAAACAAGGTCGTTTTGATACGTTGGAACATTCTGACCGCCTTCAAGATAGAGAAAGACGAGTAGAAGCAGACTATCGTGCTAATCGTCTTGACTTGCTTCATGCTTACCATGAACTTGACCGAGTTACTCACTTGAAAGTAAGTCAGGTTGAAGCTCTTCTGAAACGCTTCTTCATGGATGATAAGCGACCAAACCAGCAAAAACTTTTGACGTTGGAACCTAGCGAATGGACAGCCTTTATCTTAAATAATTGGCGTGCTCTGCGTGAAGTCTTTAGACAAGCTGATATTCAGCCAACCATCAGTATGGGACTTGTAGTACCTCAGGAGAATGATTTCTATATTCCGATGACAGAACGTTATTCCTATAATCCAAAATTGGAACATATTGATACAATAACCAATATCTATGAAGGTTATACAAATAGCGTTCTCAAAGGAAGTGAAGCTGAACGTCTTTTTGAAGAGTACATTGAATCACACGAAGATGCTGTTGAGTTTGTCTATAAGAACGGTGATAAAGGAAGTCAATATTTTTCAATTGTCTATTATACAGCCAGCTCTTCCCATCATTTCTATCCTGATTATATTGTCAAAATGAAGAATGGCGATGTCTATATTGTAGAAACCAAGGGTGGAGAAAGTGCTAAAGGTGAAGATAAGAATATTGACGAGTATGCACCATTGAAATACGAAGCCTTGAAAGCTTACCTTGAAAAATATAATTTAAAAGGGGCATTTATCCGTGATATTTCAGGCACTCTTCGCTATTTGAATGAAGGAGCATGGAAAGATGATATGACAGATTGGCATTCCATTGACGAGCTATTTGGATTTTAGGAGGAAACTTGATTTCTTTTAGCAAATATATAGAAAAAACATTCTATAATGAAATTTATGACGCAAGTGAGAAATATTTCCTAGGCAATCTTGAAGAACTAGGTATTACCTATGATTATGACGGTGAAGTAGAAGTTACAGATGTAGACTTCAAGTATGTTTATGCTGGACATCATGGAGATGGCGAAATTGATATAGATATTTTGACGGATGTCTATGCAGTAGTAACTGAACGTACGAATCATTATGAGAATACCATCGAAAAGAATCGTTGGCTTCGTGTATCTGCTATTGGAAAGCCTGATGCAGGAATCAAAAATTTTAAAATTGTAAAAGTTGATACCTATGAGAGGGGGACATATAGTACCTTTAAATATCCTCTCTCTGATAAACTTGTTCCATTTATTTGTAAGGATGATTTGGATAAGGTGGCAGAAGCAATTTTGAATAAATATGACCGAAATGCCTTGCTGACACCTACAAGAGTTGAACCTGAATATATTGTTCAACAAATGGGGCTTCAATTAAAGTATGATTCCATTACGGAAGATACTTCAATTTTTGGACAAATCTATTTTCAAGATAATCCTGAAAATGGTATCTCTGCAGGAACAGTGGTTATTGATGAAAAGCTTCCTCAGATACGAAATCTTGGAGTTGTGAGAAATACGATTCTTCATGAATGTGTACACTGGGAGTTGCACCGTTATGCTTTAGAATTAGCAAGAGCTGAGGAAGAGGAACTTTCTGTTCTATCTACAACAAATGACATTAAGGATGAAAAAGCTTATGATATGATTGGTTGGATGGAATGGCACGCTGAATCAATTGCACCTAAAATCTTGATGCCTAAAGAGATGTTTATTCAAGAAGCAAGGAGTAGACAGCAACGGTTACTAGAGTTGAGTCAAACCCAAGATATTCTTGATATTCTTAAAAAATGGATTGATGAATTAGCTCAGTTTTTCGGAGTTTCTCGTCTATCTGCTAAAGTTCGCTTGGCAGAATGTGGTTTTGAAGAGGTGAAAGGTGCATTTATTTATATAGATGATGCCTATGTTCCAACTCATACATGGAAGCAGGGATATTTAGAGGATAATCAAACTTTTTCAGTAAATCTGATTCAGCTTGGTCTTCAATTATTATCTCAGCCAGTCTTGAAAGAGCGTGTTGAGAAAGGTGAATTACTCTATGTAGAATCCCACCTCTGTATCAATGATGCCAAGTATCTTTCATATGATATTGCAGGAACTCCATTCCTAACGCCTTATGCAAGGCATCATATGGATGAATGTTGTATTGTCTTTGAAATTTCGTCAAGCACTCGAATAGGTCGCTCTACTTCTTTAACCTTGTTACTCAATCGTGATGCAGATTCTGATATTCAATTTACGATTAGTTATCCGAAGGATAAGAATAATTGGCTCGAACAAGTTGATGTTCACATTGATGATACACTGGAAATTATGTTAAAGCTTAGTGGGATGAATAGTTTTGCTCCTGCATTAGTAGAAGTGATGAAATGGCGAGATGTTCGAAATCAGGAACTGGCTGATGAAACCAATCTCGGATTGAAGGCTATTTCCAACTTGAGGAATGGAAAGACTGAACCCAAACTTGAAACGGTGATTGCCATTTGTATTGGTATGAAATTACCACCAAGTATCAGTAAAATGCTAGTTGAACTATCAGGAAGAACACTTCGTGTAGGAAATCAGCAAGAAATGTTGTATGAGTTCATTCTTAATTGCACAGCAAGCTGGGATGTGAATATGTGTAATACACTATTGGTCAACAAAGGCTTCAAAGAGCTTGTTCCTGATAGAAGTGGCTTATAAAATAAATTAGAGAGGCCTTACATTATGGTAGCACAAAGTAAATATTTGCAGACTCTTATCAAAGATGTTATGGATAACTCTGATTCCAATGACTGGGACTCAGCAGTCTTAGAGTGGGAGATTTTAGATGTAGAAGAGGATGAACGATTAGAAGAATCATGTATATGTGGTAAAGAACATCTTCGTTACCTTTTTACAATTGAAAATCAATTGAATGGTAATGTACTTTATCCTATTGGTAGTTCTTGCATTAAGAAGTTTGAGCGTGATGATTTGAAATATGAAGTGGATGTCAAAGAACAATTATTTAAGTTGTTACACGCAGTAGAAGATAATGAATTTCTTCAATTATCATCAGAATTTTTCAGTCGTAAATTATTGCGTTATTTATTTGAAGTTGGAGCATTTAAAGCAACGAAATGGAATAACTTTGAACCAGAAAAAGATTATGAATTCATGATTGATATGTTCAATAAACGTAATCGAACTGAGAATCAAAATAAAAAAGCCGTGGCTATTATTCTGACATCAATAAAACCATTTCTACAAGAAGAATTAGCTCATAAGGTAAAAAAATAGATAAAGGCAGGTGCGAACCTGCCTTTTGGATTCCTCTGCTCAATCGGAAAGACTACGCTTTTCCGACAGTTTAGAGGAATGAAATTTGATGAAGTGACTAGTCTATTTTATGGTGTTAATTGGTGTTAATGCTATCCATTTTTATGGATTTTAAAGGGTTTGGGAGAAGCATCCTTCCTATTAAATGTTGATATAAAGAGATTTGTTTGGTGCTGCTCTCCGTAAAAAATTAAAGTTTTGTTCTCAAAACGTTAATCAATACGATTATATCAACGTTTCAAGCACTTCATGGTTCACACCATGGGGTGTTTTTTTTGATGGAAAATAGCAAAATTCACACCATTACTTTTTAAGATTGCAATAGGCAATTTCCCCCACAGCCATAGGAATGACATTTGAAGTATTAAAACCGAATTTACAAGTTCGAAAAAATTTTTGCTGTCTTTGTTAGTTGTACCACTGGCTTGGACCATTGCATTCAGTATTATTAGAATTCATTTACTTGCTTACATTACTCCCACTTTTCTTTCTTTTATTTTCATGGTTTATTCAACAATAAACTGGAATAATAGGGGATTTGAAGCCTCGTACAAGGAATTCTTTTTTCCAAAAGCTTCAAAAAGTAAGCTTGATAAATTTGAGAGTATTATTTATAGATTAACAAAAAGTAACTTTATCAAGATGATAAAATCTAATAAAATCCTGATAAGTTACTTGTTTTTTTGGTATTCTCCCATAGTTTTGATTAAAGGTTGCATTTAATGCAAGTCATCTTTTTCACATTAGAAAGGCTAAGAGATTATGGCAGAATTAGAATCAGTTTTAGAGAAGAAACTGATTCATTTAATCATCTAAAAGCCTTCACAGATTATGACCCGCACATTTTGACAGAGAATCATTTTTCACAAGAAGAATACGAGGATTATGCGGCGGTTTATAAAAATGTTTTAGCAGAGTTGAAAACAGACGAGCCAGGCGAGGGGAATGCAAACGATAGACCTTGAAGTTGATTCAAGGTCTATTTTTTAGGAATTTAAACTGGATAGTGAGCGCATAATGATGTCAATGTCTTTACTCTCTAGCTCGTTAATAATATGGAGATATGTTTTTTGAGTGGTCGTCATATTAGAGTGTCCAAGTCGTCTTGCTACACTTGCGATAGAAACGCCTGCAAAGAGGAGCAGTGAGGCATGGGTATGGCGTAAACCATGAATAGAAATGATAGGAATGCCAGCATTTTTACAATGTCTAGCTAGTCGGTCATTTACGGTAGAATTATAAATTTTACCTGTTACGAAAATAGGCTTATCCTCGGGTAGATTTTTGAGTAACTCTGCAAACTGAATAACTGTTTGCCAATCGATAGGAATTTTTCTAATGGAGGATTGATTTTTAGTCGGTAAAAAGCCACTATTTTCTTTATAATCCCACGTTTTTGAGACAGATAATGTCTGACGTGTCAAGTCGAAATCTTTTGGGGTTAGAGCGAGCGCTTCTGAAAAACGTAAGCCAGTTTTGGCAATCAATAAAATCAACCAATCCATATTAATTTGCGGGGCTAAATCAAGGTCATCAAGGAGTTTGTGGAGTTCGTACTGATTGAGAAACTTAGGTTTCTTAGCACGTGGTTGTTTGCCTTTAATGATGGCTTTACGTGTTGGGTCTCGCTGAATAAGTCCCTCATCAACAGCATCCATAATGGCACATTTTAAGTGGTGATGAAAATCCATTGTAGTTTGTTTTTCATGAACGCTTGCATATTGATTTAATAATTTTTGATAAGAAAAGCGATCCAACTGCTGTATCTGTAATGTTGGCACCAACTTTTCAAGCCAGCGATGAGCCATATGGTACTTTTTCATGGTCACAGGGCGGATAGCTCCCTCTTTGTAGACCATAATCCATTGCTTATAATAATCACAAAATAACATTGTTTCAGAATTCATTGTTTCTATCATAAAATGATAAACCTCCTCTCAATAATGTATCATAAAGAGTATTAAAATATGTTTTAGAACCTAATTTTTTATCAGAAACCAGATCTTTCATAAAAATGCCCACATTTTTGAAACCAAAACACTTACGCTGATGAAGGGTGATGAGGCGGTCAAGGGTGGAGAAATAGGCGCCAATTTTTTGTTGTTCAGTATAGGATGTTGGTAGCAATAAATTCATAGCAGACATTTGTTTTCCAGATACTTCGACAAAGGTCGAACCTGCATCAACAGTTTCTCCATATTTTTTCAATTCCTCTGAACGAGAAAAAATAAAATAAGAGTCAAGCTCATTTTCATGAGGAACAATAGATTGAAATCCTTGATTCGTACATCCTTTTTTGCTTAAAATTGCCGTTTTTCCTATACCTGCACGAGAAGTAAAGAGTACAGTTCCAATAGGAAGCATTTTAGCAGAAATATTATTATATCCTTCTTGAGTAATTTTTCTTTCACTTGAAGAAACAAAAATTTGGTTGATAATTTCAGCAGGAGCATACCAATCAATATCACCATCCCAGTATTCATCTTTTGACGTGCTTGGTGTTCCTCCGCCAACAATATCTGCTATCTCCCCCAACTTACGCTGTTCCCAAGGGTAAGTAAATGATTGGAATTATAAAATATCAAATGGTTGTTTTATCTAAGAGCTTTTTTCCTTTGTGTCATTGTTTTGGCACTAGCTTTTTGCTATAATGAAGAAAAATGATTAAGGAGGGGTTATGTCTAAACAAGGAGTTGGTGTGCTGTTGACACTGATTGCAGGTATTGCTTGGGGGATTTCGGGCATTAGTGGGCAGTATCTTTTGTCTCATGGTCTTAATATCAATGCTTTATCGTCTATTCGGCTATTGATTTCGGGGATTTGTCTATTAGGAGTGGTTGCGATAAGCGACTTTGCTAAGGTAAGAGCAGCGCTTAGGGACAAGGAGTTTCTGGTGACAATGCTTATCTTTTCCTGCTTTGGTTTGGTAGCCAATCAATACGCTTATCTAAAAGCCATTTCTTACACCAATGCTGGGACAGCTACGGTCTTGCAGTACATGGCACCCGTTATTATCATCGTTTTAGCCAGTATCAAAAAACGGCAGTTGCCGAGATGGGTTGAGATCATCTCTATTTTTTGGCTGTGTTTGGGACTTTTATCATGGCAACGCACGGTCAGCTAGGTAGCCTTGCGCTGACGCCAGCAGGGCTTTTCTGGGGGGATTTTATCCGCCTTTACCTACGTGGCGTGGCTTATATCTTGATTCCGGTCAATGCCATTCGCAAATGGGGGAGTCTCTTGGTGCTTGGAGTGAGCATGCTCTTTGGTGGTGTGCTCTTTAGCCTTTTGACGCAGGCGTGGACTTATCACTATCCGCTAGACATCCGCTCTATATTAGCTTACATTGGTATTATTGGTATTGGGACGCTCTTTGCCTATACGGCTTTTTTAAAGGGAACAACTATTATCGGAGCGGTCAAAGGTAGCCTTTTAGCGTCCGTTGAGCCGATTTCGTCTGTGCTTCTGACTGTGCTGATTTTTGGAGAGCATTTTTATGCCAGTGACCTATTTGGCATGGTGCTTATCATCTTAGCAGTCATGCTGATTTCCATTCAAGATTTGCTCGTAGAAAAGCTTAGAAAGAAAGGAGCTAGGCTGTAATGTCCGAAGAAACTTTATCCGCAAAAGTTATCAGAGCAGTGATTGCTGTTGGCTTGCTGTCATTTTGTGGCGTTGTCGTTGAGACGGCTATGAATATTACCTTTCCCATTTTGATGAAAACGTTTCATATCAACACCTCTACCGTGCAGTGGATGACCACCATTTATCTTTTGGTCGTAGCTCTGGTGGTGCCTTTATCAGCCTATCTCAAACGCTCTTTTAAGACCAAGACACTCTTTTGCGCAGCTAATATTCTTTTTATCATCGGGCTTTTGGTGGATATTGTCGCACCAAGCTTTGGGTTGCTGCTTTTTGGGCGTGTCATTCAGGGGATAGGTGTCGGGATCGCACTGCCTTTGATGTTTAATATCATCCTAGATCAGGTGCCTATGAGTAAGATTGGGACCATGATGGGGGTCGGCACTTTGATTACTGCGGTTGCGCCTGCGGTCGGTCCTACCTTTGGTGGCTTTGTGGCTTCCAGTCTTGGCTGGCGCTACATTTTTATCTTGCTGCTTCCTATACTCATCATCTCCTTTATCTTAGGCGTGACAGCGATTGAGCAAAAGACAAAGGTTGTCTTTGAAATTCTTGATGTCATCAGCTTTTTAGCTATCTTAGCGCTGTTTATCGGCTTAATTTTAGCGCTTAATAATCTAGCAGAGTACGCTTTTTACCAGCCTGAGGTCTGGGCTTGGTTCTTGCTGGGTGTTTGTGGGCTTGTCCTTCTCATCAAGCGCAGTCAAAAGCTCACGCAGCCTATCATCGCTCTTGATGTCTTGAAAAATCCGATTTTTGCAGGGCATGTGCTTGCCTTTTTCCTCTTTCAGACGGTCAATCTTGGCATGTCCTTCTTGATTCCAAACTATATCCAGCTGGTCAATCACTCAAGTGCGACTATCGCAGGGCTCTTGGTTTTTCCAGCAGCATTTCTGGGAGCGTTTTGCTCGCCATTTAGCGGTTATTTGCTAGATAGGCTAGGCGCTAAAAAACCGATTTTGTTTGGAACGAGCTTAATTGTGATTGCTCTTGCGCTCTTTTCTGTCTTTGGGCGTCACTTGCAAAATGGCTATTTGACCGCTATTTACATTATCTTTATGTGTGGGATGGGGATTGCCTTTGGCAATATCATGACCAGCGGGCAAAAGGGTGTCCCTGAAAAAAATCGCTCAGACGCCAATGCTATCTTTAACACCCTGCAACAGTTTGCGGGAGCTGTTGGAACAACGCTAGCGTCCCTTATAGTTGCTATTAGCCAGTCTGCGTCTAATATCAGCCAGAGCCAAGCAACTGCAAAAGGCAGCCAGATGGCATTTATATGCTTACTAGTGCTTGCTATTATTGAGTGGCTTGTCCTTTACAAAGTGGTGGATAACACACCCAAATCATCTCAGTAAAATGTTTTGCCTTTGGCAAGGCATTTTCAATTCGCCTTATAAGCCAAAATATGGTAAAATAAAAGCTAAACTAACCTTTTGGAGTAACATGTGAGTATAGACGATTATAGGCCGACCTTTATGGTTGAGGCAGTATATGATTTAAAAGCAGAAGACCTGCTTAAGCACGGCATTCATGCCGTTTTAGTAGATTTAGACAACACCTTGATTGCTTGGGACAATCCAGACGGCACCGCTGAAGTGCGTGCTTGGATTGATGAGATGACAACAGCAGATATTGCCATTGTCGTGGTTTCAAATAACAAGCATTCACGTGTCGAGCGTGCGGTGTCTTTATTTGGCGTGGACTTTGTCAGTCGTGCTATGAAGCCTTTCACAAGGGGCATCAAGATTGCCATGGAGCGCTATGGTTTCTCGCCAGATGAGGTTATCATGGTGGGCGATCAACTCATGACCGATATTCGTGCTAGCCACAGGGCTGGCATTCGCTCGGTTTTGGTCAAGCCATTAGTGACATCAGACGCTTGGAATACCAAGTTCAATCGCTTTCGTGAGCGCCGCATTTGGCGTAAACTTGAGAAAAAATACGGAAAACTAACCTATCAAAAAGGAATTTAATGAACGAAACATTATCTTGCATCGGTTGCGGTGCACCCATTCAAACAGAAGATTCAAAAGCGCTGGGCTACACCCCAAAGGCTGCCCTTGAAAAGGGCTTAGAGACAGGACAGCTCTATTGCCAGCGCTGCTTTAGACTGCGTCACTACAATGACATCACAGATGTGCAGATGAGTGACGATGACTTTTTAAAATTGCTTCACGAAGTTGGCGACAGCAATGCGCTTGTAGTCAACGTGATTGACATTTTTGATGTCAATGGCTCGCTCATTCCAGGGCTTGCCCGCTTTGTTTCTAACAACGATATCCTTCTTGTCGGTAATAAAAAAGATATCTTACCAAAGTCTGTCAAGGACAGTAAAATCAAAAATTGGCTCTTAGAGCGTGCGCACGAGGAGGGCTTACGCCCGATTGATGTGGTGTTGACCTCTGCGCAAAACCACCAAGCCATCAAAGACTTGATAGCGACTATTGAGCGTCTGAGAAAAGGACGAGATGTCTACATCGTTGGGGTGACCAATGTCGGCAAGTCAACACTTATCAACGCCATTATCCGTGAGATTACAGGGGACAAGGACACTATTACCACGTCACGTTTTCCTGGCACGACGCTTGATAAGATTGAGATTCCGCTGGATGACGGAACTTTCCTCTTTGACACACCGGGAATTATCCACCGCCACCAGATGGCGCATTATCTCTCAGCCAAGGATTTGAAATATGTCAGCCCTAAAAAAGAAATCAAGCCCAAGACTTATCAGCTTAATCCAGAGCAGACGCTCTTTTTAGGCGGTCTTGCTCGCTTTGACTTTGTAGAAGGGCAAAAGCAGGGCTTCACGGTCTATATGGACAATAATCTAAACATCCACAGGACAAAATTAGCTGGCGCAGATGCTTTTTATGACAAGCATGTCGGACAGCTCTTGCAACCACCAAGTGCCAAGACGCTTGAAAACTTCCCAGAGCTTGTCCGCCATGAATTTACCATTAAGGACAAGATGGATGTGGTTTGCTCTGGTCTTGGCTGGGTGCGTGTCAACGCCAGTCAAGATAAACCAGTTGTGCTAGCTGCTTGGGCACCAAAGGGTGTCGCTGTTGTGCTGAGAAAAGCGATTATTTAAAAACGAGGAAAACATATGGCATTAACATCAAAACAACGTGCTTTTTTAAAGTCAGAAGCACATGGCATGAAGCCAATTGTACAGATTGGCAAAAACGGTCTCAACGACCAGATTAAGACAAGTGTTAGGCAAGCACTTGATGCTCGTGAGTTGATTAAAGTTCAACTCTTGCAAAATACAGATGAGGACATCCACGACGTAGCTGACATCTTAGAAGAGGAGATTGGCTGCGATACTGTGCTTAAAATTGGGCGCATTCTCATTCTCTACAAGCAGTCAGCCCGCAAGGAAAACCGCAAACTATCGGTCAAAGTCAAGGCGCTATAAGCGCTTCTTTTAGGAGGAATTTATGGCATTAGAATTATTGACACCTTTTACCAAGGTGGAGTTAGAAGAAGAAAAAGTCACAAGCAACCGTAAGCAAATTGGGCTTTTGGGTGGGAATTTCAATCCTGTCCACAATGCGCATTTGACCATTGCTGACCAAGTGCGCCAGCAGCTAGGGCTTGATGAGGTTCTTCTGATGCCTGAATACCAACCTCCGCATGTGGATAAAAAGACAACCATTAGCGAAAAACATCGTTTGAGAATGCTTGAGCTGGCTGTGCGTGACATTGATGGACTTGGTATTGAGACCATTGAGCTTGAGAGAAAGGGCATTAGCTACACTTACGACACCATGAAACTTTTGACCGAGAAAAATCCAGATGTGGATTATTACTTTATCATCGGAGCGGACATGGTGGCTTATCTGCCCAAGTGGCACCGCATTTCAGAGCTTATCCAGATGGTGCAGTTTGTCGGAGTGCAACGCCCTAAGTACAAGGCAGGGACGTCTTATCCTGTCATTTGGGTGGATGTGCCACTACTCGACATCTCATCCAGTCTGATTCGACGCCAGCTTGAGGAAGGAAAAAAACCAAACTTTCTTTTGCCTCAAGCCGTGCTAGACTATATCGAGAAAGAAGGGCTATACCGATGAGCTATGAAGCGTATCTTGCTATTAACCGAGAGGATTTACTTGCAAAAATGGCAGAGCAGATGTCAAAAAAACGCTTGGAGCACTCTTTGGGCGTTGAAGCAGCGGCTATCAAGCTGGCTAAGCGCTACGGCGCAGACGAGACAAAGGCTGGTCTGGCTGGGCTTTTACATGACTATGCCAAGGAAGTGTCTGACGAGGACTTTTTGGCTTTGATTGACAAATATCAGCTAGATAATGACCTCAAAAACTGGGGCAATAACATCTGGCATGGCGTGGTCGGTATCTACAAAATCAAAGAAGATTTGGGGCTTAGTGACACTGAGATTTTACACAGCATTGAGATCCATACGGTAGGCTCAAAGGAGATGAGCCTGCTGGATAAAATCATCTACGTTGCTGACTACATCGAGGATGGCAGAGACTTTCCCGGAGTCGATGAGGCAAGGGAGATTGCCGCATCTTCGCTTGATAGGGCAGTCGCTTACGAGACAGCAAGAACCGTTGCCTTCCTCGCTCAAAAAGCACAGCCTATCTACCCACAGACTATTGAGACTTACAATGCTTACATAAGCTATTTAAAATAGACATATTCCACTTTTATTACAAACGAAATCATAGAAAGGAACCTATGAAAGAACAAGAATTGTTAACAGTAGTCCTGAAGGCTGCTGATGAGAAGCGTGCTGAGGACATGCTTGTTTTAGATGTGATAAAGCTAACCAGTATCACGGATTATTTTGTTATTGCTTCTGCGATGAACAGCCGTCAGCTTGAGGCAATAGCCGACAATATCCGTGAGAAGGTCAAGGAAGCTGGAGGCGATAGTAGCCACCATGAGGGCGATAGCAAGACAGGCTGGGTCTTGCTTGACCTTGGTAGTGTCGTTGTGCACATCTTTTCTCAAGATGAGCGTGAACACTACAACCTTGAAAAGCTCTGGCATGAGGCAGACAGCCTTGATGTCACAGCCTTTTTAGAAGATTAACCAAGCTAGACTGTAGCGGATGTTGCAGTCTCTTTTGTTAGAAATGAGGATAAAATGGCAAGTTATGAAACTTTTGCGGCAGTCTATGACGAGATTATGGACGATAGTCTTTATGACGATTGGACAGCCTTTAGTCTACGGCATTTTCCAGAAAAGGCGCACTCTATCTTAGAGCTGGCTTGCGGGACTGGCATTCAAGCAGTACGCTTTGCCAAGGCAGGCTTTGAGGTGACAGGGCTTGATTTGAGCTATGAGATGTTAGAGGTGGCCAAAAAGCGTGCCGAGCGTGAGCAGGCGCAGTTGGATTTGGTGCAGGCAGATATGCTGGATATGGAAGGAGTTGGTACTTTTGATGTGGTGACCTGCTATTCAGACAGTCTCTGCTACATGCCTGATGAAAAAGCGGTGGCTCAGGTCTTTTCACAGGTGGCAAGTGTCCTGAAAACAGGCGGTCGCTTTTTGTTTGACGTGCACTCTATTCATCAGATGGACGACATTTTCCCAGGCTACGCTTATCATGAAAATTACGAGGACTTTGCCTTCGTCTGGGACACTTATGAGGGAGAAGAGCCGCACTCGATTGCTCATGAGCTGACTTTCTTTGTCAAGGAAGAGGACGGTTGCTTCACTAGACGTGATGAGCTGCACGAGGAGCGCACCTATCCGATAGCGACTTTAAAAAAATTGCTAAAAGAAGCTGGCTTTAGCAAGGTCCAAGTCTATGCCGACTTTAGCGACCAAGCACCGACAGACGAGAGCTTACGCTGGTTCTTCGTAGCGGAGAAGTGAGATGACCACAACAGGAATCATCGCAGAGTTTAATCCCCTGCACAATGGGCACAAGTACCTGCTGGAGCAGGCACAGGGTCTTAAAATCATCGCTATGAGTGGCAATTTTGTCCAGCGTGGTGAACCAGCTCTTGTGGACAAGTGGACACGCACGCAGATGGCGCTTGAGTGCGGGGCTGATTTGGTGGTGGAGCTGCCTCTTCTGATAGCGGTGCAGGCGGCAGATTACTTTGCGCAGGGAGCGGTTGATATTCTCTCTAAGCTGGGTGTGGATAACTTGACCTTTGGCACGGAGGAAATGCTGGATTACAATGCTATTGGTGATCGCTATATAGAGCACAAAGAGGAGATGGCTGCTTATCTTGAGAGTCTGCCTGAGGCGCTCTCCTATCCGCAAAAGACGCAAGCCATGTGGGAGAAGTTTACAGGCAGTCCCTTTTCTGGAGCAACGCCCAACCATATCCTAGCGCTGAGCTATGCTAAGGCAGCAAGACCTTACGGCATTTCCCTCAACCCTATCAAGCGTCTCGGTGCAGGCTACCATTCGCAGGAAAAAAGAGAGCAGTTCGCTTCAGCAACCAGTATCCGTAAGAACCGAGGAGACGACGCTTTTGTAGACAGTGTCATGCCAAATGCTGCGCTTCTACGCAGTCAGCCGCAGGTCAGCTGGGCGGATTATTTTGACTTTTTACGTTACCAGATTATCACACATCAGGATTTGACCGAGGTTTATCAGGTCAATCACGAGCTTGCGCATCGCATTCGGTCTGCTATCAAGCCAGCGACTAGTGTGGAGGACTTGGTGGATACGGTCAGCACCAAACGCTACACCAAGGCACGCGTCAGACGAATACTTACCTACATCCTAGTCAACGCTAGAGAAATTCCCTTGCCAGAAGCCGTGCATGTCCTGGGCTTTTCAAGAGACGGTCAAAAACATCTCGCTAGCCTAAAAGGGCAGGTCGACTTTGTGACACGGATTGGAAAGCTCCCTTGGGACGCTATGACCCAGCAGGCAGACACCGTCTATCAGCTAGGCAATAGCCAAGTCCTTGAGCAAAACTGGGGGCGGATTCCAAAAATGTTGCGCTAAAGGCTTGACTCTCCCCTTAGGGTATCCTTTATACTAGCTGTAGAGAGGAAAAATCATGAAAACGGTAAAAGAAGTGAGTCACCTATCAGGTGTTAGTATCAAGACGCTGCATTATTACGATAAGATTGTTTTGTTAAAGCCAACGATTGCCGCTGAAAATGGCTACCGCTATTATGATGGGACGGCTCTTAGTCGATTGCAGATGATTTTATATTTTCGTGACCTGTCTTTTCCTCTTGAGACGATAAAAACACTCTTGATGTGCTCAAGGGACGATAGATATATCCTGTTAGGGCAGTAGCTTGCTTCTCTGCAGCAAGAGAGCAGAGCGCTAACACAGAAAATCAATCGTCTCAAGCATTTGCAGGAGAAAAAAAGGAGGGCTCACTATGCTGAGTTACACAAAAGAGGAAGTCCTAGCTTTTCAAAAAGAAGCTAAGGAAAAATGGGGAGATACCGAGGCTTATCAAGACTTTGCCAAGCGCACTCAAGAAGAGCTGCCGTCTGCTGTAGATGACTTGCGTTTATTATTTGCTAGCTTTGGACGCATGCAGGACTTGCCAGCAGATACCGAGGAAGTTCAAGCCCAGGTCAAGGCGCTAAAAGACTACATCAGCGAGCATTTTTACGAGTGCACAGATGACATTCTAAAGGGTCTGGGTGAGCTTTATGTCACAGATCAGCGCTTTACAGATTTTATTGACCAATCAGGTGGTCGTGGCACAGCCAACTACGTCAACAAAGCCATCGCCATCTATGTCAAGTAGAAAAGAAGAACAGTCCTTTTGGGCTGTTTTTTGAATTGTCGAAAAATAATGTAAAAAAAACAGAAAACGGTTGCATTTATTTGTGAAATAATGTACAATACTAGGTGAAGAAAATCACAAAGATATTTTTTCGTTATTATTGACATAAGACTATGGAGGAAGAGAAATGGTTAAGAAAGCACAAACAGCAGAATTATCTGTAGAGGAGCAGGCGATTGCCTACACAGATAGCTTGGTTGAAAAAGCGCTAGCAGCAGAGGCACTTTATGCGACTTACTCACAAGAGCAAGTGGATAAAATCGTTGCTGCTATGGCGCTTGCAGGGTCTGAGCATTCCTTAGAGCTTGCCCAGGAAGCAGTCGCTGAAACCAAACGTGGTGTGGTTGAGGATAAGGATACCAAAAACCACTTTGCGACTGAAAATATCTACAATTCTATCAAAGATGAGAAAACCGTTGGTATCATTGGCGAGGACAAGATTTCAGGTCAAGTCCAAATCGCAGCACCGCTTGGTGTTTTAGCAGGGATTGTCCCAACGACCAACCCAACATCAACGACCATGTTCAAGATTTTGGTGGCGCTCAAAACACGCAATGCTATTGTTTTTGCTTTCCACCCACAGGCGCAAAACTGTTCAGCACACGCTGCGAAAATCCTCTACGAGGCAGCTATTGAAGCTGGCGCACCAGAAAACATCATCCAATGGATTGAAGTGCCCTCTATTGCCAACACATCAGCGCTTATCCAAAACAAAAAGATTGCTTCTATCCTAGCGACTGGTGGACCTGGTATGGTCAATGCCGCTCTTAAATCTGGTAATCCATCTATGGGTGTTGGTGCTGGAAATGGTGCGGTTTATGTCGACCACACTGCTTATCTTGACCGTGCGGTTGAGGATTTACTCATGTCAAAACGTTTTGATAATGGTATGATCTGTGCGACAGAAAACTCTGCTGTCGTTGAAGCGCCGATTTACAAAGAATGGCTGACGAAGATGCAGGAAAAAGGCGCTTACTTGGTGCCAAAAAAAGATTACAAGAAGTTTGAAGACTTTGTCTTTAACGACCACCACGGTGTCAATGGTCCTGTTGCTGGACGCAATGCCGCTTGGATTTGTGAGCAGGCAGGTGTTGAGCTTCCTGATGGCAAAGACGTGCTTCTCTTTGAGCTTGATAAGAAAAATATCGGCGAAAAACTCTCATCTGAAAAGCTCTCTCCACTCCTTTCTGTTTATAAAGCAAAAGACCGTACAGACGGTGTTGAGATTGTCTCTGCCCTTCTAGACTACCAAGGTGCTGGACACAATGCGGCTATCCAAATCGGCTCACAAGCAGACCCATTTGTTTCTGAATTTGGCGATAAGGTCAAAGCTTCTCGTGTGCTTGTCAATCAGCCAGACTCTATCGGTGGTATCGGTGATATTTATACAGATGCCCTTAAAGCCAGCCTAACACTTGGAACAGGATCATGGGGGAAAAATTCATTGTCACACAATCTATCAACTGGCGACCTCTTGAACATCAAAACAGTCGCTAAACGTCGTAACCGTCCACAATGGGTACGTTTACCAGAAAAAATCTACTACGAAAAAAATGCCATCTCTTACCTTCAAGACGAGTCAGAAGTCATTACACGTGCTTTGATCGTTGCTGACCCAGGTATGGTGCAGTTTGGTTTTGTAGACACGGTGCTTGCTCAGCTAGCTCTTCGTGAGGAAAAAGTCGTGACCTCACTTTACGGTACCATCAAGCCAGACCCAACACTTGGGCAAACCATCGAGATTGCTAAACAAATGGCAAGCTTCAAACCAGACACAATCATCGCTGTCGGTGGTGGTTCTGCTATAGACGCAGCGAAAATTGCCCGCTACATCTACGAGTACTCTCTTGACCAAGAAGAAGGCTTCCTTGAAAGCTATGAAGCTGTTAGCGAGCTCTTCCTTCGTCTCCAACAAAAATTCATCGATATCCGTAAACGTATCGTCAAGTTCAAACACCAAGCTGAAACACGTCTCTTCTGTATCCCAACAACATCTGGTACAGGTTCAGAAGTAACACCATATGCTGTTATCACAGACGATCACACCCATGTCAAATACCCACTGACAGACTATGAATTGACACCACAGGTTGCTATTGTCGACCCAGAGTTTGTCATGACAGTACCAAAACGCACTTGTGCTTGGTCAGGACTTGATACGCTTTCACACGCTCTTGAGTCTTATGTGTCAGTTATGGCGTCAGACTTCACACGTCCTTGGTCACTAGAAGCTATCAAGTTAGTTCTTGAAAACTTAGAAGCGTCTTACAAGTACGACCCACAACACCCAACGCTTGAGGGTGAGTTGGCGCGTGAAAACATGCACTACGCAGCGACACTTGCTGGTATGGCCTTCTCAAATGCCTTTCTTGGTATCAACCACTCTATCGCCCACAAGCTAGGTGGAGAGTTTGAGTTGCCACATGGTCTAGCGATTTCTATTGCTATGCAGCACGTTATCCGCTACAACGGTGTCTCTGGTAATGTCAAACGCAGTGTCTACCCACGTTACGAAGTTTACCGTGGTCAAAAAGACTATGCTGATATTGCCCGTGCTGTCGGACTCAAAGGTAAGACGGACGCTGACCTTGTCGAAGCGCTTTGCCAGCGTATCAATGATTTGATGACAGCGGTTGACGTCACACCAACCCTATCAGCTAACGGTGTCACAAAAGAAGCCTTTGATGCTGCTGTGGATGAGTTGGCTGTCCTTGCCTATGACGACCAATGCACACCAGCTAACCCACGCCAGCCATACATCGAAGAACTCAAACAACTCTTGATTGACATGTTTTAATCCCAAAACAATTCCTGCGACTAGCAGGAATTGTTTTTTTAAAAGCTCTAGTCAAGTGTCTGTATTGGTGGTACAATTAAGAGGAATGATTATTTAGGAGGAAGTTATGCGTCGTCGCAGAAAAAGAAAGTCATCTTATAAAGCTATATTAGCGCTTGGTTTTGTTTTTGTAGGTTTTTGTTTGCTGGGGGCTTTTGCGCTCTCAAAAGCTTTTCTCTCTGAGGACAAAACAGCTGAAAAGACTACAATCACCTCAAGTAGCAAGCAAAGCACCAGCACATCAACGGCACAAAGTGAAGAAAAAGCAGAAAAAGTGAGCTGGCAAAAGCAGGACGAGCCCGTTCGCATTCCGATTTTGATGTATCATGCCATCCATGATATGGATCCGTCAGAAACGGCTAGTGCCAATCTCATCGTTTCACCTAGCGTTTTTGAAACGCATATCAAGCGTTTAAAGGAAGAGGGTTATTATTTCCTCTCGCCAGAGGAGGCTTATAAGGCGCTGATCGAAAACAGCTTGCCGAGCCAAAAGGTGGTTTGGCTGACCTTTGATGACGGTGATGAGGACTTTTATACGCAGGCTTACCCTATTCTCAAAAAATACGGCGCCAAAGCTACCAATAATGTCATCACAAGCTTTGTAGAAAATGGCAATGCTGCTAATCTCACCCTTGAGCAAATGCAGGAGATGAAGGAAAACGGCATGTCCTTTCAAGCGCACACCGTCACACACCCAGACTTGTCAGTACAGACACCAGAGCGCCAAAGTAGCGAGATGACAGGCAGTAAGAGCTTTTTAGATAGCAATCTCTCTCAAGACACTATTGCCCTTGCTTATCCGTCTGGGAGATATAATGACACAACCTTACAAACGGCAGAGCAAAGTTACAAACTGGCTGTCACGACCAATGAAGGCTTGGCAGAGTACAGCGATGGGCTGCTCTCTCTTGATCGGGTGCGGGTGCTGCCAAACATGACAGCAGATGATTTACTCGCTAGTATGCGAGCGAGTTGGTAAAAGAGATTAACATTTTAGATGAAACGTGCTATAATAAAGAAGATTTGACTGTTTTTTAACAGCCGTGTTTATCATTATTAGACAAAAAGGAGACTAGAATGGGACGTAAATGGGCTAATATTGTTGCCAAGAAAACTGCCAAAGATGGTGCAAACTCAAAAATTTATGCTAAATTTGGTGTTGAAATCTATGTTGCTGCTAAAAAAGGTGAGCCAGACCCAGAGTCAAACTCAGCTTTGAAGTTTGTTTTGGAGCGTGCTAAGCAAGCGCAAGTACCAAAACACGTTATTGATAAAGCCATTGACAAGGCTAAGGGAAATACAGACGAAACCTTTGTTGAAGGGCGTTATGAAGGTTTTGGACCAAACGGTTCAATGATTATCGTAGATACCCTCACCTCAAACGTCAACCGTACTGCTGCCAACGTGCGTTCAGCCTACGGTAAAAACGGTGGTAATATGGGAGCGTCAGGCTCTGTATCTTACCTCTTTGACAAAAAAGGTGTTATCGTCTTTTCTGGAGATGACGCAGACAGTATCTTTGAGCAATTGCTTGAAGCAGACGTTGATGTGGATGACGTTGAAGCAGAAGACGGCGTTATCACTGTCTACACAGCACCAACTGACCTTCACAAGGGAATTGAAGCCCTTCGTGCTAATGGTATCGAAGAGTTTCAAGTGACTGAACTAGAGATGATTCCACAATCTGAGGTCACTCTTGAGGGTGAAGACCTCGAAGTCTTTGAAAAACTCATCGACGCCCTTGAAGCGGATGACGACGTGCAAAAAGTTTACCACAACGTTTCAGATTTCTAAAAAACAAAGCACTCACTGCTACATCAAGCAGTGAGTTTTTTGATACCCTATACAGACTTCCTGTCGTGTGGTATAATCTTGTCAGAATATTAAGTCAATAGCGAGTTGAGATGAGAAAGGAAAAATATGAGTGTTATAGAGGTAAATCATCTGGTGTGCGTCTTTCATGAAAAGACTGCCTTGGAGGACATCAGTTTTGAGGTGGAAGAGGGCGAGATTTTTGGCTTTCTAGGTCCGTCTGGTGCGGGAAAGACGACGACTATCAATATCCTAACAGGTCAGCTGACGCCTAAGAGCGGCACAGCTCTCGTGCTTGGAAGAGAGTCGAGTAAGCTCGTCGCAGATGATATGGTCAACTTAGGCATTATGAGTGATACGGTTGGTTTTTATGAAAAGATGAGCTTGTATCAAAACCTCGCTTTTTTTGCTCGCTTTCATAGGGTACCAATGGAGCGCTTGGAGGCTTTGCTTAGACGTCTGGACTTGTGGGAGAGTCGAAAGACCAGAGCGGAGAAGTTGTCCACATGAATGCGGCAGCGCATGTTTCTCATCCGAGCGATTTTACATGAGCCAAAGATTGTCTTTTTAGATGAGCCAACATCAGGATTAGACCCTGTCATGTCTCAAAAGGTGCATGAGCTTCTCCTTGAGCTTAAGGACAATGGCATGACGATTTTCTTAACCACTCATGATATGCAAGAAGCGACAAGGCTCTGTGATAAGCTGGCGCTGCTTCACCGTGGGCGTATCTGTGAGTATGGCAGCCTTCAGGACATTTTAGAGCGTTATCGTAATGATGATAGAGTGGAAGTGCGCATGCTCTCTGGTGAGGTTAAGCTCGTTCCTCAAGAAGATGTCGGGCTTTATCTTGGTAAAGCTGCTAGCATTCACAGCTTAGAGCCAACCCTTGAGAGTGTTTTCATTCAGGTGACAGGAGAGAGATTCGATGACAAATAGTATGCGTAGTTTATTGTGGTTAAAGTGGCAGTATATTGTGACCAATAAAGTGCTTTTAGTGGTGGTGCTGAGCCCGATTATAGATGTTTACTTGATGTCGCTTTTAGGTCCTAGCGCTGACGCCATGCTGCTCTCTTTTGGGACAGGGCTTGTCTATAGCGTGACGGCGGGTTCTTTTGTGACGCTGATAGTCGCTGAGGAAAAGGAGAAAAAGAATATCAGAACTTTGATTTTGACAGGGGTGCATCAGCTGAATTATGCCATTTCTGTCATCGCCTATCCTCTCATCCTCTCGGTTTTGTCGCTTATTCTCCTGCCATTTCTTTTTCAAAGACCTGTTGCCAATTGGCTGGTTTACAGCCTTGTCACCATTTTGACGGCGTTAGCTTATATCGCCATTAACTTTGTCATTGCGCTGGTGTGTCAAACGCAGGTGCAGGAAGCCATGTGCAGCATGCTGGTTATGGCTCTAGGCAGTTTTTTGCCCATGCTGATGTTTACAAATGATATGGTCAAAACGGTAGTTTCTTTTAGCTTTTTTGGTGCCAGCAGCAACTACCTCTATGCTAGTACTGGCTACCAGCTAACAGACACATCCTTTATAGCCTTGCTGGTTTGGCTCGTCCTTCTTTTTTATCTTTTAGGACTTGCTTTTCGCTTCAATCGTTCCCACTAATCAACAAGCTGTTTTCAGCTTGTTTTTTTGTCTTAATTTTATGGTATAATTAAGACAAAGGAGGAGCGCCATGAAAAAAGGGATTGTTTATTTAGTGAGCGCTATTTTGCTCTTTCTCATGCCGAGTGTTTTGGCAGATGATGTGGAATATAGTATTCCAGATTATAAGGGAGAGTTGCGTATCCATCAGGACAATAGCGCAGACTTTAAGCAGCAAATCAGCTATCAGTTTGATACCGACTATAACGGTCAGATTATCACCCTAGGAACAGGCAGAATGCCAGAAGGGTTTAGTGTTGACAAAGATCCAAAAGTGTCTGCTGTTATTGTCAGAAATGGCAAGAAAAGGTCTGCCAAAGTCCGCTGGGACTTGACAAAGGAGACGGCTGGCTACCAGCTCAAAATCTACAATAAAGGCTATGAGGATGACAAGGTCACAGTCACGGTAAGCTGGCATTTAAAGAACATGCTCTATGCTTATCAGGACGTTGCGGAGCTTAGGTGGCTGCCGATTACAGACTGGAGTGTGCCTTTAGAGCAAGTAAAGTTCAGCGTTTCAACGGATAAAATGGTCAAGGACAGCAAGCTCTGGGGGCACTTGGGTGCGTTTACACCAAGTTTACAAGCAAGCTTGAGCGATAGGACCTACACTCTTACACGAAAAAATGTCGAAGGCAAGCTAGAATTGCATGGTTATTGGGATAGGAGTTACTTGACAAGTGTGGCTCATCCGATAAAAAGTAAGCGTAAAGCCATTATCCTAAAGCAAGAGAAGTTGCTTGTCAAGCAGTACAAAGAAAAGCTGATACGTTTTGGAAAAGAGATTCCAGTGATTATCCTTGTGGCAGGCGCTGTGGGTCTTATCTTTCTTGTGGTTTTTGTCTGGCGTATCAACCGCTTTGCTCGCTTTGAAAAGCATGACAGGCTCTATGAGGTGCCTGAAGACCTCTCGCCATTGCTGGTCGCAAATAGTGTCTATGCAACGACACTTGAGGATGCCCAAAACGGCAATTCCAATGACATCAGCTTTACCAACCTTGCTCAAGCAACCATACTAGATTTTATTGACCGCAAGGTTTTAAGCTATGATGGGCATGAGATTTCTTTTGATAAGCTAGAGCGTGCGACGGATTACGAGCTAGACTTTCTCACACTTGCTTTTGGGGACGAAGAGGTCAAGACGGTTAAGGCTCTCTTTTCAGACTATGCTTATGACTATGACAAGACCCTAGCTCGCCTAGAAAAACGCTACAGTGGCAGTCAGCTGGAGGATGAGATGAAAAAAAGCTCACGCTCTATCTCTCGTTTGCTCAATGAGCGCACAGCTGCTGTTGACAGGGATGTTGAGTTTGAGCTTGCGGCTAAAGGCATTGACTCGCCTTACCGTGATTTGACTAATCGTGAAACCCTAGTGAGCTATCTCATCTACATCTGGGCTTTTAGCTTTGGCTTAGTTAGTATTTGCCTCTTTGCTTATATTTTGATGACCTTGCCACAGCTTTGGCCAGCTTATGCTTATTTAGTGGTCTTGGCGCTTGGTTATGCGGGGCTTGTGTACCACTTGATGAAGCCGCTTCACACTAAAGGTGTAGTGACCAAAGAGGGCGCATATCGCCTTTATCAATGGCACAGCTTTAAGCAAATGCTCTTAGCGGTCAAGACCTTTGAGCGTGCAGAGCTTGAAAGTATCGTTGTCTGGAACCGTATCTTGGTCTATGCGACTCTGTTTGGCTACGCTGACAAGGTCGAAAAGGCACTGCGTGTGCATGGTATGCACTTGCCAGACAGTCTTGCCACTGTTACGTTTTCAGATTTCAACTATGCCTTTCTCTTATCAGCTAGCCATTATACTGCAAGTGTCTCAGGTGTTGCGTCCGCTTCAAGCTTTAGCTTGCCAGCAAGTTCAGGAACTGGCGTTTCTGGTGGCTTTACCGGCGGAGGTGGCGGTGGAGGCGGAGGCGCCTTCTAGTCAAAAAGAGCCTGTCAATCGTATTGGCGGTGCTTGTGACAATATGGTATAATGAAAGCACTAAAACTAAGGAGACATTATGTTACTGCTTGAATTATTGAAAGCTATCCTCTTTGGGATTGTTGAGGGGATTACGGAGTGGTTGCCAGTATCAAGTACAGGGCACTTGTTGCTGCTGCAGGAGTTCGTCAACCTCAAACAATCGGCTAGCTTTATGGAGATGTTCAATATCGTTATCCAGCTGGGAGCTATTCTAGCGGTTATGGTCATTTACTTTGAACGTCTCAATCCCTTTCAGCCCGGCAAGTCAGCAAAGGAAATTCGCTTGACTTGGCAACTCTGGCTCAAGGTGGTGATTGCCTGCATTCCATCCATTGTGATTGCAGTACCCTTTGACAACTGGTTTGAAGAGCACTTTACATCGCTGTTTACCATTGCGCTTGCATTGATTTTCTACGGGATTGCTTTTATTTGGATTGAAAAGCGCAATCAAGATGTCGTCCCAGAGGTGACGTCACTTGCTCGCATGCCCTATAAGACAGCTTTTTGGATTGGCTGTTTTCAGGTTTTGAGTATCATCCCTGGGACAAGCCGTTCAGGAGCTACGATTTTAGGGGCGATTATCGTGGGCACTAGCCGTTCTGTGGCTGCTGACTTCACCTTTTTCCTTGCCATTCCGACCATGTTTGGCTACAGTGGTCTTAAAATGGTCAAGTTTTTCATTGACGGCAATCACCTGACTTTCAACCAAGTCTTGATTTTACTAGCTGCAAGTATCACAGCCTTTATCGTCAGCTTGTATGCTATTCGTTTCTTGACAAGCTATGTCAAAAAGCACGATTTCACCGTTTTTGGGAAATACCGTATCATCCTAGGAACACTTATCATCCTCTACCTAATCCTTAAAATGGTAGTAGCCTAAAAAACTAAAAAGAGCCAAGGTTTTCTTGTTTCCTTGCCTCTTTTTTTCTTGTGGATTGCACAAAGCGGACTTTTTCTGTATAATACATTAGAGCGAGAGATTGATAACAGTTGATTTCTCAAGACGACTCGTACGAGGTAGATTAGTATGGAAATGAAACAAATTAGTGAAACAACACTGAAAATTACAATCAGTATGGAAGATTTAGCGGATCGTGGCATGGAGTTGAAGGACTTTCTTTTGCCGCAGGAAAAGACAGAGGAGTTTTTCTACAGTGTCATGGATGAGCTAGACTTGCCAGATAACTTTAAAAACAGCGGTATGCTCAGTTTTCGAGTGACTCCACGAAAAGACCGCATAGATGTCTTTGTGACCAAGTCTGAGATTGACAAGGACTTAAATTTTGATGATTTAGCAGAGTTTGGCGATGTGTCGCAGATGTCACCAGAGGAATTTTTCAAAACGCTTGAGAAAACCATGCAATCAAAAGGCGATACGCAAGCGCATGAAAAGCTCGAACAGCTTGAACAGATGATGGAAGATGCCTTGGAGAGTGAGGCAACTAGTGAGCAGGAAGCTCTTGATGAGCCAGAAACAGACTATGTGCATTACGTTTTCTTCTTTCCAAAACTTGAAGATGCGATTAGCTTTTCAAAAGCTGTGGACTTTGAGACAGAAGCGTCTGAGCTCTACAAGGAGCAAGATGGCTATTACATGACGGTTTTATTGGACATCAAAGACCAGCCAAGCTACTATGCCAATCTCATGTATGCTAGATTACTTGAGTATGCCAGTCAGTCCAAGAAAACACGTGCTTACTTGCAAGAGCACGGTGTGCAATTGATTGTTGATGACGCTATTAGCCGTTTACAGTTGATTAAGATGGGATAAATCAATGACAATAAATCTTTTTTTGGTGCTCCTTGGGACTTGTCTCCTCTCAGCTATTCTAACGCCACTTGTGAGACGTTTTTCACTGAAAGTAGGAGCAGTAGACCATCCCAATGCACGTCGCATCAACAAGGTGGATATGCCTAGTGGTGGTGGTTTAGCTATCTTTTTAACCTTCGTCATTGCTACCTTGGTGATTTTACCGTTAATCTCAAAGGACTACACCTATCCTTGGTGGCGTGAGCCTTATCAGGTTTACATCTTACCAGTTGTCCTTGGTGCTTTGGTGATTGTGGTGACGGGTTATTTAGACGATATCTTTGAGCTAAAACCTCTGCCTAAGCTCCTTGGGATTGTCATTGCAGCGACCATTGTCTGGGCATTTACAGATTTTCGCTTTGACAGTTTTAAGATTCCTTTTGGAGGACCGTTCATCCACTTTAATCCGCTTGTGACCTGCTTTTTGACCATTTTGTGGATTGTCGCTATTACCAATGCTATCAATCTCATTGATGGTTTAGATGGCTTAGTGAGTGGGGTATCTATCATTAGCCTTGTGACCATGGCTATTGTGTCTTACTTTTTCCTGCCTAAGGCGGATTTGTTTTTGACCTTGACTATTTTGGTCATGGTAGCGGCTATTGCAGGCTTTTTCCCTTACAATTATCATCCTGCAAGTATCTATCTAGGTGATACTGGAGCGCTATTTATTGGCTTTATGATTGGAGTTTTGTCCCTACAAGGCTTGAAAAATTCAACAGCCGTTGCGGTGGTCACACCTGTTATCATCCTTGGCGTGCCTATCCTTGATACGGTTGTTGCCATCATCAGACGGACGCTATCTGGTCAAAAGTTTTACGAGCCAGACAAGTTGCACCTGCACCACAGGTTGCTTTCGATGGGCTTTAGCCATAGAGGTGCGGTCTGGATGGTTTATGCCATTGCCTTTATCTTTTCTTTGATTGCTCTCTTGTTAAATGTCTCTAGCCGCTTTGGTGGTGTGCTTTTGATATTTGGGCTCTTGTTTGCCCTTGAGATTTTCATTGAAGGGCTTGGTATTTGGGGTGAAAATCGCACGCCTCTCTTTAATGCCTTTAAGTTCATCGGCAATAAAGCCTACCGCAAACGTAAACAAGACGAATACCGTCGTAAATAAACAAAAATGACTGAAAGAGTTTCAGTCATTTTCTTAAATCCAAAACGCCAAAATAGAAAGCCTAGCGCTTTTTTGTTATAATAATCATTATAAACACTTAGTCTAGAGCAAGATTTGCCCTTAGTAATAATGGAAAAAGGAGTAACATAGATGTCTGTACTTGAAATCAAAAATCTTCATGTGTCTATCGAAGACAAGGAAATCTTAAAAGGCTTGAATTTGACCTTGAAAACAGGTGAAATCGCAGCAATCATGGGTCCAAACGGGACAGGTAAGTCTACCTTGTCTGCTGCCATCATGGGAAATCCAAACTACGAAGTCACAGAAGGCGAGATTTTATTTGACGGGGAAAATATTCTCGAGCTTGAAGTGGATGAGCGTGCAAGACTAGGGCTGTTTCTTGCTATGCAGTACCCATCTGAAATCCCAGGTATCACCAATGCTGAATTTATCCGTGCAGCGATGAATGCAGGAAAAGCAGATGAGGACAAGATTTCAGTCATTGACTTTATCACAAAGCTGGATGAGAAAATGGCGCTGCTTGGCATGAAAGAGGAGATGGCAGAGCGCTACCTCAACGAAGGTTTCTCAGGTGGTGAGAAAAAACGTAACGAAATTTTACAGCTCTTGATGTTAGAGCCTAAGTTTGCGCTGCTTGATGAGATTGACTCTGGACTTGACATTGATGCTCTTAAGGTGGTCTCAAAAGGGGTCAATGCTATGCGTGGCGAAGGCTTTGGTGCTATGATTATCACTCACTATCAGCGCTTGCTCAACTACATCACACCAGACGTGGTGCATGTCATGATGGATGGACGTGTCGTTCTCTCTGGAGGGGCTGACTTGGCTGCTCGTCTTGAAAAAGAAGGCTACGCTAAAATCGCAGAAGAACTCGGTATTGAATACAAAGAAGAAGTGTAAGCACATCGCTTGCTACTTACCATACTAGAAGGAGGAAATGATGACAAAAGAAGCTATTTTAGACTTCTCAAGGGCACATGCAGAGCCTGACTGGTTAAGAGAACGCCGCCTAAAAGCCTATGATGTGATAGAAGAGTTGGCACTGCCAAAGATTGAGCGTGTTAAGTTTCATCGCTGGAACCTTGGAGACGGCACCATCTCAGACAGCCCGCTCTCAGCTAACGTCCCTGACTTTACAGCACTTGGGGACAATCCAAAGCTGGTGCAAGTAGGGACACAAACTATCCTAGAGCAAATGCCAAGTGAGCTCGTAGAAAAAGGTGTCGTCTTTACAGACCTAGCAAGTGCTCTTGATGAGATTCCAGAGGTGATTGAGGCAGCTTTTGGTAGCGCAGCTAGCTACGACGAGGACAAACTAGCAGCCTATCACACGGCTTATTTTAACAGCGCAGCGGTCTTGTATGTGCCAGACAATGTCGAAGTGGAGGCAGTTGTTGAGGGGATTTTCTACCAAGACAGCGATAGCGATACACCTTTTAACAAGCACGTCCTTGTCATTGTAGGAAAAAACAGCAGTATCAGCTACCTTGAGCGCTTTGAAAGTATTGGACAAGGAAGTACAAAAGCGACTGCTAACATCAGTGTCGAGGTCATCGCTGCTGACGGTGCGCAGGTCAAGTTTTCAGCCATTGACCGTTTGGGTGAGCATGTGACCACCTACATTAGCCGCCGTGGGCGTCACGGACGTGATGCGACTATTGACTGGGCGCTCGATGTGATGAATGAAGGAGATGTCATCGCAGACTTTGACTCTGATCTAGTGGGTGATGGCAGTCACGCTAATCTCAAGGTGGTAGCTGTTTCCTCTGGACGTCAGGTTCAAGGGATTGACACACGTGTAACCAACTACGGCTGCAACTCTGTCGGATATATCCTGCAGCACGGGGTTATCCTAGAGCGTGGAACCTTGACCTTTAATGGTATCGGACATATCATCAAAGGCGCAAAAGGCGCTGACGCTCAGCAGGAGAGCCGTGTCTTGATGTTATCCGACAAGGCAAGAAGTGATGCTAATCCCATTCTTCTCATCGATGAAAACGATGTCACCGCTGGACACGCTGCCTCTATCGGTCAGGTAGATCCAGAGGACTTGTATTATCTCATGAGCCGTGGCTTGGATCAAAAAACAGCTGAACAGCTGGTCATTCGTGGTTTCTTAGGCACGGTTATCACCGAGATTCCGATAAAAGCTGTGCGTGATGAGATGATTGACGTTGTTGATAGCAAGCTGGAAAAGAGATAGTCATGACAGAAGAACTCGCAAAAAAAGTAGCAGACTTTCCCATTTTAGACCAAATCGTCAATGACGAACCCTTGGTCTATCTGGACAATGCTGCCACCACACAAAAACCAAAAGCAGTTTTAGATGTCTTAGAGCGCTATTACAAAGAGGACAATGCGAATGTGCACCGAGGTGTGCACACGCTAGCAGAGCGCTCAACCGCCAAGTACGAAGCGGCACGAGAGAAAGTGCGTGCCTTTATCGGAGCAAAAACGACCAAGGAAGTCCTCTTTACACGAGGGACAACAACAGGGCTCAACTGGGTTGGGCGCTTTGCTGAGGAGGTCTTGCAGCCTGGAGATGAGGTGCTTATCTCTATCATGGAGCACCACTCCAATGTCATCCCTTGGCAGCAGGCTTGCCAAAAGACAGGGGCAAAACTGGTCTATGCTTATCTAAAGGACGGTGAGCTCGATCTTGACGACCTTTATAGCAAGCTATCGCCTAAGACCAAGTTTGTCAGTCTCGCCCACGTCTCAAATGTCCTAGGAGCACTGACACCGATTAAGGCAATTGCAGAGCGAGCGCACGCTGTTGGTGCTTATATGGTGGTTGACGGAGCGCAGTCTGTGCCTCACATGCCAGTGGATGTGCGTGATTTGGACTGCGACTTTCTCGCCTTTTCAGGGCACAAGATGTTAGCCCCAATGGGTATCGGTGTCCTTTATGGCAAGGAGGAAATCCTAGAGCGCATGTCGCCTGTCGAGTTTGGTGGTGAGATGATTGACTTTGTCTATGAGGAGTCTGCGACTTGGAAAGAACTGCCTTGGAAGTTTGAGGCGGGCACGCCAAATATCGCTGGTGCTATTGGGCTTGGTGCTGCTATTGATTATTTAGAAGCGATTGGTATGGAGCGTGTCTATGAGCATGAGCGTGAGTTGATGCGCTATACTCTGCCAAAACTGCAAGCTATCTCTGGTCTTACAGTCTATGGACCAAAGGACGCAGACAAGCATGTCGGTGTCATTGCCTTTAATCTTGATGAGCTTCATCCGCATGATGTCGCAACAGCTCTTGACTACGAGGGTGTGGCTGTGCGAGCAGGGCACCACTGTGCACAACCTTTGATTAATCACCTTGGGCTTAACTCTGCTGTGCGGGCAAGCTTTTACCTCTACAATAGCAAAGAGGACTGTGACAAGCTGATTGAGGCAATTATCAAAACAAAGGAGTTTTTCAATGGCACTCTCTAGATTAGATAGTCTTTATATGGCTGTGGTCGCTGACCACTCTAAAAATCCCCACCATCACGGGACACTTGATAATGTCGAGCAAATCGTGCTCAACAACCCTACCTGTGGTGATGTGATTAGCTTATCTGTCCAGTTTGACGGCGATGTCATCTCGGATATTGCCTTTTCAGGAGATGGCTGCACCATCTCGACAGCGTCTTCAAGCATGATGACAGACGCTGTTATCGGAAAGACCAAGGAAGAAGCACTGTTTCTAGCAGATAGTTTTTCAAAAATGGTTCAAGGACAAAAAGAGGACAGCCAAAAAGCACTCGGAGAAGCCCAGTATCTAGCAGGTGTTTCAAAATTTCCCCAAAGGATAAAATGTGCGACCCTCTCTTGGAATGCCCTCAAAAAAGCAATCGAGAGAACAGATGACAAATGAAAGAGAGAAACCTATGTCTGAAGTAAATGAAAAAGTAGAACCTAAGCCCATCGACTTAGGAGAATATAAATTTGGCTTTCATGACGATGTCGAGCCTATCTACTCTACAGGTAAAGGGCTTAGTGAAGCCGTTGTAAGAGAGCTCTCAAGCGCCAAAGGCGAGCCAGAGTGGATGCTAGATTTTCGTCTCAAGTCGCTAGAAACCTTTAACAAAATGCCCATGCAAGAGTGGGGCCCAGACTTGTCTGAGATTGACTTTGACGATCTCATCTATTATCAAAAGCCGTCTGACAAGCCTGCTCGCTCTTGGGATGAAGTGCCAGACAAGATCAAGGAAACCTTTGAGCGTATCGGTATCCCAGAGGCAGAGCGTGCCTATCTAGCGGGAGCTTCTGCCCAGTATGAGTCAGAAGTTGTCTACCACAACATGAAAGACGAGTTTGAAAAGCTAGGTATCATCTTTACCGATACTGACTCTGCTCTAAAGGAATACCCAGACCTTTTCAAGCAGTATTTTGCGAAGCTCGTTCCTCCAACGGACAATAAACTGGCTGCGCTCAACTCTGCTGTCTGGTCAGGAGGTACCTTTATCTATGTGCCAAAGGGTGTCAAGGTGGACATTCCCTTGCAGACTTATTTCCGTATCAATAACGAAAATACAGGGCAGTTTGAGCGTACCTTGATTATCGTTGATGAGGGCGCCAGCGTCCATTATGTCGAGGGCTGTACCGCACCGACCTACTCAAGCAACAGCTTGCATGCTGCTATCGTTGAGATTTTTGCACTAGACGGTGCCTACATGCGCTACACCACTATCCAAAACTGGTCTGACAATGTCTACAATCTTGTCACCAAGCGTGCTACGGCAAAGAAAGACGCTACTGTTGAGTGGATTGATGGAAACTTGGGCGCTAAGACGACCATGAAGTACCCATCTGTCTACCTAGACGGTGAGGGTGCTCGTGGGACTATGCTTTCTATCGCCTTTGCCAATAAAGGACAGCACCAAGACACAGGGGCTAAGATGATTCACAACGCTCCACACACAAGCTCCTCTATCGTCTCTAAGTCTATCGCAAAAGGTGGCGGTAAGGTGGACTATCGTGGACAGGTGACCTTTGCCAAAAACTCGAAAAAATCCGTCAGCCATATCGAGTGTGACACCATCATCATGGATGACTTGTCAGCTTCAGACACTATCCCATTTAACGAAATTCACAATTCGCAAGTGGCTCTTGAGCATGAAGCCAAGGTCTCTAAGATTTCAGAAGAACAGCTCTACTATCTCATGAGCCGTGGGCTTTCTGAGAGCGAAGCTACTGAGATGATTGTCATGGGATTTGTCGAGCCTTTCACAAAAGAACTCCCTATGGAGTACGCCGTTGAGCTCAACCGTCTCATCTCCTACGAGATGGAAGGTTCAGTTGGATAAGAAAAAAAGATTGGAAACGATGTTTCCAATCTTTTTTATAGTTTCTCATTGACGTAGCGAACGAAGTGGTTCCACCAGACTTTGAGGAAGAAGCTGCGCTTGACGTCAGTTTTAGCGACCATCTGGACACTAGGCTCACCGTCTAGGTAGCCAGAACCGACTAAGCTCTTATCCTTGTAGGTCAGGGTGGCTACCGTCTGCCCTTTTGTTACAGGAGCGGTTGGTGCTTCTTTTTTGAGGTCAAAGGTGAGGGCAGTAGAAGCTGTCGTGCGTGGTGTGATGACCTTGAAAGTGTCTTTAGCAACGGCGGTTACGTCAGGCTTTTTACCATCGAGCACTTCTACGGTGCTGTTTTTGTAGGCTTGCCCTTTTTCAAGAACGGTCTGCACGGTGTAGGTCGTATAGATATAGTTCATGAGGTTGTTGGTGGCAGTGAAGCGTGCGGTGCTGTCAGTGTCACCATTATCAGCGTTTAGGATAACTGTGATAATGCGCATGCCATTCTCCTCGGTCGTGCCGACAAAGCAAGCGCCAGCAAGGTCAGTTGTACCAGTCTTGAGCCCATCAACGCCATCACGGTAGCTGGTCATATACTTGAGCATGAGGTTTGAGCTGGTCATGGTCACCCCGTCAAAATCACTGGTCGATTGGCTGGTGATATCCAGCACCTCTGGAAAGTCCAAAATCAGATGTCTCGCCACGATAGCGACATCCTTAGCGCTCATCATGTTTTCAGCGTCACTGCTAGAGCCTGGATAGATATTGTCACCTAGCATGCTGTTGTTGAGCCCAGAGCTATTGACCAGACTAGCGTCACTTATCCCCCACTCTTTGAGTTGAGCGCTCATCATATCGACAAACTTGGACTCGCTGCCTCCGACTTTTTCAGCAATGGCAATGGCTGCGCTGTTAGCACTAGCGACTAGAGAGGCATTGACCAGCTCTTTGACCGTGTACTGCCGTTTTTTCATAGGGACGTTGCTGGCTAGTGAGTCGGTCGTCAGGTCATAGGCATAGTCTGAGATGTCGACCTTGGTGTTCCAAGAGAGCTTACCTTCTTTGATGTCCTTATAAACCAGATAAATGGTCAAGAGTTTTGTGATGGAGGCGATACCGTCTGGTGTATCAGCGTCTTTTTCATATAAAATCTTGCCTGTACTTGCCTCGACAGCGATAGCATGCTCAGCCGCAGCGTCAAAATCCTGTGCTAAAGTAGAGCTTGTCGCCAAGCCAAAGCAGAGCAAAACAGACAGAAAAATAGCCTTTAAGGCAAAAGAAAATCGAGTATTTTTCATACACACATTATACCATAGAAATCAAAAGAAGAAATATGAAGAAGTCAAAATGGTTTATAACAGCAGGTGTGACTTTGCTTGCAGTAAGCGCTTTAGCTGCATGTGGCAACAAATCATCATCCAGTAAGAGCGTAGACCAAAGCTCGCTCCCAACAACGGTGAAAAACAAGGGAACAGCTAAAAAAGATGCAACGCTTAACGTTGCTCTTGTAGCCTCATCAGGCGGTACGGGGATCTTTATGGATGAGCTAGCAAATCTAGATATCGATGGAAACTTCTCAGATTATGTTGATTCGACTATCTTTGAGTATGACAAAAATCTGCAAATTAACGACTCTGGTCTAGCGTCAGCCAAATTTGACAATGACGCAAAGACTATCACTGTGACACTGACAGGTAAAAACTACAAGTGGTCAGATGGTCAGCCTTTTACCATTGATGACTATATCTTTACCATCTATCAAATCGGAAATAAAGATTACACAGGGGTTCGTTATTCTGATGGTTATGCTGGTATTGTCGGTATGGCAGACTACCACGAGGGCAAGACCGACACCATCTCAGGTGTGGAAAAGAAAGACGACTATACCGTTGTTCTCCACTACAGCGAGATGAACCCATCAATGACCTATGCTAGCTATCTGCCTAACTTTGTCGCTCCACAACATATCTTTAAAGACATCCCTGTCCAAGATTGGGAAAAGAGTGATTATGCTAGAACGGCTAAGTTTGTCGGCATGGGAGCTTACAAGATTAAAAGCGTCGTCTCAGGGGAGTCTGTTGTTTACGAAGCTAACCCATATTACTTTAAAGGTGAGACAAAAAACAAGAACCTCAAGGTGGATGTGGTATCACCAGATACCATCGCACAAGAGGTCAAGGCAGGGCACTACGACATCACAAATATCCCAAGTGACCAATACGAACAATTCACTAAGCTAAAAAATATCGACTTACTAGGCTCAAAAGAAAATAGCCTACGTTATCTAGGTTTCAAACTTGGTAAGATTGAAAATGGCAAACGTGTCATGAATCCAAATTCTAAAGTAAGCAATGTCAAGCTTCGTCAAGCGCTAGCTTACGCCCTTGATAATAAAAAGATTGGCGAGTCTGTTTACAATGGACTTTGGTACCCAGCGACAACGCTTGAGATTAGTTTCTTTGGAGACCTTCACTCTGATGACGTCAAGAGCTACAGCTTTAACCAAGATAAGGCGAAAAAACTGCTCAAAGAAGCAGGCTACAAGGACACGAATAACGACGGCCTACGTTGAAGACCCTAAAGGTAAATCCTTCAAGCTCACCCTTGCAGCAACGCAACGTGGAGACGCTTATGAGTCTATGATTCAGCAGTATATCGCATGGTGGAAAGAAATCGGTGTCAAGGTAGAGCTCTATGGTGGAAGCACTATGGAGGGAAATGCTTTCTATGAAGAAATTAAGAAAAATGACACATCAGTTGATATGTATATAGGTGCCTTTATAACAGGATTTGACCCATCACCAATCGGACTTTGGGGACCAGATACAACCAACATGAACTACACAGGCTTTGTCTCAGAAAAACAAAACAAGCTCTTTAAGAAACTTGTCTCTGAAAAAGCCATGGACAAAGACTACCGTATCAAAGCTTACAAAGAATGGCAAGAATACTCTAATGAGCAACTCTACGCTGTCCCACTCTTTGAGACAAACGCTGTTGTAGCGGTCAATAAACGTGTTAAAGTCTATAACACTGAAATCGGATCAGCAAACAACAAGGAATACAACCTTGAAGTTGTCTCAGACAAAGGCGTAGCTGATAAATAGTCTTGATGACATTGAGGAGGTAGGAGGTATCAAACAAAACGTTTGATACAAGCCTTCTCCTCTTTTTCTATACACTAAGAAAGGAAAAACAATGACAAGTGATACGCTATTAGATATAAAGGACTTGCATGTTGGCTTTAGGATACGAGATGACTTCTATGACGCCGTTGATGATGTCTCACTGGAGATAAAGGAAAATGAAATCGTCGCTATCGTCGGTGAGTCTGGCTGTGGCAAGTCTACTCTAGCAACTGCCATCATGGGACTACACAATCCTCACAATACCAAAATCACAGGCGAGATTAACTACAAAGGGCAAAATCTCGTTGGCTTATCCGAAGAAGCCTTTAATGCTATCCGTGGAAATGACATCGGCATGATTTTCCAAGATCCGCTGGCTTCGCTCAATCCTTTGATGACCGTTGGGGCACAGATTGATGAGGCACTCTATTTCCACAAGAAAATGACGGATAAAGAGCGTGAGGCACGTGTGCTTGAGCTTTTAGACCAAGTCGGCATACCAAATCCAAAGCGTACCTACAACCAATACCCTCATGAGCTCTCTGGTGGGATGCGCCAACGTGTCGGAATCGCTATGGCGCTATCTTGTAAACCTGCGGTTATCATCGCAGACGAGCCGACAACAGCCCTTGATGTAACCATTCAAGCGCAGATTTTGGACTTGTTAAAGGATATCCAAGAAGAAACCAAGTCAGGGATTATCTTGATTACACACGATCTTGGGGTCGTTGCTGAGACGGCAGACCGTGTGGCGGTCATGTATGCAGGCGAGTTTGTCGAGATTGCTCCCGTTGAAGAGCTCTTCTTACATCCAAAGCACCCATATACACGCTCGCTTTTGCGCTCCAATCCACAGGTTGACCGTGACGATGAGGAGCTTTATGTCATCGCTGGTGCCGTTCCGTCTATTGCTAATATCAAGAGAGAAGGTTGCCGCTTTGCCCCACGTATCAAATGGATAGCAGATGATAAACACGAGGCTCATCCAAGCTTACACGAAGTGTCACCAGGGCATTTTGTCCGCTGCACCTGCTATAAATATTTTGACTTTGAAAGTGAGAGATAGCTATGGGATTTATTGAAGTGAAAGATTTAAAGGTTCATTATCCGATTCGCAGTGGCTTTTTCAATCGTGTGACAGACTATGTCTATGCTGTGGATGGTGTTGACTTGCACATCGAAGCTGGCAAGACCTATGGTCTGGTCGGAGAGTCTGGCTCTGGTAAGTCAACGATTGGAAAAACTATTATCGGTCTTGAAAAAGCGACTTCTGGCAAGGTCTTTTATGAGGGCAAGGACGTTACCAACAAGCAACGCCGTGACAAGGAACATTTTAGCAAAAATGTGCAAATGATTTTCCAAGACTCGCTCTCTAGTTTTAATCCTAAAAAGCGTATTCTAGATATCATCGCAGAGCCTATTCGCAATTTTGAGCGCTTGTCAGCAGGCGAGGAACGTCAAAAAGTGCTGTCTTTACTGGACACGATTGGTCTAGGTGAGGAGGCACTGTACAAGTATCCTCATGAGTTTTCAGGTGGGCAACGTCAGCGTATCGGTGTTGCACGGGCTCTAGCCAGTAACCCTCGTCTCATCATCGCAGATGAGCCTGTCTCAGCCCTTGACTTGTCCGTGCAAGCGCAAATCCTCAACTACATGAAGCGTATCCAAGAGGAGTTTAACGTCAGCTATCTCTTTATCTCCCATGACCTAGGGGTTGTCCGCCATATGTGTGATGAGCTTTATATCATGTATCGTGGACGTTTCGTAGAGACAGGAAAAAAAGCTGAAATCTATAGCGACCCTCGTCATATCTACACCAAGCGACTCTTATCTGCTGTTCCAACCCTTGACCCTGTCAATCGTGACGCCAATAAGGCTAAAAGACGAGAGACCGAAAAAGCCTTTCGTGAGCAGCAGGCGCAGTATTTTGATGCCAATGGCAGAGTGTTTGACCTTCAGGACATCACACCAAGCCATAAGGTAGCTCTTGATAGCAAAGGAGGTCGCTAATATGTGGAAGACAATTTTAAGGCGCTTACTGCTGATGATACCTCAGTTGATTATCCTTAGTATTATCGCCTTCTTTATTTCAAAAATGATGCCAGGGGATGCCTACACAGCACTTGAGCAAGACCCTAAAATCAGCCCAGAAGTCGTCGAGCAACTGCGCATAAAAGCTGGTTACTACGACCCTGTCTATATCCAATATTTCAAATGGTTAGGCAACATCTTGCACGGTGATTTTGGACAAAGTATCACTTTCAAGCAACCTGTTTTGACGGTTATCGGTCAACGGTTAAATAACACGGTTTGGTTGTCACTCTTGACCCTTATCTTGACTTATCTCATTGCTTTGCCACTAGGGATGATAGCAGGGCGCTATCAAAACTCCCTTGCAGATAAGCTCATTACCATCTATAACTTTTTGACCTACTCTACACCAACCTTTGTCTTTGCTATTTTGCTCTTGTGGTTGTTTGGTTATGTTTTGGGCTGGTTCCCAACGAGGGGGTCTGTCGAGGCAGGCTTGACAGGTGTGAGTGCTCTCTTTAGTAGGTTTTATCATATGATTTTGCCAGCAATCACACTAGCCATTTTGTCCACAACGGGGACTATCCAGTACCTAAGAACAGGTATCATTGACGCCAAGTCGCAGGACTATGTCCGTACAGCTAGGGCAAAGGGTGTGCCAGAGCGTGTGGTTTACAATCGTCATATTTTTAGAAACTCATTGCTACCAATTGCGTCCTTCTTAGGTTATGAATTGACAGGATTGATTGGTGGGTCAGTGTTTATTGAAAGTATCTTCACCTATCCAGGGATTGGTCAGCTCTTTTTGACCTCTATCTCTCAGCGGGATTATGCTGTCATCTTGGCACTGCTGTTGATGTTTGGACTAGCGACACTACTAGGAACGCTTTTATCAGATATTATCATGAGTATTGTCGATCCTCGTATTCGGATTAAGTAGAAGGGGGTTCTCTTTTGAGTAAGGAAAATACACAAACTAAAACTCTCAATCCAACAGGATTTAGCGTTATTAGTCGCGAATTTTTAAAAGACAAGGTGGCCTTGGTTTCGCTGACTTTGTTGGTTTTGATTTTGGCATTTGTTTTTATCGGCTCACTCTTTATTGACCAAGAGCAAGTCATGGGTGTAAACATCATCTCTAAAAATCTGCCACCAGGCTATGAAGGACACCTCCTAGGAACGGACTCTTATGGGCGTGACGTCCTTGGGCAATTGATTATCGGTGCTAGAAATTCGATTTTGATTGGTTTTTCCATAACGATTATCACCAGTGTCATCGGTGTGTCTGTCGGTCTGATTTCAGGTTACTATGGTGGTCGTATTGATGGTATCTTGATGCGGATTGTGGACTTTATCATGATTTTGCCGATTTTGCTCCTCATCATCGTGTTTGTAACGGTCATCAAGTCTTACACCATTTATCACTTTATCCTCATTATGAGTGCCTTTTATTGGACAGCAAAGGCAAGGCTCTTTAGGACACGGGTTCTATCTGAAGCTAGCCTTGACTATGTCAGTGCTTCTAAGACGCTAGGAACGAGTGATATTGTCATCATGTTGCGTGAGATTTTGCCCAATATCAGCTCGCTTGTCATTGTTAATTTGACACTGAACTTTGCGGGGAACATCGGGATTGAAACGTCACTGACTTATCTTGGCTTTGGTTTGCCAGCGACATCACCGAGTCTAGGAACCTTGATTGCTTATGCTCGTAATCAGGACATTTTGCAAAATAAAGCTTGGATTTGGCTGCCAGCGACTGTTTTCATCCTTGTGATGATGTTAAGTATCAACTATGTCGGACAAGCCTTTCAACGTGTAGCAGACGCTAGACAACGTCTTGGATAATTAAAAATAAATAAAAAGGACTTAGCTTGCCTTGATATACTCCCCATATAGTAGACAGTGAAAAAACAAAAATTCACTAGAAACTATAAGGGGAGTTTTCATATGTCTA
>NZ_JBCLSK010000006.1:0-73745 GCF_041225505.1 Streptococcus hyointestinalis | reverse complement strand
CATAGTGTGGGTAGTTACGGTGACTACGGTAATTATGGGGAGTATGGACAGAAAGAGAAGAAATCTCGTAGAAGAAAGTAGCTTCAGGAGGAGAGTTTATGAAAAATGTTATAGACCGTACATTAGCTCTGTCGTTATTTCTTATGTTAGTGGTTATTCCAGTTATACCGATTACGATGATTGCAATATTTATCGAAGATCCGGGTAATGTTTTCTTTACTCAAGATAGGGTAGGAAAAAATGGTAAGACTTTTAGAATTATAAAATTCAGAAGTATGTATAAGGACGCAGATAAGCGCATTAAAGCGCAAATTGCAAATGGAACGACTGACGCATTAAACTTTAAGCAAGATGCTAGCAGCATGGTAATGAAGGTTGGGGCATTTATTCGTAAGACTTCTATTGACGAATTACCTCAATTGCTTAATATTATCAAAGGGGATATGTCTATTGTAGGTCCTCGTCCACTGCAAGCTTTAGAGGTTGAAGTATATTGTACAACAGAGCAACATCAAGAAATTATGGCAAAGCGCTTATCCCTAAAACCTGGGCTACTATGTGATTGGCAGATTACTCCTCAAAAAGAACAAATGCCATTTGATGAGAGAATGTTATTAGACTGTAGTTATGTCGATAAGCAGTCTTTAACTGAAGATGTGTCCCTTATTGCTAAAGGGATTAAAACAGTCCTATATAGAAACAATATGTAGAGGTAAAAATGAATATAGCCAATATATGTATTAGTCACAAATATTCAGACATTCTAGAGGATGACTCTTTTTTCCACATTCAGGTCGGCGCTGTCAATAGTCAGAATGATTTGTCTATTCATAGAGATGATCAAGGAGATAATATCAGTCAAAAAAATCCTAACTATTGTGAGTTGACAGGATTATATTGGTTTTGGAAAAATGAGCTGCCAAACTATGATGTCGTGGTGCTTAATCATTATAGAAGGCTGTTCTTAAATGATGATGGAAAAAAGCTGTCATACCAAGACATTGAAAAGATTTTTCAATCTTATGATGTTTTTGTTCCTTATCCCAAACACTATCCTGTCTCTATTACACATCAATATCAGATTATGCACGAATCAAAAGATTTTGGTATTTTGAAGACTATCCTAAAAGCAAAATATCCAGATTACGATGTGGCGACACTTTGGGATAATAATAACAAAGGCTATCTTTACAATATGTTTGGTATGAAAGCAGATGATTTTAATCAAGCCATGATTTTTGTCTTTGATATTTTATCAGAAGTGGAGAAACAAGTAGATATTAGTCAGTATAGTGTGCAGCAGGCGAGAATTTTTGGATTTATGTCAGAACGTCTCTTGTCTTTATATGTCCAGCAAAATTTTAAAAAGATTAAACATTTACCTATTAGTTTTATTGATAATGAGGAAAAAGTTCATATTTTCAAAGAAAACAAGGGTGTTAATGACTTTGCTTATAAATGTCAAAAGCCCTTTAGTCCTCTTGTCAATAGAGCACTCAAAACTGTGATGACGAGTCGTAGTAAATAGAGTATAATCATGAAAAAAGTATCATCAGTTAAATTAAATATTGTGATGAATTTCATTCTCACAATATCTAACTTTATTTTTCCACTTATTACATTTCCTTATGTGTCAAGGGTATTGCTGCCTGCGGGAACGGGGCGTGTTGCTTTTGTAACATCTCTTGTCTCTTATTTCACAATGATTGGGATGTTAGGAATTCCAACTTATGGGATTCGTGCTTGCGCTCAAGTGAGAGATGACAAAGAAAAATTATCTAAAACAGTTCAAGAGATTTTTGTGATTAATAGTATCGCAATGGGGATATCATTACTTAGCTATTTGGTAGCTTTAATGACGGTTCCACGTATGATAGAGGATAAGGCACTGTTTCTCATTAACATTGCGATGCTATTTTTTAATTTGATAGGTTTTGAATGGCTGTATAAAGCACTTGAACAGTACACCTATATTACGATTAGATCGATTATTCTTAAGTTTGTTTCTCTAGTGTTGATGTTTATTTTTGTTCAACGGCAGTCTGACTACGTCATCTATGGAGCTATTACGATTTTAGCAAGTGTTGGTTCAAATTTATTTAACTTTCTCAATTTGCGTAAACACATTGATTTGAAGTGGCACAACAAAATGAATTTGAAGCAACATTTAGCACCGATTTTGTCTTTTTTCATGATGACAGTTGCGACAACCATCTATACAAACTTAGATGCTGTGATGCTTGGCTTCATGAAAACGGATGTAGATGTTGGTTACTATAATGCAGCTGTAAAAATAAAAGCGATACTAGTAAGTTTAGTAACTTCTATGGGAGCAGTTCTATTACCACGACTTTCTTTTTACATTAAAGAAAAGAAAGAAAAGGAATTTAGAGAACTAACCATTCGCTCGATGCAATTTGTTTTTTTCATTTCTTTACCTTTATGGATTTATTTTACAATTTTTGCAAAAGAAAGTATTGATTTCTTATCAGGAAGCAACTATGCAGGGGCCATTGTTCCTATGCAAATTGTTATGCCTACTCTCTTTTTGATTGGTATTTCCAATCTTTTGGGAGTTCAAATTTTTGTTCCTATGGGAAGAGAGCAAAATGTTCTAAAATCAGTTGTTATTGGCGGTGTTGTTGATCTTATCTTAAACGTTATCTTCATTCCTAAATTAGGGGCTTCTGGTGCAGCATTAGGTACCTTGGTGGCAGAATTTTTTGTGACACTTTATCAAGTCTATGTACTACGAGACTTTCTGAAATCAATAGTACATGATGTGAAAATTCTGAAAAATATTACAGCAACAGCTGTTGCAAGTGTGCTTAGCATAGTTGTTTACCTCAATTTCTTATCAGGTCTGACATCTTTTTGGATTTTATCGATTACTGCACTGGTGTTTGCTATTAGCTATTTAGGAGTAAACATTCTTTTAAGAGAAGAATTTACATATTATTTACTACAAAATTTTAAAAAATAAGGGAGTTTTTATGTCACAGTACGATTATTTAGTTGTTGGTTCAGGTTTGTTTGGTGCTGTTTTTGCACATGAAGCAGCTAAGGCGGGCAAGAAAGTTAAGGTCATTGAAAAGCGCGACCACATCGCAGGAAATATCTATACCAAGGAAGTAGAAGGTATCAACGTCCACGAGTACGGCGCTCATATCTTCCATACGTCTGATAAGGCTATCTGGGACTATGTCAATCAGTTTGCAGAGTTTAACCGTTATACCAATAGCCCAGTCGCTAACTACAAAGGCGAGATTTATAATCTGCCTTTTAATATGAACACTTTCAACAAGCTTTGGGGTGTAGTGACACCAGCGGAAGCGCAAGCTAAAATCGAGGAACAGCGTGCTGTTTTGGATGGAAAGAAGCCTGAAAACTTGGAAGAGCAAGCTATTTCCTTGGTCGGTACGGACATCTACCAAAAGCTGATTAAGGACTATACCGAAAAGCAGTGGGGCAAACCTTGTACCGAGCTTCCTGCCTTTATCATTCGCCGTCTGCCTGTTCGTTTGATCTATGATAATAACTATTTCAATGATAGCTACCAAGGCATTCCAATTGGTGGTTACACGCAGATTATCGAAAAAATGCTGGCGCATTATAATATCGATGTTGAGGTCAATGTCGATTTCTTTGAAAAGAAAGAACAATATCTGACTGATTATCCTAAGATTGTCTTTACAGGTATGATTGATGAGTTCTTTGACTACCAGCTGGGTGAGTTGGAGTACCGCAGTCTTCATTTTGAGACAGAAACGCTTGATATGGAAAACTACCAAGGCAATGCTGTTGTCAACTACACAGACGCAGAGACGCCTTACACCCGTATCATTGAGCACAAGCACTTTGAGTACGGTACACAGCCCAAGACGGTCATTACCAAGGAACATTCACAGACTTGGCAACGTGGCGATGAGCCATATTACCCAGTTAATAACGACCGCAACAATCATCTCTACACGGAGTACAAAGAGTTAGCTAAGACCACACCAAATGTCATCTTTGGTGGGCGTCTGGGGCATTACCGTTACTATGATATGCACCAAGTCATTGCAGCGGCATTGCAGTGTGTTGGAACGGAATTAAAATAATTGAAAGTACATATTTTACAAGAAAATACTGAAAGGGAAAAATGATTTATATTTATGTGGCACTTTTGTCAGCTCTAATATCTTTTTTCATCTCTATGTTGCCTATTCAAGAGCGGTTAAAATATAAAATTCAATTGATATCATTTATACCACTAACAATTTTGGGGGCAATACGATATTATGTAGGTATTGATTATACAACGTATTCAAAGTTTCAGTTACCACAATTGTTTGCAAGTTTCAAAAATGTAAAATTTGAATTTTTGTCTGAACAGGTGGCGCATTTAGGATATCTATTATCAGGTCGAACAAATTATTTTTGGATTTTTGCACTTTTTCATATTATATTTATGTTGTTTATGGCATGGTACATTATAAAGCAAAGTCCTAATATCCCATTAAGTTTAATTTTTCTAGTGCTAACTACATTTTTTGCATTTTCACTCTCAGGTATGCGTCAAGCCATTGGGACTTCTATTGTTTTAGCAGGATTGTATTTTTTATCTCAAAAGAAAGTAGTAATTTTTACTATATTTGTTGGGATCGCTACTTTATTTCATAGTAGTTCAATAATATATTTGATATTTATTCCTCTAATTTATATTAAAATATCACTCTTTATACAATTTATAATTTTTGTTTTTGCTCTGTTCATGTCTCGTTATGGGATGCCTCTTGTTTCTAGTTTAATGATACGCTTTAACTTTTTTTCTGAGTATGTTGGCGGAAGATTTTACACAGGTGCATATTCGAAATATTTCCTTGTATTGGTAGTTATAGTATATTTTACGAACTTATTTCTTATTTATTCAAAAGATTATTACAAAGAAGAGCATAATTCGCTTTATCTTAATATTAATTTTATAATGGTAATCGTCGGTATCATGATGCCAGCAATTCCTACACCTGAGCGTATAGTTTATATGTTTTTACCCATCCAAATTGTACTTGTCCCCAAGATAATTTATAATATAAAAGATGCTCAACTTAAGGTAATTGTAACAATATTATATCTAATAATTTTTGGAATGTTTTATACTTTTGTGATATTAATCGATAATAGGTATATGACATTACCTTATAGAAGTATTTTTGATGTTTTTGGATGGGGGTATTAGATGAGTTTAGATTTTTCTATTGTTATTCCAGCTTATAATGCAAGTGATACTTTAGAACGTTCAGTAAATAGTATCCAAAAACTACTGCCAATAGCTTCAGTGGAGATTTTAATTATTGAAAATGGTTCAACAGATGAAACATTAATATTAGCTAAAAGGTTGGAAGACCGGTACAATAATGTGAAAGTGTTTCAATCATTAATGGGAGTATCGAATGCTCGTAATTTAGGCATTGAAAAAGCACGAGGAGAATGGCTGCTATTTTTGGATGCTGACGACTATTTTTTAAGTGATTTAGAAAGACTACCATACTATTTACAAGGTGATAACAGCGATATTGTTTTCTTTAATTACCAAAAGGGTGAAGTTCCAATTAAAATATTTGCTGATAACGAAATCATAAAAACTGAACAACGACTTGAAACTTTTATCGTTAAGACGTTAGAAAAACCAACTCAATATTTGACAGTTTGGGGAAAAGCTTTTAAACGATCTATATTGAATGAATTGAGATTTGATACTTCTTTGAGAGTGTCAGAAGACAGTGACTTTTTAATAAGAGTATTATTGCAGGCTAATGTAATTGAGGTGAGTCATTATATGATATATCGTTATACAATTGACATACCTTCTACTATGCGTAAGTTTGATAGCGGTAAATTGGAAGGATATATACATTCGTTGAATGCTGCAGAATCTTACTTGCATTATAGCTCTGATAATATAAGACGGTCTTTTCAAAAGTATAAGCTAGCTCACTTTAATTTAAGTATGGTAAGAGAAGTTTTTCATCAAGCTAACCCACTTTCTTATAAAGAGAAGGTTAGGATAATGAAAAAAGTTAGTTATTTAAAAGTGTTTAAAGATAGTTTTGACGTAATAAAATTGTCAAAAATAAATGGAGTCGGAGAGTTTCCTTTGTGGTTAATTAAATACCACCTATATTACCTTGCATCTTTTATATATATGGTTAGGGTTAGACAAAATAGTTTTAGAGAAGAGAAAAAATTATGAAAAGAGTTCTTGTCTTCGGTATGAATGAAAATCCAGGTGGTGTTGAAAGCTTCATAATGAATTATTATAGAAAATTTACTCTTAGAGAGTTGCAGTTTGATTTTCTTTGTAATTCTAACAATAAAATCGCTTATGAAGATGAAATCACTAATACAGGTTCCAAAGTTTTTCATATTACGCCTAGAAGTAGAAATCCGATAAAATATTATAGGGAAGTAAAGCGTTTTTTTAAAAAGAATGCTAGTAATTATTCAGCGATTTGGGTAAATATCAATAGTTTAGCAAATATAGATTATTTAAAATTAGCTAAGAAATATGGTATTCCAGTAAGAATTGTTCATAGTCATAGTAGCCAAAATATGGATACTAAACTTAGAGAATGGCTGCATATAATAAATAAAAAGAAAATCGAACAATTTGCTACGGACTTTTGGGCCTGTTCTAATGAAGCAGCTAGTTGGTTTTATGATAGTCCAACTCTTAAGAAATCAAAGATTATCCCTAATGCTATAGATATTGAAAAGTCCTTGCTTTCCGATAGTGCGCGTCGTAGAATCAGAGAACAATATCAATTACAAGATAATTTTGTTATAGGAAATGTTGGTAGATTACATTTTCAAAAAAATCAAGAGTTTATTATAAAAGTTTTTGCTGATTTTCTTAAAATTTATCCTCAATCTAAACTTGTTTTGATAGGACAAGGAGAGGATGAGGATAAATTAAAATTATTAGCGAAAGAGTTAGCTGTTGATAAAGAGGTGCTTTTTGTTGGTGTACAACCGAACGTTTCAGATTGGTTGAGTGCATTTGATTTATTTCTTTTCCCTTCTTTATTTGAAGGGTTAGGGATAGCTGCATTGGAAGCTCAAGCTAATGGGTTACCCGTTATTGTTTCTAAAGGGAGAGTGCCTAAAGATGTAAAAATCAATGATAATGTCTATTTTTATTCGTTAAGTAAATCTACGGAGGAATGGGCGAAATTTTTGAATGACACTAGGCTGAATAGTTATCGAGAAAGCAAGGATAACATTTTGCGTAATTTCCAAAAATTTGGTTATGATATCAATGAAGCCTCTAAAAATTTAGAAAAATATTTCTTAGATATTTTAAATGATGTATAAATAGGACGTGTAAATATGGACAAAATAGATTTCGTAGTGACATGGGTAGATGGAAATGACCCTATATGGTTACAAGAAAAATCACTTTATACAGATGAGAAAGTTAATTATCAATTAAATGATGATAATAGGTATAGGGAGATGGAAGCCTTTAAATATTGGTTTAGAGCTGTTGAAACCTATGCACCTTGGGTAAATAAGATTTTTTTCGTCACTTATGGTCATCTTCCTGTTTGGCTAGATACAAATAATCCTAAATTAGAAATTGTTAAACATGAGGATTATATTCCAAAAGACTATTTACCAACTTATAATTCAACCGTTATTGAATTAAATCTTCACCGAATAAAGAATTTGAGTGAAAAGTTTGTATTATTTAGTGATGATGTTTTTTTGAATAGCACAGTAACTCCAACAGACTTTTTTAAAAATAATTTACCCAGACTTCTAGGGGTTTATCGTCCAATTATTCCTCAAAAGGATTTTAATGTGACGGAATTAAATAATGTAAGATTAATCAATCATTATTTTTATGATAAAAAATGTATAAAGAAAAATATTAGTAAATTTTTCACACCTAAATATGGGAAATTTAATCTCTATAATTTCTTTAGCCTTTTTTATTCAGGTATTATGGGATATGAGGATACTCACGTTGGGTTACCTCATTTAAAAAGCAGTTTTAAAGAAATCTGGGAGTTGGAGCCTGAGTTATTAAATAGGACTTGTCTTCATCGCTTTAGAGAGATTGGAGATATAAATCATTGGGTAATGAGTTATTATAATATTGAAAGAAATAACTTTTATCCCCAAAGTTTAAAAATAGGAAAATATGTACCTATTGCGGATGATAAGCAAATCAAACAAGCTCTCAGAAATTCTAAATATAAGATGATTTGTATCAATGATGATGAGAGTTCAGTTGATTTCAGTGGAGAAAGTAGAATTATTGAAGAAGAATTATCCAAAAAATTTCCTAGAAGAAGTAAGTTTGAAAGGAGTTGGTATGCAGAAAAAAATATTAACTGTAGTTGTTCCATCCTATAATGCTGGAGAGTTTTTAAAAGAAACTATTCCAACAATTGTTGAAGTCAATAATAGTGAGTTTTTAGAAGTATTAATAGTGAATGATGGATCAAAGGATAATACACTTGAAGTTGCACATCGATTAGAAGAAAAATATTTAGGAATCGTTCGTGTTGTAGATAAAGAAAATGGGGGTCATGGTTCTACAATTAATGTAGGTATCCAGTATGCTGAAGGAAAATACTTTAAGGTAATTGATGCCGATGATTGGGTGGATACCAAAAATTTTGAAGAACTTATTAATTATTTGATAAGTACAGATGATGACGAGGTTATATCACCTTATAATGATGTTTATGAGGATACAGGCGTAACAAAAGAAGTCAACTATTTTATAAAATCGGATATTAAATCTCAAAAGAGCTATCAATATGATGAGTTTTTAGATTCTATAAAAGTGTTGCCTCGTATGCATTCAATTACCATTAAAACTTCTATACTTAGAAATAATAACATTCGAATAGATGAACGAATGTTTTATGTAGATACTGAGTATATTTTATTTCCAGTACCTCATATAGAAACAATTTCTTATACTTCACAGCCCATTTATCAGTATAGACGTGGGAACGAAAATCAGAGTACGAGTATTCAAAATTATATAAAAAATCGAGATATGTTAAAGCACGTTTGCCTAGCAATTATTGATTTTTACAGTAGTAATACAATTTTAGGAAGTCGAAAAAAGTATGTTGAGGAAGTTATTCTTAGGAGTATAGAAATTAATACTTCTGTGCTTCTTTCAATGAAGAATGTTAAGGAAGCGAAACAAGAATTTTTATCCATGGAAGAAATTTTGAAAAATAAAGTTCCTAATCTTTTTAAAAATCCTCAAGGAAGAAAGTTGAAAATTTTACGTAAAACGCACTATTTAACTTTTGGGATTATGTCATATTTTAAAAGAAAAAATCCAAGCTTATAGTTATTTATAGTAGCAAAATTTAGTTCTCATTAATCACGAAACAGGGTATAATAATGGTTAAGCTCTTACATTTTATTATTGATTCTATCATAGTTCTATCAGTCAATAATAATTAATATAGTCTTTAATTCTATTAACGAGTTCCTCTCTATGATTAGAGCATAAAGAAGGACTCACTTTTAAGATGTGATAAATGACTCTTATAAGAGGATATTTCTTTTCTTTAAAATATAATAGCAACGCCTAGTGTTTGAATTTGTATAGAACTTAAGAAAATTATACCTCTAAATAAAAAGGATAGTCAACTCAGTTTGAAGTTATTCAAGCTGGGTTTTGTCATTCTGTCTAATTCTTGTTATAATAGTAATTATGATTACAGGTATTATCAATTTAAAGAAAGAAGCGGGGATGACGTCGCATGATGCGGTGTTCCGTTTGCGTCGCTTATTAAGAGAAAAAAAGATTGGGCATGGGGGGACGCTGGATCCAGATGTAGTGGGTGTTTTGCCCATTGCTGTTGGCAAGGCGACACGAGTTTTAGAGTTCATGACAGACAGCGGAAAAGTCTACGAGGGAGAAGTGACGCTTGGTTTTTCAACAACCACAGAAGACAGTAGTGGTGAGCTTGTTGCTAAAACGCCTGTATCAAAGGAACTCTCAGAAGCAGAAGTTGATGAAGCGATTGCTTCTTTGGTTGGCGACATCACGCAGATTCCTCCCATGTATTCTGCTGTTAAGGTCAACGGCAAAAAGCTCTACGAGTATGCACGGGCTGGGCAGACTGTTGAGCGTCCACAGCGCCAAGTGACCATTCACAGCTTTACCCGCACAAGCCCCCTAGAGTTTGATGGTGAGTGCTGTCGTTTTCGTTTTCGAGTTGCCTGCAGTAAGGGCACGTACGTTAGGACTTTGGCAGTGGACTTAGGGGCTAAGTTAGGCTATAGCAGCCACATGTCACACCTGACCCGTACGGCTTCGGCAGGATTATACCTAGAGGATGCGCTGACCCTCTCACAGCTAGCAGATAAGGTAGAGCAACATGACATGAGCTTTTTATTGCCAATAGAGTACGGCGTTCTCGACCTTCCTAGATGTGAGCTCAATCAAGCGCAGAAAGAAGATGTGTCCTTTGGGCGCTCTATTATGCTTTCTGAGAATGCTGACTTGCTAGCGGCTTTTTATAAGGACAAGGTCATTGCCATCTTAGAGAGACGAGATGGTCAGCAGTACAAGCCGAAAAAAGTATTAATATAGAAAAGAGCAACGATGGAAATTTATAACGTGACGCACTACAGTCAGCTTGATGGAGCAGACGAGACTGTTCTTGTGCTTGGTTATTTTGATGGTCTTCATAGAGGACATAAGGCTTTGTTTGATAAGGCAAGGGAGATTGCGCAAAAAGAGCAACTCAAAATTGTTGTGCTGACCTTTCATGAGAGCCCTCAGCTAGCTTTTGCTAAATTTCACCCTGACTTACTCAATCATCTGACCTATCCTGAAAAACGCTATGAAAAGTTTGCAAAGTATGGTGTAGATAGGCTGTATCTGACAGACTTTACCACCGCTTTTTCACATATTTCCTCAGATGATTTTATCAAGCAATTTATAAAAGGGCTGAATGCCAAGGCTGTTGTTGTGGGCTTTGATTATAAGTTTGGACATAACCGCACTAATAGTGATTATCTGGCTAGAAATTTTGACGGTGCGGTCTACACCATCCCGCAAGTATCAGAGGATGGGGACAAGATCAGCTCCACTCGTATCCGAAAGCTGATTGCCGATGGGCAAGTCGCACAGGCAAATAAGCTCCTAGGCTATCCTTTTTCGACACGAGGTATCGTAGTGCATGGAGATGCTAGAGGGCGTACCATCGGTTTTCCAACAGCCAATCTCGCACCGATTGATAGAACTTTTCTGCCAGCAGACGGGGTTTATGTGACCAAGGTGCGTGTGGCAGGTAAGCTCTATGATGCCATGACCAGTGTCGGAAAAAATGTCACTTTTGGTGGAACAGAGTTAAGGTTAGAAGCCCATCTCTTTGATTTTTCAGAAGACATTTACGGTGAGACTATCGAGATTATCTGGTTGGATAAAATTCGTGAAATGATTAAATTTTCAGGAATTGATGAATTAGTACTACAGCTCGAAAAAGATAGAGAATTCACACTAAATTGGAAAAAAAATAGTCAAAAGTCGTAAAATTGTGTATAATATTCTTAGAGTAAAATTAAGAGGAGCTTTCATGATTACTTTATTTCTATCTCCTAGTTGTACGAGTTGCCGTAAAGCACGTGCTTGGCTGACCAAACATCATCTCGAGTTCAAAGAACATAATATTGTGACAAGCCCTTTGACCAAAGAAGAGTTACTGTCCATTTTGGCACTAACAGAAAATGGCACAGAGGATATTATTTCGACGCGTTCAAAGGTTTTTCAAAGGTTAGAGATTGATGTGGATGATTTGTCAGTTTCTAATTTGATTGACCTTATTTCTGAAAATCCAAGTCTTTTGCGCCGTCCCATTATTTTGGACAACAAGCGGATGCAGATTGGTTTTAATGAAGATGAAATCAGAGCCTTTTTACCTAGAGATTATCGTATGCAGGAGTTACAAGAGGCAACTATAAAAGCAGAAATTGAGGGAGCAAATGAAAGATAACTATGCCTATCCCCTTGATTTGTCATGGAGCACTGATGAGATTGCAACAGTGCTTTCTTTTTTAAATCAAGTGGAAAAAGCTTATGAACATAAAGTAGAAGCAGAAGCTGTTTTAAACAGCTATGCAGCCTTTAAACATATCGTTAAAAGCAAAGCGCAAGAAAAACAAATAGACCGTGACTTTGAAAAAACGAGTGGCTACTCAACCTACCAAGTGGTCAAAGCAGCCAAAGCAAAAGGGAAAGGACTGATTTCTCTTGGAAAGTAAATTTGAGTTTGCGAAACAGCTGATTAGAGAAGCTGGGCAGTTGATTTTAAAGCACTTGTCTGATGAGCTTGTGGTTGAGGAAAAAGGGCGATTTGATGACCTTGTCACTTCACTAGATAAGGAAGTGCAGGATTTTCTTGTCACTGAGATTCACAAGCACTATCCAGCAGATGCGATTTTAGCTGAGGAAAATAACCTCCGTCACTCTGTGACAGACGGCAAGGTTTGGGTGCTTGATCCGATTGATGGAACGGTCAATTTCATCGTGCAAAGGGATTATTTTGCTATTTTGATTGCTTATTATGAGGATGGTTTGGGTCAGTTTGGCTTGATTTATGATGTTATCAATGACCGACTTTTCCACGGTGGTGGTATTTTCGATGTTTATATGAACGACGAGCTCTTATCGCCTTATCAAGATAAACCGCTCTCTCGAAGTTTGATTGGCGGCAATAGCGGCATGTATGCTCAAAATGAATACGGCATTCGTGATTTTATCCAACAAAGTCTGGGTTTACGTGTCTATGGTGGTGCAGGGATTAGTATGGGTTACGTCCTCACTGGAAAGCTGATGGCCTACTTTTCTTATCTGCAACCGTGGGATTATGCGGCTGCTAAAATTTTAGGCGATAAACTCGGTTATGTCCTTTTGACGCTAGATGGCAATGAACCTGACTTTACCCATCGTCAAAAGGTCATGTTTGTGCCCAAGGTAAAATTAGCACTCATCAAAAAAGCAATAAGCTCTCATGAAAATTCATGAAAAACTTGAAATTCTCTTGAAAAAAATAGAAATAGTAGTAAACTAGAGGTATCAAACGCAAGGAGAATTTTTGTGAAGTTATACGTTCAGTTGATGTATATTTTGATTTTTTCAATGTTGGGAGAATGTCTATCAACTGCTTTTTCATTGCCCGTACCAGGAAGCATTATCGGCTTAGTCTTACTTTTTCTTGCTTTGCAGTTTAAAATCATCAGGCTACGCCACATTTATGATGTTGGTCAGTTTTTGCTGAGCAATATGACGATTTTATTCTTGCCGGCAGCCGTTGGGGTCATGGATAAGTTTGATGTTATCGCCCCCAATCTTGTTGGTATTGTCGTGATTACTTTGGGGGCTATTGTGCTCAATATCGCAACCATTGGTTTGGTCGTACAAGTGATTAAGAGACGTTATGAAGGCGATTATGTAGATGGGAGGACTAGTCGTGAGTAGTCTTGTGACCAATCCTATGTTTGGGATTATGTTGTCTATTATGAGCTATTTAGTAGGGCTTTTGGTCTTTAGACGGTTTCTCCATCCTCTAACTACACCTTTATTGGTCGCTACGATAGTGCTTATCGTCTTTTTGAAGCTGACGCATATTTCCTACCATGACTACTATATTGGTGGGGCTTACCTAAACATGTTGATAGTGCCATCAACGGTGGCGCTGGGTATTCCTTTGTATCGCTCTTTTCACTTGATGAAGCACCATATTAGAAGTATTTTGATTAGTATTACAATAGCAACGCTGATAAATACATTCTATACTGCCTTGATCGCTAAGTTTTTTGGAATGAAGTATTTTCTAGCGATTTCTTTATTTCCAAAATCAGTCACAACTGCCATGGCTATTGGTATCACGGACAAGATGAGTGGGATTATGACGGTGACCTTGGTTGTGGTTGTTGTGACTGGGATTTTAACCAGTGTCCTTGGGCCGCCCCTGCTCAAATGGTTTAAGATTGACGACCCTGTTGCTATCGGCTTAGCGCTAGGTGGTACAGGTCATGCTATTGGGACTGGCGCTGCTTTTAAATACGGCTATGTCGAGGGAGCTATGGCAGGGCTTGCTATTGGTATCACTGGTATTATGTATGTGATTGTCAGTCCACTGATTGCACAATTAGTATTAACTTGAGAGAAGTCTGTTAGCATGCTAACAGACTTTTTTGCTCAGATTAGAGTAAGGAAAAGACCCACAAAAGGGGAAATTTATAGTATAATAGAACTATGAATTTACCAGTAGATTTTATCCAAAAATACGAGAAATTGCTTGGCGATGAGGCACCAGCTTTTTTTGCGAGTTTTGACGATGAAGCGGTAGCTGCTTTTCGGACAAATCCCCTCAAAAAAGCACAGGTCGCCTTTGACCAAGCCATTCCTCAGACGCCGTGGGGGCACTATGGCAAGATTTCTGGCAAGTCGCCTGTCCACACGACAGGTCTCGTCTACTCTCAAGAGCCTGCTGCGCAAATGGTGGCACAGGTCGCTAGTCCGCAAAAGGGCATGCGGGTACTAGACTTGTCAGCAGCACCTGGAGGTAAGTCCACTCACTTGCTTTCTTATCTGGACAATACAGGTCTCCTAGTGAGTAACGACATCTCAACCAAGCGTAGCAAGGTATTGGCTGAAAATATCGAGCGTTTCGGGGCTTGCAATGTCATCGTGACAAACGAATCTTCTGAGTGTTTAGCCAAGGCTTTTCCAGCCTATTTTGACATGATTGTATTTGACGGACCTTGCTCGGGTGAAGGGATGTTTCGGAAAGACCCAGCTGCCATGCAGTATTGGCACCGTGATTATCCTAGTGAGTGTGCGGCTCTGCAAAAAGAAATTTTACAAGAAGCGCTGAAAATGCTAGCTGTTGGAGGTAGTCTTGTCTATTCGACCTGCACTTGGTCGCCCGAGGAAAATGAAGGTGTCGTTAGCTGGTTATTAGAAGAATATCCTTATTTAGAGCTGGTGGATGTGCCCAAGATAAATGGTATGGTCGCAGGGATTGATATGCCAGAGGTGGCACGCATGTATCCGCATCATTTTAAGGGTGAGGGGCAGTTTGTTGCACGATTGCAAGATACCCGTCCAAAAGAGACGGTGACTTGTAGACAAGCCAAAAGCAATCTGACTAAGCAACAGCAGACCTACTGGCAAGAGTTTGCAACGCAACACTTAACACATCCTCTAGAAGGCGTGTTGCAGGTGTTTGGGGAGCAATTGTACCTGCTTCCAGAGGGCTTGCCTGACATGAAAAAGGTGAAGATTGTTCGCAATGGGCTTCATTTAGGGACTTTCAAAAAGGGACGTTTTGAGCCATCTTTTGCACTTGGGCTGGCTCTGTCATCTGACGAAGTTCGCCATACAATCGAAATTGATATAGAACAGTTTGCTATCTATGTCTCTGGAAATGTCGTCCAATTAGACAGGTCTCTTCCTAACGGTTGGTACCAAGTCTTATGCCAAGGGAACGGCTTGGGCTTTGCGAAAGTAACGGGTGGCGTGCTCAAGAATTTTTACCCAAAAGGCTTGCGATTTCAGGTCTAACTGTTATTGAATACAATCTTTAAAAAGACTACTAGGCAAGCTAGTTTTCTTATGATATAGTGGAATGAGAAGATTTTAAAATGAGAGTATCTTCGCTTATCTCATCTGAGATAATATATATGATTTAACTTAGAATAGGATTGGTGTTTATGAAAAAAAGACACAAGATTTTGACACTGACTTTAGTGGCTCTATCCGTTTTGTCCCTTAGCGCTTGTGCAAAGTGGATTGATAAAGGGCAATCCATCAATAGCGTTGGCTCAACTGCTCTTCAACCCTTAGTAGAAGCAGCAGCTGAAGAATTTGCTTCTAAGCACGTTGGCAAAACCATCAATGTCCAAGGTGGCGGTTCCGGAACTGGTCTTTCTCAAGTACAATCAGGAGCTGTTCAAATCGGAAACAGTGACGTCTTTGCCCAAGAAAAAGAAGGTATTGATGCCAAAATCCTCAAAGACCACCAAGTAGCGGTAGCGGGTCTTGCTGTTATCGTCAATAGCGAAGTCAAGGTTGATAATTTAACAACCGAGCAGTTGTGTGATATTTTTACTGGAAAAATCACCAACTGGAAAGAGCTGGGTGGACAAGATTTAGAGATTTCAATCATTAACCGTGCGGCAAGTTCTGGCTCACGTGCAACGTTTGATACGACTATCATGGACGGAAAGAGCGCTATTCGCAGCCAAGAGCAAGATTCAAACGGTATGGTCAAGTCAATCGTCTCACAAACACCTGGAGCGATTTCTTACCTTGCCTTTGCCTATGTTGATGACTCGGTTAAGACACTGAAGTTAAACGGTTATGAGCCAAGAGCTGCTAATGTTGCGACCAATAAGTGGATTTTATGGTCTTATGAGCACATGTACACCAAAGGTGCAGCCAAAGGCTTAACCAAAGAGTTCATCGACTTTATGCTCAGCGATGAAGTTCAAAATCATATCGTTAAAAATATGGGATATATCTCTATAAACGATATGAAAGTCACTAAAGATGCTGATGGCAATGTCACAGCTAAATGATTTTCAGATTGGAAAGAGAACATGGAAAATAAAGAACTGGTCAAACAATTAACCACGCCTTCAAAAAATTCACGCTTGGAAAAGTTTGGGAAAACCATCACTTTTCTTTGCCTAGGACTTATCGTCTTTATCGTTGCGATGATTTTAGTTTTTATCGCACAAAAAGGCTTGTCAACTTTCTTTGTTGATAAGGTCAATATTTTTGAATTTCTATTTAGTGGGACATGGGAGCCAAACAGCAAATCATTTGGTGCTGCTCCGATGATTTTGGGGTCATTTATTGTCACAATTCTTTCTGCTATTGTAGCGACGCCATTTGCCATCGGTGCTGCTGTCTTTATGACGGAAATCTCCCCAAAATATGGTGCTAAGATTTTGCAGCCCGCTGTTGAGCTATTGGTTGGTATCCCGTCTGTTGTTTATGGTTTTATCGGACTACAAGTTATCGTTCCTTTTGTCCGCTCTATTTTTGGAGGTACTGGGTTTGGTATCTTATCAGGGGTGTTTGTCCTCTTTGTTATGATTTTGCCGACCGTTACCTTTATGACAGTAGATAGTCTAAAAGCTGTTCCACGTCATTATAAGGAAGCGAGTCTAGCTATGGGAGCGACACGCTGGCAAACTATTTGGCGTGTTATCCTCAATGCAGCACGTCCTGGTATCTTTACAGCTATTGTCTTTGGGATGGCGCGTGCCTTTGGTGAAGCACTAGCTATTCAGATGGTTGTCGGAAACTCTGCAGTGATTCCTACCTCTCTAACAACACCTGCAGCGACACTGACCTCCGTTCTTACAATGGGAATCGGAAACACCGTTATGGGAACAGTCCAAAATAATGTCCTCTGGTCATTAGCACTTGTTCTTTTGGTGATGAGTCTTGCCTTTAATACAGTGATAAAATTGATTACTAGGGAGGGAAAGAAAAACTATGAACGCTAAAAAATGGGATAAAGTAGCTACGGCAACGCTTTATACGATTGCAGGTATTATCGTTCTTATTCTGGCATCTTTGCTCGTTTACATTTTAGTACGTGGTCTACCGCATGTGTCTTGGCACTTTTTGACTGGTAAATCTTCCTCTTATCAAGCAGGCGGAGGGATTGGTATCCAGTTGTACAACTCTTTCTTCCTCTTAGTGGTTACTTTGATTATCTCTATTCCTTTGTCATTAGGAGCGGGTGTTTATCTCTCAGAGTATGCTAAAAAGGGACGTATGACTAACTTTATCCGTACTTGTATTGAGATACTATCATCACTGCCATCAGTTGTTGTTGGTTTGTTTGGTTATTTGATTTTTGTTGTGCAGTTTGAATATGGTTTTTCTATCATTTCTGGTGCGCTAGCCTTGACGGTTTTCAACCTGCCACAGATGACACGTAGTGTTGAGGATAGCTTGCGTAATGTCCACCACACACAGCGTGAAGCGGGACTCGCACTTGGTATCTCACGTTGGGAGACCGTTCTTCATGTAGTTATTCCAGAAGCGCTGCCAAGTATTGTTACTGGTATTGTGCTTGCTTCTGGGCGTATCTTTGGTGAAGCGGCTGCGCTTATCTACACCGCTGGTCAGTCTGCACCAGCTCTTGACTGGTCCAACTGGAACCCACTAAGTGTTACTAGCCCAATCTCAATCTTCCGTCAAGCAGAAACCTTGTCTGTACACATTTGGAAAGTCAATAGCGAAGGAACAATTCCAGATGCGACACAAGTCTCTGCAGGAAGTGCTGCCGTTCTTTTGGTTGTTATCTTGATTTTCAACTTGTCAGCACGTACTATCGGAAAGAAACTACACAGCAAGTTAACGTCTGCGTAGAGTTAGAAAGTTTTTAAAGGAGTTTTTATGGCAGATTATAATTGGAATGAGCGCCATATTATCACTATCCCTGAAGATAAAATCACCCTTCAAACCAAAGATCTTCATGTTTATTATGGCAATAAAGAGGCGATTAAAGGGATTGATATGCAGTTTGAAAAAAATAAAATCACTGCCCTTATCGGTCCATCTGGATGTGGTAAATCCACTTATTTAAGAAGTCTTAATCGTATGAATGATACCATCGATATTGCCCGTGTGACAGGTGAGATTCTCTATGAAGGGATTGATGTCAATGCTGCAAACATCAATGTCTATGAAATGCGTAAACATATCGGTATGATCTTTCAACGTCCAAATCCTTTTGCAAAGTCTATTTACAAAAACATCACTTTTGCTTATGAGCGTGCTGGGGTGAAGGACAAGCAATTTCTGGATGAGATTGTTGAGACTTCGCTCAAGCAAGCAGCACTGTGGGATCAGGTCAAAGATGACCTTCACAAGTCAGCTTTTACTCTCTCAGGTGGTCAGCAACAGCGTCTTTGCATTGCTCGTGCCATTGCGGTAAAACCAGATATTTTGCTGATGGATGAGCCAGCGTCAGCGCTTGATCCGATTGCAACTATGCAACTCGAAGAGACGATGTTTGAGTTGAAGAAAGACTACTCTATTATCATCGTGACGCACAATATGCAACAAGCAGCACGTGCTAGTGACTACACCGCATTTTTCTATCTTGGAGATTTGATTGAGTATGATAAGACCAATAATATCTTCCAAAATGCGAAATTGCAATCTACTAGCGACTACGTTTCAGGACACTTTGGATAGGAGCATTCATGACAAAAAAGACAATTTTAGAAGTACATGATCTATCAGTTTATTTCAATAAGAAAAAAGCGCTAAACAGTGTGTCTATTGACTTTTATCCGAATGAAATTACGGCGCTTATCGGACCATCTGGTTCTGGAAAATCAACCTTGCTGCGTGCTATTAACCGCATGCATGACCTCAATCCAGAAGTTACTCTGACAGGTGCTGTCGATTACAATGGACACAATGTCTATAGTCCCAAAATGGATACAGTTGCTTTGCGTAAGGAAATCGGCATGGTCTTTCAACAGCCTAATCCTTTCCCAATGACTATCTATGAAAATGTCGTTTACGGACTACGATTAAAGGGAATCAAAGACAAGGAAATCCTTGATCAAGCAGTAGAGACTTCTCTGCGTGGAGCTTCTATCTGGGATGAGGTGAAAGATCGTCTACATGACTCCGCTGTTGGTCTCTCAGGAGGTCAGCAACAACGGGTATGTATCGCAAGAGTTTTGGCTACAAGTCCTAAAATTATCCTTCTTGATGAGCCAACGTCAGCGCTTGATCCGATTTCAGCAGGAAAAATCGAAGAAACCCTCTACGACCTAAAGGATCAATACACGATGTTAATCGTTACACGCTCTATGTCACAAGCCTCTCGTATTTCTGATCGCACAGGTTTCTTTTTAGATGGAAATCTCATCGAGTATGGCAATACCAAAGAACTCTTCCTCAATCCAAAACATAAGGAAACCGAAGAATACATCTCTGGTAAGTTTGGTTAATAAAAATAAAAGGAAAATAAAAGTATGATGTTACGTTCAAAATTTGAAGAAGAATTAGAAAAAATATACAACCAGTTCTACGCAATGGGAACTGAGGTCGTTGGACAACTCAACAAAGCTGTCCGCTCCTTTGTCACACATGATCGTGACTTGGCAAGAGAAGTCATCGAAGATGATGAAGTGGTCAATGAGTTTGAATCAAAACTAGAAAAGAAATCCCTTGAAATCATCGCCCTACAACAACCCGTTTCACAAGATTTACGCACAGTTATCACCGTTTTAAAAGCGTCTAGTGATGTGGAGCGTATGGGAGACCATGCAGCGTCTATCGCAAAAGCTACTATTCGCATGAAAGGTGAAGAACGTATCGAGGTTGTTGAAAAGCAAATCAGTGAGATGGGAAAAGCCGTCAAGCATATGCTTGAAGAAGCGTTTGAAGCTTATATCAATCTTGATAGCAACCGTTCCTATGAAATCGCCGCTTCAGATGAAAAGATTGACGATTACTTCCGTGATATTCAAAATCTAGCCATCGAAGAAATCAAAAAACAACCAGACGCTGTCTTTGCTGGTAAAGAATACTTCCAAGTCATCATGTTCTTGGAGCGCATTGGTGACTATGCTCGCAATATCTGTGAGTGGATTGTCTATCTTGAGACAGGAAAAATCGTTGAAATGTAAGGCTCTTAAAACCCTTATCTACCTCTTAAAACGAGGTAGATTTTTTAATTTTTAGCTAATCATTCACCAGAGATAACTAGCTCTAGCATTCTTCTTTGTTTTATGCTATAATACGGTCTTGAGAGTTGCATTTTTACGATATGAGATAGCTTGTGAGCTATCTTGACTTATAATTTTAAAATATTGAGAAATTAGTGAGGAAAATCATGCAAGTTGAGCATTTTGTAAACACTTTTGTTCCAGAAAATTACAATCTCTTTTTGGATATTAGTCGAAAAGACAAGGTTTTTACAGGTAATGTTGCGATAAATGGTGAAGCTCTGGATAATAAAATCTCGCTTCATCAAAAAGCATTAGCCATTCATTCGATTTTATTGGACAATCAAGAGTTGTCTTTTGAAATGGATGATGCTAATGAAGCTGTTCATATTGAATTGCCAGAGACAGGAAGCATGACACTGGTCATCGAGTTTTCTGGTAAGATTACAGACAATATGACAGGGATTTATCCGTCTTATTATACACTTGATGGTGTGACTAAGGAAATCATCTCAACTCAGTTTGAAAGTCATTTTGCAAGAGAGGCATTTCCATGTGTTGATGAGCCAGAAGCAAAAGCAACCTTTGATTTGAGTTTGAAATTTGACGAAGAAGAGGGAGATTTGGCGCTTTCAAATATGCCTGAGGTCGACGTTGAGCGCAGAAAAGAAACGGGTCTTTGGACCTTTGAGACGACACCACGCATGTCGTCTTATCTCCTAGCGTTTGCTTTTGGCGCTTTACACGGTATAACAACCAAGACCAAGAACGGCACTTTGGTTGGTTCTTATGCGACACGTGCTCACCAAGTGCAGGAGCTCACTTTCTCACTTGATATTGCAAAGCGTGTGATTGAGTTTTATGAGGACTACTTTGGTGTTCACTATCCTATTCCTCAGTCGCTTCATGTGGCAATTCCAGACTTTTCAGCTGGTGCTATGGAAAACTGGGGCTTGGTGACTTATCGTGAAGTTTACCTTTTGGTAGATGACAATTCTACCGTGTCTAGTCGCCAGCAAGTCGCACTGGTTGTTGCTCACGAAGTTGCTCACCAATGGTTTGGTAACTTAGTCACTATGAAGTGGTGGGATGACCTCTGGCTCAATGAATCTTTTGCCAATATGATGGAATATGTTGCTATCGACGCTATTGAGCCAAGCTGGAATATCTTTGAAGACTTCCAAACAAGTGGTGTGCCTCTAGCGCTTAAACGTGACGCGACTGCTGGAGTGCAGTCTGTCCATGTCGAGGTCAACCATCCTGACGAGATTAACACTCTATTTGACCCTGCTATTGTCTACGCCAAAGGAAGCCGTCTCATGCACATGCTTCGCCGTTGGTTAGGTGATGAGGCTTTTGCTAAGGGATTAAAGGCTTACTTTGAAAAACACCAATATGGCAATACTGTAGGACATCAGTTGTGGGACGCTTTGTCACAAGCTTCTGGCAAAGATGTCGCAGCCTTTATGGACTCTTGGCTAGAGCAGCCAGGCTATCCTGTTGTGACTGTTAGTGTCGAAGATGATGTCTTGACGATTTCACAAAAGCAGTTCTTCATCGGTGAAGAAGATGATAAGAACCGTCTATGGCAAATCCCGCTAAACAGCAACTGGCAAGGCTTGCCTGATATTTTCACAGAAGAGAGTATCTCCATTCCAAATTATAGCGCACTCGCTGAACAAAACGACGGTGCCCTTCGTCTCAATACAGAAAATACAGCGCACTACGTCACAGAGTATACAGGCGAGTTGTTAGATAGTCTCCTAGCAGAGCTGCAAGGTTTGGACAATATCTCTAAACTCCAAATCATCCAAGAACGTCGTCTCTTGGCTGAAAGTGGATGCATCTCTTATGCGAGCCTAGTACCTTTAATTGCGAGTCTCAAGCATGAAACATCTTACCTGGTAACGGCTGCTATTAAGCAAGTTATTGATGGATTGAAGCTTTTTGTGACAGAAAACTCAGATGAAGAAGTAGCCTTTAAAGAGCTTGTCGCCTTGATTAGCATAGAAAACTGTGAGCGCCTTGGCTTTGAAAAGCACGAGGGTGAGAGCGATGAGGACGAAAAGGTGCGTCAGCTAACACTTGCCAATATGATTTTTGCAGGTGATAGCACAGCGACTACAAAGGCTAGTCAGATTTTTGCGGAATATGAAAGCCATTTGGTTGATATTCCAGCAGCTGTTCGTTCTTTGGTGCTGATCAATCAAATGCAGACAGCTGAGACAAAAGACTTGGTGGACCGTTACCTTAGCTTATATGCGTCAGCGACAGATGGTTCTTTCCAACGTCAGTTGGCACAAGCTTTATCAAGAACGACAAATACAGAACATCTCAACCTTTTGCTCAGCACATGGAAAGATAAGACGATTGTGAAACCACAAGATTTGGCTATGAGTTGGTACCTGTCATTCTTATCCAATGATTTCACACAGGAAGCAGCTTGGCAATGGGCGCAAGAAAACTGGGATTGGATTAAGGCAGCACTTGGTGGCGATATGAGCTTTGATAAGTTTGTCATCTATCCTGCCAATAAATTTAAAACACCTAAACGTCTAGAAGAGTTCAAAGCCTTCTTTGAGCCACAGTTGGGTGATATGGCGATTAACCGCATGATTTCTATGGGAATCAAGGAAATCTCAGCACGTATTGCTCTGATCCAGTCGGATAAGGAAGCTGTTATTGCAGCTATCAAAACAGCTATCGCCTAGTGAAAAAACCTGCGACAAAGTCGTAGGTTTTTGCTATAATTTAGATGATATTAAGTTTTCTGTGGTATTTTATGGTCAAATAGATTGATTGTAAAGACGCTTGGCGTCACATACTCTTAGAAGGGGACAGCTATGATTAAGATTTTATTGATTGAAGATGACCTAAGTCTATCCAACTCTGTGTTTGATTTCTTGGATGACTTTGCTGATGTTATGCAGGTATTTGACGGTGAGGAAGGTTTGTACGAGGCTGAAAGCGGTATTTATGACCTTATCTTGCTGGATTTGATGTTACCAGAAAAAAATGGTTTTCAAGTGTTGAAAGAACTTCGTGAAAAGGGCAATACAACACCCGTTTTGATTATGACTGCTAAGGAAGGGCTAGATGATAAAGGACATGGCTTTGAGTTAGGAGCTGATGACTATCTGACAAAGCCCTTCTATCTTGAAGAATTAAAAATGCGTATCCAAGCGCTCTTGAAGCGCTCTGGTAAGCTAACGAATAATAATTTGGTGTATGGAGATGTCACTGTAGACACTTCGACCAACACGACAACTGTCGGTGATAAGACGGTTGAATTGCTGGGAAAAGAGTTTGACTTACTGGTTTATTTCCTACAAAATCAGAACGTTATTCTCCCTAAATCACAGATTTTTGACCGCATTTGGGGATTTGACAGTGACACGACGATCTCTGTAGTCGAGGTTTACGTCTCAAAAATCCGAAAAAAACTAAAAGGAACACAATTTGTCGATAATTTACAGACATTGCGTAGTGTGGGGTACATTCTAAAAAATGCTGAAGAGCAATAATGTCAAGAGAGTCTTATCTTCTGCAGGATTTGAACATTTTTTCCATTTTTTTACTGTTTTTTCAGGGATTTTCATCATTATGACAACCCTGATTTTGCAAGTCATGCGAACAGGTCTCTATGCTTCGCCAGATAGCAGCTTAACAGCTATCGCCAAGAATGCAGACCAGTATGTCGCTCTTGCTATGGCTAGGACAATTACAGTGACAGAAACAGATAGCAGCGATGGCGATAATGATACCACCTATGAGCCTAAAGTCTCTATCGCCAAAGTTTCTCCCAACATCGACCTTATCCTTTTTGATAAAAAGGGAAATCGTCTGACGGAAAATACCAGCTTTTCAAAACTGCAGAATTTAGACGTTGACGTTAGAAAGCGTGGAACGATTATTTCAGCGACAGTGCCTAGTCTTTTTGGGCAGGAAAATGAGCATTATCACTACATTACCGTCAAGGTACATGATAATAACTATCCTAATGTCAGATACATGACCATCGCTGTCAATGTCGAGCAGCTCGTCGCAGCCAACGAGCGCTATGAACGTATCATCATCACGCTCATGGTGATTTTCTGGATTGTCTCTATTGGAGCGAGTATCTATCTTGCCATGTGGACAAGAAAGCCAATCATTGAAAGCTATGAAAAGCAGAAGAGCTTTGTTGAAAATGCCAGCCATGAACTGAGGACGCCTCTGTCCGTTTTGCAAAACCGCTTAGAGGTGTTATTACGAAAACCCAACGAGACGATTTTGGATAATTTTGAAAATCTCGCCTCAAGTTTAGAAGAAGTCCGCAATATGCGTCTTTTGACGACCAATTTATTAAATCTAGCGAGACGAGATGATGGTATCAAGCCTGAGTTGACGCAGATTACACCAGAGGAGATTGAGACCATTTTTGAAAATTACAGTCTCATCGCTGAAGAAAGTAGCAAGCAATTCAACTCTGAAAATCTTGTGGCTCGTTCGTTTAGAAGCGACCGCACGCTGTTAAAACAAGTCATGACTATTCTCTTTGACAATGCCATGAAATACACTGGCGATGATGGGGTGATTGATTTCACCGTCAAGACCAATGATCGTACTTTGATACTGTCTGTTGCAGATAATGGTTATGGCATTAGCGACGCCGATAAAAAGAAGATCTTTGACCGCTTTTACCGTGTGGATAAGGCGAGAACACGCCAGCAAGGTGGCTTTGGTTTAGGGTTATCCCTAGCGCAGCAAATCGTCAAATCTCTAAAGGGTTCTATCACCGTCAAAGACAATACCCCACAAGGTACCATCTTTGAGGTGAAGTTGCCAATCAATAAATAAACAAAAGGAACACCGTAGAAGATGTTCCTTTTTTAGGATACTAAAAAAGCTGGTAGACCAGCTTTCAAAAATTAGTTTGCTAATTTTGCTGCAAGACGAGCTTTATCACGGCTTGCTTTGTTTTTATGAATCAAACCTTTTGATTTTGCTTTGTCAATGCTAGAAGAAGCAGCACGGAAAAGTTCTTCACTTGGGTTCGCTTCAAAAGCTTTGATTGCAGAACGCATAGCTGATTTTTGAGCTGAGTTCTTTGCGTTTTGTTTAACGTTAAGTTCAGCACGTTTAATAGCTGATTTGATGTTTGCCAATGTCTTTACCTCCATATTGATTTAACTATCCCATTATATCGAAATAATTCGTATTTGACAAGCCCTTATCATTTTTTGAGGAAAATTTTATCGATTTTGTGGTTATTCGCCTTGTGTAAAATTACTTCAGCTCGATTTCGTGTCGGCTCGATATAATTTTCAAGATTGACAAGATTGATGGTTTTCCAAATATCACGAGCCATGGCTAGAACGTCGTCTTTTGGCATGCTGGTAAAGCGATGGTAGTAGTTTGTCTTATCTTTTTTAGCAAGCTCTAAAAGGCTCTCAAAGCGCTCCAAATACCAAGCTTCAATCTGACGACTATCCGCATCGATATAAATCGAAAAATCAAAGTAATCGCTAATATAGAGACGATTATTTTGTTGATTTTGAAAGACGTTTATCCCCTCAATGATGAGAAAATCGGGTTCAGAGATAGTCTGCATTTGATTTGGCACGATGTCATAGATTTCATGAGAGTAGATAGGTGCCTGCGCTTCTTTGGTGTTTTTGATAGCATCAAGGAAATTAAGCAGCCGCTCCATATCATAGGACTCTAGAAAGCCTTTACGATTGAGGATTTCCTTGCTCTCTAAAACAGCATTAGGATACAAAAAACCGTCTGTCGTGACTAACTCCACACGATTATTTGGGAAAGTTCTATCGAGCAGTAATTGCAAAAGACGGCTTGTCGTTGACTTGCCAACGGCAACTGACCCCGATATACCAATGATAAAAGGGCGTTTAACCTCCTCTTTCTTGAGAAAGATACTTTTTGAAAATGCCAAATTGTCTCTTGTCCGCTTGTAAATCTCAATCAAGCTAATGAGCGGAAGGTAAACTTCCTGCACATCAGTCGTGTCGATACGGTCATTCAGACTTTTGATGGCTTCAAGTTCTTTTTCGGTTAATAAAGGATTGCTTTGTTGATGGAGTTCTTTCCACTCAGAGCGTGACAGCTGTTCAAAATTGATAAATTCGTCAGTCATAATACTTCTCCTAATCTTTTTTATTATATCATCTTGGTGGGAAATTGAAAACCATTTCAAGTTATGATACAATTTGATTAGAAACAAATGGCTTAATGGTCATTCAGGATAAAGGAGTAGCGATGGCTAACATGTATTATGAAGAACACCCAGATGTGGCTCATGACATTCATGAGATTACAGTTGAGCTTTTGGGGCAGACTCTACGTTTATTGACAGACTCTGGTGTGTTTTCCAAGAAAATGGTGGATTATGGGAGTCAAGTGTTGCTGAACACACTTGATTTTCAAAAAGGAGAGCGTCTTTTAGATGTCGGTTGTGGCTATGGTCCACTAGGCATAGCGCTTGCCAAGGCGCAGGGGCTAGATGTTACCATGATTGATATCAATCAACGTGCTATTGCTCTAGCGCAAAAAAATGCTGAGAAAAATGGAGTAAGAGCGCAGATTTTTCAGTCTAATCTCTACGACAATGTCACAGGCACTTTCCAGCATATTATCAGTAATCCTCCAATCAGAGCAGGTAAAAAAGTGGTTCATACAGTCATTGAGGAGAGTATCCATTATCTTGATGATGGTGGCGACTTGACCATTGTCATTCAGAAAAAGCAGGGAGCGCCGAGTGCCAAAGCTAAAATGGAAGACATATTTGGAAATTGTGAGATTGTCAAAAAAGATAAAGGCTATTACATTTTAAGGAGTGTGAAAGATGAGAGCTGTTGATTTAATCCAGAAAAAACGTGATGGTGGCGAGCTATCTACTGCAGAGATTGAGTGGCTTATTTCAGGCTATGTCGATGGCAGTGTGCCGGATTATCAAATGTCTGCCTTTGCTATGGCTGTCTATTTTAAAGGCATGTCTATGCGTGAAGTTAGGGATTTGACCATGTGTATGGTAAAATCTGGCGATGAGATTGATTTGTCGTCCATCCCAGGTATCAAAACGGATAAGCACTCGACAGGCGGTGTTGGAGATAAGGTGACGCTTATCCTTGCTCCGCTCGTTGCTAGCTTTGATGTTCCTGTTGCCAAGATGAGTGGTCGTGGTCTTGGGCATACTGGTGGGACACTAGATAAGCTTGAGTCTATCAAGGGCTTTCAAATTGAGCGCACAGAAGAAGAGTTTATCAACCAAGTTAAGGCTATCAATCTCTCTGTCATTGGGCAATCTGATAAGCTGGTTAAAGCAGATAAACTGCTTTATGCGCTTCGAGATGTGACAGCTACTGTAGACATCATTCCTTTGATTGCAAGCTCTGTCATGAGTAAGAAAATCGCAGCAGGTGCAGATAAGATTTTGCTAGACGTTACTGTTGGTGACGGTGCTTTTATGAAAACGGTCGAAGAAGCTCGAGAACTGGCTAAAACAATGGTAGCTTTGGGTAATGAAGTAGGACGTCAAACTGTAGCGGTTATCACAGACATGTCTCAACCTCTTGGCTGCGCTATTGGCAATCGTCTTGAGGTCTTAGAAGCACTTGATATTATGCAAGGAAAAGGACGCTCTGACGTCACGCAGTTTATCTGTGATCTAGCTAAGATAATGCTGGATTTAGCAGGAGTTGAGGCAAGTGATGAGGTGATTTACGACCACCTTGTCAATGGCGCTGCGCTCAATAAGTTTCATGAGATGGTGTCAGCACAAGGTGGGGACCTAGATGACTTGTATCGTCCTTCTCGTGCAAAATACACCACTGACATTATCGCAGAAGAAGATGGCTATATCGAGGCATTATCAGCATTGGAATTTGGTCTTTTTGCTATGAGACTCGGCGCTGGGCGCTCTGTCAAGACAGATCAACTCAATTATGAAACAGGAATTGTCTTTCATAAAAAGGTCGGAGATAGCGTCAAAACAGGCGATTGCCTAGCGACTATCTACTCAGATAAAATATTAGACGAAAAAGAGGTTACAGAATTCAAAAAAAATGTTAAAATAAATAGAGAGAAATCTGTTCCACAAGAAATTATCGAAATTATCTCATAATAAGCTAATATATTTATAAAATTGGAGACATTATGACTTCTATCAATACGTACATCGATCATACGCTCTTAAAACCAGAGAGCACGCAGGAACAAATCAAACAATTAACAGACGAGGCAAAAACCTATCATTTTGCAAGCGTCTGTGTCAATCCAACTTGGGTAGCTTACGCTAAGGAACAACTAAAAGACAGTGATGTGAAGGTCTGCACGGTAATTGGTTTTCCTCTGGGGGCAACAACTAGCCAAACAAAGGCTTTTGAGACACAAGATGCGATTGCAAACGGTGCTGATGAGGTGGATATGGTCATCAACATCGGAAAACTCAAATCCAAACAATACGATGAGGTTGAAGACGACATTCGTGCCGTTGTTGAAGCAAGTGGCGACAAGCTCGTTAAGGTCATCATAGAAGCTTGCTTGTTAACCTATGATGAAAAAGTTAAGGCATGTCAGTTATCTGTAGCAGCGGGCGCTGACTACGTCAAGACGTCAACAGGCTTTTCTCTTCATGGTGCGACAGTAGAGGATGTGGCATTGATGCGTCAAACCGTAGGACCTGATATCGGTGTCAAGGCAGCAGGAGGTGCTCGCAGTTTAGCAGACGCAGAAGCCTTTATCGCAGCAGGGGCAACACGTATTGGAACGTCTGCAGGTGTTGCGATTGTTTCTGGAGATACAGCTGATGGCGGATACTAGTAGCAAGGAGTTGATTGCGCTAGCTATTAAGGCTAGCGAGGAAGCTTATGTTCCTTACTCGCATTTTCCAATAGGAGCTGCTGTCAAAACAGAAAGCGGTGCTATTTTCACGGGGTGTAATATTGAAAATGCCAGCTTTGGTTTGACAAATTGCGGCGAGCGAACAGCTATTTTCAAAGCTGTTTCTGAGGGACATGTTAAATTATCTGAAATTGCTGTTTATGGGCATTCAGCAGAGCCAATTTCACCATGTGGTGCTTGTCGCCAAGTCATGGCTGAGTTTTTTGAACCATCTGCTAAGGTCATCTTGATTGCAGAAGATGGTGTAACGACGGTCGAGATGACGGTCGGGGAATTACTTCCATATTCGTTTACAGATTTAACGTAAATCTGTTAGGGTTTAAAGTCGTAAGACTTAAAGTATTTTAGTTTTTTTAGGAGGGTTCATTTTGATGAACAAGAAGGTTATCGGTCTAGGTTTAGCGGCAGTTGCTGCTCTTGGTTTGACTGCGTGTGGTAGTCGTAGTTCAAAATCAAGCAGCTCATCAAGTGATAGCTTGAAAGTCGCTATGGTTACTGATGTTGGTGGTATTGATGATAAATCATTCAACCAGTCTGCTTGGGAAGGTTTGCAAGCATGGGGTAAAAAGCACAACCTTAAAAAGGGACAAGGGTATGATTACTTCCAATCAACAAATGAATCAGAATACACCAACAACCTTGATACTGCTGTCTCAGGTGGTTACCAATTGATTTTTGGTATCGGATTTGCGCTTCACGATGCTATTGAAGATGCTGCTGATAACAATACCGACACAAACTTTGTTATTATCGATGACGAAGTCAAAGATAAAGACAATGTAGCGAGCGTTCTTTTTGCTGATAATGAAGCCGCTTATCTTGCAGGTATTGCAGCTGCTAAAACCACTAAGACAAAAACAGTTGGCTTTGTAGGAGGACAAGAAAGCACTGTTATTGACCGTTTTGAAGCTGGTTTTAAAGCTGGTGTCAAATCAGTTGATGACACAATCAAAGTCAAAGTTAACTACGTTGGTTCATTTGGTGATGCTGCCAAAGGTAAAACAATCGCTGCTGCACAATATGCAGACGGTGCTGACGTTATTTACCATGCAGCTGGTGGTTCTGGAACTGGTGTCTTTAGCGAAGCTAAATCTATCAACGAAAGCCGTAATGAAGCCGATAAAGTTTGGGTAATCGGTGTTGACCGTGACCAAAAAGAAGACGGTAATTACACATCTAAAGATGGACAAACATCAAACTTCGTTCTTGCTTCTACTATCAAAGAAGTTGGTAAATCGCTTCAATTGATTTCTAACGATACGCTTGATGGTAAATTCCCTGGCGGAAAAACTACTCGCTATGGTCTTAAAGCAGGTGGTGTAGATATTGCTCTTACAAATACAACTGCTGATACCAACACAGCTATCAAAGAAGCAAAACAAAAAATTATTGACGGTGATATCAAAGTCCCTGAAAAATAATCAATCTTAGAAGAAAAGCGGTCTAAGAGGTCCGCTTTTTTTCAAAGCTGAGATATAAGATTATATCTCAGTAAAGCACGCCTGTAGGTGTGTTTTACTGAACTATAATTGTTATTTCTTGAAAGGGAGAAGATATGTCTAAGCATGTCATTGAAATGAAAGAAATTACCAAAAAATTTGGTGATTTCTTCGCAAATGACCATATCAACTTGTCTATTCAAAAGGGTGAAATCCATGCACTATTAGGGGAAAACGGTGCAGGGAAATCAACTCTGATGAATATGCTGGCTGGCTTGTTGCAACCAACAAGTGGTGAGATTGTGGTCAATGGTGAGAGTGTTACAATTGACTCGCCGTCAAAGTCCTCTCAGCTCGGTATCGGGATGGTGCACCAGCACTTTATGTTGGTGGAAGCTTTCACTGTTGCTGAAAATATCATCCTAGGAACAGAGACCGTCAAAAATGGGGTGCTTGATTTAAAGCAGGCAACAAAAGATATTGAAGAACTGTCTGAAAAGTACGGTTTGACCGTTGACCCTCATGCCAAGGTAGCAGACATTTCTGTTGGAATGCAACAACGTGTGGAAATCTTAAAAACGCTCTACCGTGGTGCGGATATTCTTATCTTTGATGAGCCGACAGCTGTTTTGACACCATCAGAAATCGCAGAGCTGATGGATATCATGAAAAATCTTGTCAAAGAGGGCAAGTCTATTATCCTCATCACGCATAAACTTGATGAGATTCGTGCGGTAGCCGACCGTGTAACGGTTATTCGTCGTGGTAAGAGTATTGAGACGGTTGAAGTGGCAGGTGCAACTTCTGCTGATTTGGCAGAGATGATGGTGGGGCATTCTGTTTCCTTTACGACAGAAAAAGAGCCGGCAAAACCAAAAGATGTTATCTTGTCTATTAAAGACCTCGTGGTCAATGAAAACCGTGGTGTTCCTGCAGTAAAACAGCTCAATCTTGATGTTCGTGGTGGTGAGATTGTTGGTATCGCAGGGATTGATGGCAATGGTCAAAGTGAGCTGGTACAGGCTATTCCAGGACTCAGAAAGGTCAAGTCAGGCAGTATTACCATCAAAGGACAAGACGTGACACATCTAACGACTCGTAAAATTACAGAGCTGAGTGTTGGACATATCCCTGAAGACCGTCACCGTGATGGTTTGGTGCTTGAGATGACATTGGCTGAAAATATGGCGCTACAGACCTACTACAAGGAGCCAATGAGTAAAAACGGTATCCTTAATTTCAATAATATCAATGAACATGCTCGTAAGTTGATGAAGGAGTTTGACGTCCGTGGTGCCAATGAATTGGTGCCAGCAAAGGGCTTTTCTGGAGGAAATCAGCAAAAAGCGATTATCGCACGTGAGATTGATCGTGACCCAGACCTTTTAATTGTTAGTCAGCCAACTCGTGGTTTGGACGTTGGAGCGATTGAGTATATCCATAAACGTCTGATTGAAGAGCGAGATAAAGGAAAAGCAGTGTTAGTGGTCAGCTTTGAGTTGGATGAGATTCTCAACCTTTCTGACCGTATTGCCGTTATTCATGATGGTAGCATTCAAGGTATCGTGACACCTGCTGAAACTAATAAGCAAGAGTTAGGTATTTTGATGGCTGGTGGCAATATTGGAAAAGGAGGCGAGTAATGTCTAAGCGAACTCAACAAATTGCGGTTCCTTTGATTTCAGTACTACTGGGAATCGTTCTTGGCGCTGTTATTATGTTTATCTTTGGTTATGACCCTATTTGGGGTTATGAAGAGCTCTTTAACAAAGCTTTTGGTAGTGCCAAAGATATCGGTGAAATTTTTACAAACATGGGTCCACTGATTTTGGTGGCACTTGGTTTTGCGGTAGCAAGCCGATCAGGTTTCTTTAACGTTGGGCTACCAGGACAAGCCTATGCAGGTTGGATTGCTGCAGGTTGGTTTGGTCTCTCAAACCCTGACATGAGTCGTCCTTTGAGTATCATCTCAACCGTTCTTATCGGGATGATTGCTGGTGGTATTATCGGTGCTATTCCTGGGATTTTACGAGCTTATCTCGGTACCAGCGAGGTTATCGTAACCATCATGATGAACTATATCGTTCTTTATTCAGGAAACGCCATTATTCGTGGTCTCTTTTCTAAAGACATCATGCGTAATGCAGACTCTAGTATCAAGGTCTCTGAAAATGTTTCCTATCAGACAGCTTGGCTAGACACGCTGACCAATCACTCACGGATGAATATCGGTATTTTCATTGCTATTATCGGTATCATCATCATCTGGTTCTTACTCAATAAAACAACCCTTGGTTTTGAAATTCGCTCAGTCGGACTAAACCCAAATGCCAGTGAATACGCAGGGATGTCAGCGAAACGCACCATTATTCTATCAATGATTATCTCAGGTGCTTTTGCTGGTCTTGGTGGTGTTGTCTACGGTCTTGGAACCTTTGAAAATGTCTTTGTGCAAGCAAGCTCAGTATCCATCGGCTTTGACGGTATGGCAGTAGCCCTACTTGCTCAAAATAATCCAATCGGTATTCTCTTTTCAGCCTTTCTTTTCTCATTCCTTAGCGTAGGGTCATCAGGAATGACGATTGCAGGTATTCCAAAGGAATTGATTAGTATCGTGACAGCTTTGATTATTTTCTTTGTTGGTGCACATTATATCATTGAGCGCTATATCAAGCCTAAAAAACAAATGAAAGGTGGTAAATAATGTCGACTACAACATTAGCACTTTTAGTCTCAACGACTTTAATCTATGCAACGCCTTTGATTTTGACCAGTATTGGTGGTACCTTCTCAGAACGTAGTGGTGTTGTCAACGTCGGCTTAGAAGGTATCATGGTTATGGGAGCTTTTTCTGGAGTTGTTTTCAACCTAGAATTTGCGGATGCGTTTGGTAAAGCAACCCCTTGGCTAGGTGTCTTGGTCGGAGGTGTCGTTGGACTTTTGTTCTCCATCATCCATGCAGCTGCGACAGTAAACTTCCGTGCTGACCATATTGTCAGTGGTACTGTGCTCAACCTTTTGGCGCCTGCCCTTGCTGTCTTCCTCTGCCGTGTTATCTACAACAAAGGGCAGACAGATAGTATCACACAATCTTTTGGGAAGTTTGACTTCCCAGTGCTTGCGAAAATTCCGATTATCGGTGATACTTTCTTTGCGGGTACCAGCGCTATTGGTTATGTAGCGATTGCCTTTACTTTCCTGGCTTGGTTTGTCCTTTACAAGACACGTTTTGGTTTACGTTTGCGCTCAGTAGGCGAGCACCCACAAGCGGCTGATACACTTGGAATTAACGTTTATTTTATGCGTTATATGGGTGTTCTCATTTCTGGTTTTCTTGGCGGTATGGGCGGTGCTATCTATGCACAGTCTATCTCAGGAAACTTTTCTGTGACAACAATTACCGGTCCAGGTTTCATCGCTCTTGCGGCTATGATTTTTGGGAAATGGAATCCAATCGGCGCTATGCTAGCTAGTCTCTTCTTTGGTTTATCACAAAGTCTAGCGGTTATCGGTGGCAATCTCGCTTTCTTGAAAGATATTCCAGCGGTTTACTTGCAAATCACACCGTATGTTTTGACCATCATTGTGCTAGCTGCTTTCCTAGGAAAATCAGTGGCACCAAAAGCAGATGGTGTCAACTATATCAAATCAAAATAAAGAGCTTCTCTCGTATGAGAGAAGTTTTTTTAGAGCAATTCTAAAAAGATATGCAAAACAATTGTAAGCGGTTTACAAATATGGTATAATGCTAATTGTAAGATATAGAAAAGAGGAATTTAATTATGAGTAAAATCGTTGTTGTTGGAACAAACCACGCCGGCACAGCAGCTATAAAAACCATGCTTAGCAACTACGGAGATGAGAATGAAGTGGTGACTTTTGACCAAAACTCAAACATTTCTTTCCTAGGATGCGGGATGGCTCTTTGGATTGGTGAGCAAATTGACGGACCAGAAGGTTTGTTCTACTCTGACAAGGAGCAGCTAGAAAGTATGGGAGCAAAGGTTTACATGGAGTCTCCTGTCTTAGATATTGATTTTGATAAAAAAGAAGTCAAAGCGCTCGTTGATGGTAAGGAACACATCGAGTCTTACGATAAATTGATTTTGGCGACAGGCTCACAACCTGTTATTCCACCGATTGAGGGAGTGGAAATCGAAGAAGGGTCTCGTGGGTTCAAAGCGACGCTTGAAAACCTTCAGTTTGTAAAACTCTACCAAAACTCAGCAGAAGTTATTGAAAAATTGGCTAAGCCAGGTATTGACCGTGTGGCTGTCGTTGGGGCAGGCTACATCGGTGTGGAATTGGCAGAGGCTTTCCAACGTATCGGAAAAGAAGTGACTTTGGTTGATATTGCAGAAACCTGTATGGTCGGCTACTACGACCGTGACCTTACAGACATGATGAGTAAGAACTTGGAAGACCACGGCATTCGTCTTGCTTACGGTCAAGCCGTTCAAGCAGTCGAAGGTGATGGCAAGGTTGAGCGTCTTGTGACTGACAAAGAAATCTTTGATGTTGACATGGTCGTGATGGCAGTTGGTTTCCGTCCAAACACAGAACTTGGTAAGGGCCGCCTTGAAACTTTCCGTAACGGTGCATGGGTTGTCAATAAAAAACAAGAAACCAGCATGAAAGATGTCTATGCTATTGGTGATTGTGCGACAGTTTACGATAACTCATTAGACGATGTTAACTATATCGCTCTTGCGTCAAATGCTGTGCGTACTGGTATCGTCGCTGCTCACAACGCTTGTGGTCATGAGCTTGAAGGGATTGGTGTCCAAGGTTCAAACGGTATTTCAATTTATGGTCTACACATGGTGTCTACAGGTTTGACCCTTGAAAAAGCCAAACAAGCAGGATACAATGCCGTTGAAACAACCTATACAGACCTGCAAAAACCAGGCTTTATCAAGCACGATAACTACGAAGTAACCATTAAGATTGTCTATGATAAAGATAGTCGTGTGATTTTAGGTTGTCAAATGGCGTCTTACGACGACATTGCGCTAGCAATCCATCTCTTCTCACTGGCTATCCAAGAAAAGGTAACTATTGACAAATTGGCATTGACAGATCTCTTCTTCTTGCCACACTTCAACCAACCCTACAACTACATTACAATGGCTGCTCTCTCAGCAGAATAACACAAAAATGAGTCGAAACATCGACTCATTTTTTCATGTCCTGTAAGAAAGTATCGATATCTTTTTGACTGGTCAAATGAAAGGTTTTATCAGAATAGTTTTCCAAAACAGACTGAAATCGATCTTGTATTTGCGGGTGTTTGCCATCTATCAAAATCCATTTGATAAAGTCAATATCAAAACGCTCGGGACAACCATCAGCCATGCTATCACGTGTTTGCCCACGGTGCTGTCTATAGCGTTTGTAAGCACGCTTGAGACAGATGAGACGTGGTAGCTATAAGATGATAATCATATCAGCAGCATTTAGTCTTTCTTCAAAGAGACATGAGGATAGATTTCCCTCAATAACCCAACTGTCATGTCTGTCTAAAAAAGCTTGTAGATCAGCAGTTATATCTGCCTTCGAACGAGCTTTTTTTGCTAGTATTGATTTTCTAAAAAAACTCCGCAAGACAGAAGTAGATAAAAAACAGCTGAATGTCAGCTGTTTTTATATCTAGAAACTAGAGATTAGTTTTTAGAAGCTGCTTGGAATTCTGGGTTTTCCCATGCTTCGTCGATTATAGCTTTCAATTCTTTAGCAGATGATTGCATTTGTTGCAATTCTTTATCGTTAAGTGGGATGTTAACTGGACGTACGATACCGTGTGCGCCAACGATAGCAGGTTGACCGATGTAGCAGTCAGTTACACCTTCGTATTGACCATCTTGGAATACAGAAACTGGAAGAACAGCTTTTTCATCATCAAGGATAGCTTTAGTGATACGAGCAAGGGCTACAGCGATACCGTAGAAAGTCGCACCTTTTTTGTTGATGATTGAGTAAGCAGCGTCACGAACACCTACAAAGAGTTCAACAAGTTCTTCAGCGTTGAAGTTTTGAACGTCTTGAAGGTAGCTTTCAAGGTTAACACCCGCAACGTTAGCGTGTGACCAAACAGCGAACTCAGAGTCACCGTGTTCACCCATGATGTAAGCGTGGACAGAACGAGCGTCTACACCAAGTTTTTCAGCAAGTGCTTGACGGAAACGAGCTGAGTCAAGTGAAGTACCTGAACCGATAACACGTTCTTTAGGGAAACCTGAGAATTTCCAAGTTGAGTAAGTCAAGATGTCAACTGGGTTTGCAGCAACAAGGAAGATACCGTTGAAACCAGATTTAACGATTTCAGTAACGATTGATTTGTTGATAGCAAGGTTTTTACCAACAAGGTCAAGACGAGTTTCACCTGGTTTTTGAGGAGCACCAGCAGTGATAACTACAAGGTCTGCGTCTGCACAGTCAGCGTAAGTTGCAGCGTAGATTTTTTTAGGCGAAGTGAAAGCAAGGGCGTGTGAAAGGTCTTCAGCATCACCAACAGCTTTATCAAACAATGCTGGGATTTCAACGATACCCAATTCTTGTGCGATTCCTTGGTTAACAAGTGCAAATGCGTAAGATGAACCTACGGCACCGTCACCAACAAGGATGACTTTTTTGTGTTGTTTAGTTGCAGTCATTATCTAAACATCTCCTTAAATTTATTATGGGGAAAATTCCCGTACATCCTTATTTTAGCATTTTCATACCGTTCTGTCACGAGGAAACGGTGAAAAAAATTGGAAAATGGTAAAAAATTCACAAATAGCTTTCAGAAAAGCGTAGCTCATGACCTGCCACAGTCGTTTGAATGTTCGGAATAGGTCGATAAAAATAAGGGAAAATTAGCAGAAAATATGGTATAATATATAGTAATAAAATGAAGGACAACTGTTCATGAAAGATAAAAATTTAGTAAATGTCAATTTAACAAGTGAAATGAAAACGAGTTTCATTGACTATGCCATGAGTGTTATTGTCGCACGGGCGCTTCCAGATGTGAGAGATGGTCTAAAGCCCGTGCATCGTCGTATCCTCTATGGGATGAACGAACTTGGGGTAACACCTGACAAGCCACATAAGAAGTCCGCTCGTATCACAGGGGACGTCATGGGTAAATACCACCCACATGGTGACTCCTCTATCTATGAAGCTATGGTGCGTATGGCGCAGTGGTGGTCATATCGTCACATGCTCGTTGATGGGCACGGAAACTTTGGTTCTATGGATGGCGATGGTGCTGCTGCTCAGCGTTATACTGAGGCTCGTATGAGCAAGATTGCGCTTGAGATGTTGCGTGACATCAACAAAAATACGGTTGATTTCCAAGACAACTACGATGGTAGTGAGCATGAGCCTTTGGTATTGCCAGCACGTTTTCCAAATCTTTTGGTCAATGGTGCGACTGGTATCGCTGTCGGGATGGCGACTAACATTCCACCGCACAATTTAGGGGAGTCTATTGATGCGGTGAAGCTGGTTATGGACAATCCAGAAGCGACAACGCGTGATCTTATGGAAGTGCTGCCTGGTCCAGACTTTCCAACAGGTGCTCTGGTGATGGGGCGCTCTGGCATTTATAAAGCCTACGATACAGGAAAAGGCTCAATCGTTCTACGCTCACGCACTGAGATTGAAACCACTCGAACAGGTAGAGAGCGTATCGTTGTGACAGAGTTCCCTTATGGGGTCAATAAAACCAAGGTGCATGAGCACATTGTGCGTTTGGTGCAGGAGAAGCGCATCGAGGGAATCACAGCGGTGCGTGATGAGTCCAGCCGTGAGGGTGTTCGCTTTGTTATTGAGATTAAGCGTGACGCTTCTGCCAATGTCATCCTCAACAATCTCTTTAAACTAACACAGCTTCAGACAAACTTTAGCTTCAATATGCTAGCGATTGAAAAGGGTGTCCCTAAAATCTTGACGCTTCGTCAGATTATCGACAACTACATCGAGCACCAAAAAGAAGTGATTGTGCGTCGTACGGAGTTTGATAAGGCTCGTGCGGAGGCGCGTGCTCATATCTTAGAGGGCTTGCTGATTGCGCTTGATCATCTGGATGAAGTGATTAGCATTATCCGCTCTAGTGAGACGGACAGTATCGCACAGGCTGAGTTGATGCGTCGTTTTGACCTGTCTGAGCGTCAAAGTCAAGCTATTTTAGACATGCGTCTGCGTCGTTTGACAGGATTGGAACGTGACAAGATTCAGTCCGAGTACAATGATTTACTAGCTTTGATTGCCGATTTGGCGGATATTTTGGCAAAACCAGAGCGTGTTATCACGATTATCAAAGATGAGATGGACGAGATTAAGCGTAAATACGCTGATGAACGTCGCACAGAGCTCATGGTGGGTGAGGTTTTGACCCTTGAAGATGAAGACCTCATCGAAGAAGAGGATGTGCTTATTACCTTGTCCAATAAAGGCTACATCAAGCGTCTAGCACAGGATGAGTTTCGTGCGCAAAAGCGTGGCGGTCGTGGTGTTCAAGGAACTGGTGTCAACGAGGACGACTTTGTTAAAGATTTGGTGTCTACCAACACCCACAATCCCCTACTCTTTTTCACCAATCTCGGGCGTGTTTACCGTTTGAAAGCTTATGAAATTCCTGAGTACGGTCGCACCGCAAAAGGACTTCCAATTGTCAATCTTTTGCGCCTAGATGAGGGAGAGACGGTTCAGACCATGATTAACCTTGATAGCGATACGAGCGAGGAGTCTTATTTCTTCTTTACGACACGACACGGGCTTGTCAAACGCTCACGTGTCTCAGAGTTTCATAACATCCGCCAAAATGGTCTCAAGGCTCTAACCCTCAAAGAAGGCGATGAGCTGATGAGCGTTGTGGCAACTAACGGTAGCGAGGACATCATCATCGGAACGCGTCAGGCTTACTCTGTGCGCTTCAATGAAGATGGTATCCGAGTGATGGGACGTAGCGCAGCAGGTGTCAAAGGGATTACTCTAAGAGAAGATGATAGCGTTATCGGCGTTTCTACGATTAAAGATAATCAAGACGTTCTTATCGTAACTGAAAAAGGTTTTGGTAAGCGAACACCAGCAAGTGCCTACCCAACTAAAAACCGTGGTGGTAAAGGTATCAAGACAGCTAATATCACTGAGCGAAACGGTAGCCTAGCAGGTCTCGCTACGGTGACAGGTGATGAGGACTTGATGGTTATTACCGACACGGGCGTGGTTATCCGCACCAGCGTTGCTACTATTTCTGAGACGGGACGTAGTGCTCAAGGGGTCAAGTTGATGCGCTTAGCAGATGAGGCTAAGATTGTCGCTTTTGCCTTGGTCGCTAGCGAAGAGGACGTGCAGCAGGAGAATGAGGAATAATTAGAGACAATTTATGGCAAAGCAGAAAACGAAAAAAGGAAAAAAACTCTTTAGTGTCTTACGAACGGTACTCTTTGTCGTTCTATTGCTTGTCGGCTTGGTTTTGGTTTTTAATAAACCGATTAGAAACTATCTGATTGGGATGAATACCAATAAATACCAGATTACCAAAGTCAGCAAGAAAACGATTGAAAAAAATAAGAAGGCAAAGACGACCTATGATTTTGACTCGGTGCAGTCTATCAGTGCGGAGTCTATCCTAAAAGCACAGATGGATGCGCAGCAGCTGCCTGTTATCGGTGGTATCGCTATTCCTGATGTGGGACTCAATCTGCCGATATTTAAAGGTGTCGGCAATACTGAGCTCTCCTATGGTGCTGGTACCATGAAGGAAAATCAAGTAATGGGCGGGGAAAATAACTATGCTCTAGCTAGTCACCATGTCTTTGGCATGACAGGCTCAACAGACATGCTTTTTTCCCCTCTTGATAGAGCTAAAAAAGGCATGAAAATCTACCTGACAGACAAGGAAAAAGTCTATACCTACGTCATTACAGATGTGACTGTGGTAACACCTGATCGTGTCGAGGTGATTGATGACGAGGCTGGTAAGAGTCAAGTAACCTTGGTGACTTGTACTGACGCAGAAGCTACCGAGCGTACTATTGTACATGGTGAGCTGACCGAGACGGTTGACTACAGCAAGGCTAGTCAAGAAATCCTAGACGCCTTTAGCAAATCTTACAATCAAATGACAACGTAAATCAGAAACTTCGGTTTCTGATTTTCTCTATGAGAAAGGAGACTAATATGCAGTGGAATGCTATTCATCATGTGGCGATTATCGTTTCGGATTATGAGGCCTCACGTGCCTTTTACGTGGACAAGCTGGGTTTTGAGATTATTCGTGAAAATCATCGCCCAGACAGAGGAGACTACAAGTTAGACTTGAGGTGTGGGAGTGTTGAGTTAGAGATTTTCGGACAGAAAAAAACGGATAAGAGCTACACCGAGCCGCCGAAACGGCTTAGCTACCCTGAAGCTTGCGGGCTGCGCCATTTAGCCTTTTATGTCGATGACATCCAGACCCGCAAAAAAGAATTGGAGGTTTTAGGGATTTTTGTGGAGCCTGTTCGTAGAGACACTTTTACCGGTGAGAAGATGACCTTTTTCTTTGACCCAGACGGTTTGCCCTTAGAACTGCACGAATGAGAGAAAACTGTTTTCTAGCGCTACTTTAAGCAAAAGATGTTATAATAAGTCATAAGATTTTGGAAAAAAGTTAGGAAAAAAAGAAAAACGAGGATATTATATGCGTTTGAAAAAACTGATTATGGGTGTTGGCTTAGCCCTGATGGCATTTTCTTTTGCGACCAAAGCCCAAGCAGCGACCAGTAGCGTGCAAGAGGTCATCGATGAGTCTTATGTACAGCCGGACTATGTGCTGGGCTACTCGCTCTCAGACAGTCAGCGTAGCGAGACGCTTTCTCTTTTAGGCTATGATTCGTCAAAAGACACGAGTGTCAAGACGTTAACGACAAGTGCCTACGCTTCGATTATGGATGTGGCAGATGATAGCAGTTTGCAGCTCTACTCATCCGTGAAAATCAAAAAGCTAGGCTCGTCTAAAGGTTTGAGTGTCTCTATCGTGACGCCAGAAAATATCACCAAGGTCACTGAGGACATGTACCGCAACGCCGCTGTTACACTGGGGATTGAACACGCTGAAATCACGGTTGCCTCACCTATCCAAGTAACGGGAGAGAGCGCACTTGCAGGGATTTACTACTCTCTAGAGCAAAATGGAGCCAGCGTCTCTACTGAAAGTAAAGAGCTCGCGCAAGAAGAGCTCAATGCCCTCTCTGATATTAACGCTGAAAACCAAAATAAAGAAGGCTACGACGCGGATAAACTGAACGTTGCCATGACAGATATCAAGTCTGCTGTAGCAGATGGCGGCTCTAGCCTGTCTGAGTCTGACATCCGAAAGATCGTCGAGGACACACTGTCCAACTACGGGCTCAAGGACTCTATGACCAGCAACCAAATCACTGTCATCGTCAACTTTGCTGTTAATTTGTCAAAAAGTTTTGTCATCAAAAACAGTAACTTCAAGTCAACTTTGACTTCTCTTAAAAACAGCATTGTCTCAAAGGCTAAGTCAACCTTTAGCGGTATCAATCTCAACTTTGACGCCAACAGCGCTATCGAGTCTGGAAAAGGCTTCTTTGCTAACTTGTGGCAACAAATCGTTAACTTCTTTACCAATTTATTTTCATAAGATATAGACAGCTAGACAAGTTTTAGCTGTCTTTTTGTTTCAAAAAATTTTCAGAAAGCATTGACAAGCTTTCGATAAGTTGATACAATTCTATTAAATTCAGAATTATCTGACTATAATTTGGGAAAGAGGTTTATTTATGGACAGTACAGACAGTCAATCAAAGTGGAAAAGTCGTCTTCGGGCAATGGGACCTGGTATCCTCATGGCGTCCGCAGCGGTCGGCGGCTCACACATCGTCTCTTCAACGCAAGCTGGTGCTATCTACGGCTGGCAGTTGGCTATTATCATCTTACTTATCAATTTGTTTAAGTATCCTTTCTTTCGATTTGGGACACAGTACACGCTAATGACAGGAAAAAGCTTGATAGAGGGCTACAGCGAAAAGGGAAAGGGCTATCTGGTTCTCTTTTTTGTGATGAATATCTTCTCTGCCCTGGTCAATACTGCAGCAGTTAGTATCCTAGCGGCAGCTATTCTCTATAATATCTTTCCAAATGGTTTTGGCTTGTCTATCTCGCAGTTGACGACCATGATTATCGTGGTGACTTGGGCGATGTTGCTCATTGGTGGTTATCGCTTTATAGACGGACTGTCTAAGTGGGTCATGACAGCTTTGACTCTGGCGACAAGTTTGGCGGTTATCATTGCTCTTTTCCAACACAGAGAGTACGCTCCAAACTTTGTCGCTCCTAGCCCTTGGCAGTTGTCTGCTCTGCCTTTTATCGTTTCTTTGATGGGCTGGATGCCTGCGCCTATTGAGATTTCAGCTATTAACTCCATGTGGAGTGTTGAAAAGCAAAAGAGTGTCAAGGTGTCTTATAACGACGGATTGTTTGACTTTAACGTTGGTTATATTGGCACAGCCATTCTTGCCTTTATTTTCCTAGCGCTTGGGGCGCTCATCCAGTTTGGCTCTGGTGAGAAGGTGCAGGGGGCTAGCGCTGCTTACATCCAGCAGTTTATCGGCATGTACGCTAAAGCTCTTGGTAATTGGTCACGTCTCTTGATTGCCTTTATCGCTTTCTTATGTATCTTTGGTACGGTCATCACGGTTATCGACGGCTATTCACGAGCTAATAACGAGACCCTGCGTTTGCTTCTAGGTGAAAAAGAGGCCAAGCAGAAAAATCTCAACATCTGGATGACGCTCACTTCAGCGATAGCTCTTGTCATTGTCTTTTTCTTCTCAGGAAATGTCGCTATCATGCTACGTTTTGCCATGATTGCTTCTTTCCTCACAACGCCATTTTTTGCTTATCTCAACTACATTTTGGTTAATAATAAAGAACACCGTATCGCCAAATGGCTGAACGTCCTATCCATTGTGGGGCTTATCTATCTCTTTGGCTTTGCCTTGTTCTTCCTTTATGCCATGATAACAGGAGCGGTTTAGCAAATAAAAGTCAGTTTGTCGAGCTGGCTTTTTTGCTTATCGTAGAATAGTATCAGTTTTTCTAATCATAGTGTAAGCGCTAGATTTTTGAAACCGCTATAATAAAGACAACTTAATGAAAGCGGTAAACACTATGACAAGACAATTTCCTAAAAACTTTTTATGGGGCGGAGCAATTGCTGCCAATCAAGCTGAAGGCGCATGGAACGAGGACGGGCGTGGCATGGCAAAGACCGATGTCACAACAGGCGGTAGCGTTGACAGTCCACGCTATGTGACCTATATTGACAAAGATGGCAATCCTGGAAAAGCACCAGCCATGGGGCATAACGGTGTCATCCCAGAGGGTGCACACTATGCAATTTTGGAGGATGAATACTATCCAAATCACCTCGGTGTGGACTTTTACCATCACTATAAAGAAGACATCGCTCTTTTAGCTGAGATGGGTTTTAAAGTCTTTCGTCTCTCCATCTCTTGGTCACGTATTTTCCCAAATGGGGATGAAAAAGAGCCTAATCAAAAGGGGTTAGACTTTTACCGTCGTGTCTTTGAGGAGTGCCATAAGCATGGCATTGAGCCTTTGGTATCTATCTGGCACTTTGACACGCCGCTCTATTTAGAAGAGCACTATGGTGGTTGGAACAATCGCAAGCTGATTGATTTTTATGTGCACTATGCTGAGACGATTTTTAAGGAATATAAGGACTTGGTGACCTACTGGTTGACCTTCAATGAAATCAATAACACCGTCATGTTTCTGGATATGTTTGGCGGACAAGGGGATGACAAGGCTTTTCAAGAAGGCTATCAGCAACTGCATTATCAGTTTGTTGCTAGCGCAAGAGCTGTTAAGCTTGGACATGAGATTAACCCAAACTTTCAAATCGGCAATATGATTTGCGGGATTACCTTTTATCCAGCGACTTGCGACCCTCATGACGTTCTAGCCAATCGCCACAAGTGGGAGCAGGGCATTTACTACTGTGGGGATGTGCAGGTCAAGGGCAAGTACCCAACATTTGCTAAGCGTTTGTGGAAAGAGCACGATGTGCACCTAGACATCACCGAGCAGGACGAGAAGGACTTGAGAGAAGGCACTGTTGATATGTACACCTTTTCTTACTACATGTCAAATAACGTCACAACACACACTGGTGTAGAGCAGGTGTCTGGTAATTTCTCAACAGGAGCTAAAAATCCTTATCTGACTTATTCAGACTGGGGTTGGGGATTTGACCCGATAGGATTACAATACTATCTTGAAAAAATGTATGACCGCTATGAGCTTCCGATGATGGTCGTTGAAAATGGCTTGGGAGACTTTGACACGGTTGAGGAAGACGGTAGCATTCATGACCAGTACCGTATTGACTACTATCGTCCGCATATTGAAGCCATGGCAGCAGCCATTGAAAATGGTGTAGACTTGCGTGGTTACACGACTTGGGGTTGTATCGACCTTGTATCCGCTGGGACTGGTGAAATCCGCAAGCGCTACGGTTTTATCTACGTTGATGTGGACGACAAAGGGCAAGGCAGCCTTAAACGCACACCAAAAGATTCATTCTATTGGTACAAGAAGGTTATTGCGTCTAACGGAGCGGATTTAGACTAAAAAGTATTTCAATACTAAAATAAGAGGGAGACAATCATGACACGATCAGCATTTCCAAAAGATTTTTTATGGCGTGGCGCAACAGCTGCCAATCAGTTTGAAGGGGCTTATAACAGCGACGGCAAGGGGCTAAGTGTGCAGGATGTGACGCCAAAAGGCGGCGTTGCCATGCCAGGAAGTTCTAGACCAGTCATCACAGACCAGCCGACGCCAGATAATCTCAAATTAGAGGGTATTGACTTTTACCACCGCTACAAGGAGGACATTGCTCTCTTTGCAGAAATGGGCTTCAAGGTCTTTCGCATGTCGATTGCCTGGTCACGTATTTTCCCAAACGGAGACGATGAACAGCCAAATGAAGCAGGGCTAGCCTTTTACGATAAGGTCTTTGATGAGTTGGCAAAATATGGTATCTAGCCACTCGTGACACTATCTCACTACGAAACACCGCTGCACCTAGCACGTGCCTACAACGGCTGGGCAAATCGCGATTTGATTGGCTTTTATGAGCGCTATGTGCGTACCGTTTTCACCCGCTACAAGGACAAGGTCAAGTACTGGCTGATGTTCAATGAAATCAACTCTGTGTTGCATGCGCCGTTTATGTCAGGTGGTATCGTGACAGACCCAGAGAAACTCAGCAAGCAAGACCTCTACCAAGCAGTGCACCATGAGCTGGTCGCATCAGCACTCGCCACAAAAATTGGGCACAGTATCAATCCTGACTTTAAGATTGGCTGTATGGTGCTTGCTATGCCAGCTTACGCCATGACGGCAAATCTACTTGACCAGCTAGCGGTGCGTGATTTTGAAAATCAAAATTATCTCTTCTCAGACATCCACGCACGGGGCAAATATCCAAATTATATTAAGCGCTATTTTAAGGAAAATGACATCATGATTAACTTTGCGCCAGGGGATGAGGAGCTTTTGAAGAACACTGTTGACTTTATCACCTTTTCTTACTACATGAGCGTGGCGCAAGCGCACAATCCAGAAGACTACAGCACTGGTCGTGGCAATATCATGGGCGGTATCAGCAACCCTTATCTAGAAAGCTCTGAGTGGGGCTGGCAGATTGACCCGATTGGTCTGCGTCTTGTCCTAAATGCTTTTTATGACCGCTACCAATTGCCGCTCTTTATCGTTGAAAATGGTTTGGGAGCTAAGGATGTCTTGGTAGAAGGACCAAACGGTCCAACGGTGGAGGATGACTACCGTATTGATTACCTGCAAAAACATCTGGTGCAGGTCAATGAAGCGCTTAAAGACGGCGTCGAACTTCTAGGTTACACCACTTGGAGACTAATTGACCTTGTGTCTGCGTCAACAGCAGAACTCAGTAAGCGCTACGGCTTCATCTATGTTGACCGCAATGATGACGGCACAGGTAGCCTAGCACGCTACAAGAAAAAATCCTTTGATTGGTACAAGAAAGTCATCGCAAGCAATGGCGAAGCTTTGTATGAGGGATAAGCATAAAAACGCTTTATCTTATGCGACACGGTCAGACGCTTTTCAACTCTCTTGGCAAGATTCAAGGCTGGTGTGACTCCCCTTTGACAGAAGCGGGAAAGAGCGAAGCAAAGCGAGCACGTGACTTTTTTGAAAAGGAAGGCATTCGCTTTGACAAAGCCTATGCTTCAACGCAAGAGCGGGCTTGTGACACGCTAGAGCTCGTAACATCACAAGACTATCAGCGCTTGAAGGGGCTCAAGGAGTGGAACTTTGGTTTGTTTGAGGGAGAGAGCGAGCGACTCAATCCCAAGGTTCCCTACAGCATAGAGTTTATCGCCTATGGTGGTGAGAGTGTGGATGAGATTAGCTGTCGTATGCTTGCGACCTTGACGAACATCATGACAGACTTGTCAGAAAATGAGACAGCTCTTGCGGTTAGTCACGGTGGCGCTTGTTTTCGCTTTTTGAAAACTTTTCGTGATTTTTCAACGGACGAGCGCCCATTCTTTAGTAATTGTGCCATTCAAGAGCTTGTTTTTGAAGAGGGGCAATTTCATTTGAAGCGCTCTATTGACCCTATCCATCAAGAAATCAAGCTTTATGACTAAGAGAACAGCTAGTTTTACTAGCTGTTTTTGGCAATCTCAAAAATCTTGCTATTCGTTAGAAAAGTGTTACAATAAGAGTAAAAGAAACATTAGAAAAGAGGCAATAGTATGGAAGAACTCAAAAAAGTATTGTTAGCCGGTATTGGCTTAACCTCAATGACGCTTGAAAAAGCGGATGCTTTTGTCAAAGAACTGGTCGACAAAGGGCGTATCAGCATGGACGAGGGCAAAGAACTGCAACAAGAGCTGAAACGTAAAGGTGAAGTAGAAGCACAGGCTGTCATCGACGAGGTCAAAGCAAAGGCAGAGCCTTACCAATACGCTACTAAAGAAGACCTAGCACGCCTTGAAGCGAAGCTAGACCGTCTCCTCTCAAAAGACGACACTAAAGACTAAGAGCGCCTATGTCAACCAAGCGCCTTAGAGAAATTGTCGGAGCCTTCTCCTCTGTCGGGCTGACCAGCTTAAAGGACAGACGAAAAGCAGATGAGGATAAAGAGGCTCCGCAAAAACTGCGTCTTGCCTTTGAGCAGCTGGGCCCTAGCTTTGTCAAGATTGGGCAAATCCTCTCCACACGAGATGACCTTTTGCCAGAAGCCTACATCACTGAACTCAGTAAACTGCAAAATAATGTTCTGCCACTAGAGACAGATGTGGTTATGTCTGCTATTCAAGTAGAGCTTACTCAGCCCATAGCGGACGTTTTTGAGGAGATTAAGAGCGAGCCTTTGGCGAGCGGTTCCGTTGCTCAGACACATCTTGCTACCCTCAAATCTGGTCAGCAGGTCGTCCTCAAAATCCAGCGTCCGCACTTAGCAGAGATAGTTCAAGAGGATCTGAATCTCCTTATCAAGCTGTCACGTCGCATTCCAAAGCATTTCATTCCCATGGTGGACTTGACAGAAGTGCTCTTGCAATTAAAAGCGTCGCTGCTGTACGAGATTGATTTTCGTCACGAAGCGCAAGCCATGATACACTTTAAAGAGACTAACCGTTCGGTTCGCTGTGTTGGCGTGCCCAAGGTTTATAACAACTACACGACGGAGCGTTTGATTGTTGAGGAGTATATTGAGGGCATTCCTATCAATCACTACGACCAGCTTTTGCTTTCTGGCTATGATTTGGAGGATATTGGGCGTAAGCTCATGCTGAGCTTTATCAAGCAGGTCTTTAAGGATGGTTATTTTCATGGCGACCCGCACCCAGGCAATCTCATCATCAGTAACAACAAGATTTACTTTATTGACTTTGGGATTATGGGGCAGCTTGAGGAGGGCATGCGCTCGGCGCTAAATGATATTCTCTATGGTTTTACAGCGCAAGATGTGGACGGCATGACACGGGCTGTGCTTGCGATGACTAGCTTTGATACCTCCCTCAACAAAGTAGAGCTTAGTCAAGATATCGAGCGGATGTTGGCAAAGTATGGCAATCTCGACTTAGGCAAGCTGTCTATCACGGATTTGCTGGAGGATTTGGTGTCGATTTTTGTCCGCAATCGCTTGAAAGCGTCTGCTCAGATTACCATTTTGGAAAAAGCTGCGCTACAGGTCGAGGGGATTTTTCAGACCTTGGCACCAAATGTGGATCTTATGACCCTTGCAAAAAACTACTTTTTGCAAAATATGGGTCCAGACATGCTCAAGCAGTCGCTTAATAAAGAAACGCTGCTGATTGAGCTTTTTTACCTGCTTAAAAACGGCAAAAACGTCCCAAGACGCCTCAATCAGCTCTTAGAGCAAATCCTAAATGGACGTATTCTCGTCAATCATGATTTCTATGATTACTCTAATCGTATCAAGACCTTAAAAAATGTCGCTAATCGCTTTGTGCTAGCCCTGCTCTTTTTGACCTTTATGCTGACAGGCGCTCTGCTGTCCTTTTCAGCACAGTTGGCTGGAGTCATGTGGCTCTGTTTTGGCTTAGCGCTACTCGTTTTTATCGTCCTTGTGGTCACGCTAACCAAATAAAAACTGGTCTTGAAATTTTACTAGATAATCGGTACAATAAAAAGGTAGTGATTTTTTTAGAGGAGTCAGATTTCTTGGAAAAACAAACATTTCGTATCTTTGAGCGTCTGCGGTTTGCGGCGCTCTTAACCTTTGTCAGTGGCTTTTTAGACGCTTACACCTTCACCACGCAAAATCAGCGCTTTGCAGGTCTTCAGACTGGAAATCTCATCAACATGATGGTGCATTTGGCAGACGGGCACGTCTTTTTATCGCTGACTTATCTTGTGCCGGTGCTCTTTTTTGCTCTGGGGCAGTCGGTTAACGTCTTTTTAGAGCCCTTGGTTCGGCAAAAAGGCTACCATTGGCACTTTGTCAGTAGTTGCTTGATAACGATTGGTGTTGCTATTGTCGCTGTCTATTCGCCATTTGTAGGGCACAATGCTACCATCTCAGGTTTGTCCTTTTGTGCAGCCATGCAGCTGGATACCTTTAAGCGTGTGCGTGGGCAGGCTTACGCCAATATCATGATGATTGGAAACATCAAACGTATCTCCCAGCAGCTCACAACAGGCTTTCTCCAAAAGGACCGCAAAGCCATCTCAAAAGGCTTACACATCGCTTGGGTCCTTCTGACCTTTTGCCTAGGCGCCTTTGCAGCAGCACTGCTTACGCAAATCATCGGCGAGTATGCGCTCTATACCGTCCTCATCCCCCTCTTGATGATAAACGCCTACCTTCTCTTTGAAAAACATCCAGAGACAGCTAGCAGTCAGTATGAAGGTTCACTGATGGAGAATATAAGGTAGAAAGCGAGTACAAGTGTACTTGCTTTTTTTGTGTAAATGCTAAGGATAATTTTTGAGAACAGTTTGTCCATAAGAGACGAAACTTTATATTCTTTTTCAAAAAAAGTCAAGATATCTTAGGTTTCTTGGAAACAATAAAAGGAAAATATGTTGAATAATTAGAAAATTATTATAACAAATTAATGAACTATTATTGGAAGGAAGATAAGTAAATTTGATTATGATATGAAGCAAGCAGCCCAAGATTATCTTGACTTCTTTTTTTTAGCTGTAATAGAATAATACTGTCGAGTGGTTAACATGTAGTGTGCTGTTAAAGTTAGATTTTATTTAGAGTAAGAAGAGGAAATGTTTTGGAAACGATATCATTGATTATTGCTGGAACTATAGCTGTATTCATTTTGATGTGGGTATGGAGTTCTATTCGTATTAAAATTTTTAGAGCCATTTACATCTGTACTATATTTCTTATTTTGCTTGTTAGTTTTTCTTGGTTACAATTTAATACAAGCATAGTGAACGACGAGGGGACTTCAAGTACTTTAGAAACTGAAACCGATGGAACTAATGTAAAAGAGCAAGGATTAAAACAAGACAAATCACAGGCAGAGATAGTAACTGAACAAAGTACAGAAGCAAGCAAACAAGGCGTTTCAGAGCAAACAGAAAAAGTAGAATCTTCCACTGAGCAACAGGTGAGTCAAGAAAGTCAATCTGAGATATCAGAGTTTCGTAAGGCACAATTAGAAAGTCAATCTGAGATGTTTAAACAGTCAACTGAGTCAACACTGACACCAGATGGTTCTGAACTTCAGGGTGTTCCATATAACTATAGAACCGAAGTCGCAAGACAGCAGCAAGCAGTGTCAAACGGAGTTTCATCTTCTGTAGAAAGTGTGCAATCAGATGGTGCTAGAATTATTTCTAGTATTAATACTGGTGGTACTATAATTACTACTATTGAGATGCAACAGTCTGATGGAAGTGTAACAAAAATTCATATAATAAAATATTCAGATGGACAAGTGATAACAATGGGAGATATGTTTTAATAAGATTTTTGTTGATGAAGCATGCTTTTTGGATAGTGCTAACTTCAATATCTCAAGCACCCGCAAGTGGTGCTTTTTCTTCTCTCCACATATTTCTTTGCCTATTTACTGATAAAGGGGGCATTTTTGTTTAAAATCGTGTATAATTGTAACAGATGTACTTTTAGAGAGGATTGAGCCTGTGAACTCTTCAATTCATTTGTTATTTGCTATTGATGACCACTACGTTGAGCAGTTTATGGTGACGTTGTATTCCATTGTGACCAATAGTTCTAAGGCGTCGTTTGATGTCTATGTCATGCAAAAGAAGCCCCTAGCGCAAAATGAGACGATTGCCCTTTTTTGTGAGCAATTGGGTGTGTCTTATCATCCTGTTGTCATGGGGGACGATGCTTTTAAGGATGCGCCAACGACAGACCGCTATCCAGAGACGATTTACTACCGTCTGCTCGCCCATGAGTTTCTCCCAGCAGACCTAGAGCGTATCCTGTATGTGGATGCTGATATTTTATGTCTTAATGACATTGTGCCATTTTACGAGATGGATTTGTCAGGTAAATGCTACGCTGCTAGTAGCCATACCGCAGATAGCAATATCCCAGAGCTTGTCAATAAGCTGCGCTTACAAAATTTTGAGACAGACGGCTATTACAACACTGGCGTTTTGCTGATGAATCTCACTGAAATCCGAAAAAACGTCAAACGCTCTGCCATTTTAGACTATATCCAGAAAAAAGGAGCGCTCTTGTTGCTTCCTGACCAGGACATTTTAAATGCGCTTTATGGGCACTTGGTGGAGCTTGTCCCAGATAGTATCTATAACTATGACGCACGCTACAACACACTCTACTATGCTAGGAGTTTTGGGGAATGGGATCTGAACTGGGTGATTGAACACACTGTTTTCTTGCATTTTTGTGGTCGTGATAAGCCGTGGAAGGACAGTTATAGAGGGCGCTATGCTGCTTTGTATAAGCACTATTATCACCATGTGAGACATTTGTCTACAACATTATAATTGAGGTATTGAAAAAATTATGCGTTTTGGAAAAAAACAAGTTTACTATTTACTTGCTTTGTTTATACTCTTTTTGGCTGTTTTAAATTATTGGGATGTGGCAGCCTCTATTGTGAGCACTGTTTTTAAAGCAGCGCAGCCATTCTTGATTGGAGCAGCAGTGGCTTATGTGGTCAATATTGTCATGTCTCTTTACGAGATAGGCTATGACTGGCTGTTTAAGAATGTTGCCTTTATGAAAGGGCTCAAGCGTCCGCTGTCTATGATTTTAGCCTATACGACCTTTGTGGTTGTCATTATCTGGCTCTTTTCGATTATCCTGCCAGACCTTATCGCAAGTATCAGCTCGCTGATGAATATCGATACCTCCATCATCACAAAGCTCATCAAAGAAATCAATCAAAATCCGCATATTGCAAGAGTGATTAACTATGTTGGCTCAGACAAGGAGATTGTCTCACAAGTCACAAACTTTGGGCAACAGATTTTAAAACAAGTGCTGACAGCCTTGATGTCACTCATGACCTCTGTCACCTCTATCGCACAGACCTTTATCAATGTCTTTATGAGCGTGATTTTTTCTTTCTACGTTCTAGGCAATAAGGAAAAGCTTGGGCGTCAGTTTAATCTCTTGATTGATACCTTTGCAGGTAAGTATGCCAAAAAAATGCACTATGTCATTGGGATTTTGCACAAACGTTTTCACGGTTTCATCGTAGGGCAAACACTAGAAGCCATGATTTTAGGGGCCTTGACGGCTATTGGTATGATGATACTAAGTTTTCCTTATGCTAGTACAATTGGCGTTTTGGTCGCTTTTACAGCCCTTATCCCTGTGATTGGGGCATACATTGGTGTGACGATTGGCTTTTTCCTTATCGTTACCCTGTCTGTCCCTCAGGCGGTTGCCTTTGTTATCTTTATGATTATCCTGCAGCAGTTTGAGGGTAATCTCATCTACCCTCGTGTCGTTGGTGGCTCTATCGGGCTTCCTGGAATGTGGGTCTTGGTGGCTATTACTATCGGTGGAAGTCTCTATGGTTTTCTGGGAATGCTTATGGCGGTCCCTATTGCAGCTAGTATCTACCAAATCATCAAAGACCAAGTGGCCAAGCGCCAGTCAGTGGACTTAGACAACCCTGACCAAAAGATACCATTTGAAATTATTGACGAATAAGAAATACCTTCACTTACCTGTCCTTTTACGGATAGGATAAGTGGAGGTATTATGTTTATGTACACGATTAGAAACCAAGCTGAGCAATTACGCCCAAGAGAACGACTGCAAGCTCTAGGAGCTGACAAATTAAGCAATCACGAATTATTAGCTATCCTGTTAAGAACAGGTACCAAGGAAATGCCTGTCCTTGATGTTTCAACGCAAATCATCAATCAGATGACCTCTCTAGCTGACTTTAAACACCTGTCTTTACAAGAATTACAGCAAATCAAAGGAATCGGCAAGGTCAAGTCTATCGAGTTAAAAGCCATGATTGAGCTGGCAAGGCGTATCCAAGATTCTGAGTATAAGCGTGCAGACCAGATTTTAAGCAGCCAGCAGTTGGCACGCCGTATGATGTTAGAGCTCTCTGACAGCAAGCAAGAGCACTTGATTGCCCTCTATCTGGACACGCAAAATCGTATTATCGAGCAAAAGACGATTTTCATCGGAACAGTGCGACGCTCGGTCGCTGAACCTCGTGAGATTCTTTATTATGCCTGTAAAAATATGGCGACGAGTCTTATCATCGTCCACAATCATCCCTCAGGCAGCGCCACACCAAGTCAAAATGACAAAAAGTTCACTGAAAAAATCCAAGCAGCCTGCCAGATGATTGGCATTGTCTGCTTGGATCATATCATTGTCGGTCAAAAAGAGTATTACAGTTTTCGAGAAGAAGGAGAGGTGCTTTGCGATTAGAGTTCATTGACAAAGTAGTCAAAGAGCGCCATATCCTTGGCACTATCATCAATGAGCAATTCTGGATGCCATTGAACACCTAAGAAAGTGATGGTTTTATCCACCGAAACTGCCGCCTCAACAATCCCTGTATCGGGGTCAAAAGCGATAGGTTTTAGAGACTCTGCCATTGTTTTGATACTTTGACGGTGAAAAGAGTTGATCTGCGCATGCGCACCATAGATTTTTGAGAGAATGCAGTCGTTTTTGATGACGACAGGATGTGTTCTGACGTTGCCCTCTTCACTTTGCCAATGCCCCTTAATGTCTTGGTTAAGCGTACCACCAAGTGCCACATTCATCAGCTGCAGTCCACGGCAAACACCAAATATGGGCTTTTTCTGCTTGATAGCTTCTTTGATGACAGCTAGCTCAAAGACATCACGTTCAAGAAAGAAATCGTTTTCACTAGCATGGCGTTCTTCTTGATAAAATTTGGGGTCAACATTTTGCCCACCAATCAACAAGACCTTGTCCACCATAGAGACGTAGGTTTTAGCGTCTTCTTCGCTACTGATTGGCAGGATAAGCGGTAACCCTCCAGCTCGTTGTACCCCCTTGACAAAGCCCGTTGGGGCGTATGACCACGGCAGGTTGATGTCTTTTTTAATGCGTTGGTTTCCCATAATCCCAATAATTGGTTTTACCATGTTCTCTCCTTTCTCTAAGTCGTTTTTGCTAGCTTGTCTGGTCATGGGCTTGACTCATAAAGTACAGTAAGGTCTGCAACTCACTTGTCAAATCCACATACTGGACAATCACATCTTTTGGCACATTGAGGTGAACAGGTGAAAAGCTCAAAATGCCTTTGATACCAGCGTCAACGAGAATATCAGCCACTTCCTGAGCCTGCAAGCTAGGAACGGTCAAAATCGCTGTTTCGATATACTGGTCTTTTAAGTGCTCTTTTATGGTTGAAATCCCATAGATAGGAATGCCATCTTCGGTTTTAGTGCCGACTAGGCTATTATCATCACGGTCAAAAGCGAGCGTGATTTGCATTTTATTGCGGTCATGAAAGCGGTAGTGTAGAAGCGCTCGTCCGATATTACCACACCCCACCAGCATGACATTGGTCGTCGAGTGGTCGTTTAGAATGTCGGCAAAAAAATTCATGAGTTTTTTCACATCATAGCCAAATCCACGACGTCCCAGCTCACCAAAATAGGAAAAGTCACGACGCACCGTCGCTGAGTCAATACCAATAGCGTCTGCAATCTGTTTTGAGCTGGCTTTTTCAAAATTGTTGGTGTTAAACCGTTTAAAAATCCTGTAATAAAGTGGCAGGCGTTTTGCCGTTGCCTTTGGGATAGACTTATCAATAGTCATGAAACAACACCTCCTAGATGTAAGGAATTTACTATAGTTGATAAGTGTCATCTCTTTTATTGTATCAAAAAGTTTGTGAAAATAGCAACAAATGGAGCCTTTTATCTAAAAAAATCTTATGTTGGCATAAGATTTTTTCGTGTTATTAAGCCTCTCTTTTGGTAAAGACATCACGCTCTACCAGGCTATCCATTAAAAAGTAGAACTTGTCTTGCAAAATTTTGAGGTCTTTATTTTTGAAAATATTGACCAAGCGAAGCCCTGACTTGTCTGTAATGACAAGTTTAAAAGCTGTTAAATCTTTGTTAATCGTGATTTTAAGAGGAAAGCCGTCACCAGAATTGGGCACTTCCTCAAGCAGTCGTGTTAATTCAAAATTGCCGACTTTATTTTGCACAAAGGTCGTATCACGTAGTGTGTATTTTTTGATGTTTGGGCTGATAGTGTAGATAAACGGGCAATCAGCCAGATGAATTTCAGTTTCAAAAGCCATGGTTATCTCCCTATGATTTCTTTTAAAGCTTGGGCAAGAAGTGTGACTTCCTCTAGGGTGTTGAGGTCTGAGATGCTGATACGAATAGATTCCGCTAAACGCTTAGAGTTGCTGCCGTAATAGCTGGTTAGGACATGACTAGGCTCAACCGTCCCAGCTGTACAAGCAGAGCCAGTGGAGACAGCAAAGCCTTTCAAATCAAGCAGTGTCAAGAGCACACTGTTTGACTGATTAGGAAAACCAATATTTAAGACATGCGGCATTCTTGTGTCGCTACCGTTGATGTAGTAGTCCACACCGTCTAGCTCGGCTAGGAAGGTATCTTTGAGTTGTTCTACCTTGTGGTAGTTTTCCTCCAAATGAAGCATAGCGTCAGCAGTTGCCTGCGCCATACCGGCAATGCCTACCATATTTTCAGTGCTAGCTCGGCGCTTTTCCTCTTGCTCGCCACCGTGAAGAAGACTATCCGTGTGATGTGCCTTAGCAAATAAAATGCCGACACCTTTTGGTCCATGAAATTTATGCGCAGAAGCAGAGAGAAAATCAATCCCCAACTCATGCGGTCTTAGCGCTAGCTTACCAAAAGCCTGCACAGCGTCCACGTGAAAAACAGCTTGGTGGTCTCGAAGCACCTCCGCCATTTCAGCAATAGGAAGCAAGTCCCCTGTTTCGTTGTTAGCGTACATGACACTGACTAGGATAGTGTCATCTCGTAGCGCTTCTTTGAGCATATCAGCTGTAATCTGACCGTTTTGTGGCTTGAGATAGGTCACCTCAAAGCCAAAGCGCTCCTCCAGATACGCCATAGTATGCAGGACAGAATGGTGCTCAATCTCTGTTGTGATGAGGTGTTTTCCCTTTTCTTGATTGGCAAGAGCATAGCCTTTAATGGCGTGGTTATTACTTTCTGTAGCTCCAGAGGTAAAGATGATTTCATGACTTGGGACATCAAGCGCTTGTGCCAAGGTTTGACGATAAGTGCGTAGCCTTTGGCTTGCCTGTCGTCCAAAACTGTGGATACTAGAGGGGTTGCCAAAGTCTGCTGTCATCAGCTCAGTCATCGCTTCAATGACTGAGGGTGTCATAGCAGTAGTAGCAGCATTGTCTAAGTAAATTGGTGTGTGTGTGATAGTGGTCAAATCCTTTCTTAAAGACCTAAATTAGTCTTTTTGGTATGCAAACAATGGGCTGAGCGGACGGCGCTCGTGGATGCGCACAATTGCTTTTGCAATAAGGTCAGCCGCAGAGAGGTAGGTCACATTTTCTGGGACACGCTCTTTTGTAAGAACAGAGTCTGTAACGACGATGTCTTTGATTGGAGAAGCTTCCAAGACATCAGCAGCACCGCCAGCAAAGAGACCGTGGCTAGCAACAGCGTAGATGTCTGTAGCGCCACCACGCTCTAAAATTTTCGCTGCTTCAGCAAATGTTTTTCCAGTATTTAAGATGTCGTCGATGATGATGGCTTTTTTACCTTCGACCTCACCGATGATGTAGCCCTCTTCACGAGAAGCGTCGTCTTGAGCGTAGTCAATGATAGCAATCGGTGCGTCTAAAACTTCAGCAAGACTACGGGCACGCTTGATACCTGAGTTTTTAGGGCTAACAACGACAACATCCTCACCAGTAAAGCCAAGGCGTGAGTAGTGCTCAGCAAAAAGTGGCACAGTAAAGAGATTATCAACTGGGATGTCGAAAAAACCTTGTACTTGAACAGCATGAAGGTCAAGTGTCAATAAGCGGTCAACACCAGCTTTGACTAGCATATTAGCAACCAGTTTTGCTGTGATTGGCTCACGAGACGCAGCGATACGATCCTGTCTAGCATAGCCAAAGTATGGAATGACAACATTGACAGAGTTGGCACTAGCACGCTTACACGCATCAATCATAATCAATAATTCCCAAAGATTGTCATTGACTGGAAAACTAGTCGACTGGATGATGTAAATATCATCACCACGAACGGTTTCCTCAATGTTAATCATAATCTCGCCATCTGAGAACTGACGGCAAGAAACCTTTCCAAGCGGGATTCCTGAGACTTCAGAAATCTTCTCAGCAATTGGAAGGTTGGAAGTGAGTGAAAATAACTTGATAGGTTTGTCGGCATATTGTTCGACCATTTCTTGGAAACTCCTTTAATTATAAACCTTATAAAAGTAATACTTTCATTTTATCAAAAAAGAGGAGAAAATTCACCCTCTAGCGTCAAATTACTTGCTTTATGTTTTCTTATTTGGTATCATTCTAAATAAGAAAACATAAACAAGGAGTTAAAATGCGATTTAGAAAATTTATCATCACGGCACTGATTGGTGTCTTTGCGCTTGTTATGGAGTTTGGCTTTGACCAGCCTCACATTGCTTATCTTTTGGTGGCTATTGCAGGTGGGTGTATGGCATTTGTCATGTTGGTTGATATGATTAAGACGCTTCGTCATGGTCAGTATGGTGTTGACCTTTTAGCTATCGTGGCTATTGTGACGACGCTTTTAGTCGGTGATTACTGGGCGAGTCTGATGATTTTAATCATGCTGACAGGTGGTGAGAGCTTAGAAGAGTACGCAAGCCGTCAGGCTGGTCGAGAACTGCGAGAGCTTTTGGACAATTCACCGCAAGAAGCGCACCTGAAAAAAGGAGAAGACTGGGTAGATGTCCCCGTTGATGACGTAGCGATTGGCGATATTATTTTAGTGAAACCAAACGAGGTCATCCCTATTGACGGTGTGGTAGTGCAAGGAGAGACCAGCGTCAACGAATCTTCTCTGACAGGTGAGTCACTCCTAGTAGATAAAACGATTAACGACGAAGTGCTATCTGGTTCGATAAATGGCGACAATGCCATTCGGATAAAAGCAAGTCGTCTAGCTAAGGACAGTCAGTACCAAGTCTTGGTCAATCTCATCAAGGAAACAGAGCAAAAGCCTGCCCGCTTTGTGCGTCTGGCAGACCGCTATGCGGTGCCATTTACCGTTGCTGCCTTTGTCATTGGTGGGCTTGCTTGGTATATTAGTGGTGATGTCATGCGCTTTGCGCAGGTCTTGGTGGTTGCTTCACCTTGTCCTTTGATTTTAGCAGCGCCCATTGCCTTTGTGGCAGGGATGAGCCGCTCAAGCCGTTCTGGTATTGTCATCAAGTCAGCAACCAGCTTTGAAATGCTTGAAAAAGCAAAACTAATCGCCTTTGACAAGACAGGTACAATCACCAATGGTCAGCTCATGGTGGATAAGATTGTTCCAAATACTGGTGTCTCAAAAGAAGAGCTCTTGCAGATTGCAGCTAGTAGCGAGCAAGAATCTACACACATTTTGGCTCGTTCTTTGGTTGATTACGCTAAACAAGAAGGCATAGACTTGTTACCACTGACTTCTAGTAAAGAGCTAACAGCTATGGGAGTGGAAAGTCAGATTGATGGGCACCTCGTCCGAGCAGGAAAGGCGAGCCTGATGGCTGACTTGCCTAGTGATTTGCAGGCGCATGAGACCGCTATCTACGTCTCAAAAGACGACCACTATCTAGGGTATATCGGCTTTAAGGATACCATTCGCCCAGAGTCTAAGGAAACCATAGAGCGCCTTAAAAATTATGGCATTCAAAACGTGCTTATGCTGACAGGGGATAAAAAAGCTGTCGCTGAAAAAGTCGCCAAAGAAGTGGGTATCACACAAGTGCAGGCAGAGTGTCTGCCCCAAGATAAAATCAAACGTCTGCAGGACGCTCCAAGTGATCAACACCCAACAGTCATGGTAGGAGATGGGGTCAATGACGCTCCAGCGCTTGTCGCAGCTGATGTTGGCATTGCCATGGGAGCGCACGGTGCGACAACGGCTAGTGAAAATGCAGATGTTGTCATCCTCCAAGATGACCTCAGTAAAGTGGCTGGCTTGGTTGGTATCTCAAAAGATACGTTGCTTGTGGCAAAACAGTCTGTATGGATTGGTCTTGGTATTTGTTTCCTATTGATGTTGATAGCAAGTACTGGTGTTATCCCAGCTTTACTAGGTGCTATTTTACAGGAGGTTATTGATACCATATCTATTTTATCAGCGCTAAGAGCGAGAAAAGACAGATAAAAACAGCTAATTCTAGCTGTTTTTATCTGTCTTTTGGTGTCTAAGTGTGGCACTGAATCTGGCAACCTTGCTTTTAGCGTATTTAAAATTGATACTTTGCTCGGCTAAGAAGTGGTCAAAATCATCCTTACCTTTTTTAGCGTCAAGCACTTCTAGCTCAAGCTCATAATCACGAATGCCAGCGTATTGATTGTCATCTAAAGCCATGAGCCCAATCGCCGTTTGGCATTCTCGTCTGGTGGTAGTGAGATAGCCAAAAACAGCTAACTGACTTGGGTCAACCCCTTGGTCTTTGATACGCTTTGTGATGTCATTTTCGGGCAATTGTCCTGTTTTAATCATCTCTTTAGCCTCATCAATAGGCAGAGCGATATTGTACTCCCAGTTGCCGACATCTTTTGGGATTTTTAGGGTCAACTCGGCTGCGTTTGAGATGGTGCGGATACGCAATGACATGCGGTGGGCTTTCATGTCGAAGTTTTCAGTATCAAAGTAGTAGTTGGTTTGTGTGACAGGTGCTACGTGTGAAAATTGCGCCTTGAGACGATTAAACTCGTCTTTTGTCAGCATCGTTTTAAATTCTATCTCAAGATGGTTCATAGTTCACGTCCTTTGGAAATTTTATGGTATAATAAACGTTAAGTTTATTTTATAAGAAATTGGCTCATTTGACAAGGTTTTGTCATGGGCTTAGAGGAGAGAGTGTATGGGCATGGACTGGGAAACCTTTTTAGACCCTTATATCCAGACAGTTGGTGAGTTGAAAATCAAGCTGAGAAGTATTCGCAAGCAATTTCGTAAGCAAAATAAACACTCGCCCATCGAGTTTGTGACAGGACGTGTCAAGTCTATTGAGAGTATTAAGGAAAAGATGGTCTTGCGTGATATTCGTTTTGAAAATCTAGCGACGGATTTGCAGGATATTGCTGGGCTTCGTATCATGGTGCAGTTTGTTGATGACGTTGATGATGTGCTGGAGCTTCTACGCAAACGTCAGGACATGACTATTGTGCAAGAGCGTGATTATATCCATCATATGAAAGCTAGTGGCTACCGCTCTTATCACGTGATTGTAGAGTACCCTGTTGATACCATTCATGGGCAAAAAAAGATTTTAGCTGAGATACAGATTAGGACTTTAGCCATGAATTTTTGGGCGACTATTGAGCACTCGCTCAATTACAAATACCAAGGTGACTTTCCAGAAGAAATCAAAAAACGTTTGGAAGTGACGGCTAAGATTGCTTTTGAACTAGATGAGGAAATGCGTAAAATCCGTGAGGATATTCGTGAAGCGCAGCTTTTATTTGACCCTGAAAATAGAAAGTTAAGTGATGGTGTAGGAAATAGCGATGACACAGATGAATTATACCGATAAGAAAAAGCCCACTCGTGTGGCGATTATTAGTAACGGCAAGTACCAGAGCAAGCGTATTGCAGGTAAGCTCTTTGCGATTTTTAAGGACGCTGATGATTTTTATCTGACCAAAAGAGATCCAGATGTGGTGATTAGTATTGGTGGTGACGGCATGTTGCTGTCTGCTTTTCACATGTACGAGAAGGCTCTAGACCATGTGCGTTTCGTCGGCATTCACACGGGGCACTTGGGTTTTTACACGGACTATCGTGACTTTGAGGTGGATAAACTGATTGAAAATCTCAGACAGGATAAGGGAGAGAGCATTTCTTATCCTATCGTTAAGGTCAAGATTACCCTGGCAGATGGGCGTGTTATCAAAGGGCGTGCGCTCAATGAGTCAACTATTAAGCGTATCGAAAAAACTATGGTGGTTGATGTCGTCATCAACAAGGTCAAGTTTGAGCGTTTTCGTGGAGATGGTCTGTCTGTCTCAACGCCGACAGGCAGCACGGCTTACAATAAATCGCTGGGCGGAGCCATTTTACACCCAACCATTGAAGCGCTGCAATTGACTGAAATCTCAAGTCTCAATAATCGTGTTTATCGCACCATTGGCTCCTCCCTTATCATCCCTAAGAAGGATGCTATCGAGGTGGTGCCAAAGCGCTTGGGGCTCTATACCATTTCTATTGACAATAAAACCATGCAGTACCGCAATGTCAAAAAGATTGAGTACAGTATTGACAGCAAGAAAATTCACTTTGTGGCGACACCGAGTCACACCAGCTTTTGGGAGCGTGTCATGGACGCCTTTATCGGAGAGTGCGATTCATGAGATTTGAGTTTGTAGCAGACAGACAAGTCAAGGTCAAAACGCTTCTCAAAAGCCATGATATTTCAAAAGGCTTGCTGGCTAAGGTCAAGTTCAAGGGAGGCAATATCTGGGTCAACGGTGTGGAGCAAAATGCTATTTATCTCCTTGATGTCGGCGATAAAGTAGCCATTGACATTCCTGACGAAGCGCCTCATGAAACGCTTACTCCAGTCAAAAAAGAACTGAATATTGTCGCAGAAGACGACCATTTTCTCGTCCTCAATAAACCCTACGGTGTGGCAAGTATCCCTAGTAAAAACCACACCAACACTATGGCGAATTTCATCAAGCACTATTATCAAGAAAAGGGTTACCCAAACCAGCAGGTGCATATCGTGACACGGCTGGATAAGGATACCAGCGGGCTCATGCTCTTTGCCAAGCACGGTTACGCCCATGCGAGACTGGATAAGCAGTTGCAGACAAAGTCTATTGAAAAGCGCTACTATGCCTTGGTGTCTGGTGAGGGGGACTTGCCAGACTCTGGTGAGATTATCGCACCGATCGCAAGGGATGTCTATAGTATCATCACGAGACGTGTGCACAAGTCTGGAAAGTATGCGCATACTAGCTACCAAGTGGTGGAGCGATTTGGAGATGTGGCTTTGGTGGATGTCTGGCTGCACACAGGGCGCACTCATCAGATACGTGTGCATTTTTCGCATATTGGTTTTCCGCTTTTGGGCGATGATTTGTACGGCGGGAGGATGGATCTTGGTATCACTCGCCAAGCTTTGCATTGTCATTCTCTTAGATTTACAGACCCTTTCACAAAAAAGCAGCGCTGTCATGAAATTGGCTTGACAGATGATTTTGATAGCGTTATCATAGAACTGAAAGAAAATAATAGAAGGAGTTGACTATGCGCTCTTTATTTGGAACTTTACGTGAAAAAGTAGCTAGTAACTATGTCAAGATTGTCTTTCCAGAGGGAAATGACGACCGTGTCTTGCGAGCTGCAGCACGCCTTAAGTTTGAAGGCTTGATTGACCCTGTGATCCTCGGTGAATATGACGAGGTGCACGACTCACTAGCTCGTCTAGGCTTTGTAGACCAAGACTACACCATTATCAATCCCAATGACTACGCAGACTTTGAGAACATGAAAGAAGCCTTTGTTGAGATTAGAAAAGGAAAAGCGACCCTAGAGGATGCGGATCGTCTCTTGCGTGATGTTAATTATTTTGGGGTCATGTTAGTCAAGATGGGCTTGGCTGATGGTATGGTGTCTGGAGCCATTCACTCGACAGCGGACACTGTGCGCCCAGCACTTCAAATCATCAAAACTAAGCCAGGGATTTCAAGGACATCTGGTGTGTTCTTGATGAATCGTGAGTCCACTGAGCAGCGTTTTCTCTTTGCGGACTGTGCGATTAACATCAACCCAAATGCTCAAGAATTGGCTGAAATTGCAATCAACACTGCGGAAACAGCAGCTATATTTGGCATTGACCCTAAAGTGGCTCTCTTGAGTTTTTCAACCAAAGGTAGTGCCAAAGCGCCGCAAGTCGACAAGGTACAAGAAGCCGTTCGACTGGCAAAAGAAATGGCACCTGATGTTGCCATTGATGGTGAGTTGCAGTTTGACGCTGCCTTTGTTGCAGAAACAGCAGCCATCAAAGCACCGGACAGCCCTGTTGCGGGACAAGCCAATGTCTTTATTTTCCCAGATTTGCAGTCTGGCAATATCGGCTACAAAATTGCACAACGCCTAGGAATGTTTGAGGCGATTGGACCTGTCCTTCAAGGGCTCAACGCACCTGTGAATGATTTGTCACGAGGCTCTAGTGCCGAGGACATTTACAAACTGTCTATTATCACAGCAGCGCAGGCGCTGGATAGACACTGATGGAGACAAAAGAAGCGAGAAAGTAAACTCGCTCTTTCTTTTTAGAATTGAGGTAAAACATGACAGATATTGCTTTAGTGACAGGCGCTTCTGCAGGCTTTGGCATTGCCATTGTGGAGCGCTTAATAGCGGATGGCTACAAGGTCATCGGTGCCGCAAGGCGCTTTGAGAAATTGCAAGAACTGGCAAAAAGACTCGGTGAGGATTTTTACCCGCTGGAGATGGATGTGACTGATAGAAGCTCTGTTGATAGGGCGCTAGCGTCTTTTGAGCCCATTTCCCTTTTGGTCAATAATGCTGGCTTGGCGCTGGGGCTTGATAAAGCTTATGAAGCGGATTTTGAGGATTGGCTAACCATGATTGAGACCAATGTGATTGGCTTAGCCTATGTGACACGAAAGCTCCTGCCTGATATGGTCAAGCGCAATCACGGTTTGATTATCAATCTTGGCTCAACAGCAGGCACCGTGCCTTATCCTGGTGCTAATGTCTACGGCAGCACCAAGGCTTTTGTCAAGCAGTTCTCGATCAATCTGCGGGCGGACCTTGCTGGGACACGCATTCGTGTATCCAACATCGAGCCTGGGCTTTGTGAGGGGACTGAGTTTTCCAATGTCCGCTTTAAGGGTGATGATGAGCGTGCTGAAAAGCTCTACGAGGGAGCGCACGCCATTCAACCAAAAGACATCGCAGAGACTGTCTCTTGGATAGCCAGCCAGCCTGAGCATGTCAATATCAACCGTATCGAAATCATGCCCACCTCGCAAACCTTTGGAGCGCAGCCAGTCTATCGTGACCTGTAAAAAAACAGTTTATGAAAAATAACGGAAACATTCGATTACAAAACCATGTCACTCTCATAACATTTCTGTTATGATGAGAAAAGAAAAGGGATAGTGACAGCCAGAATGCCTAGTTATTTAGCTGTCTTTTGTAATAATTGGAATATTTAAAATAGCAAGCCCTCTATTAGGGCTTTTCTTTTTGAGCGTCTGTGCTATAATGGTTGGGTCATAAAAAATGGAGGCTAAACATGAAAAATGGGACAAACACAAGTATCAGCTTTTGATAAAGCGACACGCTCAGGTTTTTTGGTGGCTCTAGGGATTGTCTACGGTGACATTGGGACAAGCCCGCTCTACACCATGCAGTCCTTGGTGACCAATCAAGGAGGTGCAAGCCACATCAGCGAAGCTTTTATACTAGGGTCCATTTCTTTGATTATCTGGACTTTGACCTTGGTGACGACTATCAAGTATGTCTTGATTGCGCTAAGGGCGGATAATCACCATGAGGGTGGGATTTTCTCGCTCTACACCTTGGTGCGCAAGATGAGCCCGTGGCTGATTATTCCAGCCATGATAGGCGGTGCGACTCTCTTGTCAGATGGTGCGATGACGCCAGCTGTTACGGTGACAACGGCTATCGAGGGCTTGCGGGCGGTGCCTTTCTTTAGTCATTTTTATAGTGACCAATGGCATGTGGTGGTGACAACGCTGTGCATTTTGTTGCTTCTTTTTAGCATTCAGCGTTTTGGAACACGCTTTATTGGACGGGTTTTTGGTCCAGTCATGATGACTTGGTTCTTTGTTTTGGGGCTGAGTGGGCTGTTGAACAGTTTTTCTTATCTGGCTGTTTTTAAAGCCATTAATCCCTATTATGCTCTTCATTTTTTGCTGAGTCCTGAAAATCATCGTGGTATTTTCATACTAGGGTCTATTTTCCTAGCGACAACAGGTGCAGAGGCGCTTTACTCGGATATGGGGCATGTCGGACGTAGCAATATCTATGTGTCTTGGCCTTTTGTCAAGATAGCTATCATCCTCTCCTATTGCGGTCAAGGAGCTTGGCTTTTGAGCCACAAGGGAGAAGACATAGCCCTCAATCCATTTTTTGCTAGTATCCCAGAGCAATTTCGGATTTTCCTCGTTCTGCTTGCGACACTAGCCGCTATCATTGCGTCGCAGGCGCTGATTTCAGGTTCTTTTACCTTGGTGTCTGAAGCCATGGGGCTAAAGCTCTTTCCGCTCTTTAAAACGACTTATCCAGGGGACAGTCGTGGGCAATCTTATATTCCAGCTATCAACTGGATATTATTCACCTTGACCAGTTGTGCCGTGCTTTTCTTCAAATCCTCCTCGCATATGGAGGCAGCTTACGGTCTTGCTATTACCATTACCATGCTGATGACGACGGTTTTACTGACCTATTATCTCATGCAAAAGGGTGTGCGGCCGCTCTTTGCTCGGTGTGGTATGGCAGTGTTTGCCGCTATTGAGTTTGTCTTTTTTGCGGCGTCTGCAGTCAAATTTTTAGAGGGTGGTTATGTCGTTATCGTTCTGACCTTAGCCATTTTGAGTTTGATGTTAGTCTGGTATCTCGGCGCTAAAATCATCTCTAGACACGTCAAACTCCTAGACCTCAATGACTATACAGAGCAGCTCTGTGAGCTAAAAAATGACAGCCAGTACCCACTTTATCAAACCAACATTGTCTATCTGACCAACAGACTTGAGGGGGATAAGATTGACCGCTCTATTCTCTACTCTATCTTAGACAAGCACCCAAAACGTGCTTGCGTTTATTGGTTTGTCAAGGTCAATGTCACAGATGAGCCTTACACCTCAAACTACAAAGTAGATATGATGGGAACGGACTTTATCGTCAAGGTCGAGCTCAATCTCGGCTTTAGGGTGCGCCAAGCAGTGCCCAAATACCTGCGCACGATTGTGCAGGAGCTGATGGCAAGCCACAGATTGCCTAAGCAAAAGCAGAAGTACACGATTGATGAGGGGCGTGAGGTTGGTGATTTTCGCTTTGTCGTTTTAGATGAGCGAGTGGAGGATACCAGCAGTCTGTCAGCGGGTGCCAGCTTCATTCTCCAGCTAAAGGCAGCTATCAAGCACTATACAGCCAGTCCTATCAAGTGGTTCTCACTGCAGTTTACTGATGTTTCTATCGAGCATGTGCCGATTTTGATTGAGGATGCGGGTGGATATGCTATCGAGGAGGAGCGTCCTTATAGGTCGAAGTCATCGGATGCTATGGATGCGCCAGAAGTCACATCTGACCAGCCAACCAAGGCTTGCGCAGAGTCTGCTAGGTAGGCTTCTAGTAGTGGTTTGATGTCTTGGACGATTTCTACATAGCCTTTGTCTCCATGAAGACTTGTGACCTTGTAGTAAGAGTCCATGAGAATAGCAGAAAAGGCAGATTGAGCCAAGGGCAGGTGTAACTGCCCTTTTTCTGTACTGTCTAGCTGGTCTTTAATCCAGCCATCAAGCGCTGTGGCGTTGTCTGCGAGCTCAAAAGGACTGCTAGGTTTGTGATTGTCATAAGCAACCGCACCAAAACCATTGTAAAAAGCCACTTGATAAGGCAAATGGTCAAGAAAATGCATCTCCATGTAATGATAAAAGGAAGTCAATTGCTGGGTGAGAGCGATGGTTTTCTGAGTGTCAGAAAAAGGGTGCAGCTTAGCAAAGACATAGCCTTTCTTTTCCTCAAAGCTAAAAAGCAGCTGTGGCACGCCAAGCTCTTGTCTTTCAAAGCAGAATAGTCCATCATAGTCATGATTTTCTGGATAACTGTCCGCAATACTGATGGTAAAAAGTTCAGAAAAGGCTTCTATCAGCTTTTCAAAGTAAGTACGCTCTGCTGTGTTTCTAGTCAGCGCTAAAATATTTTTTGCTTTCATAGTGCTATGATAGCGATTTTTAGGCTATTAAGCAAGAAAGCTGTTTGTCGCTAGGATAGTATCAGTTTAGCGCAGGATAGCACTATCTTTTATGGAACGACCTGTTACAATAGAGTAAGAACAAGACAAGGAGGTACGCTATGGAGCGCAAGGTGATTTTTTTAGATGTGGACGGCACGCTGGTGGATTACCACAATCAATTTCCAGCGTCAGCTATTACTGCCGTAAAAGAGGCAAGACAAAAAGGACACTTGGTCTTTGTCTGTACAGGGCGCAGCAAGGCTGAAATGCAAAAAGACATCTGGGAGATGGGCATTGACGGTATGATTGGAGGCAACGGCTCTTACATCGAGTATAGGGACGAGGTCATCTACCACCAGGTCATCCCAAAAGACGAAGCGAGAGACATCGTTGACTGGCTCAAAGAGCGTGATTTGGCGTTTTACCTAGAGAGTAATAACCGGGCTATTTGCCAGCGAAAACTTTAAAGAAAAGGCACAGCCAGCGCTGAGAGAGTACATGCTAGGCAAGGGCAAGAGTGCAGAAGAAGTGGCACATCTAAAGACCGATGACGTCATACACGGTCTCGTCTACGGGGGCGAGCTCTACCGAGACGACCTCAACAAGGTCAGCTTTGTCCTCTCTTCTTATCAAGACCATTTGGACTCTAAAGCTGCATTTCCAAATCTCAAGGCAGGTACTTGGGGCGGACGAGGTGAGAGCGCACTCTTTGGCGACTTGGGCGTCAAAGACATTGACAAAGCTCAGGCAATTCGCCGTATTCTTGACCACCTTGGTGCTAGCCAGAAAGACACTATTGCCTTTGGTGATGCCAAGGTTGACATTCCTATGCTGGACTATTGCGCTGTAGGAGTGGCTATGGGAAATGGTGGTCCTGAGATTCTAGCCATGGCAGATATGATTACAGACGATGTTGAGCATGACGGCCTTTACAAGGCTTTTGAGCAATTAGGATTATTAGACGATTAAAAAAGGTAACACATTGTGTTACCTTGAAGAGAAGTCGTTACAATTGGTGTTTTTTAGCTTTTTCTTCGTAGATATCTTGCATGAGTAAGACAAAGTCGGCTAGGCTTTGTCTTTTATCGTTTTCATGGGTAACTAGGACGCAATCAAAGTGTTCCTGCGTATCAAAAGGCACCCAGACGAAGGCACTGGAGAAATCTTTGAGGTAACCTGGGCTAAGACAAACGGCTTGCCCTGATGCGACAGAAACCATGGTAAAGTCATGTGTTGGGCTGTTGAGTGTTTGGAGTGGCACTTGGTCAAGCACTTGCTTTTGTACTCTACGAAGTGTCTGACTAGAACCACCATTAACCAAAAGCGTGCGTCCGTCTAAATCTCTAGCCTGTGCTTTTTGCAGTTGAGCAAGAGTATCATCGGGATTTACTAGAAGATAGATGTAGCTGGTATACAGCGGGTGGATACGTGCATTTGGTAATTTTTGAGCTTCCTCTCTGGTGGTGAAAATCATGTCCACACTGCCTTCTCTAAATCGGCTAAACCAATCTTCTAAAGCGATTTGAGGTGTAATCAAAACGTCGGGGTGTAATTCCCTAAATTCTCTGATGACCTCTGGCAGAAAGTGCAGATGAGACCGCAAAGAGTAGCTGATAGTGAGATTTTGACTATAGCGAGAAGAAAAATTTTGCCCTTATTCAATGGCGGACTGTAACTCTTGTTTGATATGTGTTATCTGTTGGTAAAATTGTTGCCCTGCAGGTGTCGTCAGATGGACGGATTTTCCAACACGCTCAAAGATGGCAAAACCAACCTCTTCCTCAATCACTTTAATCTGATAAGACAATGCAGGTTGTGAGATAAATAGATTTTCAGCTGCACGGTTGAAATTTAGCGTTTTTGAAAGCTCTATTAAATAATCCATTTGTTTAGAATTCATTTGTAGCCTCTTTAATAAAAAAAGGGAACTATATATCAATTTACACCAAGCGCAATATATAGTATTTGCGTGAATATCAAAAAAGGCGACTTCCAAGAGGAAATCGTCTTTTTCTACTAGTTTACAATATTTTGAGTCGCAGTTATAATTTTATCCTTATATCGAACAACATCTTCAATAGATACTTTTTTGATAGCTTGTATATATTGGCTCATATATTCAAAATCAATATTCCCATGAACATTAACAGGTAATTCTACTGGTATTTCTGAAATAACATCCAAAGCAAATGATTGCTGTCCCCAAACAAAATTAGCAAATGATTTTTTCATTGAACTGATAATGTACAGAGCTATATTTTCAGTCAAAGTACCGTAAGCTTCATTTAATTTGAATACTTGTATTTTATCTCCTGTAAAATAAGCATTTGGCTGATAATACATGGTAGCAGTATCTTGTCCAAAAGAGATGGTATCTTTAGGGTTGAGATATTGTTCATCAAAGTTGATATACCCTCGAATGCCATTTTTACTTTCCCCTCTTGCTACATAAGGAAATTGACCATCAAAAGTGATGCTATTGGCATTTATCTTCTTTTTGGTTGGAACAATATCAAACAATCCTTTTTCGTCCACCTCAATCAATTTACCACGCATAACATAAGTCGAAGCTAATTTGAAAGACTTAAATTTTGGCTTGTAATCTAATAAAGTGTGTTCTTCATCAGTCAAATGATAGTCATTTAAGCTAGTTGCTATCAAATAGGCTTCCAGCTCTTGGATGTATTCGGCTTCCAGCTCTTTTATAAACTCTTCCATAAACTGCCAGTCAATATCAGATTTGTTATAGTTATTTAGGTCAGAACTGGTTTTTAATGGCAAATCAATAGTTTCGTTCTCAACTTTATCATCCCAACTTGCTTTATTATAGTAATCAAATTTGAGCTGAATATTTGTTTGTAAGCATCGTTGTAAAAATAAAAGCTGTCTATATGTAGGAATCCTGTCTTTTAATCGAATCTGATAAGCATTATACAAAGTACCTGTTCTTTGTGGTTGAGCATAGACCATTCCAGTTGATATTGCTCCATCATTTACAACATCTAAAGTAAGTTCTTCTGATTCCCAATCACATTCTCTACCATAATACATGATACCATTGTCGCCAGCTTTAGCATTTATAAGTGGTAAATTATACTCTTTCGTTCTCTTAGTAGAAACATCATTTTTCTTGTCAAATGTCTTTTTTAACCGTTTTAATGGTAATTTTTCGAAAAGTTCATTATTTTTGAATGTCCCCCAATTTCTATCTAACAGTCCTTCCATGACTACTTACCTTGACCTTTCATAAGTTGACTTACTTGCCAAGATAAAAAATCGCCAACAGACTTCTTAAAATCTTCTAGCTGTGGAATACGTTCAATTTTTGCATGCTGATTAAAGGTCCAGTCATCTCCTCTTAGAGTAATTCTATCTCTGATAACTTTCCCATTTTCTACCGTATAGTAAGCTGTATCAGGTAAGTTTCCTAAAACGATGTCCACAACTTCTTGATACCTTGCTTTAGCATTATCAGTATCACGAAGATTGACGGCTTGGCTAGATTTTTTGCGATTTTGACGAGTATAGCCATCTTCAGAAAAATCAATAAAAGTTACTGCCTGTTTTTCATTATGTGGTTCATTTACCTTGAATACATAAATAGCTGTTTGTACACTTGCTTTTCCACCAAATAAATCGTTTGGCATGCGAATTGATGCAATTAAGGAACTTTTCTCTAAGATGCGTTTTGTATATGGTAGTCCTTGGCTTGAGCCAGCATTTTCTTGTATTAAAACCGCTCCATAGCCCCTCTCCATTTTTGAAAAGGCTTCTTCAACAAAATTAAATCCTTTACCAGATGCAGAGTATGGCGGATTCAACAAGAAGACATTAGCTGGGAAACTCTCTCTATGGTATAACTCATGAGAGTTTCCGTTTTTCATATTACTAGAGCCATCTCCCATCAAAATCATATTAAGAATAGCTAAAATATAGATATTTCCGAGAAGTTCAATTCCTAGTAATTGTTGCTCTTTGATGTGCGAAATCTTATTAGATAATTTTTCCTTGTCTTGAATTTTGGAACGTGCATCTTTTAGCATGGCATCCATTGCCGATACTAAGAATCCACCTGAACCCATCGCAGTATCCCAAACATAGGAATCCATATCGGTACGTGTCAACTTGACCATCAATTCTGTAACATAACGTGGTGTTAAGACGACATCATTAGACACATCATTTTCAATAGATACCCAGTCGTTGAGGGAATTTAGGATTTTTCCTGTGAAATCAAGTTGTAAATCTGATTCTAGTAATGGAATGATAGTATTATAAACATCAGTAAAAATTTGTTTAATTAAGGATTCTCCATTACGAGTTTTCCAAAGAACTTGTTTTGTGAAGATTGGTCTCAGCAAATCTTCAATCATTGTTATTTTATGAGAATCTGCTTTGCGTTTCTTCAAAAATGTTTTGATTCTGCGTAGAATTGTCTGACCGTCATTCTCTACTTTATCGTCATTTCCTTCAAGGGCTTTTGGGGTTAATCGGCTAACTCCACTTGTTTGTAAACCTGCCATGATAAGACCAGAAAAGACATATAATTTTTCATTAGTGGTTAGAGCATTTTTTAAAGATGCGTTTTCATAAATCTCTTGATGTATTTTCTTGACTGCTTTTTCAAGTTCATCTTCCGTCTTATGGGTTAAGGCTTCTAATTCCTCTTCGGATAGTGTCAGTCTATCTAAAATATCAAAGAATTTTTCTAAATTAGAATCTTTCAATAAATCCTACGATTTATCCAAATCAGCAACATGCTTAGGTTGGAGTTTGTTCAACTTCGATAGATAGTAAGCTTTTTGTTCAGGATTTTTTACTTTGTTATCTTCATCGAGTTCAGTTCCGTTAATCCCTATGAAAATAATCTCATCATAAATTGAAAACTCACTTTCTAATATGTTTTTTGCATAATGATAGGCTCCATTTACAGCAAACTGGACAATAGCAGTTGTGTTAGGGTCACCTTTCTTATGTGGATTCTTAGCACTTTCTTTTGAATCAGATGCCCATGGTACTATTTGAACGATGTTCCCATCTTTATCAATTTTTTCCAGTTTGTTCTTAGAACCCTTTGCTTCAATAATAACTGGAATATGCCTGTTTAATGTCTTAGAATTAAGCATTAGCATAATATCAGGGTAATTACTGCCTGTTCCACCAGATTTAGAAGGAGCTGAGGTCAAAGCATCAGAAATACTTTTACTCATCAAATTTGCTTGTGTTTTACCATAGTATGTAATACCTAAGTTATCAAGATTTGTTTTGTAAAATTCTTCTACTTTTTCTTCGATAGACTTAGGCATTGCACACCTCGATTCTAGCAAAACAAAAAACTCCTCCACAAAAACGTGAAAAAGTCTGTTTTAGGGGTTGACAAAAAACACGTCCGATTACATAATCAGCGTGAGCTGTGAGCTGTGAGCTGTGAGCTGTGAGCTGTGAGCTGT
>NZ_JBCLSK010000005.1:0-76207 GCF_041225505.1 Streptococcus hyointestinalis | reverse complement strand
AAAACCGCTAGCAAGACAACCGTCAGCAAGACGTTGACATAGCGAAAGGCCAGGAAGTTATAGCTGTACATGGTGTAAATAGTGTATAAATATAAAATCAAGTAGATTGCAAACAGCACATAATTGATAACCAACAATGTATAATTAGAGTTTTTATTCTCTCGTCTATTGCGACGACTCCGACTAGAACGAGTCATGGAAACTCCTTTTTTATTAAAAGATATTACGCTTTATTCTACTCCTTTTAAGTGTGTAATGTCAATATAAACCTTTTATTTTACGCATTTTTAGGCGTTTTCTAATATTCTGTATTTTTGTGCTTTTACAATATTTTTGTCTTAAAATGACATAGCATTCTTTAAAAAGAGGAGATTTTAAACAAGTGATTTTCAACAGTTTTATCTTTTTTATACAAAAAAAACACACCGTTTTTAGTGATGTGTTATAATGATATTTTATGTATATTTAGTTTATTATTTTGGCGATACGGACTTTAACACTCACTAATGAACATTTAAAATAAGTTGTTTAAGAGGAGATGAAAAAAGTGAAGTTTCTCGTACAAAAACTTCACTTTTAACTTATCACTCATAATCTTCACGCACATACCATTATTAATTCCACTTTATTTTAACCGGAATCCCCAATTGACGAGCTAGTTTATCAATTTTGATTCTGACATTCTTTTTGTTGAAATTTGCATAAACCCATACTCCATCAGCTACCCTGGCTGAATTTGGTCTTCCGTTATACATGGATGGTTTACGTCCTAAAATCATAGCGAACGACGGCGTCTCATCGACAATTAATTCTTGCAGTTGATTGTTGTAGTTTCCATCCGCAAATAGCTGAGAAACAAAATCAACCAATAAACCTCTAGCAGATTTCGAAGATATCTTTTTCCCATCATACTCAATTTCATATTGTCCAGATGAACTAAATTCATAAATTTGGGTTTCACTGTCTTCGGAAGTACCAAACAAATCGATATTTGCAATTTCATCTATAATTTCAAACACTGTGTCATATAGCTGATCCGATTTTGCTTTTTGAAGTTTATCAATATACGAAGTATTACCAGCAGTTGAATTCATCATTTCATAGTCAGATTTTTCTTGGAAATCTTGGATAAGTCGTTTTTCAAGATAATCTGTATCTGCTTTTGACATTTTCCCATCTGCTCTTGTAAAGAATAAAACTGATTCAACCCAAGCTTTATCTTCCTTGAGAAAGTGTTGAGATAAACGAAGTGAAATTGATTGCCCTGCTGCCTGACCCACGTAACGCTTATTACCACCAATCAAAACATAAACAGCTGGATAATTTGAAAAATCCTGTTCCTTCAAATACGGCAAATCACTACGACTCATTGAAACCAAGATTGCTGGCTCGCGTTCAAAATAAGAAATATTATCTTTCTGTGTATCTGAAAATATAAAAATTTGCTTCATAAGTTTGTCTCCCTTGAAAACTCGATAATATATTATATCACGTAACCGTTATCAAAATCATCTAACCTATCAAGTCTACGGTGTAACTCCTATCAACTCAAAGCTCCATAGCATTTCCATCAACTCTACGCTCACCCAAAAATCGTCATTTCAACACGAAAAAAGAGCAATCCGGAAACCATCCCGAATCGCTCTAATCCTTGTCATATCAACGTTCCACACGTGTAATCAGTCCTACACACTCGATGTGATGTGTCTGCGGGAATAAGTCAACAGGCTGGGCTTTTGTGAGTTTGTAGCCTAGCTCTTCATAGAGCTTGATGTCACGAGCCATGGTCGCTGGGTTGCAGGAGATATAGGTGATTTTCTTTGGATTCATGCTAGCACTTGCTTTGATAAAACGCTCGCTCAAGCCTTTTCTCGGTGGGTCAACGAGGATAACGCTTGGCTCAATGCCTTCTGCTTGCCATTTTTTCATCACGTCCTCAGAGTCTCCGTGAACATAGTAGGCGTTTGTAATGCCGTTGCGCTCTGCATTTTTCTTGGCGTCTTCGACCGCCTGTGCAACGACCTCGACACCATAAACCGCTTTGACCTTTTTAGCAAAAGATAAGCCAATGGTACCAATACCTGAATAAGCGTCAATAACAACGTCCTCTTCTGTCAGCTCTGAAAAATCAATGGCTGTCTGGTAGAGCTTTTCTGCCATCTCGGTATTGACTTGGTAAAAGGACTGAGCAGAGATAGCGTAGCGATTGCCCAACATCTCATCCTCTATGGTGTCCTTGCCATAAAGCGTGCGAAACTCTCGCCCATAGATAGCGTTCGTCTTTTGGTCATTGATATTTTGGATAATAGAGGTCACCGCTGGAAAGGCAGCGACAATATCAGCAATCATCGCTTCAATGCGGAAAATCTTAGGACGAGTGGTCACTAGAACCAACATCATCTCACCAGTATAGTGCCCTCGTCTCACCACTAACTGACGAATCAACCCTGTCCCTGCCTGTTCATCATAAGGCTTGACAGCGTAGCGGCGCAGCAAATCACGCACAAAAACGAGCAGACGGTCAATCTCCTTATCCTGAATGAGAAAATCCTCAATAGGCATGAGGTCATGAGACCCTTTTCTAAAAAAGCCAATCTCTAGTTGACCATTGACACGGCGAACAGGCACCTGCGCCTTATTGCGGTAAGCAAAAGGCTGTGCCATACCAAGCGTTTCAAGAACCTCGACATCCTCAATATGAGCGGTCTTGTGGAGGACATTTTTCACCTGCTGGCGCTTAAAGAGCAACTGCTGGTCATAAGCGAGGTGCCCCAAGTCAGCAATCCCACTACGCAAATACACTCTATCTAGCGTGTCCACACGATGAGGAGACGTCTCGATGAAAGCCTCCACTTTCCCGTAAGCAAGGCGTTTATTGACCTTGAGCACACGCATGTCAATCACCTCACCTGGGAGGGCATTGTCCACAAAAAAGACCAGACCATCTGCCTTTGCCACGCCCATGCCGTCGTGGCTGAGATCTGTGATGGTCACACGTATTACATCATTTTTTTGAATCATATTAACTCTTTCTACTTGTATTCTCAAAAAGGCTAGAACCTTTCGCTCTAGCCTTCATTATATCATAATTTTATTAGCGCATTCCAAGTTTATCCAAGACTTTTTTATATTTTGAAAAATCAATATCTAAACCAGAACCACCGTACATATCAAGAGCGTCCACCCAGTCCCCTTCGTTTGGAATCGTCACCTGCTCAACACCGTTTTGCGCTTCTTGTAGCATAGAAATACCATTTGTCAAAAGGAAGGAATAAGACAAGTTAGTCGACGTCATGGCAAAGACTTTTCCGACCGCAGCCGCACCAGTAAAGAGCTTGATTGGGTCTTTAACCTGCGAGATAATGGCTGACATGACCTGCTGCTGACGTTTGGTGCGCCCGTAGTCGCCATCGTCATCCTTACGAAAGCGGGCGTAGTTTAAGAGTGTACGCCCATCCATGCGCTGTTTACCAACCTTGATAGTCTGGTTAGGCACAACACCATCTTTAGCGTTCAAGTCATCTGGAACTTCAACGGATGACACAGACTCGCCGTTAACTGTCCCAAACTTGGCAGTGATTTCCACACCATCTGGGAAGAGTGTGTTAATGGCTTCCGCAAAAGTCTCAAAATCCACCATGACATAATATTTGACGTTGATCCCAAAATTATGTTTGAGGACTTGTCTGATGTACTCAGCCCCTTGGTTATCATCCTGTTCACCGAGGTTAAAGGCAGTATTGAGCTTCAAGTCGGTGTAGTCGTCCACGCTGTAGTTGGGAATATTGACCAAGGTGTCACGCATAAAGCTGACCAACTTGACCTTGCCAGATTTATTGCTGACATTTGCGACCATGATGGTGTCAGTTCTAGCGTCAGTAGAGCCTTGGGTGACCCGCTGGTCGCTCCCTAAAATCAAAATATTGGTACCATCAGACGTTTCCTGACCATTAAAAGTCTCTGTAACCGCTGGGGAATAATTGGAATTGCTACCGACATCATTCATCCCTTTAAAGAACATGAAAATCATCCCTGCAAGTACTAGACCGATAAGGGCAGCCAAACTCAAAAGCACTCGCTTGAGCGTTTTTCTCTTTTTACGCTTAGGCTTTGCTTGTGCGCCATCTAGCGCTTTTTCTTTTGGCTTTTTCTTTCGTTTTGGTCGTGTGAGAGGAGCCTCGCTAGGATAAGTTGGCAAGTCGCTACTCTCTTGATAAGGATAGTCTGCATTCACAGTATCATCGTAGCTATCGTCATCGTCATAGGACCGACTATAGCGTCTTTGAGGCGGTTGTGAATAAGATGGCGTCTGGTACAAGGCACGTTGACGCTTCTGATTCAGATAAGCAAACTCCTCTTTTTCCTTAGTATTCAAATACTGAAGATTGTGAAGCAGATAGTTGTACCGCAATTCTTCGTGATGGCTTAGTCCATTATTTCGATTCGTCATTTGTCCATTCCCTAAACTATAGGTGATACACTTGGTAATTTCCTAATATTTTGGTGGTAATTCCCACCGTTTTAAGCTCTTCAAGAGCATAAGTAATCAACTTTTCCTCTGACACCAGCAAATCAATGATGAAAAAATACTCTCCCAAAACAGTCTTTAAGGGACGGCTCTCAATCTTTGTCAAATCAATACTACGCCAAGCAAAGACAGATAAAGCCTTGTAAAGAGCACCGGGCAGATTATCCGGCAAAGTCAAAGCTAGAGTCATCTTAGCCGTTTCTTTTGTCAAATCCAGGTCTGGCGCTTGCTTGCCCAGCACCCAAAAACGGGTGTAATTTTCATCAATTTCTTGGATATTCTTTGCGACCACCTCTAGATGATAGGTGCTAACAGCTTGCAAAGGCGCAATAGCTGCTAGTGCCTGCTCTGGGTGTTCTGCGACATAGCGTGCCGCATAGGCGGTACTAGCCGTCGTCTCAATGGTTGCATGAGGATAGTGCGTTTTGATGTATTGTTTTCCCTGCGCAATGGCTTGCGAATGTGAGAGGATTTTCTCAATCGGACGATTTTTATCCGCTGCTAGCAGCTGCTGCTTAATGGGCTGGATAATCTCTGCCACCGCTGTGATGTCACTACGGTGAAAAAGGTAATCCAGTGTCTCATGCACAGAGCCTTCGATGGAGTTTTCAACAGGAACGATAGCATAGTCAACGCTACCTTCCTCATACGCCTTGATAACCTCTGTGATATTTGCCATAGGCACCAGCTCATCACGGCTAAAGCTTTTGCTAGCTACAGCGTGGGTAAAAGAGCCGTTTGGTCCAAGATAAGCAACTTTCATTTGATGACCTCTACGATAGCTTGTGGCGTCTTGTCATCCACATCCACAATCTGGCTTGCCACTTCCTCATACCAATCCAAACGCCCGTTAAATATCGCCTTGAAATCTTCTTTGCTGTTATTGACAAACAAAGGACGCACATTGGTCTCATCTGACTGGATACGCTCATAAAGGGTCTCAAAAGAAGCGCGCAGATAGACTGTATCTGGGTGATATTTGAGCAATTGACGATTAGTCTCGCTCACAACCACGCCACCGCCAGTTGAGACAACATGATTGCTCTTTAATAGCTCCTCAAGAACTTGCGACTCTATCTGACGAAAAGCCGCTTCACCTTGGCTAGCAAAAAAGTCAGCAATCGGCATTCCAATACGCTTCTCGATAACTTCATCCATATCAATGTAATCAGGGTCTAAGAGTCTTGCAACCGTTGACTTGCCAGCTCCCATGAACCCTACTAAAATCTTAGCCATGACTCAACGCCTCCAAATCACTAAAGAAAGTTGGGTAGCTTGTATTGATAGCGTCCACCCGCTCAATCTCAATAACGCCTTCTGTCGCTACCTGCGCTGCAATAGCTGCCATCATGCCGATACGGTGGTCGCCAAAAGTATTGACCTTAGCACCGTGAAGAACCGTTTTTCCTTTGATAATCATACCGTCCTCTGTCGGTGTAATCGCAGCACCCATGCTGTTTAGCGCATCCGCTACCACTTGGATACGGTCTGTCTCTTTGACCTTGAGTTCCTCAGCATCACAAATGACCGTTTCGCCCTCTGCTTGAGTCGCAAGAAGAGCGATAATTGGCAACTCATCAATCAAACGTGGGATAATGTCACCAGCAATTCTTGTCCCCACAAGCTCTGACGTTTCTACTGTAATCGTCGCTGACTTTGCCACCTCATCAATATCAGACAGCTGCAACTTGCCACCCATAGAGCGAATAACGTCAAGGATACCTGTGCGGGTTTCATTGATACCAACATTTTGGAGGACAATCTTGCTGTTTGGCACAATTAGCCCAGCGACCAGCCAAAAAGCTGCACTTGAGATGTCACCTGGCACAACCACTTCTTGACCAGTAAACGCTTGACCACCTGTGATACGAATTTCCTTATCATTGATGGTAATTTCTCCACCAAACTGCTTAATCATATCCTCAGTGTGATTGCGTGTTTTCTCTTTTTCGATGATAACAGACTCACCCTCAGCCTGCAAAGCCGCAAAAATAAGCGCCGACTTGACCTGTGCAGAAGCTACTGGCAGATGATAATGGATAGGCTTCAAGTTTTTAGACCCTTTTAGCGTCAATGGGGGCAAATCACGCTCTGTTTGCCCAGAAATGTCAACACCCATTTGACGTAGAGGGATGGTAATGCGGTCCATAGGACGCTTAGACAAGCTATCATCACCAAACATCTCCACTTCAAAATCCTGACCAGCCAAAACACCCGAAATCAAGCGAATAGACGTTCCAGAATTGCCCATATCCAGTTTGTTTTGAGGTTTTTTTAGACCAGAAAAGCCAACACCCTCTATCGTGATGCTGTCGCCGTCATCTGTAATCGTCACCCCCATGTCACGAAAAACCTGCATGGTTGAGAGCACATCCTCACCACGTAAAATATCACGGACAACTGTAGTCCCCTTCGCTAAGCTCCCAAAAATGATAGAGCGGTGGCTGATGGATTTATCTCCTGGCACTCTGATAGTACCCTGTAATTGTCTTGCATTGGTTTGTAGCTTCATACAAATCCCCCATTATCATAGTATAAAAATATTGTAGCATAATTTGAGGGCAAACAACTTAAATTTCTGTAAAATTCTTCAAAAATATAATGGAATAACAAAAAGAACCTTCATGCAAAGTTCTTTTTGTTTATTCTCTTATTTTGCGATGTCAAAAACAACAGATTTGACGCTAGTCATAGCTTCGATAGAGTATTTAACCCCTTGAACACCAGCACCAGACTTCTTAGCTCCCAAGAATGGGAAGTTGTCTGTACCACGTTGTGTTTTGTTGTTGATGTGAACTGTTCCCACCTCAAGTTGGCTAGCAATCTTGAAGGCAAGTGGGAAGTTGTTGGTAAATACAGACGCTTGAAGTCCGTATTCTGATTTGTTTGAAATTTCGATAGCTTCTTCGACAGATTTCACACGGATGATTGGAAGGACTGGACCAAATGGCTCTTCCCAAGCAAGACGCATATCTGTAGTGACTTTATCAAACAAGACTGGGCAGATAAGGTTGCCTTCACGTTTGATTTCAGTAAGTGCTTCAGCTCCCTTGTCGCTAGCGTCATTGATAAGTCCTTCAACAAAGTCAGCAGCGTTTTTATCAATAAGCGGTGTGATGTCAGCGTCATCTTCTGGATTACCGATGGTTAGGTCAAGCACTTGTTGACGGATTTTTTCAACCAACTCGTCTGCTACAGAGTCCATGACCAAGACACGCTTAACAGCTGTACAACGTTGACCTGAGTAACCAAAAGCACCTGCGATGATGTTTTTAGCTGTCAAGTCAAGGTCTGCATCTTCAAGGACGATAGCTGAGTCTTTACCACCCAATTCAAGCATGATTGGACGCATACCAGCCAATTTTCCGATACGCTCACCGATTGGTGTTGAACCTGTGAAGTTGATGAAGTTAACTGCTTCGTGCTCAACGATGTAGTCACCAATGACAGAACCACGACCAGTAATAGTGTTAAAGACACCTGCTGGAAGTCCAGCTTCTGCAAATGCTTCTGCTAGAAGAAGTCCTGAGATAGAACCTTGCGTTGGTGGTTTAAGGGCAACAACGTTTCCTGAGATAAGGGCAGGAGCAATCTTAGAACCTGCTAAATTGATTGGGTAGTTGAATGGTGAGATGGCAAGGACAAGTCCAACAGGCTCACGACGTACAATGGCAATTTTGTTCTTGCTTGCGGCTTCAAAGCTACCACCTTCAAGCACTTCACCTTCCATACGAAGCCCTTCTTCGGCAGCGTAGTTGATGATTTCTGCTGTACGAATCACTTCGCTGACTGCAGATTTATAGCCTTTTGCGATTTCTTTAGATAAGACCGCACCGATTTTTTCAGCGTCACGAACCAAGATGTCTGCTACTTTGTGAAGATAAGCCGCACGCTCAACATATGAAAGTGCACGCCAAGCTGGTTGCGCAGCTTTTGCTTTCGCATAAACCTCATCTACCTCTGCAGTTGTCATCGCAGGGACAGTCCCCAGTGATTCGCCAGTTGTTGGGGCAAAAATTTCGATAGATTCCTCTGAAAGTTTCCACTCGCCGTTGACATAGTTTTTATAAGCTTTAGTCAAAAGTCAATCCTCCTAATATAAGTTAATTCCTATTTTATCATTTTTTAGGAAATTAGCAACGATTTACTACGGAAAAAGTCTGAAAATTTTGAAAAAATTCTTCTTAGTTAATCCTTAGCTGCTATTTCCTTTCGGTAAGCACTTACAGTTCTCCCTGTCCATTGCTTAAAAGCACGGATGAAAGCATTGACCTCGCTGTATCCCAGCAAGTCTGCAATCTCCTCAGAGGACAGCTGTAATTGCAAGTAAGAAAGTGCCATAGCTTTACGAACAATCTGAACTTGCTTTTGAAAAGTCGTTTGTTCTGCTGAGAGATGGCGCTGCAAGGTACGCACACTGACTCCTAAGTTTGTAGCGACATCCTCTATTTGAAAATGCCCGCTTGGCAGTGCTGAAAACAAGGTCTGCTGGACATGCTGAGAAAAGCTATTGTCTCGATTGAGCAACTCTAATTGGTGATTAAGCTGTAGCTCCAAGTACTGCCACATGACATTATTTTGCGTGATAAAAGGCTTTTCTAAATCCACTTTATCAAACACAATGGCATTGCTATTGCTTTTTTGCACAGAAACACCAAACTCCAGAAGCGTTGACTCGGCGTAGTCAAAAGGACTACTAACAGCCAGTGGCGTGATACGCTCTCCAGTTCCTACTCTGATTAAGTTCAAAAGCAAAAGCTGTTCGTTTAAAATGGCGAATTTTGGTAATGCCAACTCACTTATGGCATAACGATAATGCACAGAGACCGTTTTGTCAGACGAGACAATATCAAGGTCAATCGGTCCCACCAAATGCTTGTAGTGAGCAAAACGCTCGATGGCTTCCAAACCATTTTGGGCAGATAAAGCCGCAAAGAAAGCAGGGATAAACAACTGAATATGCTCAATCCTGCTGAGATTACAAATCGCCTCTTCTGTCATGACATCATCAAAAGTGAGTAACAGGCGATAGTACTCTAAGTCTGTCAATACAATATCTTCTTGCCATGTTTTATTAGGCAGACCAGCCTTTTCAAGAAGCACGGAAAAGTCTGCTCCGAGAGATTTAAGATAATCTTGAAATTGTTGGGTAAGGGTTAATTTCATACGCTCTCTTTTCTAGCTTTTATTTCATTTGACTGAGCATCATGCGGTCATACACACGATCACCAAAGATACGACGGATACCTAGCAATAAGTGTGAACCACGTCCTACAAGGTAGCGTGTTTTAGGGCGACGGCTATTGATAATCTTTTGGACAGTTTTAGAGATGACTTTAGGGTTAGAGCCAGCTACTGGTGGATTGTCCATAGCTTTGATGTAGGCATTGACCACTTCCTTATACGGACCTGTTTGCGATTCAAAGGAAAAATGGTCACGCACGCCTTGGTTAAAGCCTGTGTCAATCATACCAGGCTCTAAAACCACAACCTTGATGTTAAAGGCTTTTAATTCTAAACGCAAGCAGTCGCTGTAGCCTTCGATGGCGTGCTTTGTTGCATGATACCAAGCACCCAGTAGTGTGTAGATTTTTCCACCCATAGACGATGTGTTGATAATCAGACCATCTCGCTGCTTACGCATATAAGGCAAGACCTTTTGCGTCAAGCGGGCAACGCCATAAACATTGACCTCAAACTGGCTTTGAACTTGCTCCATTGAGAGCTCTTCGACCGATCCATAAAGACCATAGCCAGCATTATTCCAAAGCACATCGATACGCCCTTGTTCATTGATAACTTGTTGAACAACTCTTTCAATGTCTGCTTCATTTGTCACATCCATCTGAAAAACATGACCGCCTAGCTCGGCTAAGTCTTGCATTTTATCCACTCGACGTGCGACACAGTAGACGCTGTGTCCTGCCTTGATTAAATCCTCAGCTGTCATTTTCCCCATCCCTGAAGACCCTCCTGTAATTAAAATCACCTTGCTTGTCATTTGATAAACCTCACTTTGTTTTCTTGATGATACTAGTATATCAAGATTTCAGGGATAAACCACTACATCACACGCCAAGTTATTACCAATTCACGCCAAGAAAATAGCAAAAAAGACACTTAATCAAACGATTAAGTATCTTAATAGAAATTAGTCAACGTTAACGTATTCTTTACCAAGCTCAATAACTTCTTCCATTGTTGAGCATTCTGTAAGCGCACGGTTAGCGTATTCTTCCATTTTCTTAGTATCTAGTTTCTTCATCAAGCTACGTGTACGAAGAACTGATGTTGCTGACATTGAGAACTCATCAAGTCCCATACCCACAAGAAGCGGCACAGCAGTTTGGTCACCAGCCATTTCACCACACATACCAGCCCATTTGCCTTCAGCGTGAGCTGCTTTGATAACGTTGTTAATCAAACGAAGGATAGATGGGTTGTATGGTTGGTAGAGGTATGATACTTGTTCGTTCATACGGTCTGCAGCCATTGTGTACTGGATAAGGTCATTTGTTCCGATTGAGAAGAAGTCAACTTCTTTTGCAAATTGGTCAGCAAGCATAGCTGCTGCTGGGATTTCAATCATAATACCAACTTGGATATCATCTGAAACCGCTACACCTTCAGCTTTAAGGTTTGCTTTTTCTTCTTCAAAGATAGCTTTTGCTGCACGGAATTCTTTTAGAAGCGCTACCATTGGGAACATGATACGTAATTGACCGTGTACAGAAGCACGAAGAAGGGCACGAAGTTGTGTACGGAACATTTGGTTTCCAGTCTCAGAGATAGAGATACGAAGGGCACGGAAACCAAGGAATGGGTTCATTTCTTTTGGAAGGTCGAAGTAAGGAAGTTCCTTGTCACCACCGATGTCCATTGTACGGACAACAACTGGTTTACCGTTCATACCTTCAAGAACAGCCTTGTACGCTTCGTATTGCTCGTCTTCTGTTGGGAAATCTTGAGAGTCCATGTAAAGGAACTCTGTACGGTAAAGACCAACAGCTTCAGCACCATTAGCGTTAACACCTTCAACGTCTTTTGGTGTACCGATGTTTGCTGCAAGCTCAAAGTGTTTGCCGTCAGCTGTTACGGTTTTAGCATCTTTAAGAAGTGCCCATTCCGCTTTTTGTTTAGCGTAAGCTTCACCAGCTGCTTTAAATTCAGCGATTTGCTCATCTGTTGGGTTGATAATCACATCACCTGTGATACCGTTAACGGCAACAATATCACCGTCTTTCACACGTTCTGTGATGTCATTTGTACCAAGAACAGCTGCAATTTCAAGCGTACGTGCCATGATAGCAGAGTGACTTGTACGTCCTCCGATATTGGTTACGAATGCTTTAACAAACTTTTTGTTCAATTGTGCTGTATCTGATGGTGTCAAATCGTGAGCGATAACGATAGACTCTTCGTCGATAGTCGCTGGGTTTGGCAATTTAGCACCGAGCAAGTGTGCCAAGACACGCTTAGCCACGTCACGAATATCTGAAGCACGCTCTTGCATGTATGGATTGTCATCCATGCCTTCAAAAATCGTGATGAACATGTCTGTCACTTCTTTAAGTCCGCTTTCTGCGTTGACTTGTTTTGCACGAATTGTTTCTTTAATCTGACCAATCATCTCTGGGTCAGCAAGAACCATCAAGTGAGCATCAAAGACAGCCGCTGCTTCTTCGCCAAGGCTTTCTACTGCTTTCTCACGTATAACAGAAAGCTCGTCCTGTGATGCCTTTAATGCTGCATCTAGGCGAGCTTCTTCTGCATTTGTATCTTCAACTGTAACAGTCTCAAATGACAAATCCGGTTGAACGAGTAGATATGCTTTAGCAACAGCAACACCGTCAGATGCCGCAATTCCTTTAAGCATTTCTGTCATCTTATGCCAATCCTTCTTTTGTCATTGTTTCTTCGATAGCTGCAAGAGCATCGTCAGCGTCAGCACCTTCAGCAGAGATAGTAACATCTGCACCTTGACCAACACCAAGGCTCATAACACCCATGATAGATTTAAGGTTTACTGCTTTACCTTTGTAATCAAGAGTGATGTCTGAAGCGAATTTGCTAGCAGTTTGAACAAGCAAAGTTGCTGGACGTGCGTGGATACCTGTTTCTGCAACAATGTGGAAATCTTTTGAAGCCATAATTGGATTCTCCTTTATAAATAATTTGTAAATTTTTGAATTATCGAGATGATAACCCTTACAACTAGAGATTATAGCACAATATGATTTGATTTTCAAGATTAAAATTTCAAAGCTGTGTATCTTATTTTCAGAGAATTTGCCAAACCCTTTAAAACACTGACTTTACAGCGCTTTTATTCTCCCTTATTTTCTTTTTCATTTCCTCATTTTTTAGCAACTATCTAACAGAAAAAAAGCGCTTTTTTGAAAGTCATTTCCAGTCTTTTTCGTAGAATGAAGCCTAAAAAGGAATGGATTTCTCTGTTTTGGTTTAAAAAAGATTAAAAATCCCAATATTTAGTTTTTGAAAAATAATTGCAATACTATATCTTGTGTCTTTCAAAATAAAAAGCTTGCATTTTTGTCTATATTGGGCTATGCTAAGAAGGTACAAAATTTCAAAGGAGACTGTTTATGGCTAAGATTACGCTATTTTCAAAAAATAACTGCATGCAATGCAAAATGACAAAGAAATTTTTGGAGCAAAATGGAGCTGACTTTGAAGAAATCAATGTTGATGAACATCCTGAAAAGATTGAATACCTTGTCAACCTTGGCTTTAAAGCCGTCCCTGTCATCGAAGCAGGTGATGTTCGTTTTTCTGGTTTTCAACCAAGTAAACTAAAAGAAATTCTCTAAAAACATTTTAAATAGAAAAAGGAAATCCTATGAGCTTAAAAAACTTGGGCGACGTCTCATATTTTCGCCTAAATAATGAAATCAATCGTCCTATCAATGGGCAAATCCCACTTCATAAAGACAAAGAAGCCTTGCAGGCATTTTTTGTTGAAAATGTAGAGCCTAATACCATGCCTTTTGACACGATTACAGATAAAATCAACTATCTTATCGAACATGACTATATCGAGAGTGCTTTTATCAAGAAATACACACCAGCCTTTATCGAAAAGCTCGCACAAGAACTAAAAGAGCATAAGTTCCGCTTCAAGTCCTTTATGGCAGCCTACAAGTTTTACCAGCAGTATGCGCTAAAGACTAATGATGGCAATTACTATCTAGAAAGTATCGAAGACCGTGTGCTTTTTAACGCTCTCTACTTTGCTGATGGCAATGAAGACTTGGCACATGATTTGGCGATTGAGATGATTAACCAACGCTATCAACCAGCGACACCTAGCTTTTTAAATGCTGGACGTAGCCGTCGTGGCGAGTTCGTCTCTTGTTTTCTTATCCAAGTGACTGACGATATGAACGCTATTGGGCGCTCTATCAACTCTGCTCTGCAGTTGTCTCGTATCGGTGGTGGTGTTGGGATTTCCCTTAGCAACCTGCGTGAAGCTGGCGCTCCTATCAAGGGCTATGCCGGTGCTGCCTCTGGTGTGGTGCCAGTTATGAAGCTCTTTGAGGACAGCTTTTCCTATTCTAACCAGTTGGGGCAACGTCAAGGGGCGGGTGCGGTTTATCTTGATGTCTTTCACCCTGATATTCTCAACTTCCTCTCTACTAAGAAGGAAAACGCCGATGAGAAAGTACGTGTCAAGACCTTGTCGCTAGGGATTACCGTACCAGATAAGTTTTACGAGTTAGTGCGAAAAGACGCTGATATGTATCTCTTTAGCCCTTACTCTATTGAGCGTGAGTATGGTGTGCCTTACAACTACATCGACATCACTGCCAAATACGATGAAATGGTGGCTAATCCAAACATCGTCAAAACTAAAATCAAGGCACGTGATTTAGAAACAGAAATCTCAAAACTCCAACAAGAGTCTGGCTATCCTTACATCATCAATATTGACACCGCTAACCGCCACAATCCGATTGACGGGAAAATCATCATGTCTAACCTCTGCTCTGAAGTACTTCAAGTGCAAAAGCCTAGCCTTATCAATGACGCACAGGAATACGAAGTCATGGGAACAGACATCTCATGTAACCTCGGCTCTACCAACGTCGTCAATATGATGACCTCACCTGACTTTGGACGCTCTGTCAGAACCATGACACGTGCGCTGACCTTTGTCACAGATAGCTCAAACATCGAAGCAGTGCCGACTATCAAAAACGGTAACAGTCAAGCGCACACTATCGGACTTGGGGCGATGGGACTGCATTCTTACTTTGCTAAAAATCACATCCACTACGGTAGTAAAGAGTCTATCGAGTTTACCAATATCTACTTTATGTTGATGAACTACTGGACACTAGTCGAGTCTAATCAAATCGCTCGTGAGCGTAAGACCAGCTTTGTCGGCTTTGAAAACTCTGACTACGCTAACGGCTCTTACTTTGACAAATACATCACAGGCGACTTTGTACCACAGTCAGACCTCGTCAAAGAACTCTTTAAAGACCACTTCATCCCACAAGCAAACGATTGGATGGCTCTGCGTGATGCTGTCATGGCAGATGGACTTTACCACCAAAATCGCCTAGCTGTCGCACCAAACGGCTCTATCAGCTACATCAACGATGTGTCAGCTTCGCTTCATCCGATTACACAGCGTATCGAAGAGCGCCAAGAAAAGAAAATCGGTAAAATCTACTATCCTGCCTATGGCTTGTCAACAGACACTATTCCTTACTACACTTCTGCTTATGACATGGATATGCGTAAGGTGATTGATGTCTACGCTGCTGCGACAGAGCATGTCGACCAAGGCTTGTCTCTGACTTTGTTCTTGCGTAGCGAGATTCCTGAAGGGCTCTACGAGTGGAAAACACAAACCAAACAAACCACACGTGACCTCTCTATTTTGCGCAACTATGCCTTTAACAAAGGGGTCAAGTCTATCTACTACATCCGCACCTATACCGATGATGGCGATGAAGTTGGCGCCAATCAATGTGAATCTTGCGTTATCTAACAGTATACATCCACTTAACATGAAAATAGGAGAGAGAATCATGACACAACTCGAAAACAATAAAGAAACAGCTATCCAATTTTATAAAACGGCTTTTGAGGGCAATCCTGAAAAAGCGGTTCACGATTATGTTGGAGACGACTACTTTCAGCACAATCCGCTTGTAGCAGACGGCAAACAAGGGTTTATTGATTATTTCAACCGCATGCAAAAGGAATATCCTGATAAGTCTGTGCGTTTCTTGCGTGCCATTGCTCAAGACGACCTTGTCGCTCTGCATACGCACCAAGTTTGGGGCGCACCTGACAATAAAGAATACATCACTATGGATTTTTTCCGCTTTGATACTAAGGGCAAAATCGTTGAACACTGGGATAGTATCCAAGAAGTTATCACAGATACCAAGTCTGGTCGTACCATGTTTTAACCAAAGGAGAATACAATGCCTACTTACTATGAAGCCATTAACTGGAATGAAATCGAAGATGTTATCGACAAGTCGACATGGGAAAAGCTGACCGAGCAATTTTGGTTGGATACCCGTATTCCTCTATCCAATGACCTTGACGACTGGCGCAAGCTCTCAGATGTTGAAAAGGAGTTGGTTGGCAAGGTCTTTGGTGGCTTGACTTTGCTTGATACCATGCAGTCTGAGTCTGGTGTTGAGGCTATCCGAGCAGACGTTCGCACACCACACGAAGAAGCTGTCCTCAACAACATCCAGTTCATGGAGTCTGTCCACGCCAAATCTTACTCATCTATCTTTTCAACCCTAAACACCAAGTCTGAAATCGAAGATATCTTTGAGTGGACCAATAACAACGAATACCTGCAAGAGAAAGCACGTATCATCAATGATATTTACCAAAACGGTGACGCCCTTCAAAAAAAGGTCGCTTCTACTTATCTCGAAACTTTCCTTTTCTACTCTGGCTTTTTCACCCCTCTTTACTATCTTGGCAATAACAAACTCGCCAATGTCGCTGAAATCATCAAACTCATCATCCGTGACGAGTCTGTGCACGGCACCTACATCGGCTACAAGTTCCAGCTAGGCTTTAACGAGCTTTCTGAAGAAGAGCAAGACGCCTTTCGTGAGTGGATGTACGACCTCCTCTACCAACTTTATGAAAATGAGGAAAAATACACCCACACACTCTATGACGCTGTCGGCTGGACTGAGGAAGTCATGACTTTCCTGCGCTACAATGCCAACAAAGCCCTCATGAACTTGGGGCAAGACCCACTCTTTCCTGACACGGCAAACGATGTCAATCCTATCGTCATGAACGGTATCTCAACAGGAACATCAAACCACGACTTCTTCTCTCAAGTCGGCAATGGCTATCTCCTGGGTACCGTTGAGGCGATGACAGATAGCGACTACCTCTACGGACTGGACTAAAATAAGCTAGTTGACAAGTTTGCGCTTTCATGATAAAATGTGAACAATTACATATCACAAAGGAGTGCCTTGAGCTGAGATCGCATTTGCGAAATCCTCTAACCTGATCTCGTTAGGACGAGCGTAGGGATTGTGACATTGACGGTTAAATACATCATTTGAACGCAAGACACAAAACTCCTTTCTGATTTGAGAGGAGTTTTTATGTCAACATCATCGAACAGCAGAGCCCTCATCGAGGCTGCTCTCTTTGCCGCTCTGGCTATGGTTTTATCCTTTATCCCTGACTTTGCGTCTTGGGTGACGCCATCTTTTGGAGCCATTCCTTTGGTCTTTCTCAGCTTGCGCCGTGGGCTCAAGTATGGTTTGGTCAGTGGTTTTATCTGGGGGTTATTACACTTTGTTCTTGGAAAGGTCTACTATCTCAGTCTTAGCCAAGTCGTCATTGAGTACCTCATCGCTTTTACAGTCATGGGGCTTGCAGAGCTTTTTGCTAATCGTTTTCAGAAGCAACTAAAAGCACAGCAAAAATCTAAAGCTCTTGCAACGGCTTACTTAGCTTCTTTTATCGCCTGTGCTGTGCGCTATTTCTTTCACTTTGTGGCTGGCTTCCTCTTTTGGGGGTCTTATGCGCCAAAAGGCATGAGCGCTGTCTGGTACTCTGTGACAGTGAACGTTCCTGCTGGACTCGCCACATGGGGCATCGTCGCTATTTGCTTAACTGTTTTAATTCTATCTTACCCTCGTTTGTTTGAGGTCGACTAGCTAAAAAGCCAACTGCTAAGAGTTGGCTTTTTATTTGTAAAAATCATTGACCATCTTAATCTGCATGATAAAGATATAAAGGTGAACCACAACAGCGACACAGAGCCCGACAATCTGCACCTGACCTGTAAAAAATGACAGTACCATCAAAATGACATAAATCGTTGGTAAGACAATACCGCTCAATCCCATGACAATATCAAAGCTGATTTTATAGTTGGCTTGGAGCTCCGCTTCGTCTTGCTGCAGTGCATTGGCTTTTATTTCTTTCAATGTCGGAAATAGAGACATGCTAATGCCACGGAATTTCCGATAAAGATGTAAGGAGTAGGCTTGAAGTCCACCTGCTAAAATCAACCCTACAAAATCGATAAGCATGATTTGAAGGTCAACATCGCCTGCACTTGGAACGATACGAAAGGACGTTACTAAGCTCACAAGAGCTAGGATACTCGCACTGCCATTTGCTGTCATGCCATAAGCGAACCTACGGTTGAGCCTACGATAAAGCGTATCACTCGCCTCATCATCCTCACAACTACTATACACCTTCATGTCTCTAGCTCCTAGATAGAGAAAAACGGCAGCTAGCACAGTCAGAATGGCATAAGTCACACGAAACACAGTGGAGACAACCATCAGCACGTCATCTGAGCTGATAGAAGGGCTTTCGTGGTATCTAAAATACGCCAATAAAAATCCCGTCACACCGCCTAAAGCGAGTCCTGAAATCCCTCCGATAAGCAACTGCTTGACCAGTCTCAACCAGCTATTTAGCTGTTTCTTCGCTGTTTTCATCTTCCTTTTCCTCCGTTAACCAAAATACTCTCTCCAGTGGCTCCTTAAAAACCTGTGCTATCTTTAGGGCAATCAGAACCGACGGTGTGTACTCACCCCGCTCAATCAGGCTAATGGTCTGCCGTGAAACACCAGCAAGCTGCGCCATTTTAGTCTGGTTGATTCCCTCTCTAGCCCGTAGTTCTTTCAGACGATTTTGCAACATCTAGCGACACCTCCTCGTCTTTTAACGCTCGCACCAAGCACTCACGCACAATGAATGACCTTGATGTCATCAACACGGATGAGTTTTACTTTCTGACCCTTTTTCGTTTCTCGTGTCAACTTCGCCCACTGCTCATCATAAGCTTCTAAAATCCAATTATCAAGTCCTGTTATTGAATCATCTAGGATAATAACACACTTCTTTCCGACAAATTCTTCTAATAATGCTGACATGTCATTGACTCCTTTCTCTCCTGCAGCTAAACGCTTAACCTGCTTTTGCAGTCGCTTCATCTTGTTTTGGTTATCTGCATGGTAAACAATGAAAACCAGAACCAAAAACGATAACATCATCCATCCCAAAGATCCCATAGACTTTCTCCTTTTTCTTGTAATCGTTTTCTACATTTTTATTGTAACACATTGCTGTCATTTTGACAAGGATATTTGTCAAAAATCTAACGATTTTTGTCATTAAAGACAGAAAAAAACGAACACGAGGTTCGTTTTTCATGTATTAGAGATTGTCGCCTACTGCGGCAAGGAGTTTGTCAATAGCTGAAGCGTCGCTTCCACCTGCCATTGCCATGTCTGGCTTACCGCCACCACGACCGCTCACGATTGGTGCAAGAGTTTTGATGAGGTTGCCGGCGTGGACATCACTTGATTTGCTTGCCACAAGGACATTGACTTTGTCGCCAATCGCTGCGGCTAAGACAAGCACGTCAGAGTAGTCTTTTTGTTTCCAATTGTCCGCAAAAGTACGGAGTGCACCAGCGTCTGACACAGAAACTTGACTAGCGATGTAGCGTTTGCCTGCGGCTTCCTTGACGTCTTTGAAGATGTCGCCAGCTGCGGCAGCTGCGGCTTTTTCCTTCAAGTTTGTGTTTTCTTTTTGCAGTTTGTGCACTTGCTCTTGAAGCGTTGCAACTTTACTTGGTACTTGTTGTAATTGTGGTGCTTTGAGGGTTTGTGCGATTTCTTTTAACGCTTCCTCTTCTTCACGGAATGCCATGTAAGCTTCACGACCTGTCACTGCAAGGATACGACGTGTACCAGATCCGATACCCTCTTCTTTGACAATCTTGAAGAGACCGATTTCAGAGGTATTGCCAACGTGGGTACCACCACAAAGCTCGATAGAGTAATCACCGATAGTCACGACACGGACTTCTTTGCCATATTTTTCACCAAAGAGCGCCATAGCTCCCATGCCCTTAGCTGTGTCAATGTCTGTTTCGATAGTGACTACAGGAATAGCTTCCCAGATTTTTTCATTGACCTCACGCTCGATTCGCTTGAGCTCATCTGCGTTCACAGCTTCAAAGTGGGTAAAGTCAAAGCGGAGGAACTCAGCTTCATTGAGAGAACCTGCCTGTGTAGCGTGTTGTCCGATGACATTGTGCAGCGCAGCATGGAGCAAGTGCGTTGCTGTATGGTTTTTCATGACACGTTGACGGCGTGTCTTGTCAATGACGAGGTGATAAGTTTCCCCAACAGCTAATGACGCACGGACTTCTACTGTGTGAAGGGCTTGACCGTTTGGTGCTTTTTGGACGTCAGTCACTTGAGCAACCAACTCACCCTTGGCATTTTGGATGACACCGTGGTCAGCCACTTGTCCACCCATTTCAGCGTAGAATGGTGTTTGGTCAAAGACAAGAAGCGCTTCACCTTCAGAGACCATCTCTGTGCGTTCATTGTCAGCGACGATAACAGAAAGTTTGGCGTCAAGCTCTTGACGTTCGTAGTCAAAGCTTGATGGCTCTGTGATACCTGATAGGGTTTCATTTTGCATGCCCATTGAGCCACCCTTGACGACACTTGCACGAGCACGCTCTTGCTGTTCTTTCATGGCTTTTTCAAACCCTTCATGGTCAATCTTAAAGCCAGCGTCCTCAGCCAACTCCTCTGTCAACTCAACTGGGAAACCGTAGGTATCATAGAGTTTAAAGATATTTTTGCCATCCAGCGTGTCTTTGTTCTCAGCCTTAAGTTCAGCTAGCAAATCATCTAGCATGTTTGATCCAGCGTCGATAGTACGAGCAAAGGTTTCTTCTTCACGCTTGATAATCTTTTCAATGAAGTCACGTTTTTCAAGCACTTCTGGATAGTAGCTTTCCATGATTTGCCCAACAGTTGGAACGAGCTTGTAGAGGAAAGTGTCCTTGATACCGAGACGACGTCCGTGCATAACAGCACGACGAAGCAGACGACGAAGCACGTAGCCACGTCCTTCATTTCCAGGAAGCGCCCCATCACCGATGGCAAAGGCAAGTGAGCGGATGTGGTCAGCAATGACCTTAAAGCTCATGCTGTCGCCATCTGGATCGTAAGTTTTGCCTGAAAGTTTTTCAATCTCACGGATAATCGGCATGAAGAGGTCAGTCTCAAAGTTGGTCTTAGCCCCTTGGATGACAGCTACTAAACGCTCTAAACCAGCACCCGTATCAATATTTTTATGCGGTAATTCTTTGTACTCACTGCGTGGTACAGATGGGTCAGCATTGAACTGTGACAATACGATGTTCCAGATTTCGATATAGCGGTCGTTTTCGATGTCTTCTGCTAAGAGACGGATACCGATATTGTCTGGATCAAACTCTTCACCACGGTCAAAGAAAATCTCTGTATCTGGTCCAGAAGGTCCAGCACCGATTTCCCAGAAATTGTCCTCAATCGGAATCAAATGACTAGGCTCAACCCCCATCTCAATCCAGCGGTTGTAAGAGTCCTTGTCATCTGGATAGTAGGTCATATAGAGCTTGTCCTTTGGAAAATCAAACCACTCAGGGCTAGTCAGCAATTCATAACCCCAAGCAATCGCTTCGTCACGGAAGTAATCACCAACAGAGAAGTTTCCAAGCATTTCAAACATGGTATGGTGACGAGCTGTTTTTCCGACATTTTCAATATCGTTGGTACGGATGGCTTTTTGCGCATTGGTGATACGTGGATTTTCAGGAACGACAGAGCCGTCAAAATATTTTTTCAGTGTCGCAACCCCAGAGTTAATCCAAAGAAGGGTTGGGTCATTGACAGGAACCAGGTTAGCCGATGGCTCTATACTGTGTCCTTTTGATTTCCAAAAATCCAACCACATCTGGCGCACTTGAGCGCTTGTCATTTGTTTCATAAAATCATATATCCTTTCTTCTTGTACACATTAGTTTGCAGCATTTTCAAGTTCTTTCACATAGTCGATAGCAATAACCAGTGAAATCACCAAGTCAGCATAGCTGTCATCATAGACAGTGATGTTGTAGGTTGATGTGAGGCGCAGCCATTCTTGTGAGATAGTAGCGACTTCTGTGCCATTTGCTAACAGCCTAAAGTCCATCTCCCAAAAATTGCCCTCAACCTCAAGTCCTAGCGCTTCAATGCTATAGTGCGGTTTTAAGAGCGACCAGTCCTTTTGGATAGTAAATGTCCTACCATTTTGCAGAATAACGTCAAACTTAGGCAGCAAAGACACCATATGCTTTTCAAGGCGACTGACCATCTGTCCGCTAGTATTATAGATGGTAAAGGTTTTAGGAAACCTCAAAAAACTCCCCTCAACTTCGTAAGCGGCATCTCCTGACTGATCATAGATAGCAAAGCGACCACCTAAGGATAGGACTTTTTCTTGTATCCGAAAACATTTTACCATAACATCACCTCAAAAAAAGACAAGTCATCTCACGAAGGGCGAAAAACCGCGGTACCACCTTCATTCAATGAACTTATCATTCTCATTTGTCTTTCAATTATGACTATCAAGTAGCCAACTCTCCACTGTCCTTGGCTCGCAGCAACCGCCAATTTTCTGTATCCAGTATTTGAAAGTATCCTCTTGATAGGGATTTGAGCGTCAAATCCTTTTTTATTATACTGTCTTTTAGGTCTTAGGTCAAGTGAAAGTCTGATTACTCAAAAGCTGAGCTGCTTTCTTCTGTTGAGCTATCTTCTGAACTTGCTTCGCTTGAAGAACTTGATGAAGATGATGAACTGCTTGAACTGTTGTTGATGTAAGCAGACATGATACTGCTAAAGGCAGAATCTTTCACCTTAACGTTAGCTTTCTTAAGTGCATTTGAGATGACTTGGTTTTGGAAGCTTTGGTCAGATTTCTTCTCGTTCAAGATGACTTGTTTCAACTGGCTCTTATAATCTTTCCAGTTTGATTTCTTCGTCTCACGACCTGTCACTTTGACGATATAGTAAGATGAACTGCTTGAGCCAGTATCAGTGATGACATCAGACACACTGTTCACGTCTTGTGACAAGGCAGCGCTCAATACAGCTGATGGCAAGGTGGAGCTTGTCGTTGCTGAATTGACAGTGTATTTGTATTTTTTGTCAGACGCAGTGGTCTTTTCTTTTGCGATACTTGCAAAATCCGCACCGTCTTTTTTAGCTTCTTCAAGGACTGACTTGGCTGTGTCTTCTGAATCAAGCTTGATAACTTCAATCTTAGTGTCAGGCACATAGTTCTTGAAAGCGGCTTTGTAGTTTTTAGTGGTTAATTCCTTTTTCGCTACGGCATCTACTGCTGCTTCAACTAGCAATTGCACACGCAGTTGTTGCTTGTAGGTTTCTGTTGTCAAACCTTGTTGCGCAAGGATGGCAGAGAAGTAAGTTCCGTATTGTTCAGCGACTTTATTGTAAGCTTCGCTGACTTTTTTATCGCTGACCTTGTCACCGTATTGGTCTTGAAGCACACGTTGAAGTGTCAATGTGAGCACAGCTTGTTGTGTTGCTGAATTGTTTTTGACTTGATTGTAGACGTCTGAAACAGTAATCGTGTCACCTTTCATCGTGATAACAGATGAATCTTTTGATGACGATGAGCAGGCTGCAAGTGTAGCTACGGACAATAAGGTTACGAGACCAGCTGCGATTTTACGGCTTTTTTTCATTGTTAGATATGTCTCCTTAATCGATAAGATGCAAGCGTGTATTAGTAATAACATACACTAATCTTACTTATTATAACATAATTTCTTAAAACATGCTTAATTTTCTGGTAGAATAACGTCCTCTTTGTTTTTGCGCAGAATGAGCAGTCCATCTCCCAGTGGCACAAGAGACGCTGTCAGGTCAGGATTGTCCAAAGTAGCGTCAAACAAACGCTGCAAACCTCGGTAAATAGTCCGCTGACCTCTACGCACCTCAAGGATAGGCTTTGCCACATCTCCACCTTGGAAAATATCATCAAGCACTAGTACACCACCAACAGGCATGCGCTTTAGAATTTCTGGCAAAAAGATAATGTACTTGGACTTGGCAGAGTCCATGAAAACAAAGTCATAAGCCCCCTCTAGCTCACCCAGCACTTCTGCCGCATCGCCTTCCAGCAAGGTGATTTGCTGTCTAGTATCATACTTGGTAAAGTTTTCCTTGGCAAAGGCAATCATCTCAGAATTGCGGTCAATTGTTGTGATGTGCGCATTTGGTGCATTATCTGCCATCAAAAGGGCTGAAAAACCGATGGCAGTCCCGATTTCAAGGATGTTTTTAGGCTGCAAGGTCTGCAGTAACAAACGAAAATAAGCCACCGTTTCGTGCGGAATGATAGGGATATTTTCTTGCTTAGCAAAAGCCTCTAGCTCCGCTAGAAAGCCGGTATTTTGCTGCTGGCGCTCCCGCATGAAGCTGACAATTTCCTCTTTGACCACAGGACGGCGCATGTTATGATTTGCATTTTTTGAATATGATTTGACCATAGATTACATTATATCAAAAAAGGAAACACTTGGCTAATCAGCTTCATCTAGGCGCTTTTCCCAGTCAAAAACACCAGACTCATAGGCGTACTCGTGTAGAAGCTCAGAGAATTTGAGCTTGCTGGCTTCTTGATAGAAAGCTGTCCGACCTGCTTCTAGTGCTTTTAAAATCTTGTCCTCACCTTCTTTGACATGCTGTTTGTCATCAAATATTGCCTGCGACAAGTGCTTAAAAGTAATGGCCTTGTCATCATCTAGCGCCATCAGGACATCCGCTAGGCTCACATCAGTGATAGGACGATCTAGCCTGTAGCCTCCGTGCTTATTGGCACTGGAGACGACCAGCTGCGCTTTTCCTAGCTTCATCAAAATCTTTTTGAGATAGGAGTCAGATACCCCTAAAATCTGGCTGAGCACATGGCTCTTGACAGGGGCGTGGTCTTTTTACAGTGCCATCATCAGAAGCACATAGACCCCCTGCTCAACGCTTTTATTTACCTTCATGTTCCAGCTCCTTCTTACCAGCCTTTAAAATCGTCCGATAAAGCGTCTTTGCCATTTGCCCAGCAAAGCTCGTCATCAGCTTATTCAGCAGAGGAAGCGGGACGTCAACGTCAATAGTCCAAGTGACCTTGGTGCCTGACGATGTCTCCTCAAAGGCAATCTCTGTGAAATCCTGCCGAACACTTTCAAGAGTGGCACCATTTTACTGATAGCGTCATTGCGATCTGCTCCGTAAACGACCGTTGGCTCTACCACTTCTAGGCGGACTGAACTCTTTTTAAGTTCCTGCATGATGGCTTTTTTCCCATTGGCAAAGGATTTTGGACCAAAGGTTCCGCCGATAAATCCCATAGCCTTCGCTCCTTTTTCTTCAGCGATTTTTTGCATGACCTCTGCAGGTTTGTTATTGACCTGCTTAAAGACTTCTGGGTCTTTTTCTGGGCATCCGACAAAGTCCACGATATAGTCGACCTTGTCTGGCAAGACACTCTTAACAGACTCATAGTCAGACACACCTGCCTTTAGCGTATGCACGCGTGGGTCAACCAAGCTGTTTTTACCAGAGCGTGAGAGCACGTAAAACTGCGCTGTGCTGTCTTTTTCCAGCCATTTCATAGTTGTATGACGTCCGATATAGCCATTTCCACCTAACATTACGATTGTTGTCATTCTCCTTACCTCATTTCCTAGGATATTTTTTATCTTTAGTTGTTATATATCCTAAGACTTTTTTGTCAACAGAAAAATCACCGTTTCCGATGATTTTTTCATTATTTGCCAAATAAGGTCTCAAGAACTCGTAAATCTTGGATTTTTTGATTGATAGGACTGCTCTCTTGAGTGAGGTTAATCGAGCAAATGCCAGCATTTTTTGCCACCTCGACATCTAGCTTACGGTCGCCGATGTAGTAGGTGTCATGAGGATTGAGCTTGTATTTGTCCATGAGATAGTAAATGCCCTCTGGATGAGGTTTACGCTCAAAGCCAGAAACGCCCGTCAAAATCTCGGTGAAATAACTCTTAATACCCAAGTCCTCTAAAACAGCCTGCGTACTCGCCCCCTTGTGCGTGTACATAAACTGCTGGATACCTTCTTTGTCTGCAAAAGCTAGCGCTTCTTTGCTAAACGGCAAGAGCTCGATTTTATCATCACGCTTGGTCTGCTCGTCGTTGAAAAAGGCTTTTAGCTGCGCTAAAGAAGTACCCGTTTCCCCAGCTTTTTTCTCCAAAAGCTGCCCTACAGACTCTTTTAGGATATAAGCATGAATAGCTTCTTTGTCCCAATCCTGAAAATCAAAAGCTCTATAAGTCACCTCGAGCGCCTCTATGATGGCTTCATAAGAGTCAATCAAGGTCCCATCCAAATCCCAAATAAATGCTGTCATAATCACCTTTCTTACTTTACTTAAATCGCCTTTTCCTTTGCCAACTCAGCGAGAAGTTCAAAGGAGTGGTGCTGTGCGGTTTCATCATAAATATAAGTCGCTACTATCAATTCGTCAATTGGGACACGCATTTTAAGCGCTAGCAATTGACTGTAGACACTCTTTTTGTCGCCGATAAGAGTGAGCTCTGATATGCGCTCAACGATTTTCTTTTCTTGGCTGATAAAGGTGTCTTGGCTAAAAGCAACTGGTCCAAAATGCGGAGCGTGCTTAGAGTCGGAGAGATTTTTCCAAACCGTCTCGCTGTCCTTGACAGGCGGGCAAAGGTTTCTTGGTTGCCCCGTCACGATGTCAACAAAAGCTTGTGTTTGCGTGGTGGCTAGGTAGTCTGCTTCTTTTTGCGTGTCTGCCATGATGACGTTAGCACCTAGAGCAGCGTAAGGTTGCTCTAGGTATTTTGACGGTTGAAAGCGCAGACGGTAAAGGCTCAACGCCTCTTCCATCATTTGCGGAGCAAAGTGCCCTGCAAACACATAAGGAAGCCCTAGTTGCGCTGCTAAAAGAGCACTTTTTGTACTTGAACCTAAGATGTAAAAAGGAATATCTTGACCTTCACCAGGATAAGCGTGGACCGTATTTGTCCCTTCAAGGTAAGAGCGTAATTCTAGGATGTCATTTTTAAAATGCTCTTCGTCATCCAAGGTCTTGCGACGTAAAGACTGTGCCGTCTCCGTATCCGTCCCCGGTGCACGTCCAAGTCCTAAATCTAGACGATTGGGGTAGAGTGCTGCCAGCGTCCCAAACTGCTCAGCAAGCATATAGGGGTTGTGATTAGGAAGCATGATACCACCAGACCCTACACGAATAGTCTTGGTCGCAGACAGGGCTTCTTGGATGAGAAGTGGCGTTGAAGAGCAGGCAAAAAGCTTGGTGTTATGGTGCTCACCAATCCAGTAACGATGATAACCCAACTCCTCGACACGTTGGGCTAAGCGCTTCATCTCAGTAATGGTTTCTTGGTAACTATGTCCTTGACGGACAGGAACTAAGTTTAAGACAGATAGCTTGGTCATGTATCACAATTCCTCCAGCGCTTTTTGGATAGGGGTAGTGCCCTCGACAATCTTAACGACCTTACCAATTGTCTCTGGTATTTTAAGACTCTCAGCAAGTACAGCTGCCACATCCTCTATAGCAATGCTGCCATAAGCATCATTGGTAACTGTAATCATGCCTGTCCCCTCTTTTTCAGCGAGATTACCAGGCTGTACGATAGTATAGTCAAGCTTGGTATTAGTCACTAGGTAGTAGTCCGCAAAGAACTTGGCAACATTGTAATCCATAATCTTACTGAGATTAGGGTGTGACCATTTGTCTGGCTCCAGCGCATAGAGTGAACTCAGTAAAACATAGCGCTTAATGCCAAGACTATCTGCTGCTTGCATGGTTTTCACCGCCCCAAAAGCATCCGTCTGCAACAAATCACGCCCTCGTGAACCCGCTACAAAAAGAACAGCATCTGCTCCTGCCATGAGCTGCTTCATCTCCTCTACTGAAGCGTGTAAATCAAAGGCGACAGGCTCTACACCACTAAGTTTTATCACCTTTTCAGGATTTCTCGCTGCAGCTCTGACCGTGTGCCCTTCTGCTGTTAGCTGACGTATCAAACTAGTCGCAACACGACCAGTACTCCCAATAACAAAGACATCCATACTCTTCTCCCCTTTCTAGTTATGGTTAGTATTGTAACATTTTCAGACTTTTTGGACAATGATTTGATTTACAAACTATCTCACACCGTCTAAAAACACCCTTAGATTGCTAAGGGCGTTTTTTAGATTAGAGATGAGCGCCTGCTTCGACAAGCTTTTCAAGCTCAGCTAAACGTTCTTCAAAGACCTTGAAGGCTGCTATGAGGTAGTCTTTACTTTCCATATCCACGCCTGCTTTTTTGATGACATTAAGCGGATAGTCGGAGTTACCAGCTTTGAGGTAATTGAGATAAGACTCTTTATCGGCTTCTTCACCATGGACAATGCGCTCAGCTAAATAGCTAGCTGCTGCAAAGCCTGTCGCATATTGAAAGACATAGTAGTTATAGTAGAAATGCGGGATTCTCGCCCACTCGTACTGGATGAAATGATTATCCTCTTTTTTGAGACCATAGTATTTCTCGTTGAAATCAGCATAGAGCGTGTTGATATACTCGCTAGTTAAGACAATACCGTCTTGGTCTGCCTTATGAATCGCCTGCTCAAACTCGGCAAACTGCGTTTGACGAAAGACTGTGCCTTTAAAGCCATCTAGGTAATGGTTTAAAATAGCAAAGCGTTTTTTCGGATCTGTTTCCTCTTTTAACAGCGTTTCTGTCAAGATATTTTCATTGGTCGTCGAAGCAATTTCCGCTAGGAAAATGCTGTAATCACCGTACACGTACGGTTGATTGCTTCTCGTAAAAGTCGAGTGAATGCTGTGTCCTGTCTCATGGACAAGGGTGAAGAGATTATCTAGCGTGTCCTGCCAATTAAGGAGCATAAAAGCGTTGGTGTCGTAAGAGCCACCAGAGTAGGCGCCTGAGCGTTTGCCTTTATTGACCTTGACATCAATCCAGCGCTCACTAAAGGCACGCTTGACCTCTTTGAGGTAATCCTCACCAAAAATAGCCAGCACTTCCTGCGCTTTTTCAAGTGCGTCCTCGTAGCTATAAGCCATATCCATCTCAGACAGTGGCGTGTAGAGGTCGTACATCTTCAAATCATCAAGACCCAACACTTTTTGACGTAGCGCCACATAGCGATGAAGAAGTGGCAAGTGTTCATTAACCGTCTCAAGGAGCGTGTCATAGACACTCTCTGGGATAAAATTGCTAGCTAACGCAGCTTGTCTTGCTGAGCTGTACTTGTGCACACGTGCGTCAAAATTATGCACCTTGACATTAGTTTGTAGGGTCTTGGCATAGGTGTGCTGATACTGCTCATAGACACTGTAGAGTCCTTCGTAGGCAGCTTTTCTAGTCTTGCGGTCTTTTGACTCCATGAGACTGATGAAATTACCATGACTGAGCTGGACATCCTTTCCCTCATCGCCCTTGACAACTGGAAAGACAATGTCAGCATTGTCTAGGATTTCAAAGATTTCACTACTTGCGTTGAAAATCTCACTAGCACCTGCTAAAAGCTCTTCTTCTGCTTGAGTCAGCACATGCTCTTGGCGTTTAAAGAGCTTTTCAAAGAAATAGCTGTAGCGCTTCAAGTCGGGCGTTTCCTCTAAAAATTGCGCATAGGTAGCCGCATCAAGCGCCATAAACTCTGGCTCGTAAAAAGAAAAGGTCTCGCTGAACTTGGCATAGAGCGCTGCTGCCTTGGCTTGGAACTCTTGGTATTTGGCGACCGTCGTATCTTGGTCGTTTTTCATAGACGCATAGACGTAAGCTTTCTCTAGGCGGCGAGACAAAGCTAACTCTAAGTCAGTAATATCTCTCAGGCTCTCACTTGAGTCCAAAAGGTGCCCAGCACAGCTCTTTGCCTCATCAATAGTAGCTGACAGCTCCATCATTTCTTGCTCCCACGCCTCGTCACTCTCAAAGACAGTGGTCAAGTCCCATTGGTACTTCTCATCAATCGCTTGTCGGTTATCTGACATTTCTTCTCTCCTTAAGCTTTAGTTTTCCTTTATTGTACCATAAAATGCTGGCGAATAAAGCGTTTGAACAGCGCTTGAACCTAGCTTTTAATAATATTTGTAAAAAACTTGATAAAACCAGGTCAAATCTTCTGTGACAAGACTGAGTTTGTGGCTATCAAAAGGTTTCACCTGCGGGAAAAAGGCAGACGCTGGTTGCCCTAAGAGATTGCCACCAGAAAGGTAAGCTTTTTCCTGCTCTTTTAGCCAATAACGATTGCCATTGTAGAGCTGACGCTGGATATAGGTCAGAATCTCTTCGTTCTGTTTGACACTGTAGCTACTGACTGCCTGTGCTTTGTAGGGCAGACGCAAAAAAGACAACACATCCTCGTCAAAAGAACAGATCTTGGTAGATGAGGTATTTGAGCCGTATAAGGCGTTGTTTGTGGTCAAGCTCCATATAGTAAAAGCCCACATTTTTGGAAAACTGTAAAAACTGTTCTTGCAAGGGCGAGATTTTCTTGCCCAACCACAGCTTTTCCCCCAGCAACCACAGGACATGAATGCCTGCCCTCTGATAGGCTTGGCTACGCTCTATGAGCCGTTTTTCAGACAGACGACTGCACTGCACTTCAAGCGCTAAGCGCTCACCTACAAAAACATCAGCAATCTGACCAATCTCCTCTAGGACATGCTCTATCTCTACTTTTGCACCTTTAGATACCTCCTTGTAAAGCTCAGCTTTTAAGCCTAGGTGCTCTGCTGATTCGTTCTCACTGTAAAACTGGCAAGCTTCCAAACTAATATGCGCAAAATGCGTCCGCATGACCTTGCCCATCTTAAGCCTAACAGGTTGCTTGCAGGCAGGACAGAAAAATCCCGTTTCTCTGGAATCCTATCCAGCACCGTCACCAGTTGATTATCACTATCATGTGCCACTAACATCACACCACCTCCTACTAGACTATTCGTAAGAAAACATAGAAAGCGCTTGCTTGATAGCGTCATCAATTCTTTTTGTCTTGCATCTCCCTCCAGTGTGCTAGATGAATCCCCGTATGACCGATACCTAGTATAATGACCGCAAGTATTAGGTAGGGATTTCTCCCGTATACGCCAAGTAAAAAGAAGGCAACTACTGGCAAGGTTGCTCCTGGCACAGAAATCCCCAGTAAACTCTTGTAAAAGTCCGCCATTGTTTTTGAACTTCTAAAATAGCGAATCCAGTAAACTTCATAAAGGAGCATTAAAAAAAGGATAGAATCAGCCAGCACGACCAGCCTGACCATACTCTCATATTAAAGTCCTTAAAAATCAGAACAAGACCAAAGACTGCAAGTTGTCCAACTCGCTCCAATAATTGAAGCGCTTTATTTTCCCTGCTCGCATATTCTTGATAGCCCTTTGGTTGGTGTTTTGTCCATATTATATTTGGCAGCGCTAGCATTATCAGATAAATCAACCCTATATAAGAAAATCCAAACTTCACTGTGCTCACCTACTCCTATCCCTTTCATTTGTCATCATGACATCCCAGCTCACGCACAATCTCCTGCCGATGCACCAGATAAAGCATGTGTCCTAGGTCATCAAGGATATGCCTTTTGGTGACAGGATAGTGGCTTTCAAAGTAGTCTACATAGGAGAGGGGAACAGTTTCATCCTTTGTCCCATGCCAAAGATAGACTGGGATATGATTGGGGATTTTGAGCTCATCTCGCTTCTGACAAAGAGCTTAGGCGTCGTAGTAGATACCTAGACCATCATTTGCCACAGCGTTTAGAACTGCCGATTTTATCACATCATGATTTTCCTTGATAAGTTGCCTTTCTGTCTCAGACAGAGTCGCTAGATTGTGCTGGAGCTGCTTGTCATAGTGATTTGCGATGGCTTTTGCCATGCGTTTAAAATAGAACTTAGAAAGCGCTTTACACTTTAAGGTCAAAAAACTGTCCATTTCCAGCTAGGGTCTATGATTTTCTTTGTCGCAGGAGAGTTGATGGGGATCATGCTACTCACCAAGGTCAGTGACGTGACCATATCAGAAAAATGCTGTGCAAAAAGCTGAGCATAGTAACCTCCTGCACTATGTCCGATGAGTTTGACAGATCTTACCTTATGCCTTTGTAAAATCTCATGAACATACTCGAGAAAATCCTCCATGCTGTAGTAAGGCACTACCTGCGATTGCCCAATCCCAAAGCGCTCAAAAGAAACTAGACAGCAACTACCAGCCTCTAAACAATAATCCTTTGACCCTACAAAGCCATGAAAAAAGACAATCACCTCATCCTGCCAATCGCTACTCCGACAATAAGCTAGTTTTCTGCCATTGACACTCTCTACTTGATTATACATTTTCTCTCCTTGCTAATATTTCCCAAACAAATAGTCCTGTCCTTATTATAACACCACAAAACTCCCCGTCTGGAGAGTTTTGTGGCTATCATAGGAAAATCGTCATCACGCTTGCAAGCACGATAATGACAAGTCCTAGATAAGTGAGGAAAAGCTCACGTTTTGGCTTGGTTTCTTTGAGAATGTAAATGCCACCTAGTGTAGAGAGGATGACATTGAGCTGCGTGAGGATAAAGGCGAGTGTCACGCCGTTTAACTTAGCTGAGAAGATGTAAGCTAATGACGAAATCCCAAAAATAATCCCAACACCAGCACATTGCCAGCTTTCTTTTGCCTTGAAAGCTTGGCGCTCTTTGAAGCTAGCGTAAAGAACAGACCCGACTAAAACACCAAGCATTTGCGGTAGAAACATAGACAAGCCGTCTGCATTGACTATTTTAGGCACAGCACTGTAAAACCAGTAACCGAAGCTAGTGAAGGCTAAAATCTGTACCCCTTTTGCTAGATGAGTCGGCTTGTTGCTAGCGCCTTTTGGCTCAAGCGAGGTCAGATAAGCTCCGAAAATCAAGAGCGCAATCGCTAAAAAACCAAAGATTTTAGACGTCCAACTAGACCATTCCCCAAAAGCTAAAACACCGATGATAGATGTCCCAAGCAATTGCAGACCTGTTGAGATTGGCATTGTTTTTGAAACACCAATCACGTCATAGCTAGACACTTGCCCAGCTTGACCGATAACCCAGAACATCCCAGAGATGAAACTGAGTAGTAAAGCTGTGCTTGACAGACCGCTCGGATGACTCACGAGCTGCACGATGACTCCAATAACGGTTGCACCAATCCCAAACCCCAACATACTGTTGACAGGTGTTCCACCAATCTTTTTCAAAATCAAGGGCTGAATCCCCCAGCCAATTGCTGGAATAAGTGCGATTAGTAAACCAAAAGCTGACATAATGATGATTACCTCCTTAACATGCCAGTTAGACTATGGATAGCCATACAAAAAAATAGCTACCTACCACCCTACCAGAAAGAAAACGCTATGTCAATCTTTTTCTAATCATTATCACATCCTATAGAGCTATTTTGGACACAAGAAAAAGAAATTGCCAATTAGTGAGCAACCATCAAAAAGAAACTTTTAGAGATTAAACGCTTTTTACTTGCTTTCTGTTATCTCCTTTGATATACTAAATGAGTTAATGTTTCTGGGGTCGTTTTGGATTCGACAGGCATTATGAGGCATATTCGGCAACTCATCAGCAGATGTAAAATTGCCAGTTAAATATAACTGCAAAAAATAACACTTCTTACGCAGTAGCTGCCTAAACACCAGCCTGCGTGACTTTCTACAGATTGTTTGCGTTTGTTTGAAGGTCTTATTGATGAGCAAACTACGTTTAGTCATTGCCTAGCTGGCTAAAAAGAGATTGATAGGCTCGCTAAAGGAAGGCTTGAGCTATGTGTCGCTCTTTGGTTAAATCAATACATAGCCTATGGTTGTAGATGAATATGTTGGCAGGTGTTTGGACGTGGGTTCGATCCCCACCGGCTCCATTAAAGCAATTAGCCTGTTTTTCATTTTTTAAATTCATAGGAAAGAGCCTCTTTAGGATGGGGCTTTTTGTTTTATATTAGAAAATAAAAAGAAATCGCTTCTGCGCTTTTTGCTGACTTATGGTATAATAGTAGTATAAAAGGAATCGTATAAAAGAGGGAAATAGTATGAAAAAATTAGGTCAATTCACACTGTTATGTGTGTTAGGGCTAGGACTTGTCGCCTGCGCCCCTCAAAAACAAGACAAATCACAAACAAGCTCATCTAGCCTAACAGCGGCCTCTGATGTTCCTACTAAACATCAAGACATACGGCTTGCTTTTAATAATATCACGCTGGGAACCAAGGATTCTGAATTTACTGGTGGGACAAACTTGGAGCAATTGAAAGCCATGTTTGGCGAGCCTGCTCAAACTTTTCAGACACCTGCTGGTGATGTGACGCTAGATGGCTATACTTGGCAATTTGATGAAGTCACTATCACGGTCAATCTCCTGCGAGATAGCGCCATCACACGCTCGATCTCAAACTTTAGCTTCATCCGCTACAATACCATCACCAAGGACAAAATCTCAAAAATCACAGACAATATGACCTTCCAGCAAGCCATTGACCTGCTCGGACAGCCTGACATCTACTCTGAGTCAGCTTCGTCTGAACACACAAAACTGCAAGCTGTCTGGGTCAGTGGTATCGAGAGAGCTGATAGCAAAAACAACCCTCAAATCACGCTCAACTTCGTCAACAATCAACTCACCAATAAAGCTATCGTTGGTGTCAACTAAAAAAGAGAGTGGGACAAAAATCGTCAAATGCGATTTTGTTCCACTCTCTTATTATTTATCTCGATGTTCTTGTGGTGCTGGGTGTTTTTTGAAATTTTCCGCCACAAAGTTGGTCGTAAACTGTGCCAGCAGCAGCGTAGCTGAGTGGGTCAATAGATGGCGCTTTGCCTTGTCTAGAGAGCCAAACTGCGCAAGAGCAGCTAGGATTTTCCATTTTTCGTCAAAGGTAAAATCGCTAAAACGGCTCAGCCCATTGTCCAAAAAACTATCAAACACCAAGTCAAATATCTGCTTGAGCTCGTGAATGCCAAGCTCATCTGTCCACTCCTTGAAGGTCTTTTCAAGACTACGACTGACCTCACCTTGATGGGTCGCCTCTTGAAACGTCCCAAGGTGTTTTAAGTCTACCTGCCAAGAAAAAATATTGTGCTGACCGATACTAAAGGCATCGCTAACCACTCGCTCTTTGGACTCAAGGTGCCAAAGCATGATACCAACAATCGAGTCCTGCGGCAGATAACCTTGCACCTTGTCTTTGATATTGAGATAGCCCTCTCTTGTTAGCATATACTCTTGGACACCTGGGGAATCTAACCAAATGATACGACTGACCTTGTCCTGCAAGTCCGTTGGAAGTTGAGTGCTAGCGTAGAGGGCAAGATTGCCTCCCTTTGAATGCCCTGATATGACAATTTCCCCTTCCAAATGCGGCAAGAGATGTTTGAGATAGCGAATGGCAGAGCGGTGCGATGGAATCTCACGCATATAAGTCAGCTTAAAGTCCTCTTTCCAACCAATCAACGTGTCATCTGTCCCACGAAAAACGATTTGGTGATAGTTGCCATCTGGCAAGGTAAACAAAGCCGCTGCAAACTGGCGCTCAAACTCAACAGTGATACTGCTGACATAGTGGCTAATGGTTAGGTTTTCAAAACGCTTTGAAATCGCCATAAGATAGCTCAACCGTAGACAATTTTCAGTGATGAGAGCCCCTACCTGCAGGCGCTCGACATTTTCCTCTAAAAAGTCAAATAAGGTCTGGCTATCAGACGTCGTCCAGCCAGCAAGCTCGCCAAAAGGGATGTAGGCAAGTTCATTGATACAAATACAATCTAGGTCATTTAGTGGTAAATCGCCAAATGATAGGTCTTTTGCTGCTTTAAGATAGTTTAATAAATTTGGCATAGTATTTACTCTTCTCATATTTCATTCATTTTAATTGCCTTTATTGTAGCGACTTTTGTGATAGCTGTCAAGTTTAGACAAGTGCTTGTTTGACAAAAACCCGCAAATGTACATTTGCGGGTTTTCACTTAGTCGAGGATGTACTCGAGTTTGTATTCTTGCGGTTTTAGCCCTAGGCGCTCGTAAAAGCGTTTGGCACCGTCGTTGCCTTCCCAGACATCTAGCGTAATGTTGTAGCAGCCCTGCTCTTTGGCAAAGGCAAGTGCAAACTGGTAAAATTGCTCGCCTAGCTTTTGCCCTCGTGCCTTTTCATCCACACACAAATCGTCAATAAACAAGATCTTATGCGGTTTCTTTGGCGCTTTTGCCTCCTCAATCACTGTAAAGAGGTGCCCTAAAATGGCACCGTTTTCCCCCTCGTAGACAAAGACAGGGCGCATGTCATCCTCCATGAGCGCTGTTAATTCTTCAGTGGTGAACTTGCTGCCCTTAGCTTCAAAAATATCTGGGCGGAGTTTGTGATGGTGTTCTAAAATCTGCGCCAGCAAAGCTTCAATTGCTGGAATGTCTTCTTTTGTCGCACGACGAATCGGCATAATATCATTTCCTTTCTTCGGTCTTTTCTAGGACTTGGTGTCCCATTCTGCTAAAAATTCTTCTAAATAATCTTCTAAAAACTGATGACGATGAAGCGCTAAGGTCTTAGCGTAGTCGGTGTTCATCAGGTCTTTTAGCTTGAGCAGTTTCTCGTAAAAATGCATGATAGCGGTATCTTGACCACTGCGGTAGTCACGAAGAGTAAGCAGCTCTCTGGCTGTCCTATTAGGGTCGTAAATCGGGCGCCCCTTGGCACCTGAATAGGCAAACACCCGAGCAATCCCAATAGCACCAATAGCGTCCAGCCTATCAGCGTCTTGAACGACCTGCCCCTCTAGTGTCGTCATAGGTGGATTGGTGCCACCTTTGAAGGACATGTTTTTGATGATAGTCATCACATGCTGGCAGTCTTTTTCGGCTAAGCCCTGCTCAAGAAGCCAGAGAAAAAGCTCTTCTTCTCTCTTTTTAGAGTCAGCTACCAGCTTTTCATCTGCCACATCGTGAAGAAGCGCAGCCAACTCGCAGATAAAGACATCTGCTCCTTCTTTTTGCGCCATTGTGCCTGCAAGATTTCTCACCCGCACAATATGCCACCAATCATGACCGCTACTATCACCCTCACAGCTCTCGTAAGCTAACTTTTCCGCAGCTAATAAGATATCCCTTTTATCACGCATATTTTTACCTCGGTCTCTATTGTACCATAAAACGGTTTATGTGAGTGACCACTGAGCGGCTTTTTTAGCATGGATAAGGGTCGTGTCAAAGACAGGCAGGCTAGAATCTTCTGGCTTAATCAAGAGACCAATCTCCGTGCAGCCAAGGATAACTGCTTCTGCTCCCCTGTCTTTCAACTCTTGGATAATACGCTGATACTGCGTGCGAGACTCCTCCAAAACACGCCCCAAGCAAAGCTCTTGATAAATGACGTCATTAACCAGTTCAATGTCAGCAGCATTTGGTACTAAAGTCTCTAAGCCTTTTTGCGTCAGCACATCTTTGTAAAAATCTTGGGTCATAGTGTACTTGGTCCCTAGAAGCGCTACCTTTTGAATGCCTTGGCTAAGCAGGCTATCTGCAGTCGCCTCGGCAATGTGCAACATGGGAATGGTAAGCTCTTTTTCCATCTGCGGGACAATCTTGTGCATGGTATTGGTACAGATGACAATCACATCAGCCCCAGCTTGCTCTAAGTTTTTAGCGGCTTTTGTCAAAATAGCTGCGCTTCTCTCCCAGTCGCCACTAGACTGACACGCCTCAATCTCCGCAAAATCCACACTGTAGAGGAGAATTTTAGCCGAGTGCAAGCCACCTAGCGCTTCCTTGACCGTCTCATTGATGACTTGATAATAGGTTATCGTACTTCCCCAACTCATCCCGCCGATGAGCCCGATGACTTTTGTCTGCTTCATACTGCCCTCCTAGAATAAATAAAGTGATTGCATTATACGCTTATCTGTTAAACATGTCAACATTACACAAAAAACCTTGAAATGACTTCAAGGTTTTACGTGTTTATTCCGTTTATTCTTCGTCCATAGAAAGCACGCTGAGGAAGGCTTCTTGTGGGACTTCGACAGAGCCGATGGCTTTCATGCGTTTTTTACCTGCTTTTTGCTTTTCGAGAAGCTTACGCTTACGAGAGACGTCACCACCATAACACTTGGCAAGGACGTTTTTACGCAGGGCTTTGATGTCTGTACGTGCCACGATTTTTTGACCGATAGCGGCTTGGATAGGCACTTCAAACTGCTGACGAGGGATGATTTTCTTGAGTTTCTCAACGATGAGTTTCCCACGCTCATAGGCAAATTCCTTGTGCACGATAAAGCTGAGGGCGTCCACCTTGTCACCATTGAGGAGAATATCCATCTTGACCAGCTGGGACTTGCGGTACTCTGAAATCTCGTAGTCAAAGCTAGCGTAGCCACGAGTAGAGCTTTTAAGCTTGTCAAAGAAGTCAAAAACAATCTCAGCTAGCGGGATTTGGTAGATGACATTGACACGATTGTCGTCAATATAATCCATAGTCACAAAGTCGCCACGCTTACGCTGGCAAAGCTCCATGACCGCTCCGACAAACTCTTGTGGGACCATGATTTGCGCCTTGACATAAGGCTCTTCGATGTAGTCGACACGTGTCGGGTCTGGAAATTCGCTCGGGTTAGACACTTCAATCATCTCACCGTCTGTTGTCGTCACGTGGTAAACTACGGACGGCGCTGTCATGATGAGGTCAATGTTGAACTCACGCTCCAAGCGCTCTTGGATGACATCCATGTGAAGGAGCCCTAAGAAACCACAGCGAAAACCAAAGCCTAAAGCCTGCGACGTCTCTGGCTCAAACTGGAGACTGGCGTCGTTGAGTTGCAACTTCTCAAGCGCTTCACGCAGGTCGTTGTATTTGTTGGACTCGATTGGGTAAAGTCCTGCAAAGACCATTGGGTTCATTTGCTTATAACCATGCAGTGGCTCTGCTGCTGGATTATTTGCCAGAGTCACGGTATCTCCGACACGAGTGTCCGCCACTGTCTTGATAGAAGCTGCGATGTAGCCAACATCTCCTGTCGCAAGGAAATCACGTCCAACTGCCTTTGGTGTGAAAATGCCGACCTCAGTCACGTCAAAGGTCTTGCCATTGCTCATGAGCTGAATGGTGTCCCCAGGCTTGACCATGCCGTTAATAATGCGCACCTGCAGGATAACCCCACGGTAAGCGTCATAAACCGAGTCAAAGATAAGGGCTTGAAGCGGTGCTTCCAAATCACCAGCAGGTGCTGGGACTTTCTCAACGATTTGCTCCAAAATCTCCTCAATCCCAATACCAGCCTTGGCTGAAGCCAGCACCGCCTCTGAAGCGTCCAGCCCAATCACATCTTCAATCTCGGTGCGCACACGCTCTGGGTCAGCTGCGGGCAGGTCGATTTTATTGATAACAGGCAGGATTTCAAGGTCATTGTCTAGCGCTAGATAGACGTTAGCTAGAGTCTGTGCTTCAATCCCTTGCGCTGCGTCGACGACCAAAATCGCCCCCTCACAGGCAGCAAGAGATCGAGACACCTCATAGGTAAAGTCCACGTGCCCCGGTGTGTCAATCAAGTGGAAAATATAGGTCTCGCCGTCTTTTGCCGTATAGTTAAGCTCAATGGCGTTTAGCTTAATGGTAATCCCACGCTCACGCTCCAAGTCCATACTATCAAGGAGCTGCGCCTGCATTTCACGGCTAGATACCGTCTCTGTCGCCTCCAAGATACGGTCAGCCAGCGTCGACTTCCCATGGTCAATGTGGGCAATAATCGAGAAATTGCGGATTTTTTCCTGTCGTTGTTTCAGTTCTTCAATATTCATGTCATCTTCCTATACTAATCTAGTCTCACCTATTATTATACCAAAAAGCGCCACAGACAGAAAGAGACAAAGCCACTTCTTTATCTCTCAGCAAAAAAGCCTAGCCTTGCTAGACCTTTCCCTTTATTTTCCAAGCCAGAGAGCAATCTCACGCTCTGCGGATTCTTTTGAGTCTGAGCCGTGAACCACGTTGAAGGTAGCGCCACCTTCAGCCGGTGCTTGGGCAAAGTCTCCACGGATACTGCCTAAAACAGCGTCCTTAGGGTTAGTGGCGCCCATCATAGTACGCCATGTTTGGATGACGTCATTTCCTGAAATAACGCCAATCACCACAGGACCGCTGGTCATATAGTCGACGATCTGCGGGAAGAAAGGACGGTCAACCAAGTCCTCATAGTGCTTGCGCAAAAGCTCCTCACTCGCCATGCGCACCTCTAAATGCTCAATGGTAAAAGTACGACGCTCAATGCGTATCAAAATCTCTCCAACCAGCCCTCTTTTCACACCGTCAGGTTTGATGATAAAAAACGTTTGTTCCAAAATCGTCACTCCTCTTTTTTTAGTTACCTTATTTTATCATATCCTTTGAAAAATGTAAAAAATTGAAAATCATAACATTCATTTTCACAAGATTAAGCTAAAAATAGCTGTAACCCAACAAGTAAGCCACAGCTATTTCACCTTAATGACGAAGGGTAAAGCCCATCATCTCTAACAATTGGTCATGAAAAGGGAATCCAGCCTTCTTAAACGCCTGCATCTCCTCAACCAAATCCATAAGCTCTGGAATGAGAAAAACAGCAAGTAGAGCAAAAGCCAAAAGGCTTAACATCAGATATAGCATCATAACGACACCCCCTTTTGTACAAAAGGACGATTAACGTCAAACCAATCTTCTACACCTTTAGTATAGCAGATAAGAGGCGTTTTTGCAAGCGGTTTCTATATTGCTGTTTCCAGCCTTTTCTTGAGCTGACAGCGTGCCGTTATTACTAGCCCCCAAAAGACCAGCTCATAGAGGAGGAAAAAGAGCACAAAGCAGTGTAAAAATAGGTCCTCAGGCAGGATGTAGATGACAGGGTCTACTAGTGGATCAAAGACCCAGCTCGTATCTCCTGGAAAGAGCAACTGATGAAAATAAGTGAAAAATCTATCAAAGCCTACCAGCACCGCCATTAGCAAAAAAAGCAAGGGCAAAATTGCTAAAACCACAAAAGCTCTCTGATAGAGAAATAGGATCTTTTGCTTTAGCTGACGGTAGAAAAAGACCAGAGCAAGAGGGCTAAAAAGCAGTGCCACACCTTGTGCTAGGTGAAAGAGACGCTTGACATCTAAAAAGTGCTTGAGTCCCATAGCAGACGAGGGGAAATCATTCATAGCAAGTTTTCCTGCAAATGGGTTGGTCAGATAAGTCATGAGCTGGTTGAAATTGTGCCGGATGTCCGCTTTACTGAGCTCTACGACATCAGTCAGGCGCAAAAAGTCTATCTCAAAAGGGTAGGCAAGCCAAGCGATATAGATGGTTGCCACCACACAGAGCGCTACCAGCCAAAGGACACTAAAGGGAAAAAGCCACTTATTTCTCATCAAAATTCCACTCATCTAGGCTATCTAGGACAAAGTCCGGCTTGATAGGAAGCGTTGGCAGATCTTCCTTGGTTGTAAATCCAGTCAAAACCAATAGAGTAGCAATGTCATTTTTGATACCTGCTGTGATGTCAGTCATGTAGTTATCACCGACCATGATGGCTTTGGAGCGCTCAACACCGAGGTGCTCAAGAGCTTTATTCATGATGACAGCTTCTGGTTTTCCGATGATGATAGGCTTCACTCGAGTGGCTGCCTCAAGGAGCGCCAAAAGACTGCCTGCACCTGGCATAAGCCCACGCTCTGTCGGGATGTTGAGGTCTGGGTTGGTTCCGATAAAGACCGCTCCTTTTTGGATAGCAAGGGTCGCTGTGGCTAGCTTATCATAAGTGACCTCCCAGTCCAGCCCGACAACGACATAGGCAGGATTTTCCGTGTCCTCCTCATAGCCCGCTGCAGAGATGGCTGACTTTAGCCCTTCAGCACCGATGACATAGGCGGTCTTGCCACGGTTCATGTCGTTCATATAGTCCACAGTCGCCATAGTCGCTGTGTAGATGGTCTCAAGCGGTGTGGTGACGTTGAACTGACTTGACAGCATGCTTTGTATCATCTCTGGCGTGCGTGTCGTGTTATTGGTCACTAGCATATAGGGAATCTTGCGCTCCTGTAAGCGCTCGATGAAGCGCTCACCTGCAGGAATGCGCTCACTGCCCTTATAAATCGTCCCATCCAAATCAATCAAATAACCTTGATATGTCATAGTCACTCCTTATTCTTTTTCTTGCCATTCGATAATGGCTTGCGCATGCACCGCGCCGTCGGCTGTGATTTCATGCTTAGTTGTATTCTCAAGTATCTCAACTCTTGAGACAATGTCGCTACCATAGTGGATTTCCTTGACATACTTGAGGTCAATGGTCTTTGGCACATGCCCCTTTAAAAAGTCAAAGTCAACGACCTCAAACATCCACTCCAGGTACTTGCTGTTATTGACATGCCCATTCATATCAAGGTCAAAATAACGCACGTGATACAGCGTATCACTAGCGTTTTCCAACGCCTTGTAGCGTGGTCCACGGATGACTTTCTTGATTTTCTCGCTCTCGTAGACGCTGACAATGTCCTCAACGACAGGGTGCACTTTTCTCGTCTCAAAGTCCATGAGGACAAAGACAGAAAAAATAGTCATAATCTTGTCGCCATCCTCGCCGTAAATGTAGAAATTGCGGTAGCAAAAGAGACGATTGTAAGAAATAGCCTCGGTCTCGATACGAATCTTCTCAGCATAGCGTGGCAGACGGATAATGTCCAAGTGATAGTCGGTAATCACCCAAACCAAGCCGTACTGCTCAAAAATCGCCTCATCACTGACGCCGAGCTGTAGCGAATGTCTGCCAGATACCTGCAAAGCCAGCGACAAGAGCTGCGGCAATTTCATATAATGGTTGACATCTGTCTCATAAAAAGGTACTTGATACGGTTCACTGTATAATAAGCCCATAATTCACTCCAAAATAAATTTTTCTGCGACGGTATCCCCTAAAAACAACCCCTTTTTCGTCATGCGAACATTGTCCTTCTCCACAATGAGAAGCCCGTCACGCTCTAAGTCTTCAACGACTTGACCATAGCGTGTCCAAAAGGACAGCCCAAACTTCTCCTCAAAGCGTGCAGTTGAGACACCTGTTTTTTTTCTCAGTCCCAAAAAAAGCTCTTCCTCCATCTTCTCATCTAAGGTCAAGACCTCTTCAGATAGCCTAGCATTGCCACTAGAGATGCCTTTTAGGTAGTGTTGGATAGGTCCTCGGTTGCGATAGCGCACGCCATCTAGATAACCTGAAGCGCCCGCTCCCACACCGTAATACTCGGCATTGTCCCAATACATGAGGTTGTGGCGGCTCTCAAAGCCAGACTTTGTGAAGTTTGAAATCTCATAGTGCTCAAAGCCTTTTTGCTCCAGCTGGTCGATGATATACTCAAACATCTCCGCTTCCAAGTCCTCAGTCGGCAGATTCAGCTTGCCTCGTCGCATGCGGTTCATGAAAACCGTGTGATGTTCGAGGATGAGACTATAGAGACTCAGGTGCGGAATATCAAGTGCTAGCGCTTTTTGGACATTGTCACGGACATCATCCATGGTCTGCCCTGGAAGCGCATAAATCAAGTCAATCGAGATATTGTCAAAGCCTGCTTGCTTGAGAGCGTCGATACTTTCATAGATCTGTGCTTCATTGTGGCTGCGCCCAATTTTCTTTAGATGACGGTCGTTAAAGGTCTGCACACCAAGCGACACTCGGTTGACAGCTGAGTTCTTGAGCACAGCGATTTTATCCGCCGTCAAGTCCCCAGGATTTGCCTCGATGGTGAACTCCTCTAAGCTTGATACATCTAGGTTTTTGGTCAAATTGTCCAAGAGATAAGCCAGTTGCTCAGCGCTGATAGCAGTTGGCGTCCCACCACCGATATAGAGAGTCTTTAGTGTTTTAATACCATAGCTGTTCCATTCAGCAATAAGCGCCCGCAGGTAATCATCAACAGGCTGATTTTTGATAAAAACCTTTGAAAAATCACAATAATAACAAATTTGTGTGCAAAAAGGGATGTGTACATAAGCGGAAGTTGGTTGTTTAAACATAAAACTATTGTAACATTTTCAAGGATAAAAAGGGAGACTTTTTAATCTCTTAGCGCTTTCATCAGTTTAGGATTGCTGCTATCTTTCTGATAACCCCGCTTTTCCATAAAGGTCTGTAAAAGGCTAGCGCTCGTCAAAATGCAAAGTCTCTTGGTCTCATAATGCTCTTTCGCATAGCTTTCAATAGCTTGGTAAAATCCTTCACCGAGACCCTGTCCTAGTCTGTCTGGACGCAGTGCAAAGCGCAAAACAAGCTCATCGCAAGTCACATCAAAATGACACAGACCGACAAAGGCACCATTATAGATGACCTCAAAAGTCTGTTCATCTATTGTGCTGAGCAGACGAGCAAGCTCCTCCTCATCACACAGAGGATAGTTTGTAGGATATTGCCAGCAAGTAGCTTCCTGTGCTCGCTTCTTTGCTAAAGGCTGGATGTAAAAGTAAGGCTGCTCCAGCAAGCGCAAAAAGCACTTGGTCAGATACTTGATACGACGGCTTTGCGTTGCAGGATTTTCTGTCTCGTGGACATAATCCCTGTAGCGCTCTTGGTACTCAGGTATCATCTACGTCAAAATGGTCTTAGCCTTCCCACTAAAACGCTCTGAAAATGCTTCTATCGTCTCCATGCTCACCTTTCTTCTAAAAAAGAGGTTATACAACCTCTTTTTATCTATTCGATACCGATTTCTTTTCGGACAACATCTGCAATGGTGTCAACGTAATAGTCTACTTCCTCATGTGTTGGTGCTTCTGCCATGACACGAAGGAGCGGCTCTGTACCACTTGGACGTACCAAGATACGACCGTTACCTGCCATCTCATCCTCCATCTTATGGATAATGTCTGCGATAGCTGGCACTTCCATGGCATTGTGCTTCATGCTGTTTTCCACACGGATATTGACCAGTTTTTGTGGGTAAATAGTCACCTCAGCAGCAAGCTCTGACAGTGTTTTACCACTTTCTTTGACCACTTTTGCCAGCTGAATGGCAGTCAATTGCCCATCTCCTGTGGTGTTGTAATCCATGATGATGACATGCCCTGACTGCTCACCACCGAGATTGTAGCCAGACTTGCGCATTTCCTCAACCACGTAGCGGTCACCCACAGCGGTAACGGTTTTTTCAATGCCCTCACGCTCAAGCGCTTTGTGGAAACCAAGGTTGGACATGACCGTTGTGACAATGGTGTTTTTTGCCAACTGCCCTTTTTGAGAGAGGTATTTGCCGATGATGTACATGATTTTATCACCATCAACCAGCTCGCCATTTTCATCGACAGCAATCAAGCGGTCACTATCGCCGTCAAAGGCAAGTCCCATTTGACAGTCGGATTTTTTGACCAATTCTTGGAGATTTTCAGGATGGGTTGAGCCCACACCGTCATTGATATTGAGACCATTTGGCTGGTCGCCCATGACAGTGATGTCTGCACCAAGGTCTAAAAAGACATCACGAGCAGAGGCAGACGCTGCGCCATTTGCCATATCAAGCGCAATCGGCATACCCTCAAGGTCAATTCCTGTAGATACTAGGAACTTGACATACTTGCGTAAGCCCTCTGGATAGTCTACGACTGTCCCTAAGCCTTCTGCAGATGGTCTAGGGAGTGTATCCTCATCAGCGTCTAAGAGTTCCTCAATCTCAAACTCACGCTCATCATCTAGCTTAAACCCGTCTGCACCAAAGAACTTGATACCATTGTCAAGAGCTGGGTTGTGACTAGCTGAAATCATGACACCGGCGCTCGCTTTTTCCGTGCGAACTAAGTAAGACACACCAGGTGTCGCCACCACACCAAGCAGGTAAACCTCGATACCAACAGACAAAAGCCCAGCGACCAAGGCTGACTCCAAAAGCTGACCTGAGATACGTGTGTCACGCCCAACAAAGACACGTGGACGTTCATTTTCATGCTGACTAAGGACGTAGCCACCAAAACGCCCTAGTTTAAAGGCTAATTCAGGGGTTAATTCAACATTTGCTTCACCACGGACACCGTCCGTTCCAAAATATTTTCCCATAATAATTTGCGAGTTTTCGCTTCCTCCATGTCTAATCTTGTCTATTATCTACTATTTTTTAGTGGTTGTCAACTGAACAGTCACTAGAGCTGGTGTGATGGTCACTTTATCTGTGGATAAGGTGATGGTCTTTGAGGTATCCTTTGTGATATGCGAGATATCAAGGTTAGCTGTAATCTCTGAAGTCGCATCTAGCGCTTCCTTACTACCAGAAATCGTCACCGTATCTTGACTGAGTTTGTAGTCAATCTTACTAAGACTATCGCTCATGGTTCCTGTCAGATTGAGCTTAACAGGGACTTGCTTGGTGAGTTTTGTGACAGAAACACTTAATTTTGCTTTTGATGGGCTGATAATGCCTGCAAGCACCGTTCCGTCCTTAGCAACCGCCTGCAGATTGACCTTGCCACTGTAATCACCTGTCAATACTTTATCCTCTGGTAAGCTGGCTTCCACGTGGTCGATTCTACTGATGATGGACTCGTCACTTGTGACCTTAGCCGTTTTAAGGCTGGTCTCCACTTTAGTCACCTCGTACCCCTCTGCCACTTGGCTAGTAGGGACATTGCTAACCACGTCAAAGGTTTTGGTCTTTTTCTTGCCAATCGTGACCGAGATAGCCTTTGGCTCAACGGTAGCTGTGACATCGCTTGGTAGATTGGTGATTTTGAGCTTGACGGTTTGGGTACCTGTCTTGACATTAGATAAGTCAGCAACAACCTTAAACTGACGGGTATCGCTATTAATCTCAGAATCCAGCTTAACCCGATTGACCGAGCTGAGATAGACCTTTGCTTCATAGGAGTAGCCGCTCACAAAGTATTTGTCATTGTCATACTTGAGGTCAATCGGAACATTGGTTAGCGTGTGGGTGTAGGTCTCCGTCGCTCCTGAAATCTGCGTGCCGACCTTGTTGGTTGTATTGACCGTCGCTGTCAAAAAGAGCAAAAGCGCCAGAAAAAAGGAGATGAGGATGAGCCAGCCTTTATTGCTTAGAAAATCTATTTTTTTTCTCATTGCTTTCTCCCCATTATCTTTTGCAACCAAGTCATGTCGGTCTTATCGTTTTGGATAAGCTCTGCTCTGAGGACAGATTCAAAGTTTTCCTTGGTCAAATCGTGCATAAACTCACCACGCACCGCAATGGAGATACCACCTGTTTCCTCTGAGACGACCACTGTCAGCGCATCTGAGTTTTCAGACAGACCGATAGCGGCACGGTGGCGTGTCCCAAACTCTTTTGAAATTCCCATAGACTCTGTCAAAGGCAGATAAGAGCAGGCTGTCGCAATCTTATCGTCCCGAATGATGACAGCGCCGTCATGGAGCGGTGTGTTGGGGATGAAAATATTGATGAGCAATTCACTCGAGATGTCTGCGTCTAGCGGGATACCTGTTGCAATGTATTCTTGCAGCGTTTGCGTTTGCTCAATCGAAATCAAGGCTCCAATCTTACGAGGACTCATGTAAGCTACTGCTTTTAAAAGAGCATCAACTAGCTTTTCATCCTTACTTTGCTGTGGGCGTTGGCGAAAGACCTGCGTGGTGCGCCCGAATTTTTCAAGACCTGTCCGAATCTCAGGCGCAAAAATCACCACAGCTGCGATAACACCGTAAGTGATGACTTGATTCATCAAATAAGTGATGGTCGTCAGCCCAATCCACTCCGCCACCAAACGTAGAAGCACAAAGAGGATAACCCCTTGGATGAGCGACATAATCTTGGTCCCAGCTAACGCCTTAATCAAGCGATAGATGAGATAGGTCACAATCCCAATGTCCAAGGCATGAATGACAATCAGCCAAGGGTTTTCAATCAGATTTTGCCAAAAGGTATTATTAAACATTTCTAAAAAGTTCATTCATTTACTTCACAATCTTAACTGTACTTTGTTCCACTTTTTTTAATTTTCCATAAACTCAAGCAAAAACAGTCCAAAAGCGGAATACTTTTATTATACCACAAATCAAAAGCAATGTTTCAACTATCCATTTAAATTATTTTTTGGTAGAATGAGGATATGAAATTTAAGACTTTTATGGGAATTACAGCTGGAAAATCAGCGCATTTTGTGTTAAATAAGCTAGGGCGTGGCTCGACTTATCCCGGGCGTCTAGCGCTCAAATGCGACCCTGATATTTTGGATACAATTGCTAAAGATTATGAGATTGTGGTCGTGACAGGCACTAACGGCAAGACCTTGACCACAGCACTTACTGTGGGTATCTTAAAGGAAGCCTTTGGCGAGGTTACTACCAACCCGAGCGGCGCCAATATGATAACGGGTATTGTCTCGACTTTTTTGACTGCTAAAAAAGCCAAGTCTGGCAAGAAAATTGCAGTGCTTGAGATAGACGAGGCGAGCCTGCCAAAAATCACCAAGTACATCACGCCAAGCCTTTTTGTCTTTACCAATATCTTTCGTGACCAGATGGATCGCTACGGTGAGATTTACACGACTTATCAGATGATTTTGGATGGTGCCGCTAACGCTCCAAAAGCGACTATTCTAGCCAATGGTGACAGTCCCCTCTTTAACTCCAAGGAAGTGGTCAATCCTGTGCAGTTTTACGGTTTCGATACGGAGAAAACTGCGCCAAAGCTTGCTCACTACAACACCGAGGGTGTGCTTTGCCCACGTTGTCAAAGTATCCTCAACTATCGCCTCAATACCTATGCCAACCTAGGCGACTACACTTGTCCTAACTGCGACTTTGAGCGACCAAAACTGGACTATGCTCTTACAGAGCTGACAGAGATTACCAACACCTCATCACGTTTTGTCATTGATGGTCAAGACTACAAGATTAACGTCGGTGGTCTCTACAATATCTACAACGCCCTAGCTGCCGTTGCTGTTGCTGAGTACTTTGGCGTGGAGCCAAGCCAGATAAAGACTGGTTTTGACAAGAGCAGAGCTGTCTTTGGACGTCAGGAAACCTTTACCATTGGGGATAAGAGCTGTACCCTTGTCCTCATCAAAAATCCTGTCGGTGCCTCTCAAGCGCTGGACATGATTAAGCTTGCGCCTTATCCATTCACTCTTTCGGTACTTCTCAACGCCAACTACGCTGACGGGATCGATACCAGCTGGATTTGGGATGCTAATTTTGAGGCGATTTTAGACATGGATATTCCAGAGATTTTTGCTGGAGGTGTAAGGCATTCTGAAATCGCACGGCGTCTACGTGTCACAGGCTACCCTGAGGACAAGATTAGACAGGCAGATAAGCTTGCAGATATTATGACCATGATTGAAAAGCAAGAAACCGAGCATGCTTATATCCTTGCGACTTATACTGCTATGCTGGAGTTTCGTGAGATGCTCGCTGAGCGCCACGCTGTGAAAAAGGAGATGAACTAATGACCTATACTTCTCTACAATCGTCTGCTCAAAAGGATTTTCCTTACAGCTTACGCATTGCCCATCTTTATGGTAATCTCATGAATCCCTACGGCGACAATGGAAATATTCTCATGATGAAATACGTCGCTGAAAAGCTAGGAGCGCACGTGACCGTTGATATCGTGTCTATAGGCGATGACTTTGACGACGCTGCCTACAATCTCGTCTTTTTCGGAGGTGGTCAGGACTACGAGCAGTCTATCGTCGCAAAAGACCTCCCTCAAAAACACGACGCTATTGAGCGCTATATCCAAAATGATGGCGTTATCCTTGCTATCTGTGGTGGTTTTCAGCTCCTCGGGCAATACTATGTTCAAGCTAATGGCGAGAAAATCAATGGCATTGGTGTCATGGGGCACTACACCCTCAACCAGCAAAACAACCGCTACATCGGCGACATCAAGATTCATAACGATGAGTTTGACGAGACCTACTATGGGTTTGAAAATCACCAAGGGCGCACCTTCCTCTCAGATGATGAAAAGCCACTTGGCAAGGTCGTCTATGGCAATGGCAACAATAAAGAAGATGGCGGTGAGGGCGTCCACTACAAAAACGTCTTTGGTTCTTATTTCCACGGACCTATCCTCTCACGCAATGCCAATCTAGCTTACCGCCTTGTCACAACAGCTCTTAAAAACAAATACGGCAAGAACATCAAACTCCCTAGCTACGAGGACATCCTCTCTGCTGAAACCCCTGAGGAATATAGTGATGTCAAAAGCAAAGCTGAATTTCAATAGACAAAAATGCTTCCACAAGGAAGCTTTTTCTGTGTTATTTTTTCTGCAACTGTCTGATACGCTCAGCATAGCCACCACGTTCAAACTCAGCTTTTGGAAATGGATAAGGTGATGCTGGGCTTTTTAGAAGTCCGTATCCTATTTTTATCATGAAGCCAGCTACAAAGAGCATGAGATAAACAACACCAAACACGACATCAAGCAGCGTTAGTTGTCCTTTTGTTATGGTATAGTAGAACCAATAACAAGCGATAGGCACATGCCCTAAAATGACAGCACCTAGACCTGGTGAGTAAAAGCGGTTGCCGATTTTCTTTGGCGTGATGATAGCGTGCCCGACAAACTGCAGGAGCCCAAAGACTACAGGCGCAAAGCTAAGCCAAAGGACATTTGGAAAGAAAACAGGTAAAAAGTAAAAGATAAGACTAGCTAGGACATTGATGACCATGGCGTTATTTTGATTGAGCGGATAGCGGTCGCTCGATCCTTCATCACTTGGCTGCATGGCAAGATTAGTAATAGCAGCCTCACCTCCTGGCAGGCGATATTCCTCAAACTGATGCCACCAAATCACAAAGAAATTGAGCAAGGCTAAGCGTGAGAGGACAGAGAGATCTCCCCAGTTGAGAACTAAGTAAAGGGCTGTCAAACTCATAGGAATCAACCTTAAGTCATACCAATGATTGCGTAAAAATGTCATGAGAAACTCCTTTTTAAGATACATTTTGTTTACTTGTGATAGACTTATTATAGTTTTTTTAGAGTAAATGACAAGGGCAAAATGCCTGCTATTACACGCTTTTGACCCTTTTGTAGTCATAGGAGGTCACCATGTTAGACGCACGCTTTTTAAAAACACGCCAGCGCTATTTTGATGCGCTAGAAATTTTACTGAGAGAGCAGAGTTTTGAGAGTACTCGCATTAGCGATCTGGTCAGAGAAACCAAGACCACACGTAAAACCTTTTACAATCACTATCAAGATAAGATCGAGTTGATTGTGGATTATCAAGAAGAGCTCACAAAGGAAATTTTTGCCATCCAGAAAGAACACACACAGCTGGATGAGGACTATTTTTACCAGATTATCACGCTGCTGCGTCAAAAAGGGCTCTGCTGTCTACCCTTCTCAATTATAACGGCTCATTGGAGTTGCAAAGCATGATAAAAAGTCAAATGGTTGAGGCTTGCTTGGTCATGATTTCAGACAAACCGCTCACTCGAGCCAAGCGACACTACCAAGCCCACTTTATGGCAAATGCTATCTTTGGGACGCTGCAATACTATCTCACACTAGACTACGACCGCCCCTCACAGGAAGTCGCCGCTATCATCGCCGAGCTTGTCGCTAAGCTCAATATACTCTAAAAGCCCTCTACACAAGTAGAGAGCTTTTCGTTAAGCTTCGACAATGGCTTTTGCCACTTCTTCAGTGGTCATGCGTGAGAAATACTGGGTTGTGTCGATGGTTTTGAGCTTGGCCAGCACATCACTATATTCGTAGCGTACGCCTTTTAGCAACTCCTCGATGTCCTCGACCCCACGCACGCCAAAGAAATCCCCGTAAATCTTGAGCGACTTGATGATGGAATTTTCCACATCAGCATAGGTCGTGATTTTCCCAGCTGGATAGCGCACGCTACGCTCAATGGTGTACTCTGGCGCTTGTCCGTAGGTCCAATCCCATGTCGCAAACTGCTCGTCACGCAGCTTTTGAATAGCAGCAAGGTCCTCGTCTGTCAGAACATACTCATCCATATCAGGATACTCTTTTTTCATCTGATTAAGCAGAGCGTCGCTAAACTCCTGCACCGTGATTTTCTCTGGCAATTCGTCAACGATATTGGTCACACGGGCACGCACCGACTTGACCCCTTTAGACTCAATCTTATCTTTTGACACCTTGAGGGCTTGTCCTAAGACAGACATATCCACGTCAAAAAGGAGACAACCGTGGTGCATCATGCGCCCTTTGTAGTAGGCTTGCGCATTGCCACAGAACTTTTTGCCGTCAATCTCAAGGTCATTGCGCCCTGTAAATTCCGCCTTAACGCCGAGATTTGCCAGCGTATCAATGACCGGTTTTGAGAAGGTCTTAAAGTCAAAAGCCCCTTCGTCGGATTTGTTAGAGATAATGGTGTAGTTGAGGTTATTCAAATCATGATAAACCGCACCGCCACCAGACAGACGACGCACCACATGGATACCGTGCTCATCGGTGAAGGCCTTGTTTATCTCCTCAATGGTGTTTTGGTGCTTGCCGATGATGATGGCTGGCTCATTGATCCAAAGGATAAAAATCTCATCCAGCGCCGTCAACTCACGAAAAGCGTAAGCTTCAAGGGCGATATTATAAGCAGGATCATGACTGTTATTAACGATATATTTCATAAAAACGCACTCTTTCTAAAAGGTTTTGGGATGTTTTTTCAACACCTAACCGCTTTCATTATAGCAAAACTCCTCTCAAATAGCTAAAAATTGGTTTGTCTTTTTGTCGAAAAATTCTGTAAAGTAAGCCATTTCACCTTGACATAATATATATAATATTTATGGGTAATTTTGTGCTTAGCCCATATTATTATTATTATAGGGGAATGATTATGAAAACTGTGAAAAAAATTCTACTATCCAAAATCTACGTTTGGATAGTCTTAGCTACGGCAGTCTTCTTTGCTTTTGGATATGCCAAGGGTGTCTTTCGTAGCAACGAGGGGGATGTACAGAGCAGTAGCGTCGTTCAGTATGTCAAAGATGCCGAAGAAGTTGTTTTCTTAAATGCTGGGATTGAAAAGATTGTCTCTAAAGAAAATAATACCAACGTCTTTGGACTGTTTAACTTACCTGCTTCTCAAAAGAAATCTATCATCGTTTTAAAATATATCGCAAAATTCGGTATCAAGTCCGCACCAAAAATCACATCAAACGGTGAACATAAGTACACTATCACTTTACCGAAGTATGAGGTCATTGGTATTGAACTCAATAAAACGCAACCGTATGAACTCTACGACACAAGTGGCGGTTTGCTTAGTCTCTCAACAGAGGATGTCGATACTGGCGAACTTGTCTCTAAAGGTCTATCGACTAAAGAACAAACGAAATATCTTAAAGCCTATGTAAAAGATATTACAGCATCTGCTAAAAATTACTACGCCACCTTGCTTAAGGGGGTTGACCCAGATATTGAACTGACCTTCAAAACAACAAACTAAATGTAACTATGCTAAGCACTTGCAATTACTGATTAAAAATACCTTGAGGTTTCTCAAGGTATTTTGCTTTATTTTCGTTTCGGTGGGTTATGAATGGCTTCGCCAAGGACGTCCATAACGGCTTCGTAGAGGACTTCTGAGAAAGTTGGGTGTCCGTGGATGGATTGGGCAACCTCGTCGATGGTGAGTTCCATTTCCATGATGGTAGCTGCTTCGTTGATGATTTCAGCGGCAGCTGGTCCGATGATGTGGACGCCTAAGATTTCGTGATATTTTGGCTCGGAGATAACTTTGACAAAGCCTTCTGCTTCGTTTGAAGCGATGGCACGACCGTTGCCAGCAAAGCTATTTTTGCCGACCAAAATCTCGCCGTACTGCTCACGGGCTTGGTCTTCGGTCAAGCCAACCATTGCCACTTCTGGGTGGGTATAAACGGCTGCTGGTGTGAAGTCGAGATGGGCTTTTCTTGTATTGCCACGCAGGGCATTTTCAGCGGCAATTTCACCCATACGGTAAGCAGCGTGGGCAAGCATTTTGGTACCGTTGACATCCCCTGGAGCGTAGATCCCCTTGATGGAGGTTTCTTGGTAAGCGTCGACCTTGATACGTCCACGCTCAAGCTCTAGGTCAAGATTTTCAAGCCCCTTGAGCTGTGGCACACGACCGATAGAAAGCAAAGCCTTGTCAGCGACAACTTCAGTACCGTCCGCTAATTTCAATGTCAACTGGTTGCCGTGCTCGACAATTTCGCTTAGGGAAGTCGAGGTCAAGAACTTCATGCCGTGCTTTTTAGCGAGGACACGTTGAAGTTCAAGCGACACTTCCTTGTCCATAGCTGGAATGATACGGTCCGCCATCTCAATCACAGTCACTTCCGTGCCGTAAGCCGCATAAACCAGACCCAGCTCGACCCCGACAACGCCACCACCGATAACAGCCAGCGAACTTGGGATTTCTTTCAAGTCAAGGATGTCGTCAGACGTGAGGACAAGCGGTGAGTCGATACCTGGGATGTTGATACGAGAGACTTTTGAGCCTGTGGCAAGGATGATATGTCGTCCTTTGATGACCTTATCACCGATAACCACGGTCTTGTCTGGGTTGACCTGCCCCAAACCGTTGAAAATCTCGACCTTATTTGCTTTCAAAAGCCCACGCACACCGCCAGTCAAGGTCTTGACGACGCCGTCTTTGAAAGCAACGGTCTTGTCCATGTCAATGCTGTAGTTGGTTGAGGCGAGGTTAATCCCACGACCCGCTGCGATTTTCAGTCCGTCGAGAATCTCTGCGTTTTTGAGATAAGTCTTGGTTGGGATACAGCCTTTGTTGAGGCATGTACCACCAAACTCTGACTTTTCAACGATGGCAATCTTGCCACCCAACTGAGCGCCACGAATGGCTGCGTAATAACCAGCAGGTCCACCACCGACGACCACGATGTCGTACTCATCCGCACCCAGCGTTTCTTTTGGCTGGGCTGCTACTTCTGCGACAGCTTCCTTGCTTGGTTGTGCTGGCGCTGTGACAGACTGACCGTCCGCTGCGGTGGTGGTCGCAGTCGCACTTGGCGTTTCCACACTCTCGCCCTCAGCACCGATGTAGGCGATAACCTCAGTGACAGGCACTGTCTCACCTGCTTGGTGCACGATTTTTAGAAGCACGCCCGAGTCCTCTGCCTCAAGCTCCATATTTGTCTTATCCGACATGATTTCAAGGAGAATGTCGCCCTCGTTGACCATATCGCCTTCTTGTTTTTTCCACTCGAGGATCTCGCCTTCCTGCATATCCACCCCGAGTTTTGGCATAATCACTTCAACTGCCATGATGTCTCCTATTCTTTTTATGATTAGAAATTTTGTTTTATACTAATTTAAATTTATGTAAACTAACTCTTCACCCATTTTGTGCTGAACTGAGTTTGCTCGAAACACTTTGGAAAAAAGATAAGTGGGACTTGACAGCAAGCTGTCTGCGTCAACCTCCTATTTTCTCTTCGTTTTTTACGCTCTTATATCAGTAGTTCCATCGGGTTTTCGAGTAGGTTTTTGAGGTCAACCATGAATTTGGCGCCGTTCATGCCGTCAACGATACGGTGGTCGATGGTCAGGCACATTGCCATGATTGGTCGGATAACGACTTCACCGTCAAGCGCTACAGGTGTTGGCACGGTCGCTGCTACCCCTAGGATAGCTGAGTTTGGTTGATTGATGATTGGATTAAAGCTCTTAGTACCAAACATGCCAAGGTTGGTAATGGAGAAGGTTGAACCAGACATTTCAGCAGCTTTTAGCTTGCCGGTCTGTGCTTTTTTGATAACGTCTTTCGAAGCTGTGACAAACTCAGACAGGCTCATCTTGTCCGCACCGTGCACAACTGGCACGACCAGACCATCATCAAGCCCAACCGCAATACCCAGATTGACAAACTGGTGTAGCTTGATTTCCTGAGCGTCATTGATGAGAGAGGCGTTTAGATAGCGGTGCTCTGGTTTCATCAGCGCCTTCACCACCGCAAGTCCAATCAAATCGGTAAAGGTCACTTTGTTACCGGTCTTGTTCATGATTGGCTCAATGACTTGCTTACGCAGGGCAATGAGGTTGGTCATGTCAATGTCATAGTTGAGCGTAAAGGTCGGTGCCGTCAGGTAAGAATGGGTCATGCCTTTTGCAATCGCCTTACGCATAGCACTCATCTTGATGATTTCAACGCCCTCAGGCAAGTCTGGTTTTTCCTCAATCGCTGGTGCTGGCGCTGCTTGTTCAGCCACAGTTGGCTTAATCGCAGCTAGAACATCTGCTTTCATAATCTTACCATTAGTCCCTGTACCTGTGATGGTTGCTAAGTCCAGTCCGTGGTCAAGTGCAATCTTAGCTGCCAGTGGGCTGACCTTAGGCTGTGCGCCCTTGAAGTTCTCCACGTCGTCCTTGTGAATACGTCCATTAGCACCACTGCCTGGGATGATCTCAAGGTCAAGTCCGAGCTTGCGAGCGGTGGCACGGGCAGCAGGCGTGGCACGCACTTTTTCGCCTGCTACACGCTTGCTAGCAACTTCTTGAGCTGGCTCATTAGCTGGCACTGGTTTTATCTGTTCCTGTGGTGTCGGCTGGGCTGGCGCTTGGGTTGTAGTTGTTTCTGCGACCACTTCGCCTTCAGCCCCTAGATAACCGATGACCTCTGTGACAGGCACGACATCGCCATTGCCGTGGACAATCTTAATCAAAACACCAGAATCCTCAGCTTCTAGCTCCATATTGGTCTTGTCCGACATGATTTCAAGGAGGATGTCGCCTTCACTCACCACATCGCCCTCTTGTTTTTTCCACTCGATGATTTCGCCTTCTTGCATGTCCACACCGAGCTTTGGCATTATAATTTCGACAGCCATATTCTACTTTGTGCTCCTTTCTGTCAGACTTATTTTCCCTTTGCCATCATTTTGTAAATGGCGTCTTTAATCTTAGGCACATCAGGCAGGATAGCTTCTTCTAGCACACGTGAGTAAGGCACTGGCACATCCTCGCTAGCTAGGCGCACGATAGGATAGTCGAGATAATCAAAAGCTTCGCTTTCAGCTATCTGCGCAGCGATTTCACCGATAAAGCCTCCTGTTTTGTAAGCGTCGTTGACGAGGAGAAGCTTGCCTGTTTTCTTGACCGAGTTAATGATAAGCTCTTTATCAAGCGGGATAAGTGTGCGTGGATCAACGACCTCGACATTGATACCGTCCGCTGTCAGCTCGTCTGCTGCTTGAAGCACACGCTCAAGCATGCGACCATAAGAGACAACGGTCACATCAGTCCCCTCACGCTTGATGTCACCTTTTCCAAGTGGTAGGTAAAAGTCTGGGTCGAGATTGACCTCTTCTTTCTTACCATAAAGCGCCTTTGGCTCTAGGAAAATAACAGGGTTGTTGTCCAGAATAGAGGATTTTAGAAGGGCTTTGGCGTCATTGACTGTCCCTGGTGCGACCACTTTTAGCCCTGGGATGTGAGTCAGCCACGCTTCTAGAGACTGAGAATGCTGAGCAGCGGAGCCGATTCCCCCACCAGACGCCATACGGAAAGTGACCGGTGTCTTTAAGCCGCCACCAAACATGTAGTTGGTCTTAGCCCCTTGGTTAACAATAGCGTCCATGGCAATGGTCACAAAGTCCATAAAAGTAAGATCCACAATCGGGCGCAAACCTGTCTGGGCTGCACCAATCGCAGCCCCTGCAATCGCTGCCTCTGAAATCGGTGTGTCACGCACACGCTTGTCGCCAAACTCAGCCAGCATGCCAACGGAAGTCCCAAAGTCACCACCATAGATACCGACATCCTCACCCATCAAAAATACCTTGTCGTCTTTTCGCATTTCCTCACTCATGGCAAGGTTAATCGCTTCACGCAAAGCCATTACTTTTGTTTCTGTCATGATTTCCTCCACATCTTTTAATTTCTAGCTGGTAATGATTAGTCCACATAGACATCCTCAAAAGCAACGGACAAGTCTGGGTAGGGACTGTCTTGGGCAAAGGCAACGCCCTGCTCGACTTCTTCCTTGACTTGGCTGACAATAGCGTCCAGCTCTTCTTCTGTTGCGATAGCATTGTCAAGCAGATACTTGCGGTATTTTTTGAGCGGGTCTTTAGCTTTCCATTCTTCGACCTCTTCTTTTGAGCGGTAAGCACCAGCGTCCGCCGTTGAATGACCAAACCAACGGTAAGACTCCACCTCGATAATGGCTGGACCATTGCCCGCACGCACAAAATCCACCACTTCTTTCATCTTGTCGTAGACAGCGATGACGTCATTACCATCCTCGACATAATGCCCTGGAATACCGTAAGCATCCGCACGCAGATAGAGGTGAGGGATTTTGGTCGAGTAGCTGATGTCTGTCGAGATACCGTAGCGGTTATTGATGATAAAGAAAATCACCGGCAGATTCCAAACGGCAGCTAGATTGACCGACTCATGGAAAGACCCTTCGTTGGTCGCAGAATCACCCGAAAAAGCCACCACGATATTGCCTGTATTTTCATACTGCTGAGTGAGTGCAGCGCCAACGGCTAGGGCGTAGCCACCCCCAACGATACCGTTGGTGCCGTAGTTTCCCTTTTCGATGTTGGCAAGGTGCATAGAGCCACCACGCCCTTTGGATGTTCCGGTCGCCTTGCCGGCAAGCTCGGCAAACATGCCGCCAATATCAATGCCCTTAGCGATAGTTTGCCCGTGTCCACGGTGGTTTGAAAAGATGATGTCCTCATCTGTCAGCGCATGAATAGCGCCAACTGAAGCTGCCTCCTCACCAACTGAAAAGTGAGTCATGCCCTGCACAAAGCCACGACGCACCAATTTATTAAAGGTCATATCTATATCACGGATACGTTGCATTTTCAAAAACATATCCAAGTAATCTTCTTTTGATAAACTCATAGCGAGCCTCCTAACTGTTTTTCCTAAACTGATAACCTTTTATCAATCTCTTGATTGCTTTCATTTTATCGTTTTTTTTCACAAACTGCAAGCAATTGAACTCGCTTTCAATTAGCGCTACAATGAGCTTTTTTACGCTTATCTCGTTCGTTTTTTTCACAAAGTTTATACTAGCAAAAAAACACCTCAATGAGGTGTTTTTCTAGTCTTCTAGCTGTTCGCTGAGCTCTTCCCACTCGATCATAAGGGCTTCACTCTTTTGCGTCAACTCGTCAAGCTCTGCCTGCAAATCCATGAGCTCTGTCGTGTCGTTGGTGGTGTGCATGCGCTCGGTGACGCTTGCTTGCTTGCTCTCAACGTCCTCTAGCTCGGCTTCGATTTGCTCAACTCGGCGTTTAAGCTTGCGTTGCTCTTTCTGGTTGGTCTTTTGCGCTTGATAATCCATAGCGCCAGCTGACGGTTTTGGCTCGTCTTTTGGAGCCGTCTTTTCCTCCTCTAGACGCTGTAATTCCTCAAGCTCTGCCTTTTTCGTCACGTAGTAGTCGTAGTCGCCTAAGTAAAGCGTCGAGCCATCCTCTGAAATCTCCAGCACCTTGGTCGCCACACGATTGATAAAGTAGCGGTCGTGACTGACAAAAAGCAGTGTCCCATCAAAGTCAATCAGAGCATTCTCCAACACTTCCTTACTGTCAATGTCCAGGTGGTTGGTCGGCTCATCCAGTATCAGAAAGTTATTGTCCTCCATGGAGAGCTTAGCCAGCAAAACACGAGCTCGCTCGCCACCAGACAGCATACTGATAGACTTTTTGACGTCATCACCGGAAAAGAGAAAAGCACCCAGACGGTTGCGAATCTCGACTTCTGGTGTCGTTGGAAAGGCATTCCACAGCTCATCGAGCACTGTGTTGGTGCGGGTGAGGTTGGTTTGATTCTGGTCATAGTAGCCAGTCTCGACATTAGCGCCGTAGCTCGCCTGCCCTTTGATAAAGGGAATCTGCCCCACAACCGACTTGATAAAGGTGGATTTACCGACACCGTTTGGACCAACGATAGCGATGGCGTCAAACTTTTTCACCGCAAGGTCAATCGGATCAGCTAAAACCTCGCCGTCATAGCCAATAGCCGCATCCTCGACAGTAAGGACGACATTGCCTGAAACCTTACCAGCGTGAAAGGTCATGTGGGCTGACTTTTGAGCGCTTTGTGGCTTGTCGAGGCGCTCCATTTTTTCTAACTGTTTACGCCTTGCCTGCGCTCGCTTGGTCGTTGAGGCTCGGACAATATTACGGTTGACAAAGTCCTCTAGCTTGGCGATTTCCTTGGCTTGCTTTTCATAATTTTTCGCCTCGGTGGCAAGCTTTTCCGCTTTCAAGTCCATAAACTGTGAATAATTGCCCACATAGCGGTCTAGCGAATGCGGTGTCAAATCATAAGTCACCGTTGCGACCTTATCGAGAAAATAGCGGTCGTGACTGACGATGATAAGAGCGCCTTGATAGTTGGTCAGATAATTTTCCAACCAAGCGATGGTCTCAATGTCAAGGTGGTTGGTTGGCTCATCAAGCACCAAAAGCTCTGGCTTTTCTAGCAACATTTTAGCAAGAGCTAGGCGGGTATTTTGCCCACCAGACAGCTCATAAATAGGCATCTGCCACATGCTCTCGTCAAACTTAAAGCCGTTTAAAATCGCCTTGACATCAGACTCGTAGCTAAAGCCACCTTTTTTACGAAAATCCTCAGACAGCTGGTCGTAAGCTGACATGAGCTGCTCGAGTTCCGCTCCAGATAGCTCTGCCATTTGCAACTCCATGCTACGCAAGCGCTTTTCCATCTGACGCAAATCGTCAAAGACCAAAAGCATCTCCTCAAAGATGGTATTGCTGGACTCAAAGCGACTATCCTGCGCCAAATAAGAGAGACTAAGATCTTTCTTGGTGTTAATCTCACCAGACGTTGGTGCCTCCTCACCAACCAGAATCTTGAGCAGAGTCGACTTGCCCGCACCGTTACGCCCGACAAGCGCAATCCGATCACGCTCATCCACCTGAATCGAAATATTATCAAAAAGCACATCTCCTGAAAATGAGCGCTCTAGCTTGTTTCCCTGTAGTATAATCATGACTTTATTATAGCATATTTGCTAGCGTATAGGCTAGTGGGGAAAATTGTTGCTATGATAGAAAATGCTCACGCTCACAGCCTTCCTTATTTCATTTTTTGAGCTAAAAAAGAAAAACCTTCTTACAATGCTACATATTTATTTATGTACACCTAGTATTTTCCACTCCTTTTACCACGATTTTTGCTAGATTACATTCTTTTCTAAAAGTGGTATAATGAAGGAACTGAAAAAAAGAGGACAAAGGAAGAGCTTATGCCAATTACAAAAGATTTTGATACTATCGCTGCTATCTCCACACCGCTTGGTGAGGGGGCGATTGGTATCGTTCGTATCTCAGGAAGCGACGCTATTACCATCAGCAAGCGTATCTTTAAAGGGAAGGACTTGGCGAGTGTCGCCAGCCACACGCTCAACTACGGGCATATCATCAACCCAGAGCGAAACGAAGTGCTCGATGAGGTCATGGTAGGCGTCATGCACGCACCAAAGACCTTCACCCGTGAGACCGTCGTTGAGATTAACACCCACGGTGGTATCGCTGTGACCAATGAAATCCTGCAGCTCGTGCTGCGCTCTGGCGCACGCATGGCAGAGCCTGGCGAGTTTACCAAGCGTGCCTTTCTCAACGGTCGCATGGATCTAACACAAGCCGAGGCGGTCATGGATATCATCCGAGCAAAGACCGACAAAGCCATGAATATCGCTGTCAAACAGCTGGACGGCTCCCTCAAAGACTTGATTAACAACACCCGTCAGGAAATCCTCAACACCCTCGCTCAAGTCGAGGTCAATATAGACTACCCAGAGTATGACGACGTCGAGGAGATGACCACTGCCCTCATGCGTGAAAAGACCAAGGAATTTCAAACCCTCCTTGAAAATCTCCTCAAAACTGCTAGACGGGGCAAGATCCTGCGTGAGGGTTTGTCTACTGCTATCATCGGACGCCCAAATGTCGGCAAGTCAAGCCTACTCAATAATCTCCTGCGTGAGGACAAAGCCATTGTCACAGATATTGAGGGGACGACACGTGATGTCATCGAGGAGTATGTCAATATCAAGGGCGTGCCGCTAAAACTCATCGACACCGCTGGTATCCGTGAAACTGATGATGTCGTTGAAAAGATTGGGGTTGAGCGTTCCAGAAAGGCACTAAGCGAGGCTGACCTTATCCTCCTTGTGCTCAACAGCGCAGAACCACTCACCCAGCAGGATAGAGACCTGCTGGCACTCAGTGACATGACTAACCGTATCATTTTGCTCAATAAAACCGACCTCCCACAAGCCATTGAGCGTGAGCAATTGCCTGAGGACGTCATCCCTATCTCCGTCCTCAACAACCAAAACATCGACAAAATCGAAGAACGTATCAATCAGCTCTTCTTTGACAATGCAGAGGCGGTCGAAAAAGACGCCACCTACCTCTCCAACGCCCGCCACATCTCACTGATTGAGAGTGCGCTTGATAGTCTCAAGTCTGTCAACGAAGGTCTGGAGCTTGGCATGCCTGTTGACCTGCTCCAGGTTGATATGACCCGCTGCTGGGAGATTTTAGGCGAGATTACAGGAGACGCTGCACCAGACGAGCTCATCACCCAGCTCTTTAGCCAGTTTTGCCTTGGTAAATAGTAAAAAGACACTGCTTAAACAGTGTCTTTTTTAGTTCTCTAAAATCTTGGTCACACGAGCCCTCAGCTCTGGTAATACTTCTGTCGCAAACCAAGGGTTCTTTTTTTGCCAGATTTGATTTCTCGGTGAGGGGTGAACGATTGGGAAAAAGTCTGGGAGGAAATCTCTGAAATGGCGGACGTTATCCGTCAGTTTGACCGAGCTTTTCTGATGCAGATAGTAGTGCTGAGCGTAGCTTCCGATGAGCAAGGTCAGCTCAATATCTGGCAGCAAGCGTAAAATCTGCGGATGCCATTTCTCAGCAAAGCCAGCCCGAGGTGGCAAATCGCCAGACTTACCCTTTCCCGGAAAGTAAAAGTCCATAGGAATAACAGCAATCTTGTCCGACTGATAAAAGGTCTCCTCATCCAAACCCAGCCAGTCCCGCAGGCGGTCCCCGGACTTGTCCTTCCAGTAGAGCCCTGCTTCTTGGGTCTTGAGCCCCGGAGCTTGTCCGATGATATTGATTTTAGCTGTCGTGGGCGCGGCAAAGAGCGGCTCGATACCTACCTTAGTATAGGCTTGATTTGCCTCATCTGCCATAATGGCAGTCCTTATCTCCTCAATCGTCTCAAACACCATAAGTCGCTCCTTTACTTGATGAGCTCGTAGATGGCTTCAGCATAGATAGCCGCTGCACGGTAGAGGTCCTCAACGTCAGCAAATTCATTGGCTTGGTGCATGGTATTGACATAGTCTGGGAACATAGCGCCATAAGCGACACCACGCTCTAGGAGACGACCAAAGGTACCACCACCGATGACTTGCTCATGTCCTTTGAGTCCTGTTTGTTTTTCGTAAACAGATAGCAAAGTCGCAACCAACGGGTCATCCACTGGGACATAGTGTGGCGTGTGCTCGTGCTCAGATAGAGTGACTTTTGTCACGCCTGCTAACTTCTCAAGTTCTGCTTGGATAGTCTTAGCGTCTGTGCCTTGTGGGTAGCGGAAGTTGAGGGCAATAGTATTGTCATCAGAATTAGCGTCAAAGCTAAAGACACCAGCATTCATAGACAGCGCACCCATCTTAGCGTCTGTGTAGGCAACACCTAGTTTTTTACCGTCAAAGTCGTCGTGTAAGACATCAGCAGTTAGAGCGATAAAGTTTTTAGCTGCGCCTTCAAAGGCGTATTGGTTGAGGAAGTTAGCGAGATAAGTCGCTCCGTTAATCCCTTCCTCTGGGGTTGAGCCGTGAGCTGATTTCCCGTAAACAGTCACGCTGAACTGTCCGTTTTCCTCGCTCACTTCTGCTGTGATAGGATGTTGGCTAGTAAATGCCTCTAAGTCTTTTTGCAAATCAGCTAGGCTGCTATCTGCTGTAAAGACAGCTGTGGCAGACTCTGGTACCATATTTTCACGCAAACCACCAGTGAAGCTGATAAGCGTAAAGTCACCAGCGTTTTTGCCAGCAAAGTGGAGGTACTCTGTAATGTTTCCTTTTTCACCATTGATGATAGGAAACTCAGCGTCAGGAGAAAAACCAAAATCTGGCTTTTTCAAACCGCTATTGGCAAAGTAATAGTCCATATCGCCCCAACCAGACTCCTCGTCTGTCCCCACGATAAAGCGGACTTTTTTAGACACAGGAAGTCCTAGGTCTTTGATGATTTTCAAACCGTAGTAGCAGGCCATAGTTGGGCCCTTGTCGTCAGATGAGCCACGGGCATAAAGACGACCGTCCTTGATAACAGGCTCATAAGGGTCTGTATCCCAGCCGCTACCTGCTGGCACGACATCTAAGTGCGCAAAGATACCCAGCTCCTCGTTCCCTTCACCAAAGGTAAAGTGCCCAGCGTAGTTGTCGATATTGGCTGTTTCATAGCCATCACGCTCTGCCATTTTCAAGAAATGCTCCAAAGCTTTAACAGGTCCAGGTCCAAATGGATGTTCCTTGTCTGCCTTGCTATCGTCACGCTCTGAGTTGATACGCAAGAGGCTAAACAAGTCCTCCATCATATCACTTTTACGTTTGTCGACTTCTGCTTTAAAATCTACTGTCATTGTTCTTCCTCTCAAGTGTGTTTTTTTCCTATGCTTTAGCGTTCTTCCAAAATCTCGTCCACTGGCAAGCGGTAAGTCGGCTCTGGCTTATCATCACTATAGCCAACCGTTATCAGGAGCTCAGGACGAAAGCGCTCTTCAATCGCCAAAATGGCGTTAGCTGTGCTCTTATCAAAGCCCAAAATCATGTTGGAGCTAAGCCCTTGGTCCGTCAACGCAAGCACCAAGTTCATAGCGACAAGCCCAGCATTGAGCGCTAGGTACTCACCCTTTGTCACCTCATCAAAGCCCTTAAAGCGAGCGGGCATAGTCTCCATGAAATAGCTAAGCTGTCCATCAGACAAGTCCTTACGCCCTATACGGGCGATTTTTCGTGAACGCTTTTCCAAGTCCGTGTCAGAAAACAAGGCAATCACATAAGCTGCTGACTGGACTTGCTCCTTGTTTGCAGCTGGTAGGCTATCTGCAAGCTCTTCTTTTTTGATATCAACCAGCACAAACTTCCACGGTTGGATATTGTGGGCAGATGGGGAAAGGCTTGCGATTTCAATGGCTGTCCGTACATCCTTTTTATCGACAGGCTTCTCATTAAAGTGCTTAATGGCACGGCGTTTTTTACTTAAATCCAGAAACTTCATGGCAAAATCGTCCTCTCTAGTGATAACTACTGCTATTTTACCATTTTTTGAAATGGTTTTCAGCACTTTGTTACCTTTTCACAAAGTCTTTTATGGACTCGTCTCCAAGCGAGCGATGTGAATGGTGAGGTAAACTTGCTCATCATAGCTCATATCAAAGTCGTAAGACGACAGCACGTAAGCCTTTATCTTTTGCGTACAAGAAAAGGCTTGTGGGTAGTTGAGCTTGACTTGCTCGTAGAGAAAACTGTCGTTTTTCCCTTGGACAAGACCACTACTGACACGCTGGGCAAAGTACTGGATATGCGTGACAAAGCGGTTGTAGCTGATGGAGTCCTCGTCTGTGACCTGCCCATAGTAGAGACGGACAATGCCTAGAATATCCCGCACGATCTTAGTCACCCGATAGCTCTCTGAGCTGATGGACTTTTCCTTTTGGGCATTGATAAAATGCAGAGCGATAGAGGAAATCTCATCCTCTGGAAGTAGCAACTACAAACGCTCAAAAATCATCTGAACAGCTTTTCTGCCTAACTGGTACTCTTTAGGATAAAACTTTCTGATTTCCCAACTCAGTGGATTTTGGACAGGGAGATTATTGCGATTGCGCTCTATGGCATAATGAATGTGATCGGCTAGCCCGATGTAAAAGCTGGTCTCAAAAGTCACATCAAGCTCTTCCTTGGCATAAGCAATCAACTCTAGCACAAGATCAATCTCAGCTTCAGGCAAAGTATGATAAAGCTGTGAAAAGTCCTCTAGCTTATCACTATCGTAGAGCACAAAGGTCTTTTCAATCCGGCTCTCGTCCAGCTCATCACCTGCACGCTTTTGAAAACCAAGCCCAGCACCCATGAGGATAATCTCATCACCAGATGAACTTTTAGCCTGCACAACGTTGTTATTATACACTTTTTCGATCTTCATGGGCACTAACTGTACTCCTTATCCTCATGACCAACCAGCCACTTGTTCCTCTTGTTATTATAGCATAGATGGACAGATTATTCGATGGATTGAAGGATTTTACGATACAAAAAGAGAACCCTAAAGGGTTCTCTTCTCAACTACACATGAGAGACATCTCTACTAGTATAAAAGCTAGGCTAATGACAATTAGTCATCGTCTTTCTTGCGACCTTTTCCAATTCCGAAAAGTCCAAGTGCAGAAAGGACGCTACCTATAGCGGTTGCTATGATACCACTGTCACTACCTGTCTTAGGCAAAGCTTTATCAGATTGAGCGGATGCCGTCTTGGCTGTGGCAGTTTCTGCTGCTGGAGATGTTTGCGTAGCTGGTTCTACTTTCGTGTAGACGTGAGTCACATTGCCATCTTTATCTCCTGTTGTAGTGACGTACTTGTAACCTGGGATATCTTTGCTTGGTTGGTTACCATCTTCACTTGGTGCAACTGGGTTGCCGTCTTCATCTACGAAGGTAGTCTTAGTGACCTCAACTGGTGTGTAGACGTGGATAGTCTTACCACCTTCAGTCTTAGTCGTTACGTAAGTGTAGCCTGGGATATCTTTGTTAGTTTGGGTACCGTCTTCATCTGGTGAGATTGGGTTACCATTGTTGTCTACATAAGATGTAGTTGTCTTAGCGTAAACGTGTTCTACATTACCTTTTTCGTCAACGTTAGTTGTGATGTAAGTGTAGCCGTCGATATCTTTCTTAGGCTTGTTACCTTCTTCTTCTGGTGACACGGTGTTGCCGTCTTCATCCACGAAGGTAGTTACGGTTGTTGCGTTCGTCACAACAGTCGCAGTGGCGGTATCTGTAAGACCATCTGAATCGGTGATAGTCGCTATTACCACATAAGTACCTGGGGTAGCTGAAATGTAGCTGTTCAACTCTTCAACACTAGAAGCTGTTACGGCATTACCAGAAGCGTCTACAGCAGTGTAAGTCACAGTTGACGTCTTAGCGTCTGTGGTTGAAGCGTCGTCTTCTTTATCGCTACCGCCATCAAAGAGACTTGTCACATCAATAGTAGCTCCCTTAGTGATGGTGGTTACTGGGACAGTAGTTTCAATAACCGGTGGCGTATTTGTGATGACATCACTTGATGTGATGCTGTTGCCGGCTGCGTCTGTTGCAGTTGCAGTGATTGGGCTAGTAGTGTAGCCGTCTCCTGTCGCTTGCAAGTCAGCGTCTGCTGGTACTGTAACGGTCAATGTCACCGTACCGTCACCATTATCAACTGGTGTATAGGTATTACCATCAGTACCCGTGTAAGAACCGTCTGCGTTCTTAGTAAGGGTTACAGTTGTTGTGCCAGTTGTTGTGCCAGTTGTTGTAGATGTCGTACCAGTGTTGGTTGATACCGGGAAAGTAACGTCTACTTTTTCAGCGTCATCTGAGATAGTTACGGCAACTTCTGTAGCGGCTGTGCTAACATTTTCAATTGCCACACTTGGTGAGGTGGTATCTTTAGTCGTGATGAGAGCAGTCGCTGTTGCGCTTTTACCGTCAGAGTCGGTGATAGTCGCTGTCACTGTGTAGTCACCTGGGGTTGCAGCGACTTGTTCAGGAGTGACAACATTGCCTTCAGAGTCGGTCATCACATAAGTGACGGTTGAGGTCTTGCTGTCTGTGGTTGAGGCGTCGTCTTCCTTATCGCTACCACCACCAAAGAGCGCTGCAATTGAGCTTCTGTCAATGGTGTGCTGCCTTTTTCAATAACTGTTGTTGGGGTTACAGTTGCGATAACAGGCGGCTCGTTAGAAATCACATCACTAGATGTCGTGCTGTTGCCAGCTGCGTCCGTTGCAGTTGCGGTGATTGGGCTGGTTGTGTAGATCGCCTGTTGCTTGCAAGTCAGCGTCTGCTGGTACTGTAACAGTCAATGTCACTGTACCGTCACCGTTATCCACTGGTGTGTAGGTGTTACCATCCGTACCCGTGTAAGATCCATCTGCATTTTTAGTAAGGGTTACAGTTGTCGTACCAGTTGTTGTAGAGCTGGTATCGGTATTGGTTGAGATTGGGAAGTTGACTTCCACTTTGGTTGAATCACTAGACACCTTCACTGCAACTTCTGTAGCAGCAGTATTGACATCTTCTACCGCAACAACCGGTGCAGACTTATCTTCTGTGGTAAATACGGTTGAAGCTGTTGCAGTCTTACCATCAGAATCAGTAATTGTCGCAACTACTGTGTAAGTACCTGGGTTAGCTGAGATATAAGCATTGATAGCTGCTTCATCAGTCAATACTGTATCGCCCACAGTCAAGCTGTAAGTAACAGTTGAGGTCTTGCTGTCTGTAGCTGATGCGTCATCTTCAAGGTCTGATGAGGTGAACTTAGCAGCAACATCGACACTGTCACCTTGAGCAAGCGTTGTGCTCTCTATAGTAGCTGTGATGACTGGTGCTTCATTGGTGATGATGTCTGTTGATGTAGCAGTATTTCCTGCAGCGTCACGAGCAGTCACTGTGATTGGGCTAGTAGTGTAGCCATCTCCTGTCGCTTGTAAGTCCGCTGTGGCTGGTACTTTAACAGTCAATGACACCGTACCATTACCATTATCTGTTGTGGTGTAAGTATTGCCATCAGTACCTGTGTAAGAACCATCCGCATTCTTAGTAAGAGTCACAGCAACCGTTGAAGAGGTACTTGAGCTGGTATCTGTATTGCTTGATACTGGGAAGTTCACGGTCAATTCGGTCACATCATCAGAAACGGTCAATGTAACGTCGGTCGCATCTGTACGGACATCCGCAACATCTACAGTTGGCGCTGTTGTGTCTTTTGTGACAAGGACAGAAACAGCAGTGTCTGTCTTACCATCAGAGTCGGTGATAGTAGCTGTGACAGTATAGTTGCCTGGGTTGGCAGCCGCTTGTTCAGGGGTGACTACAGTACCACTAGCGTATGTAATGACGTAAGTCACTGTCGAGGTCTTGCTGTCTGTTGCAGACGTATCATCTTCCTTATCGCTACCACCATCAAAGAGGGCTGCAAGATCCGCTTCGGTCAAGCTTGAGCCTTTTTCGATTTCCTTAACCGCTGTTACAGTCGTAATCACTGGCGCTTGGTTGGTGATGACATCTTTAGCAGAAGCTTTCGTGGTATTGGTGCCATCTGTGTAGCTGGCTTCTACAGTGATTGGGCTAGTGGTGTAGCCGTCTCCTGTCGCTTGCAAGTCAGCTGTGGCTGGTACAGTTACGGTGAAGGTAGTGAGACCATCAGCGCCTGTTGTAGCTGTGTAAGTATTGCCATCTGCGTCTGTCCAAGTACCATCTGTGCCTTTAGTAAGCGTTACAGAAACGGTAGAAGATGTGGTTGAGCTGGTGTCTGTGTTGGTTGAGACTGGGAAAGTCACTTCCAAGCTTGTCACCATACCGATAGATTCTGTTGGAACACCGACGGTAACAGTGGTTGCTGCAGTGTTCACATCTTCGATAGTTGGTGTTGTTGCAAGAACCGTTGGAGTGTAAGGTCGCAGTTGCTGTTTCTAATACAGGATAACCATCTTCATCCGTACCTACAGAAGTTTCCAATTGAACCGTAACACCTGTCGCTACACCAGTAAAGGTTTCAACTGTAGTGAAGGTCACTACACCTGTTGATGGGTCAATAGTGTATGTTCCCTCGCCATCGATGGTGATAGAATCCGTTAAGTTTCCTTCTGAATCCACCAACTTAGCTGGGTAAGTAGCGCTAGCAGCTACAGCATTGCCATTAGAGTCGGTAAAGGTTGGTGTGCCTGTTTGTGCCACATTTTGGAGACCTGTAGAGGTCACATCCTTACCAGAAATGGTTGGAGCGACAACGGTTGGGATGTAGACAGAGTCCAGGGTGTAGGTAGATTGGATTTGTTGGGCATTTTCAAGACCGTTTGTAGCCGTATCTGCTGTCCAGCCTGTGCTAGCTCCGTTCTTATCCCAAGCACGCACAACGATACCAGTAGCTGTGCCAACAAAGTCTGCTTCAGGCGTAAAGGTCACTGCACCTGTGGTGTTATTAAGGGTGTAGGTTCCTTGTCCAGCGACGGTGAGGGTGGTATCATCTACTTCATTGCCATCAACGACGAGCTTGTAGACCTTGCTTGTGTCAATCGTATTGACCGTTGTAAAGTCGTAGTCAATTTGACCATAAGCCGTGAAGGTCACTTGGCTGGTTTGTGTTTCCCCTTTGTTACCACTTGTTGTTACTTTTGGACCACGTGGTGGGAAGGTTTGTTGGATAGTCGTATCTTCCACTTCACCGGTAAATGCCAAACCTGTAGCTTCTGCAATATCTGCGGCGTTTGATGAGATACGTACACGGAAGCCCAGTTGAGTAGCACTTGTATCCACGCTTTGTGGAATGTCAGACCAAGTCAAGGTCACAAGTCCTGGTTCAGAATTGGTCGTTTCTACAATGTCAGAACCTTCGCCCTCATCAAAAACACCGTTGTTATTAAAGTCAATAAAGCCATGAACATAAGCAACACCAGACGTTTCACCAGCAGTCGCAAGGACACTAATCTGATAAGTACCGTCTGTTGCCTTGTGGAGAGTCACTCTGTTCCGTTGTGGATTTCGCTCTCACCAACCAACTGCAGTTTGCCTTCATCGGCAAAGGCTGCTTTGCCATCTTCTACTGGGTTGATATTGTCATCAAGTACCCAACCACTACCCACTTTCGTCTCGTCTTCAAGAGTTGTACTCGTGTAGTTATCAGCATCAGGTTTTACTGTACCAAGGTAAGGCAGTTCATTAGCGTTTGTAATAGCGTGGCTGGCTGAACCATAACTGTCCGGCGCATCCCCCGTATCCAAAACGATGAATCCAATAGAGGCACTTTGCATACCTGTAGACATGATGTAGAGACCGATGTTCTCTGCATTACGTGACATAACGATTGGCACAGAATAGGTGTTTTGTTTGTTAGAAACAGGACCAAAGACTTGTGTACCAAGACCATCTGTTACGATGAGAGACAGGTCTTCCTCTTCATTGCCATCTTGTGCAATAACAAACTGGTGCGCACGAACGGTAGAGTCGGTCAACTCACGGCTAACCCAATATTTAGCGTTCTCAGCAGTTACCCCCTGAACCTTTGGACCACCTTGAGATGTGGTTAGTGGGTCTGATTTTTCAGAAAGGTAATTACCATCTTTGTCCTTGAAGTAACGAAGCGAGTAGTCTACACCCATAGTCGCTCCATATTCAGAGAGACCTAGACGGGTACCTAGTGGTGTGTAAGATCCTACAACATTTTCGTTTGACAATTCATAAATAAGCTCCCAACCTTCGCCATCTGTCGTGTAAGCTATAAATTCATTTCATTATCCATCATGATGATGTTGGCTGGTACCTGCTCACCTGCGGCGTTGTAGGCTTTGATGTTAAGTTGGATACCAACAGCACCGCCATCACCACCAACTACAGAGCCCGTAGGACTACCAACACCAATGGCTGTCCAGTCTGTACGGTTACCATCGCCATCAAGGTCACCAGTATCATAGCCGTAAGTACGTGCTGATGAGTAAGAGTCTGGAGTACTCAAGATAACTGGCGCTTCTGTTGAGTAGGTCTTATCGTCAGAGTCTTTCATCAATACAGCATAACGGTTGTAGGCATCTGGATCATAACCTGTTCTTGCACGAACTTCTGGATCGTCTGGGTCAAGCCCAGCATCAATCAACCGTTGACGGAAAACATCACTAGCTTGGAATGGCTGTAGACCTGTAACCGTCACAACAACCGTATAACCTGGAACAAGTTCCTGAGTAAAGGTCATACCAACAGACAAGGTATTGACACTACCTAACTCAATGCTGTTACCTTCTGCATCTGTGATGGTAACAGACGCGTCATTCAAGTTCAGCCAAGCGATTTGTTGTTTCAAATCGTTAAGATTGTAGTCAGCATACTTGGTGTAGTGGTCATTGTTAAGCTTTGGGCTTGCGGCTGTGACTTCAGCGATTTCCTCAACAGTTTCTGTGATGATTGCCTTATCTGTACGGTAGTCATTGTCCGTTGTCCCTGATGTTGGCGCACTGCTTGTTGTGGTAGCTGTTGCGCTTGTAGCGGCTACTGCTAGTACATTGTTAGCCTCTTCTGCGTTTGTATCGTCTAGAGCCAGAGCCATCATGGTTTGTTCTGTAGCGTCTTGCTCTATGGCAGCCTGCTCTATTGTGACTTCCTCTGCTTTTAACGCATTAGAAACGCTTATATTTTCAAGTGTTGTCGTTTCTGTAGCGATTTCAGTAGCAGTCTCTTCGGTAGCTACTTCCTCTGCTTCTAGCGCAGATATTTCAGAAGATTCCGACTTTTTAGCGGTTACGCTATAGGTTTCAGTATCTTTATTGCCATCTGCATCGTAAGCTTCTACTGTCACAGTGTAGGTGGCATCCGTTGTTCCATTAGATATAAAAGACACTGTTGTCCCTGTAATGACAAAAGTACCACCATCTACTGGATAAGTCGTTGCCCCACCATTAAGGGTTACTGTCTGAACGGCTGTACCATCGGTAAAGGTCACGACACCTGAAGCAGATACTTCAGCGTCTAGCCTTTTATCCGCCGTTGTCTCAGTAGACGTTTCTTCGTTTGAGGTCGAAGCTGTCGTTTCGGCTACTTCAGCTGCTGTAGTTGAGGAGCTAGCTGCTGTTTCAGTTGCTTCAGCGATAATTTCTTGACTACTACTTGCAGTCGTTGTGTCATTATCGTCAACGGTAAGAACTGGAGTTTCTGGATTAGATGTTGCTGTTGTTTCAGATGCTTTTGCAACAACTCCTGGACTAAAGAGCAAGCCTGTCTCAATCAAAACAGAGGCTACACCATACTTAAATTTTCGAATTGAAAAGTGATCTTGCCTTTTCAAATTCGTGCGTTTTGGATCAAATGTTTTCATGTCAAACGCCATCCTTCCTTTTCTATTCCAACACACCGTACCTAACGCCATCTGTACTTTATCACATTTGGTTTTGGTATGTTTATATGCCATATTGTAACATAACACATTATTAAAACAAAAATAAATAGTCTTTTTTTTAATATTTTTATCTTTTCATTTATTAAGATAAAACAGTGTATGATTTAAAAAAGCTGAGAAAATCTCAGCTTTTTTGGATATTATGTCTGACCATGAGCACAGCCATTAGCAGGGTACTGATGAAGGTTGTAAGGATGATGACTTCCACATTTCGAACAAGCACAGTAAGCACTAGGCTGATGAGGTAGATGAGAAGCAACTGCCAGCGTAAAGGGCTTTCGATACGATGGCTGGCTTTATTGTAACAATTGTGTAGCAATATCCCAAGCAGGACTAAGCCAATCCCAAGATACAAAACGCTTACCGCAAAGACAAGATTGACCCCTCTTTGCTCTAAAAAGCTCAGTGCTACCGTGATAAAACTAAGCCCAAAGAAGATAAGGTAGTGAAAATAAATGGCACGGTTGCCCGTCAGTTCCTTGCGGTTAGTGTCTATCAAATGGTCTATCTCCACGATGTAAATCATAAACAAACTCGCCACAATCATGAAAATCAAAACCGACCAAATCGACAGCACCTCTCCCTTAAAAAAGGGCGCAATACCGATAATCATCTCCCCGAAAGTGATAATCACAAGCAAGGACAGACGCTCGATGAGATGGGGAAAATTAAGCTGCGTGGATTTAGCATTGATGGCATGCCCTCTAGCGCCCAAAACTCCCGGCAAAATCCAAGTCCCCACAACTCCAACCGCAGCACATAAAAGTCCTAAGTGATAGGGCAAGAAGACCGAAACGGCTAGAACCAAGGTACGAACACCTAAAATGACAAAGAAATTCTTGATAAAGGCTTTGTCAGCAGGATTGTCCGTTTGATAATAGCTCACCGCATACTGCAGTAAAAGCAGCCCTGAAATGGCAACCATAGGGAGCATGATCGTCGCAAAGTTTTCCTGCCAATCAAGCGACATAGCTGTTGCAGAAATCATCAGAAGAATCATCTGAGCCAGCATAAAGCAGATATTGACCAGCGAATTGCTCCCAAAACGGTTGGTGTAGACGGTCTGCACCATCCAGGAATTAACAAAAATAATCAAGCCCAAGGCAAAGCTAAAAAAGGCATAAGGTGCAACCACGCCGTGGTGCAGGTGATGAATGAGACCAGTAATCTGACTAATAGCATAGACATAAACGAGGTCATAAAACAACTCTGTCAACTCAACTTTTTTATGCTTCACGCTAGACCTCCTTCAAAAGAAAGCCCGCCCTTGCTGATGAGAAACTCAGCAGATAGAGGAAAAAGGGATTTTTGGCTGACAAGTTCTAGAGACTCTGTGATGTAGTCTTTAAAATGCGCTGTCTCTCTATGAAGGTCATAAGCCTCTTGACTGCTATAAACTTCAAAAAAGTACCAAGTAGACAAGTCAGAAACGTCCCTTGCAGCCATCAAGGAAAGAACCCCGTCCTCCACAGCAACTGCCTTTCTCATCTCTCTGGCTACAATCGCTTCAAATGCTTTAGCATGGACTGGGTCGACCTTTAGACAGGCTAGGTGCATATCTACAGCCACTTCCGATAAAAGGACTTTCTCGCCATTCTTTTCCACTAAAATTTGCGGAGAAAGCTCCACGACCCGACGCTCTTTCAAGTTGTCTTTGGCAAAATAGGCAAATGCTTTGAAATTCTGCGAGGCAGCGTGCGTTTGATAAGCAACTGCGTCCTCATACACCTCAAAGACAATCTTTTTAGCTGGATTGTCCTTTTCATGCGCACACGCCATAAAAAGCGTTCCCTCTTCTTTCTCTGAAGACGAGGAAAAATTATTTCGCCCCAAACGTGAAAACTCTTGAATCTTGTCCTCAAAAGGCTCTAGAAAAAATAATCGCATCATTGGTGGTTGTGTTAACATCCCTTTCTCCTTACTAAGCGCTCGATATTAGTCTTGAAAATAGCTTCCTTGTCTTGGGATGACAAAGGTAGCTGTTCAATAGCTGCCATAATCTCTTTGGTCGCACCAGCTGGCGCAATCCCAAGCGGTGCATCTGTCCCAAACAGAACATGGTCAACACCAAAATAATCTACAGCAAGCTCTAACGCTTTGCTATTTCCTAAAAGAGCTGTGTCCACATAAAACTTTTTAAAGTCAGCTGCCAGCTCCTTTGGTAAAATGTGCTCAATCCTACCTGCAAAATAAGGTGCCATCGCTCCTGCATGGTGAACGATGACAGTCAAGTCTGGAAATTCCTGAAAATAACCCGCTTGAACCAGCTGTAACATCGCCTGCGACTGCTCATATTCCCACGAAAACACGATATTATTATCCGGCTTACGCTCATCAAAAACAGGATGCAACCAAATAGGAATGTCTAGCTTAGCACAAGCGCTGATAATAGGACGAAATACCTCATCAGCAACGGATTTTCCCAAATGACGTGTAAAGAGCTGAACGCCAAACATTTCCTTGTACGCTAGCACAGTATCCTCTAGTATGTTCAAACTCTCATCAATATTGTTGAGCGCCAGCATAGCAACAGCACCGTAAAAGAGGTCGTCATTTGCTTTTACGGTCTCTAGCAACTCTTCATTTGCCTTTCGCACAAGAAGCGCAGCCATTTTCCCTGCCATATAATCCTCTGGGTTAGTGTTGATATAAGACACAATCTGCCGTACATCCGATTGAGCATGCTCCCTGCGCAAAGCTAAATTATCTAAATCAGGATGCCTAGCAAAAAGATACTTAGCTAGCAAATCCTCATCCAACATCAACATCCGCTTCTTAAACTCCGGCAACCACACATGCGCAAACACATCTATCTTCATCTCTTTCCCTCCAAAACTTCAAACACATGTCACACCTATTATAGCATAAGTAGACGCTTTAGGGTAGGAAGAAAGGTTATAAACAGCGTACTACATCAATAGCTTATTTATTAGATATAATCAAAATTGCCATTAACATCCATGAGGCAAAATTCAAGTCCAAGTTAGCCAGCGTATAACACCTCTCTGGGAGTTTTGTAATCTAATACTTTCTTAGGATAG
>NZ_JBCLSK010000004.1:0-83038 GCF_041225505.1 Streptococcus hyointestinalis | reverse complement strand
ACCAGTCTCCTGTAAAGTACAGAAAACTGGCCTCATGAATGTGTTTTTCTTGTGTCCCATTATAAGGGTGCAGTGCCCTAGACTACTTTTTTACTTTGGATGTGCTTTAGATAGAATAGCTTGGGCTGATAGGGACAGCTTTTTCTCTTCCTCCTCGCTCAAGGACAAGGGGTAAGTGGAGACAATGCCGCCTCTACCAACGATAGCTGGATAGCTGAGATAGACTCCAAACTGCTCATGATAAGTCGAGACAGGATAGACACTACGGCTATCTTGGAAAATGGTCTCAATCAGCTGTTGGCAACACTTGGCGATGGCAAAGTTGGTGTAGCGTTTGCCATTAAAGACTGCCTGACCGCCTTTGCGTACGCTCTCTTCAAAGCTGACAGGCTCAATACCAGACAGCAAAACCGTATCAACTGTCGACCAAGCGATAAACTGCGAATCCCCATGCTCACCAAGCACATAACCTGATAGCGAGCTGGGATTGATACCAGTTTCCTGCCAGAGCTGTCTCTTCAGACGGCTGGTGTCCAGCAAAGTTCCTGTCCCAAAGATTTTTTCCTTTGGATAATCCAGCTCTTTTTGGAGCAATGTCGTGATAGCGTCGCAAGGATTTGAGATGACGATGATAATGCCAGCAAAAGCAGTTGCTTTTAGCTTTTCAGCGATGTCTTTGACATTCTTGCGGTTAATTTCTAGCTCCACCCAGCGGTCGGGATTGTCTCCGAAGTAAGCCTTGATGTCACCAACCGAGATGACTAAAATCTCTGCATTAGAAAGAGCTGTATAGTCATTTGTCCTGATAGTGACAAAACCTCTACTTGCAGCAAAGCTATCCTCCAAGTCCAGCTTGTCTGCTAGGAGCTTATCTTCCCTTTTATCAATCAAAACAAGCTCATCAACAGCTCCAGACTGTACCAGATTATTTGCTAGAGTGCTTCCGACATTTCCTAAACCAATGATTCCTACCTTGTGCATACCTTCTCCTTTTACTATAAAAAGACAATAAAATGAATGGTGTCATCTTTATAAGTGACCTTGATACTCCCTTTAAACAAATGCACCATGCTCTCTGCGATGGACAAACCAATACCATAGCCCGATGTCTCGCTATGGTGCGACTCATCCGCTCGATAGAAGCGCTCAAAAAAGCGACTGTAGTCCACATCACGCCCAGCCACATAAGTGTTTGAGACTGCCAAGCGAGCTCGTCTGCTGCGCTTTGGTTTGGTCAGAGTCACACTGACTGTGCCTTCTGGATCGCAGTATTTATTGGCATTGTCCACTAGCAAAGTCACCAGCTCAAAGAGGGATTTCTCCTCTGCCTTGACATGGATATTGGGCTGGATGGACATCTCAAAGGACTTGCCGTCACGAATAACTGGTCCTTTAAAGTCCTCAGCCGCATCCTCTGTGATGGCTGAAAAATCCAAATCTTTTAGCACCAACTCCGGCTGCTCTTCTAGCCTTGCCTGCGTGACTAAGCTATTGATAAGCCCTGTCAGGCGAACAATCTGGTCTTTAGTGGACTTAGTCCACTCAGACTCTCCGTTCATGAGTTCTTCAAGCTCAGTATTGGCAGAGATAATCGCTAGAGGCGTTTTGAGCTCGTGCCCTGCATTAGTGATGAAGCGGCGCTGTTTCTTGTAATTATTAACGAAAGGACGAATGGCACGCCCAGAAAAGACGACAATCACCACCACAAAGAAACCAAGACAGACGATACTCAGCCAGACAGCGGTATTTAGCAGGCGATAAGATGTGGAAGTAAAGACCGAAACGTCCAGCACCACCAGTAGATAAGTGTTGTTTTTTTGCTTGGTGACCTTATAGGCATAGGGCACACCCGATATACGAAGACGCCCCGCACTATCACCAATGTCAAAAATATCATTGCTGTAGCTCTCAACCTCATCCTCACTCAAAGCTCTGATGTGGTCAGTATTGAGCGATTTTATCTCGTTGTTTCGAGACAAGGTCGCACTGAAATAAGAATAGCGACTCAGCGTGTCCTCCGTCACAGGCTCGCCCAGAGCTTGACTGATTTCAGAGAGCTTTGGAAATTCACCGCCATTGTCTGAGAGAACGGTTAGGATATTGTTAATTTGGGTGTTGCTCTGATTGTCAACGACTAGCGTGGTAATGCCAAAAACCGTCCCCAAAATAACACAGACAGCTGCTGTTGCGATGGCGATAAACTGCAAGCGCAGCCTTTGAAACATATTGAGTCGGAAAAAAGCTAGCGTCCTATTCATGCGAAACCTCAACTAGGGTGTAATCACGTCCCTCATCTCCGATAATGTCCAAGTTAGCACCGATAGATTTCAGCTTCTGACGCAGATAAGACACGTACATAAAGACATAGCCGCTGTCGACACCATCAGCGTCATTTGACCAGACATGGTTAAACAAACGCTCGGTTGAGAGAGTCTTGCCGACATTGAGCATGAAAAACTCGAGCATTTTGGCTTCTTTACCAGCTAAGCGAATGGTGTTTTCACTGCTCAGCTCTTGCTCACCGACGTTAAGTGTAACGCTGCCAACCTCAAGGATATTAGGCGTGAAGCTATCCACTCGTCTTGCCATTGAGCGCAGGCGTGCCAGCAACTCTTTTAGCGAAAAGGGCTTGGTGAGATAGTCATCTGCTCCAGCGTCTAATCCTGTCACACGGTCATCAATCTCAGACATTGCCGTCAGCATGATGATGTGCGCTTGACTGCCTGACTGTCTGATTTCCTCAACGGCTTCGATACCTGTTTTCTTTGGCATCATGACATCCATGACCATAACGTCATAGGCGTTTTGGCTTGCCATATCTACTGCCATCTGCCCATCCTGTGCCACATCAACCTTGTAGCCCTCATGGGCTAGTGCGGTGCTTAGCACTCGTGCCATCTGCACTTCATCTTCTGCAATCAATACCCGCATTACTCTTCCTCCTTGCTACTCTCCACGATAAGCTGTCTAATAGTCTGCATGGTCAAATCAACTGACGCCATCTCATCAGCGCAGCGCTTGAGCTCACGCACGATCCTCTCGGGATTTTTAATCTCGTGCTTGTACTTCATCTGGTGCTCGAGACTCGCCCAAGAATCCTGCGCAATCGTGCGCAGTTGAATCTCGATGAAATAGCGCCCTGGCTGATTGCCCTCACAATCTGGTCTGTCCGTCTCAATCTCTAAAATCAAGTGATAAGAGCGATAGCCATTGGGCTTGGCATGTAAGATATAGTCCTTTTCAGTGACAATCCTACAATCCTCGTAGTTTCTGATAAGCTCCACCAGTCTATAAATGTCATCCACAAAACCGCAGATAATCCGTAGACCAATGCTGTCACGAATAACTTTGAGCGCTGATTGTTCGGTTTCTGGCAGACCTTTTCGCCGGCACTTTTCACGCATACTGTCCTCTGCTTTGATACGAGCGTTGAAATGCTCATAGAGTTTGTAGCCTGTTTTTGCTTTTTGGGCTTTGTTTTCAGCCATGATACGCTGGCTAAAGGTCTCTAAAATCTCCTGCAAATAGGGTTCGTATTCCCCATAAATACTGGTATCCATAACTTGCCTTTCTTATCGTTACTTTCTATCCATTATAGCACACTAAAGAGGAATTGCACCTTAAAAGGTCATCAATAAAAAGCGATGAAAGTCTCTTTCACCACTTTTTGCTCTTATTCATCAACGATGGTAATGGACGCACCCAGCGCACGCAATTTATCAATGATATTGGCATAGCCACGCAGGATGTACTCAATATGGGTAATCTCTGTCTTGCCTTTTGCCATCAAGCCAGCAATAACCAAAGCAGCACCAGCTCGTAAATCAGACGCAGCAACCTGTGTCCCTGTTAGCTCATTTGGTCCATGCGCTACGATACGACCGCCAACAAGACTGATGTCAGCTCCCATACGAGCGAGTTCTGGCACATGATTGACCCTTTTTTCATAAATGGTATCAATCACCTGTGAACGCCCATCAGCTTTTAGTAAAAGCGGTGTCAGCGGTTGCTGCAAATCTGTCGCAAAACCTGGATAAGGCGCGGTTGTGACGGAAACACCACGCAAGCTGTCTTGCTTTTCAACAAAGATAGCGTCCTCTTCGACCGTCATACGAACACCCATCTCCTCAAGCTTAGCGATAAAGGACTCCAAGTGTTCGTAGAGGACATTACTCACACGCATCCCCTCGCCAATAGCTGCCGCAAGAGCGATATAAGTACCTGCCTCGATACGGTCTGGAATGACCTGATGACGTGTACCGTGCAACTCCTCGACACCGACGATAGTAATGGTATCTGTCCCCGCCCCACGAATGTGAGCGCCCATGTTATTGAGCAGGGTCGCCACATCAATGATTTCAGGCTCACGGGCGGCATTTTCAATAACCGTGCGTCCTTTTGCCTTGCTGGCTGCAATCATGGTGTTGATGGTTGCACCAACAGAAACAGTATCCATATAAATGTGCGCTCCGTGCAATTCCTCACCTTCTGGAACGGCAATGCGCATGACCTCACCCTCATAGGAAACTTGCGCTCCCATAGCTTCAAAGGCTTTTAAATGCAGGTCAATAGGACGTGGACCAAGGTCGCACCCTCCAGGAAGCCCTACAATCGCACGCCCAAACTTGGCTAAAAGGCTACTGTAAAAGTAATAAGACGCTCGGAGATTTGTCACTTTTGAAAAGGGCAAGGGCATGTCTTTGAGCCCTCTTGGGTCAATGGTGAGACTTGTTCCACAACGCTCCACATGCACACCCATATCTAGCAAAATACCAATGAGATTTTCCACATCTGAAATGGCAGGCACGCCGTCTAATGTCACGACATCATCTGCTAGGATAATGGCTGGAATGAGGGCAACGACGCTGTTTTTAGCGCCCGAAATCACCACTTCACCCTTTAAAGACTTGCCACCTTCAATTACAATTTTTCGCATACTGTCCAATCTTTCTTATACATGAATTCAACCTTTTCATTTTACCACAAGCCTACCTCTTTAGCAATAACTTGCCCTTAGTTTCTCCTACTACGAAATTTTATCAATCTGTCAATCAAGAGAATAAAAAAGCTGCTAAAGCAGCTTTTTGTCTTAGGCATTCTTTTTGACAAGTCTTGTCAGATAGAGTGACAAAAGAAGAGCGATGAGGTAGATAACGATGAAAACCAGCAAAGTAGTGGTGTAATTGTTAAAAAGCTCATAGGTGGACGACAGCAAAATAGGACCTGCCAAACCTGCCATTGCCCAAGCCGTCAGAGCAAAACCGTGAATGGCTGCTAGCTCTCTTGTCCCAAAAATATCACTCAGATAAGCCGGCAAAAGCGAAAAGCCAGCACCGTAGCAAGTCATGACAAGGGACATAGCAATGATAAAGATAATCGGTGCGTGAGCGACCAACAGCAGCGCAGAGATGATAAGACTCACCACCAACAGAAGCGTAAAGGTCAGAGGACGTCCGATGTAGTCTGACAAAGCTGCCCAGAGAAGACGCCCAAAGCCGTTAAAGAGTCCTAGGATACCAACCATAAGAGCTGCTGCTTCTGCTGACATACCAGTCATGTCCTGCGCCATAGGTGACGCTGCTGAAATTAAACCCAATCCACAGGAAATATTGATAAAAAGCATAAGCCAAAGCAGGTAAAATTCTTTTGTTTTTAGGGCTTGATTAGCAGTCATGCCTTTTTCAGCAGGTGTGGTAGAATGTTTTTTAGTGCTTGCTTTAGACAGACTGGCAAGCTCTTCTTCGGTCGGTCTTTTGATAAATTGTGAGACGACAAACATAACCACAAAGTAGATGACCCCTAGGATGTAGAAGGTCTTGCTGACACCAAAATCAGCAATCAAGACTTGAGCAATAGGACTTGTCAACAGCGAAGCAAAGCCAAGTCCCATAATGGCAAGACCTGTCGCTAACCCCCGCTTATCTGGAAACCACTTGATAATGGTAGAGATAGGCGTGATATAGCCAGCACCCAGTCCCAAACCGCCTAAAATGCCATAAGCAAAGTAGAGCAACCACAACTCCTGTCTATCAATGGCAACTCCTGTCAAGATATTGCCCAGCGCATAGAGAACAGCGGAAATGGTCCCTGTCACCCGTGGTCCGAACTTTTCTACCAGCCGCCCCATAAAAGCAGCCGACAATCCGAGAAAGAAAATGGCCAGACTAAAGGCAAAAGCAACGGACGATGCACTCCAGCCCGTCTCTTCCATGATAGGATTGCGATAGACACTCCAAGCATAAGTTGACCCCAACATCAAGTGCAGGATAATGCCCGAAATAGCAACGATATAGCGATTGGTTTTCTGCATGAAAAACTCCTTATATATGAACGTTTTATTATTTTTTTGTTTTATCGTTCGTGTTTAGTCTAACAGCTTTTCACCTAGAAACCAATTCATTTGACTGGAAAACGCTTTCTTTGTTACGTGATAAAAAAGCTCCTTTACAGGAACTTTTCATTTTATTGCACAGCTGCTTTAAGTGCTTCAACCTTGTCCACTTTTTCCCACGGAAGGTCAATGTCTGTACGTCCCATATGTCCGTAGGCTGCAGTTTGCTTGTAAATGGGGCGTTTCAAATCCAACATCTGGATGATACCTGCTGGGCGCAGGTCAAAAATAGCACGCACAGCCGCTTCTAGCTTGCTTTCAGCAACCGCACTTGTCCCAAATGTATCAATGCGCACTGATACTGGGCGAGCCACACCGATAGCGTAAGCCAGCTGAACCTCTGCTTTTTTAGCTAGACCGGCTGCGACGATATTTTTAGCAATGTAGCGTGCCGCATAAGAAGCCGAACGGTCTACCTTGGTCGCATCCTTACCAGAGAAGGCACCGCCTCCATGGCGAGCATAACCACCATAGGTATCAACGATAATCTTGCGACCAGTCAATCCTGAGTCCCCTTGAGGTCCACCGATAACAAAGCGCCCTGTCGGATTGATGAAGTACTTGGTGTCCTCGTCCAAATATTTTTCTGGAATGACAGCCTTAATCACTTGCTCAATCACATCTTTTTGGATTTGCTCATTGGTCACGTCTGGGTCATGCTGGGTTGAGATGACGACGGTATCCACACGCACGGGTTGGTCATTTTCATCATACTCGACAGTGACTTGGCTTTTAGCATCTGGGCGCAGGTAAGACAGAGCGCCTGACTTTCTCAAATCAGCTAGTTTTTTGACCAACTTGTGAGAAAGCGAGATAGGTAGTGGCATGAGCTCTGGCGTCTCGTCTACCGCAAAGCCAAACATGAGTCCTTGGTCACCCGCACCAATCAAATCAAGCGGGTCTTGGTCTTTATTGCCACGCACTTCAAGAGCTTCATTAACCCCTTGGGCAATGTCTGGCGACTGCTCAACCAGTGACGGATGAACCCCGACAGACTCCGCAGAAAAGCCGTACTCTGCTTTGTCATAGCCAATCTCTACAATAGTATCACGCACCACACGGTTGATGTCCACATAGGCTGTTGTGGAAATCTCACCAAAAACGTGGACGCTCCCTGTATAAACGGCTGTCTCTGCTGCCACGTGCGCTTCTGGGTCTTTTTCCAAAATCGCATCTAAAATAGCATCTGAAATCTGGTCGGCAATCTTGTCTGGATGTCCCTCAGACACCGACTCCGAAGTGAATAATTTACGTTCTGACATGAACGGTCCCCCTTTTAATAAATAGTGTGTTAAAAAGTTACAAAGCACTGACCAAATAAAGCGGTCACCTTATCGGGACTTAATAACTGTTTAAGTATAACACTTTTTAGCCTTTATAGAAATAGCTGACACCTGATTTTTGATAAAAACTTTATATCAGTATTTCGCCAAAACTATTGTATAATGGTCTTATGACAAAAGGAAATACAAGTTACACAGATAGATTAGACCCCCAGTGGTTGCAAAAAGAGCTCGCTTTTTCAGTGACTTTGATGGAAAATAGCCAGTCCACACAGCTCGACGCCAAAAAAGCCAAAGAAAAAGAAGCCCTCGTGCTTCCTCATCTCTTTATAGCCAACCACCAGACAGCAGCTGTCGGGCGCTTCTCACGTCCCTTTTTTGCCAGCAATAATCAAGGTATCTACATGTCTCTCTACCTGCCAGTAAAAGCCGAAAAAGAGCTGTCTACCTACACCATGATGGCAGCTTCTAGTATCGTCAAAGCGATTAAAAAATTGACCCACATCGACACACAGATCAAATGGGTCAATGATATTTACCGCAATGGTAAAAAAATCGCTGGTATCCTAACAGAAACCACAACCAATAAGAAAACAGGGCAAACAGACGGTGTCATCATCGGTATCGGGATAAACTTTGCTATCTCAGACTTCCCAGTGGAGTTACAAGAAAAAGCAGGCAGTCTTTTTGACGACACGCCCTCTATCAGCCGAAATGCCCTCATCAAAGAGATTTGGCGACTCTTTTTTACCATTCCAGAGTATGACCATATCAAGATTTATAAGGAAAAATCGCTGGTACTTGGACAGAGAGTGCAGTTTAGTGAAAATGGCAAGCGCTTTTCAGGTCTTGCCACAGACATCCTCAATTCAGGGACACTTGTCGTAGAGCTAGACAATGGCGAGGTCAAATACCTCTCAAGCGGTGAGATTAGTCTTGATTCTTGGTCAAATCAATAATAGCGTCTGTCGCTTTTGAGACGAGATAAGCACGACGCAAATCACGATACAGCAAAAATGCCCAAACGCCTGCAAAGAAATAAGACCCTGCAAAAAAAGCTTCATTCATAAAGTAAGTCTCAGCTGCACAAAGAACAGCTGTCAGTAAAAAACGTTGTATGTTCATAAAACCATTATACCACATTCTCAAAAAGAGAGGCTAGTTGTACTAGTCTCTCTTTTAGTTCTAATCCTCCACCAGCTCAATCTTATCTGCTAGAAAGTGAAAATTTTCTGGGATGGTGGAGTCTAAAATGTTTTCCTCAGCAGGTTGGTCCTGCTGCTGCACTTTTCGCTGCTTAGCAAACTCTCCACGAATGCTGTTAAAATCCGAACGCCCAACCGCTAAGATGTTTGGTGAGAAGCCAGCGACCTTGCTCATGATATTACCAAAAATAGCGTTGAGGTCTGAGCGTTTCATGGCTTGCTCGGCGTTAAAGGCAGCGTCAAAAGCCAAAATGGCATTTTCACTATTGGCTAGCACTGGCTCTGAACCACGTAAAAGCGCCCTGTCCTGAACGGAAATGCTGTCCAAGATTTCATTCCAAGCGCTCTTGAGCGCTTCGAGGTACTTCCGTGACTTCTGACTGTCGACCACCGTTTCTTCCATGATGGTCAAAATCTTAGCTCGGTCTACCTTGTAGGTAAAGCTACTCTTAGCTCTGGCAGGAGTACTGCTAGCTTTTGGCGTCTGCGTGCGCAAGCGCTCTATTTCTTGCTTGAGCTCTGTTATCTCGCTACGCAGACTATCCAGCTTTTCAGCGACACTTTCTGGTAAAGTTGTAGTCTTACTTTCTGCTAGCTCGACCAGCTGAATAGTCATCATCTCGGCATAAATCCTTGGCTGACTGGCAGACTTGATGACACCAAGCTGCTCGGTGACCGTGTCAATCATCTCAAAGAGCATGTCATTGTCTAAGGACATATTTTCTTTGAAATCTTCGGTTTGGCTAGACAAGCTCCCGCCTGCTTTTGCCACCAGTAAATCTCGCAAATAAACCAGCAAATCCGTCGCCAAACGGCTCATGCTCTTGCCACTATCAAAAATCGTCTCCAAGTTTTCCAGCGCTTTATTGGCATCTTTTTGAGCGATATGATAGACATACTCGTCTAGAGCTCGCAAAGAGATACTGCCCGTTATCTCCTCAGCAATGGCAAGCGTCACACGATTGTCAGCGCTAAGACTCAGCGCTTGGTCGAGAATAGACAGGGCGTCCCGCATTCCCCCTTCAGCTCGTCTGGCAATAAGCGTCAGCGCTTCTTTCTCATAGCTAATCACTTCTTTCTCCAAAATAGAAGCTAAGTGTTCTTCAATCGCCTGCTGTTTAATCGCCTTGAACTCAAAGCGTTGTACACGAGAGAGGATAGTCGCTGGAATCTTGTGCAATTCCGTCGTCGCTAGAATAAAAACGACATTCTCCGTAGGTTCTTCTAGCGTTTTCAAAAGAGCGTTGAAAGCACCTGTTGAGAGCATGTGCACCTCGTCGATGATATACACCTTGTAGGTCGCACGGCTCGGAGCATAGGTCGACTTATCTCTGATGTCACGGATTTCATCGACACCGTTATTGGACGCCGCGTCAATCTCGATAACATCCTCAAGCGCACCGCTGGTGATATCTCGGCAAATATCGCAGTGATTGCAGGGCTCGCCGTCCACTTGATTGGGACAGTTCATGGCTTTAGCAAAAATCTTAGCTGCGCTGGTTTTCCCTGTCCCACGTGGTCCAGAGAAAAGATAAGCATGACTAATCTTACCTGACGCCACCGCTTGCTTGAGCGTGGTTGAGATAACCGACTGCCCCACCATCTCATCAAAAGTCTGGCTACGGTATTTACGGTATAAAGCCTGATACATTATGCTCTCACCTCAAACATTGAAAAGTCCCACTCTGTCCTTGACAACAGAATATCTAAAAATGCCTGCAAAAAGTCTAGGTCAAGGTCGTCATAATCTGCTACTTTCTGAGAATCCAAATCTAAAACACCCAGCAAATGCCCGTCCTTTAGCATAGGCAGGACAATCTCACTTCTTGCTGCTGAGTCGCAGGCGATGTAGTTAGCGTGCTTGGTCACATCCTCAACAATCATCGCTTTTTGCGACTGAGCGACCTCACCACAGACACCCTTACCAAGCGCAATCCGTACACAAGAGACGTGTCCTTGAAAAGGACCTAGGACAAGCTCATCTCCGTCGTAGAGATAAAAGCCAGCAAAAACGGTGTTTGGCAGAGTTTCTCTTAGCAGAGCTGAGGCGTTTGCGAGGTTTGCGATAACATTTGTTTCCCCTGTAAATAGCGCTTCTGCCTGCGCTAACATGAGCTGATAGTTTTCTTTTTTTCGTGCTTTTTCCATACTGTTTATTATAGCACATTTGCCACACAAACGCTTTAAATGTAAGTAAAAAACAAGATGAGAAACTCATCTTGCCTTTACTAATCAATGGTAATCATGGCTTTGATAGTCTTACGCTCTTGCATGTCCTTATAGGCTTGGTCAATGTCAGAAAGACAATAGGTTTGCGTAAAGACCTTTCCTGGGTTGATGTCACCATCAAGCACTGCCTTTAAAAGCACCGCCTTGTCATAAGTCGTCACAGAAGCTGGACCACCGGCAAAGATAGTGTTTTTCATAAAGTAATCGCCCATGTTGATGTCGCCTGTGTGAGGGACACCGACACGTCCAACGACTGCACCCGGACGAGTAATGGCAATAGCTGTATCGGTAGACAAGTGTGTCCCCACGCACTCAAGCGCCGCATCCACACCGTCACCATTTGTCAATTCCAGAACCTTAGCGATACCTTCTTCACCACGCTCAGCCACGACATCTGTCGCCCCAAACTCAAGAGCGAGCTGTTGACGGTCTTCGTGACGACTCATGATGATAATGCGCTTAGCGCCACGCAGTTTGGCTGCGATAACCGCACACAGACCAACCGCACCATCACCGACAACGGCAACCGTATCGCCTGCCTTGACATTTGCCACACGTGCAGCATGATAGCCCGTTGGCATCACATCTGCTAGTGCTAGGAAGGATTTTAGCATACCTTCGCTATAATCGTCGGGCTGACCTGGGATTTTGACCAAGGACCAATCAGCATGGGTGTAGCGCACATACTCTGCTTGATAGCCGTGTGAGAAGTTAGTTGCAGCAGAATGACTTTGACAGCCTCCCTCAAATCCCGCACGACAAGCAGCACAATGCCCACAGCCATGCGTGAAAGGAGCAATGACAAAATCTCCTGCCTTTATCGTGTTGATAGCGTCGCCAACCTTTTCAACAATCCCAATGATTTCATGTCCTGAATTGTCTGAACCGGCTTCTTTGGCGTCATCTCCTCGGTAAGCCCACAAGTCAGACCCGCAAACACAAGTGCGCACCACACGGATGACCGCATCGTCTTGCTCTATGATTTCTGGCATGGCAGCTTCTTGGATAGCTACTTGACCTTCTTTGATAAATACAGCTTTTTTCATTGTATTTTCCTTTCTGCTCTTTGTTTGTCTCCCATTATAAGCTTTTACCTTAAAAATAACAAATACCTATTAGTTATGGCTTACCATAACCAATAGGTATGATAATTTTAGTAGTATTCGCCTTGACGATAGTCCCAAGAGTTGAAGGTATCTGACAAGTGCATCATGATTTTATCAATGTCAAGCCCTTTGCGGATAACGACTGGGCATGGTGTAATTGAGCGACTGCTTGCGCCTTGCTCAGGGATGAGCTTACCATCCTTATCCACCATAGACACCATAACCCCTTGCTCGTAACGTGTCTCAACCGTCTTATCTGGCTGGATAGACGCTACATAGTCGTCTGCTTCGATGACAAGGTCAACCATAGACTCGATACGCTCACCGATACCCTCGACCTTACCACGGTTTCCTTTACCAGATGGGTTAGCTGACGATGCATAGACCATACGCCCTTCTTTTTCCCACATTTCTTTTGCCAATTGCTCACCAGCTTTACCGAACTTGATGACAAAGCATGAGGTACCACGCACGTCTGTCATGAGTTCTTCACGTCCGTCACCAATGGCAACGAGCTTTTCGTAAGCGTCTTTACGCCAAGGAAGGATACAACCAAGAAGGATGTCCTCATCCCAGTGTTTTTGGTAAAAAGCGTCGATTTCGGGAGTGAGCTGTGCTAGACTACGAAGCTCGTCCATTGAACCACAAAGCACGACACCTGGTTTGTTGCGGTTACGCTCTTTAGCTTTAAACTTACGCTCCAAACCTTTTCGGTCAGCTGTCATGATAATGTAGCCAACTTTTGTCGGGCAGACGATAACGCCACCCTCACCACGCATAATCTCAAATCCTTCCTGCGAAAGATTGCCATCCCATTGAATGTGTTTTGTCATCTTGTTTTCCTCTTCTGTATTATTTTCAACTTTTTAATAGTATCATCATTGTTTTGACAAACAAATGACTTATAAAACTTAGTTTATCATGTCAATTCTGACTTTTCAAGTATTTTTCTAAATTTTCAAAAATTATTTTTCATCGTCACGCCAATAAGCTGGTCGCTTCTTTTCATAGGCTGTAATCAATTCCTCATACTGCAAGGTAATGCCGATATCATCTAAGCCATTTAAAAGCTTATGCTTCCACTCACCATCAATCTCAAAGCTAAAATCGCCAATAGGTGTGATGAGTAACTGCTTTTCAAGGTCAACCGTTATGGTCTCCTCTGGTGAGAGCTTAGCCAGCTCTTCACGCACCTCTCTTGGCTGAACGATAGGTAAAAGCCCGTTGTTGAGTTCGTTATTGTAGTGAATGTCACCAAAAGAGCCTGCAATCACCACTCGAAAACCGTAGTCAGCCAGCGCCCAAGCAGCGTGCTCACGTGACGAGCCTGCTCCAAAATTATCCCCTGTGATGAGAATGCCTGCATTCTTATAGGGCGCTTGGTTGAATATAAAATCGGGATTTTCCGTATAATTGTCATCCAAATAACGCCATTCGTACATGAGATACTTGCCAAAGCCTTTTTTATCAATCAACTTCAAAAATTGCTTGGGCAAAATCTGGTCAGTGTCGATATTATCATTCATCAAGGGAACTGTAGTCCCTGTGTAAACGGTAAATTTTTCCATAGGTCTCCTTGCTAAGTGGCTTCTTCTAGCTCTCTCACATCGACAAAGCGTCCAAAAATAGCTGCCGCTGCTGCCATAGCTGGACTACAGAGGTGCGTCCGTGCACCAACACCCTGCCTGTCTTCAAAGTTACGATTGCTGGTAGAGGCGGCGTGTACTCCCGTTGGTACCTTGTCGGGATTCATCCCAAGACACATAGAACACCCTGGGTCACGCCACTCAAAGCCCGCTTCCTTGAAAATCTTATCCAGTCCCAGTTGTTCGGCAGCTCGTTTGACAGGACGACTGCCAGGCACCACAATGGCAGTCATATTGGGAGCGATGTGCTTGCCTTCGACAAAGCGAGCTGCCACCTGAAGGTCGCTCAATCTGGCATTGGTGCAAGAGCCTAAAAAGACATAACCCAGCTCGATATCACTGGCTTTTTGTCCCGGCTCTAAGTCCATGTAAGCATAGGCACGCTCGTCATTGAGGTCACGACTCTCTGGAAAGGCTTCGCCATAAGCCACACCCATAGAGGGATTGGTGCCCCAAGTGACCATCGGCGCTAGCTCTGACACATCAAGCGTGATGACCTTGTCATAGGTCGCATCCTCGTCGGACACCAGAGTCTTCCAGTCAGCGACCGCTTCGTCAAAACGCTTTGGACAATGCGGTTTGTCCTTTAGATAATCATAGGTGGTCTGGTCGGGATTCATAATCCCCATCTTAGCCCCAAGCTCAATGGACATGTTGCAAATGGTCATGCGCTCTTCCATACTGAGGTTGGAGATAGCCTCGCCTTGATACTCCACCACATAACCGACACCAAGAGACACGCCGTATCTAGCAATCAAAGCCAAAATGTAGTCTTTAGCATAAACACCCTTTTGCGAACGCCCAACAAAGCGCACCAAGAGTTTCTTTGGCTTGACTTGCCAGAGCGTTTGCGTCGCAAAGACATGCTCCACTTCTGTCGTTCCAATCCCAAAGGCAATAGCACCAAAAGCGCCATGTGTGGCTGTGTGGCTGTCGCCGCAGACGATAAATTTCCCCGGCTGAGTACGTCCCGTCTCTGGTCCAACCATGTGAACAATGCCCTGCAATTCTGAGCCATGATCCACATGCGGAATGCCGAATTCTTTGACATTGCGAGCAAGGGCATCCATCTGCGCCTTGGAGATGACATCACGGATATCATAGATATTGACAGTTGGGACATTATGGTCAAAAGTCCCAAAGGTCAGGTCTGGACGGCGCACTTTGCGCCCAGCTTCTCTCAGACCGTCAAAAGCCTGCGGACTTGTCACTTCATGGATATAGTGCTGGTCGACATACATGAGCTGCGGCTCACCTTCTCTACCTGTAATTACATGACGTTCCCACAATTTATCAAAAATGGATTTTCCACTCATTTGTCATCCTCCAAAGATAATAGCTAACCAGTAACAGCACGATAATACCTAGCGCCCAACTCAGCTGAAAGTACCACTTTCTTGTCTTATGATGAAAGACAAGAGCACCGAGATAAGCTCCTACACCACCTAAACAGTAAGTCATGGTGAGGAGACTCTTTTCAGACAAGCGCCAGCCCCTCACTCTAGCCTGCCGTTTATCATAACCATAGCAGCAAAAGACAAAGCTATTCCACACAAGCACCACTAAAAGATATAGTCTCATAGGTTGTCAATAATCGCCTGTGTCATCTCGCTTGTTTTGGCATTGCCGCCAAGGTCTTCGGTCAATATGCCTGCTGACAGAGTCTTCTCAACAGCTCTTTCAATCATGCTTGCCGCTTCTTTTTCTGCAAAGCTGTCACGCAACATCATGGCAACAGACAAAATCATGCTGATCGGATTGGCGATATTTTGCCCAGCAATGTCAGGTGCAGAGCCGTGAATAGGCTCGTAAAGACTTGGTCCATTAGCAGAATGGCTGGCTGACGGCATAACACCAAGCGTACCTGGTAGGACACTGGACTCGTCAGACAAAATGTCACCAAAGAGATTTTCCGTCACGATGACGTCAAATCGGCTAGGATTTGTAATCATGAGCATAGCTGCGCTATCGACCAATTGGTGCTCTAGGGTCACTTCTGGGTAGTCTTTTGCGACTTGGTCAGCGACTTTACGCCAGAGTTTTGAGGTGGCAAGGACATTTTGCTTGTCAATGCTAGTGACTTTTTGCTTGCGCTCTTTGGCTAGCTCAAAAGCTTTGCGCACGATACGCTCGATTTCAAAAGCAGCATAGGCGTTGATGTCCTGTGCGCTGTCATCCTCAAGATGATGTTCGCCAAAGTAGATACCACCTGTCAGCTCACGCACGACAACAAAATCAACATCTCTTATAATGTCCTCTTTAAGTGGCGATAAGTGCTTTAGCGCCTCGAAAATACGCACCGGACGGATATTGGCAAAGAGATTGAGCGCTTTACGAATAGCAAGCAATCCCTGCTCAGGGCGTACTGGCGATGTGTCGTACTTAGGGCTTCCGATAGCGGCTAGTAAAATAGCATCTGCAGACTTGGCTGCCTCAAGCGTGTCTTTTAGCAGAGGTTCACCAACAGCGTCAATGGCTGCTCCGCCAAACACTCTGTCATCAATCTCGTAGCGAAAGCCTGTCTTTTTCGCCACAGCAGCTAGAACTTCTAGTCCTGCTGCCATGATTTCTGGACCGATACCATCGCCTGCTAGGGTCACAATTTTCTTTGTCATAAACACCTCTTAAAAATCTTTTTCAGAAAGCTTGCGCTTCATTTCGCCAGCGTTTTCTTTTTGCGCTAGGGCATTAGCATTAACGTAAGCGATAGCTCCAGCTTTTAGGACGTCAAAGTCAATACCTGAAGCGTTGAAAATAGTACCTGTATCTACATTTTCAATGGAAACAGACACACGTGCCTGCGCATCAATCCCATCCGTCACCGCATCAATCGTGTAGCTGAGCAGTTTCACCGTCTGGTTAAAGAACTTGTCAATAGCATTGTAAATCGCCTCAACAGAGCCTTTACCGTTGGCTAGGATAGCGACTTCTTCGCCGTCTGTATTGGTCATAAAGACCTCTGCTGTATTGGTTTCGTCGCTGTTTGAGGTCAACGTCAGATTGCTAAAGTGGAAGCCTTCTGGGTTTTCAATCTCAACACCTGAGACAAGAGCGATAATATCAGCATCTGTAATCTCATGTTTCTTATCTGCCAATTTTTTGAACTTGGCAAAGAGACTCTTGATTTCCGCCTCATCAAAGGTCAACTCAAGTTCTTTGAGCTTTTCAATGAAAGCGTGACGACCAGAGAGCTTGCCAAGTGGCAGTGAGTTTTTCTTGACGCCAACTAGCTCTGGGGTGATGATTTCGTAGGTTAGTGGATTTTTCAACACGCCATCTTGGTGGATACCAGACTCGTGTGAAAAGGCATTGCCACCAACAACAGCCTTGTTTTTTGGAATGGCAATTCCTGAAAAACGAGATACCAAGTCCGCAGTATTGACGGTTTCGTTGAGTTTGATAGGGCTTTTAGCTTGATAGAAATCTTCTCGGATGTTGAGCGCTACAGCGACTTCTTCTAGCGCAGCATTTCCCGCACGCTCACCAATACCATTGACCGTTCCCTCGATACGACCAGCGCCATTTTTGATGGCAGAGAGTGTATTTGCTACTGCCATGCCGAGGTCGTTGTGACAGTGTGGGCTAAAGATAATCTTGCGGTCTGACTTGACATTTTCGATGAGGTGTTTGAAAATAGCACCGTATTCTGTAGGTGTAGTAAAGCCGACAGTATCAGGGATATTGATGTAGGTCGCACCAGCGTCCACAGCGGTTTGGCAAACCTCTAAGAGATAGTCAAGCTCCGTGCGTGTCGCATCCTCTGGCGAGAACTCAACCACATCAAAATACTTCCTAGCATAGCTGACCTGCTCTTTGATGATGTCAAGGATTTCTGCTTTTGATTTTTTGAGTTTGAACTCACGGTGGATTGGGCTTGTTGCGATAAAGACATGGCATTGACGGTATTTGGCGTCTTTGAGCGCTTCATAACAAGCGTCAATGTCTGATTTGACCGAACGTGCTAGACCTGACACAGCGGTTGTCGTCATAGTTTTGGCGATTTGCTTAACCGCCTCAAAAGAGTCTGGACTGGCTGCTGGGAAACCTGCCTCAATGACTGAAATGCCCCATTTTTCAAGCTGTTTTGCGATAGCTACTTTTTCTTTGATGGAAAAATTAACGCCTGGTGTCTGCTCACCGTCACGAAGTGTGGTATCAAGAAATTCAACTGTTTGCATCTGCTTCACCTTTTCTAATTCTAATATACTAAAAAACATCCCACTACCAAGCGAGATGTTTTTCCCGCTTGGTAAGCCAAACAGGACTAATGCTTTTGCACTAGCCCAGACACCTCAATAGCAAAACGATTGAAACTGTACGCATTTGACTTCTCCTTGAATGTTTGTTGATAGTAGTATATAATTTTCAGACTATTTTGTCAATGATAATGTTCAAAGTTTTTTGACTTTTTTACATAGAAAAAGACTCAGCTGTTGCCAAGTCTTTTTACTCTTATTCTTCAGTAGCATCTGCTAAAATGCTTGCCACCTTGGTGTTAATCAAGTCAATAGCGACGACATTGCTGACACCCTCAGGAATAACCACATCGGCATAGCGTTTTGTCGGCTCGATAAACTGGTGATACATAGGCTTCACCACACTTGTATACTGCTCGATAATGCTATCTAAGCTACGCCCACGCTCCTCCATATCACGCTTGATACGGCGGATGATACGAATATCATCATCCGTGTCCACAAAGACCTTGATATCCATCAAATCACGCAAACGCTTATCCTCAAGCACCAAAATCCCTTCAACGATAAAGACGTCTTGAGGCTCTTGACGATAGGTTTCGCTGCTACGAGTGTGCTGCGTATAGTCGTAGATAGGAATATCGACTGGGCGCCCTGCAATCAGCTCGTTTAGGTGCTCAATCATCAAATCCGTATCAAAGGCAAGCGGGTGGTCGTAGTTGGTTGTGACACGCTCTTCAAAGGTCAGATGGCTTTGATCCTTGTAGTAAGAATCGTGCTCAATCATAGCGATATTTTCATCTGGAAAATGAGACAAAATAGCTCGTGACACGCTGGTTTTTCCCCCACCAGAGCCACCAGTGACACCGATAATAATTGGTTTTTTAGGCATAATTACTCCATTCTCAAAAATGCTTTCCTATCTATTTTACACTATATTTGCCATTTGAAAAGCCCCAAAAGGCAACTTAGACAAAATGTAAGCTTTCGAACACTTCTGTCTCCCTAGCTTTTTTGGTATAATGGTAAAAACAAAAGAATTTGAGGATTTACTATGAACCGTTTTCCTGATAGTTGGAACACACTTTTTGAGGAAAAAAATATCACGACACTCACACCTATTCAAGAGGCACTGTTTGAGCCTATCACTAAAGGGCAAAATGTCCTTGGTATCAGCCCGACAGGAACTGGAAAGACTCTTTCTTATCTTCTGCCCTTGCTCTTAAAATTGCAACCTAAAAAAGCACAGCAATTGCTTATTCTAGCGCCTAATTCAGAGCTAGCTGGGCAGTTGTTTGAAGTCAGTAAAACTTGGGCAGAGCCTCTTGGCTTACAAGCGCAGCTCTTTTTATCTGGCTCTAGTCAGAAACGCCAAATTGAGCGCTTGAAAAAAGGACCAGAAATTCTCATTGGGACTGCTGGTCGGGTTTTTGAATTGGTCAAGCTCAAAAAAATCAAGATGATGAAGGTTGACACCATCGTCTTAGACGAGTTTGATGAGCTTTTGAGCGACTCTCAGTACAGCTTTGTCACGAAAATCTGCCACTATGTTCCTCGTAACCACCAGATGGTCTACATCTCAGCCACACAAAAAATCGCACAGGACACTCTAGCGGATGAGACGGTGCGCATTGACCTGTCTGATACGGAGACGGCACCCATCAAGCACTACTATGTCATGCTTGATAAGCGTGACAAGACCGACTTTTTGCGTAAGCTCTCAAACACCCCTGACTTTAGAGCGCTGGTCTTTTTCAATATCTTGTCTGAGCTTGGAGCTTGTGAGGAGCGTTTACAATTTCACCAAGCGTCAGCTGTGTCTCTTGCCAGTGACATCAATGTCAAATTCCGCAAGGTGATTCTGGATAAGTTTAAACAAAACGAAATTGCCCTGCTTCTTGCCACTGACTTGGTAGCTCGTGGTCTTGATATTGAGGCACTTGATTATGTGGTCAATGCAGAGCTGGCTCGAGACAAAGAAACCTACACACACCGTGCTGGACGTACAGGACGCATGCGCAAGGAAGGCTCTGTCATCACACTTGTCACCAACAAAGAAGAACTCAAACGACTTAAAAAATACGCTCCCGTGCAGGAAATTGCTCTAAAAAATCAGCAATTTTATATCAAAGAAAATTAGATTGGACAACCAATCTAGTTTTTCATTTTTTCGTTTGCCGGTAATCATAAACCAGCACGACAATTGCTAAAACGATAACAGCATAAAAGCCAAAGATGATGATACCAAGATGTGTCATTATCATTAACCACAACAAGAAAAGACAAAATACAAAGAAAAGCTTGCCCCAAAAGCCTCGCTTTCGCTTTAAGAACCACTCGATAAAACCCTCTTGAGCGGAAAAGCGCCCGTCTCTGTAGTCTTGTCGTAATTTCTTAAAGTTTCTCATGACAAGCTCAACTCGCTGTGATAGTGAATATCAGACCTGTCTAGCTGCTCCAGATACTCCGCTAGCTTATCGCCGTTTGGCAAAGTAAGCTTAGGCTCAATATCCAGCAAGGGCTGCAAGACAAAGGCACGCTGGCACATATAAGGGTGAGGTAGGGTGAGCTGAGCACTTTTTAGCGTCTGGTCATCATAGAGCAAAAGGTCAATGTCAATCGTTCGAGGTCCCCAATGCTCATGGCGCACACGCCCTAGCTGAGTCTCGATTGCCTGCGTTTGCTCTAGCAGCTCTGCTGGCGAAAGCTCGGTCTCAAGGAGACAGCAAAGATTTAAGAAATCGTCTTGATTGGTATTGCCCCAAGCGGCGGTCTCATAGATAGGCGATACAGCGACTAGCTCTGTACTATCTAGCTGGCTAAGCGCTCTCACCGCCTGCTCTAGGTAAGCTTTACGCTCGCCCATATTGCTGCCTAGACTGAGGTAAACTTTACTCATGGCGTTCACGCTCCAATGCAATCCCTACACTATCATAGTGCCCGTTAATGGGGGGATTTTCCTTGGTGATTTTAAGAGAGACTTTCTTAATTTTTGGAAATATCATGAGCAAATCCTCACAAATCACACCCGCTAAGCGCTCAATCAGCGCATAGCGTTCCTTTTCCACATGTTCTTTGATACAGTCAAAGACTTGTCCGTAATGCACCGTGTCCTCTAGATTATCTGTCTGTGAAGCAGCCAGCAAATCAACGCTCAAGACACAGTCCACTCGAAAAATCTGACCTAAAACCTGCTCCTCTGAAAAAGCACCGTGATAGCCGTAAAAACGACAATTTTCTAAATATATCTTATCCATCTAATCCACCAACTGTTCAATGACCTCGACAAGGTCTTTATTAGCTTTGACGTTGTGTACCCGCACAATATGACAGCCCTTCATCAGCGCCCAAGCAGACAGAGCCGCCGTGCCTTGGTCACGCTCTAACATATCACGATTGCCGCCAAGCAGATAATTCACCGTGCGTTTACGCGAAATGCCAAAAAGCACTGGATAGCCTAGAGCTGTCACACGCTCCAAACCCTTTAACAACTCAATATTTTGCGCTTCGTTCTTGGCAAAACCAAAGCCTGGGTCAATCCAGATGTTTTCCTCTGGCACACCTGCCTCACGTGCTGCCTGTGCTCGCTCGCTCAAAAAGTCACAAACGTTTTGCGTCACATCGTCATAGTGTTCTTCTTTTTGATTGTGCATGAGGATGATAGGCGCCTTTTTTTCTGCTGCCAACGCTAACATTTCCCCATCGTAAAGCCCTGCCCAGACATCGTTTAAAATATGAGCGCCAGCTTCAAGTGCTGCTCTAGCAACAGGTGTCTTGTAGGTGTCTATTGATAATAGCACCTCTGGGAATGCCTCTCTAATCGCTATGGTAGCTGGGACAACACGCTTGATTTCTTCCTCTTCAGTCACAAAGCTAGCACCAGGTCTTGTCGACTCACCTCCAATGTCAATAATGGCTGCGCCGTCTGCGATGAGTTGCTCTGCCTGCTTGAGAGCGTTCTCCACGCTGTCGTATTGTCCGCCATCTGAAAATGAATCTGGGGTGACGTTTAAAATCCCCATGATAGCGGCTTTACCGTCTATGTGATAAGGTCCGATATTCATGCTAACTCCTTTGTGATATACTGTCTAACTTGCGAGATAAAGTAGAGAGACCCCGTGATGAGGTAGAAAACCTCTGGATTATCTGCTGTGTCTACCCAGTCCTTCCAAGAAGTCACCTTGTCATACTTTTCAGGATAATCCTGTAGTTCCAGCGCTCGTGGGTAGTCAAAAGTCGTCACACTGACCTGACCTAACTCTTCTAGCTGCTCAAGCATGGCTGCAGCTGGCTTTGTATTGATAGCTGCAACCAAAATCTTGATGGGCTTGTCGGTGTAGTCTTTCATTACGGCAACCAAGGCTGCTATGCTTTCTTGATTGTGAGCGCCGTCAATCATGAGATTTGGGCGCATTAGCTCTGTTCGCCCAGCCCAGTGTGTGCTCTCTAGTCCTTTTTTGATGACATCTTTTGTCACACGAGGGTAATCTTTCTCCAGCAAAAGACTAGCTGTAATGGCGAGACTAGCATTTGCCATCTGATGAGCTCCAAGCAGTTGCAGGTGAATAGCTGAAATCTCACATGTCCCTTTGCGGTAGGTAAAGCTATCCCCTGCAATCTCTATGCTAAAGTCACGTCCTAGGCAGTAAGTCGGACTGTCTGTCTCTCGTGCTTTTGCCTGAAAGACACGCTCAACATCAGCTCTGCTATTGGCATAAATCAAGGGAACCTTTTGGTCTAGAACACCGACTTTTTGACGAGCGATAGCTTCGTGGGTCTCACCGAGAACCGCCTGATGGTCAAGCCCAATCGATGGGCAAATGACAGCCAGCGCTTTAAAGACATTGGTCGAGTCGTAAAGCCCACCCATGCCAGCCTCGATAAAGGCGATGTCAACAGGATGAATATGCCCAAAATACTCAAACATCAAGAGCGTAATCACTTCAAACTCTGTCGCAGGCTCCAAGTCAGACTCAAGCGGCATGCGCTCCACAACAGGCTTGATACGCTCCACCGCCTGCAAAAAATCCGCCTTTGCCATCATCTCGCCATTGACACTAATGCGCTCCCTAAAGTCCAAGATATAGGGCGAGGTAAAAGTCCCCACCTCATAGCCAGCTAAGCTAAAAATGTGCTGCAAGTAGCTAGTCGTAGAGCCTTTGCCATTAGTGCCAACGATATGGACAGCCGATAAGTTTCGCTCGGGATGTCCCAGCTGCTCAAGCATCCAATCCATACGCTCAAGCCCCGGCTTTATGCCAAAAGTGAGCTTACCATGTATCCACTCCAGAGCTTCTTGATAAGTCATGATCTTCCCTTCTAAAGAAAAATGGCTTGTTGACTAGCCATTTTATCCTATTTATTCTGTTACTACTAAACCATCTGTATCTAGGCTCAAGACCTCAATGCTACCATCAAGCCCTAGCTTTTCAAGCTGGTCTACAAATGGCGTCGCCTTGTCTTTTGCAATCAAGGTCATAACAGTTGGTCCTGCACCTGAGAGATAAGTCGCATAAGCGCCATTTTTGTGAGCTAGTTCCTTGATAGGAGCAAACTCAGCTACCAACTGCTGACGAAAGCGCTCATGGAACAAATCCGCCTCAATAGCTTTTCCACCCTTTGCCAAATCACCTGTTAACAGAGCAGAGACAGCAAGATTGGCGATACTGCTTGCCTTGACCGCTTCGCTATAGTCAAAAGTAGTCGGCAAAACACCACGGCTGTCGCTGGTTTTGAGCTCATAGTTTGGAATGAAAGCGACAAAAGCACAGTCTGGAAAGGGCGCTACCACGCTTGTCGTCTGCTTACCATCGTAACTTGCGACAACGAGATTACCAAACAAAGCTGGTGCGACATTATCTGGGTGCCCTTCGATTTGTGTCGCTAGGTCAAGTTTTTCTTGATCGCTAAGCTTAAGCTCACCTAGCTGATTAGCAAGCTCAATACCTGCGACAATGACAGAACTGGATGACCCTAAGCCACGTGCTAGTGGGATATCAGACATCATATCAATCTTGTGCGGTACAAGGTCAGACTTCACTTTGAGTGCTGTTTGGATGAGGAGATTGCGCTCATCTGTCGGGATGTCGCCCAAATCATGCTGCACTTCCCACTGACTAGACGGTTCTAAGACCGTAATGATCAGGTATTTGCTGACAGCAACCCCAACGGAGTCAAAGCCTGGCCCAATATTCGCACTCGTTGCTGGAACTGTGATTTTCATGCTTATTCCCCTAAGACCTTAAATGTATTGAGAAGTGTCATATCGCTAATGGCTGAGAGTTTTTCAGTGATATGCGCTAGCTGTGTCTTACTCATGCTGTGCGTGATGATAACAACACGTGCTTGGTTGTCGCTTGCTTTTTGTTGCAAGACTTGCTCAAATGAGATGTCCTCAGCGTTAAACAACTCAGCAAGGCGAAGGAGTTGTCCCTTTTCGTCTGGCGTTGTGATGGCAAAATAGTAATGACTCTTCACGTCACTAGCGTCTGCCAAGCGTATTTCTCGGCTAAATTCGTTAAATGGTTTTCCAACAGTGTCGTCTGACAAACGGCGAGCAATGCGTACAATGTCAGCTGTTACAGAGGTCGCTGTTGGCTTTTGCCCAGCCCCTGGTCCGTAGTACATGGACTCACCGATGCCGATAGACTCGACAAAGACAGCGTTCATCACGTCATTGACACTGGCTAGTGGATGGTCTTTTGGTAAGAAAGTCGGCGACACTTCGGCAGAGATACCAGAGACAGTCTCACGAATATCACCGACCAACTTGATGACATAGCCTAGCTCTTGCGCTACTGCCACATCATCTGGCGTAATGGTTGAAATACCTTGGTGGTCAACCTGCTCAAAATCAATGGTCATGCCAAAACCAAACTGACTCAAAATAACCGCTTTATAACCAGCGTCAATCCCTTCAACGTCGTTGGTTGGGTCGCTTTCAGCATAACCTAAACGCTGTGCTTCAGAAAGCGCTGCGTCATAAGTCCAGCCTTCATCAACCATTTTGGTCATCATGAAGTTAGAGGTACCGTTTAAGACACCTAAAATACGGGTCACCTTGTCAGAAGTGAGGGAGTTGGCTAATGTCCGCAAGATAGGAATACCACCTGCAACAGCTGCCTCATAGTAAAAAGCAAGTCCTTTTTCTTGAGCGAGAGAAATGAGCTCTTTGCCGTGTGTGGCAATCAAGTCTTTATTAGCTGACACGACGTGCTTACCAGCTTCAAGCGCTTTTGTGATAAAGGTTCTTGCTGGCTCGATACGTCCCATCAACTCAACGACGATTTGAATGTCATCGTCACTCAAGATCGCATCCACATCCGTCACAAAGTTGTAGGCGTGTCCTGCTGCGACAAGTCGCTCTTTTTCGGCGTCGTCTTTGACCAAGACTTTTGCAATTTCTAATTTATCTTTAGCGGCTTCTTCAATTTTTTGACCATTTTCCTGCAATAAAAACGGAATCCCGCTCGCAACTGTTCCAAATCCTAATAATCCAATTTTAATCGACATAGGGCTCTCCTTTTTTCTTTACACACTTCTAAAAAGGTGGTGATTAGCTCTATTATACCAAATTTTAACGACAATTTAATCATTGAAGGCTACTTTTTTACATTTATCTCAATAAAAGAGCACGTAAATCATCATAATCTGACAAAGTATAGCTTGGCTGCACTGGGCTGTTATTGTCTAGCTGCTTGGGATTGTACCAAGCGGTATCAATGCCAAAGGCAGCTCCCCCAGCCATGTCCGCCGTCAAACTATCCCCAATCATCAGCGTCTGCTCTTTTGAAAATCCAGCAATGCGCTCGCTTACCTTTTCAAAAAAATCAAGAGATGGTTTTGCCGTCGCCAACTGCTCAGAGATGAAAATAGCATCAAAATAAGGCAAAAGACCAGAGCGCTCTAAACGCCCCTGCTGGATAGCTGTAACGCCATTGGTCGCTGCGTAAATCTGATAACCAGCCTGCTTCAAATCCGCTAACAGCTCACGTGCCCCCTCGTAGGTCTGCCCTTGCTGACTGAGAAAACGCTGATAAAGTTGCGCTAACTCTTTGCCATCCTTTTCCAATCCAAAATGCGCAAAAGCACGTGAAAAACGGGTGTTGATGAGCTCAGGCTTAGTGATGTCACCCTTTTCCAAATCACGCCACATCCCTTTATTCATAGGGATATAGTAGTCTTTAAAAGCTGACACGTCCATAAAGCCCTCATGCGCAAGAAGCGCATCCAAAGCCCTATCCTCAGCACAATCAAAATCAAGCAAAGTGTGGTCAAGGTCGAATAAAAGATATTTGTACAAAAGTTATTTTCCTTTCTGTAAGGGAGAAAAACAAGCTCCCCTTTAGTTATTGAGAATATTATATCATAAGTATATGTTATAATCTGTCTTGTAGGTACAATAGCTAAATAACCACTTTGTTAATCAAAGTATAGGTCATTTATATTAACCATCGGAGGTGTATTATGAAATTACGTGACATTTTTGAACTTGGAACATACGGCTACAACCCAGACTGTAAAGTTGACATTTTTGATATGGCAAACTTTGAGGAACGGCTAAAAAACGAAGGATTTTCTGAGGTTCTAATTCCCACAGACGAAGATGTCGATATTTATCCTTATGGCTTCTTGATTGAAGACACCATTTTGATTGCCATGCCAGATGAAACAGATGACAATGGCTGTTGACGAAGAGAAATAGCCTATAAAAATAAGTTTCACATATCGTGAGACTTATTTTTGAAAAGAAAAATATATGGACTCATATATTAAAACAAACAGACAAATCGTCATCAGAAACGTAATGTTTCCATGCGACTGTAAAGCCATAAGATTCTTTATACTCTTCATACCATCTGACATAGTAGGGGACACCTAGCAAATTCTCAATAACCTCATCTTCTGCACCCGAAAAGAGATAAGCAGCTATTCCAATATCCTTATCACCCACTTGCCAGTTATAGCCTAGTTCGTATTGACCATGAAGATTATCAATGAGTCGTGCTTTTCTCAAATCAATGTCCGTACAGATTTTTAAATGCTGAAAATCCTCAAAATCGACGGAATAAGGTTTGATAGAGTAAGAAGCTTCAACAAAATATTTAGCGTCTTTGTCTGGATAAGAAGCCTTGGTCTTCATTTTGACGGGTTCATCATTTAATGCTAACCAAAAGTGTCCTATTGGCGTTTTTAAGACATCATATGGCACATCAGCAACTGTGTGATTCTTTTTCTGTGACAGATCGCATACTACTCCACTAGCAAGTAAGGTCTGGAGTGACTCTATAAGCTCTTTACTATCGCCTTGAGACTTCCTTATAACGGTCTTGATTTTATCCAGTGGATAAGGCGGTTTATGCGCTGGAGATTCAAAAACTCTAATGACATGCGCTTCTTTTTCTGTATTAGCCTTTCCGACGGGAACGATGACATAGTCACCATCAACAATCGCTTTATCTGGACAATAATAAGTATAAGGATTGCCATCCAATGAATACTGCACTTGGCAAAATCGTAATCTTTTATGTGGTTTCCACAAGAGTCCTGGCTCTAGAGGACGTCTTTCAAAATAATAGCCCTCATCAGAATCCCACTTTTCATCCGTCATCCAACGATTACAGTATGGACAACAATAATCGTCATAGTCTTCTAGATAACACTGATCCAAGCCACAACTAGGACATGCTCTGTCTTGCTCGATGGAACCAGCTAATGCCACACCATTGATATAGAAAATAGCTTCATCTTGAGAATCATAAACATATGTCTCAACAAAATGCTTTCCATAACTTAGCCAATCGCTAAGAGAAAGGCCATTAACACTGTAAATGGTGACATCAGACCAACGCTCTTTTAAAGATTTTCCGTCATACAGTTTTGTTTCAAACAAAGCGTCAGCGCAAGTAAACGCATTAACTTCTTGTTTATCCGACCTTCTCGCCCAGTAGGGTTTTTCTTTTTCCTTATCATAGCCGATATAGTAAAAGAAATCATCATAATTTCCCTCAAAATCAAAAGCTACTTCAATCCCTTCTCCCTTTCTAAATTCTTGAAAAAGGTAGTAGCTATCTAGCTTTGACATTTTAGTATCTGATTGGACATTGACTTCATGAGGAACGCCTAATGAAAAAGTTGCAGCTTTGAAAGAAAAATAGCCATTGACTAGTTGAAACTTAAAGGTATCGTCTTCCAAAAGGTGCTCATAGAGCCACCAAGGTGACAAGCCATCCATATCTTTCATTGTGAAATGACTGACACCTTCAAACCTCAAATCCCAAACCAAAGCTTCAGAGTTGGTATTGTCTACAGCCAGACAGTCTTCTTCAATAGTCAGAAAAATCGTATTGGACGCACTATCGTAGGAAAAAGCCCCAATGATATAATCGTGAAAAAAACCAGCTGTCTTTAAATAATCTATCAACTGTACTTTTTCTCTTATGTACCGCTTTCGTTTTGTCCACATAATCATTCCTCTTTCATAGGAAAACTAATATCAAACTCCTTCAAACAAGTATTGATGAGTTTTCTCTTATCTAAACCATCTCTCTAAAGTTTGGAAATACCAAAAGATTAGTATTAGATGTGTTTTACTTTCTCTATTATATCACAATCCCTTAGCTATTTATTCTTCTTGAAAGTGAATACTTAAACATATCAAATCCAAAAAGACGACATCATCACAAAAGCAAAAAGCTCTTGAAACACTATTCCAAGAGCTTTTCCTTTACCCCAAACTTTCTCGTATAAAGTTTGCAATTTCTGTATCTTTTTTGTCAGCTAGGGCTTGGACGATTTTGGAGCCGACGATGACGCCGTCTGAGACGTGATTGAAGCGCTCGACGTCCTCGTGTGTCGAAATGCCAAATCCTGTCAAAACAGGGATAGGTGCTAGGTCTCGTAAGCGTGAGAGGTGCTCGTCCAAGTCCTTACGGTAGCTGCTTGCCTTACCAGTCACCCCATTGACAGCAACGGCGTAGATGAAGCCCTCGGCGTCTTCGACTAACATCTTTTGGCGCTCAAGCCCTGTGGTGAGACTAACCAGTGGCACGAGAGCAATGTCCGTTTCTTCAAGCAGCGGTTTGATAAAGTAAGCCTGCTCATGTGGCAAGTCTGGAATAATGAGTCCCTTGACAGGCGTGTCCGCCAAGTCAGCGATAAACTGCTCCAAACCATACTGGAAAATCGGATTGAAGTAAGTCATGATAATCAGAGGCGTTTTTGTCTCGATGGCTTTCAGCGCCTTTACAATTGTATGCGGTGTTGTGCCCTTTTTCAGACTGCGATTGCCAGCCAGCTCGATAACAGGACCATCCGCCACAGGGTCTGAAAAGGGAATACCAATCTCAATGGCAGACACTCCCAAATCCGCTAGAAAAGTAATGGTCTCAGCCAACCCATCAACACCCTTATCATGGTCACCCGCCATGGTATAAGGGATAAAAATGCTACTACCCGCTGCTTTTTTTGCCTGCAAGAGGCATGTTAGTGTTTTTTCCATCCTAGACTCCTTTTTGTTCCTTCTCAAAACGCTCTTTGACCTGCATAACGTCCTTATCACCTCGTCCTGACAGGCAGACGATAATAGACTTGTCCTTGCCGAGTTCCTTGGCTAGCTTGACCACATAGGCAATAGCGTGGCTGGACTCCAAGGCAGGGATAATGCCCTCAAGGCGTGACAGCAACTTGAAGCCCTCAAGCGCCTCCTCGTCTGTGATTGGCACATAGTGAGCTCGTCCGATAGCATTAAAATGCGAATGCTCTGGACCGACACCAGGATAGTCCAGTCCCGCTGAAATCGAAAAAGCTTCTAGGATTTGCCCTTCGGCGTCTTGCAAAAGATCCATGAGTGAGCCGTGAAGAACACCTGCTCTGCCTTTTGTCATGGTCGCCGCATGCTCTTCTGTATCCAAGCCAAGACCTGCCGCCTCAACACCGTACATGGCAACAGACGTGTCGTCAACAAATGGATAGAAGAGCCCCATGGCATTTGAGCCACCACCAACACAAGCAACAAGAGCATCTGGCAAATCTTGCCCAGTCAAATCTCTAAATTGCTCCTTGGCTTCACGACCGATGACCGACTGAAAATCACGCACAATCTCTGGAAATGGCGCTGGACCAAGGACAGACCCCATGATATAGTGCGTGTCCTCTACATTTGCCACCCAAGCACGAAGAGCAGCGTTAACAGCGTCTTTGAGCACCCGTGAACCGTCTGTGACGGCTTCCACCTTAGCGCCCAGCAACTCCATGCGAAAGACATTGAGCGCTTGACGTTTGACGTCCTCTTCTCCCATGTAAATGGTGCACTCCATGTCAAACAGCGCTGCTGCTGTCGCTGTCGCAACCCCATGCTGACCAGCACCTGTCTCTGCGATAATCTTGTTTTTACCCATGCGTTTGGCTAAAAGCACTTGCCCAAGAGCATTGTTAATCTTGTGCGCTCCTGTATGGTTGAGGTCCTCACGCTTGAGGTAAATCTTAGCGCCACCCGCATAATTACTCAAACGCTTAGCAAAATACAGCGGATTTTCCCGCCCCACATAATAGGTCAAGAGCTGGTTAAGCTCCTCTTGAAAAGCTGGATCAGCTTTTGCTTCTCTATAAGCCTCGTCCAACTCTAAAACTGCTGTCATCAGTGTTTCTGGGACGAAACGCCCTCCAAAATCACCAAAAAATCCCTTTTCATCTGGTTGTTTATAAGCCATGTTTTACTCCTTTTATAAATGCTTTTATCTTGTCCACGTCCTTCTTGCCATCTGTCTCCACCCCTGAGGACACATCCACAGCATAAGGGTGAAAGTGGGCGATACAGTCTGTGACATTTTCTGAGGTCAAGCCCCCCGCTATAAAGCAAGGTTTGGTAACGTTTTGTGCGTCAAACGCCTCCCAATCAAACCTCACTCCGCTGCCTGCAGTCGGTGCGTCAAAGAGATAGTAATCCGTTACTTCGCTAGATGACTGACTGTCTTTTCCAACCGCTAGCGCACGGATGATAGGTAGCCCCAAGCTTCTACAAGCCTCGTCGTAGTCACCATGTATCTGGATGAGATCTAACTCCACCTCTCTTAACACTTCCTGCAGTTCTTCTAGGCTTGGGCTGACAAAGACGCCAACTTTTTGGATAGTAGCTGGTATCAGCTGCGCTAAAGTGTTTGCTTCTTTTGGACTAACCTTTCTCCTGCTGTCCGCAAAGACAAAGCCGATATAGTCAGCGCCAGCTTCAACCGCTGCCTGCACTGCTTCTTTCGTCCTTAGCCCACATATCTTAACCTTTGTCAATAGCAAGCTCCTTTAGTTTAGTCGTAACATCCTCAGACTGCATGAGGGTCGTTCCGCAGAGGATACCGTCATAGGCTGGCACTAGGCGCTTGACGTCGTCCGCTGTGACGATAGCAGACTCTGAAATATAGACTGGCTCACTCTTGAGGTAAGGAATCAGGTCTACGCTGGTTTGCAAATCCGTCTCAAAGGTGGTCAAATCACGGTTATTCACCCCGATAATCTTAGCACCAATCTGATGAGCAATTTCAAGCTCTGCTAGATTGTGCGTCTCAACCAAGACCTCTAGCCCCAAAGACGTCGCAAAGTCAAAGAGTTCTTGCAGACGTTCCTTGCTCAGTACTGCGACAATCAGCAAAATCACCGTCGCACCAGCATTGCGCCCTCTGATAATCTGCTTTTCATCGATGATAAAGTCCTTGTTCAGCATCGGAATCGCCACCTCGTCTGAAATCTCACGCAGATAATCCATGTGCCCCTTGAAAAAGGGTTCGTCTGTCAAGACAGAAATCATGCTGGCACCAGCTGCCTCATAGCTTCTCGCTTGCTCCAACAAATCAACATCCAGGTTGATAGCACCTAGGCTAGGGCTTGCCTTTTTGACCTCAGCGATGACATGTATCCTATCATTGTGCGCCTTGACGTAGTCGTAAAAGGAATAGGTCTTGCGCAGTGGCTTGATGTCCTCGACTTCTAGCTTTGCATTTTCCTCTTCTTTGACCGCTAGGATACGTTCTAAAAACTTCCCGTCGCTCATACCTGCACCTCCTTGAGTTTGTCTAAAACAGCTAGCGCTTTACCTGAAGCAAGTACCTCGCGAGCAAGCGTAACGCCGTCTTTTAGTGTCTCTACCTTACCCGCTGCAAAGAAACCGAGCGCTGCATTGACGATAGTCGTTTCTCGAAATGGACTAGGCTCATTTCTAAGAACACTAAGGAGAATAGCCGCATTTTCCTTGGCGTCACCACCTTGTATCTCACAAAGCGGTACCTCGTCCATGCCCAAGTCCGCATAGCTAAACCGCCCCTTGGTAATCGTGCCGTGGTCTAGCAGTGTGTAGTGATTGACACCGTAGAGCGCAGCCTCGTCCATATTGTCTGGACCTGTGATGATGACCGCACGCTTGCGCCCAAGGTGGTCAAGAAGTTTGGCACAGGTCTCCTGCAAATCCTCTCGATACAAGCCCATGAGCTGATAATCCAAGTCCATAGGGTGGTTAAGCGGTCCTATGATATTCATAATCGTAGGAATGCCTAGCGTTTGTCTGGCTGGTCCCACATAGAGCATGACAGGGTGCATGGACTGAGCAAATAGAAAGGCTAAGCCAGCCTCATCAAGCGCTCTTTCAATCACTTCTGGACTAACATCCAGCTTGATACCCAGCTCTTCAAGCACATCGGCTGAGCCAGACTTTGAAGAAATCGAGCGATTGCCGTGTTTAGCAAGTTTAATCCCTCCTGCAGCCAGTAAAAAACTCGTCGTCGTTGAGATATTAAAACTAAAAGAGCGGTCGCCTCCAGTCCCACAGTTGTCCATCAGGTCACGAAAGTTTCCTGGCACTTTCTTAGCATGACTGCGAATGACCTTAATGAGACTAGCAATCTCATCAAAACTCTCTCCTTTGGCGGTCAAGCCCAGCAAGAACGCTGCCGTCTCAGCGTCTGACAACTGCCCTGAAAAAAGCTTTTCAGCAACGGCTGTCATCTCTTCTGCGCTCAAATCCTCTTTTGCCACCAACTTTGCAAATATTTCCTTCATCCTCTCATCCTCCCTTTCAAAAAAGCTTAGCCCATACTCTCCTTTACAAGAGTCACAAAGTTTTCCACCATCTTCATGCCCTCATCTGTCCCAATAGACTCAGGATGGTACTGCAAACCATAAATCTGCAAGTCTTGGTTTTGAATAGCCATGATTTCGTGGTCATCGGTCGTTTTTGCCGTCACTTCAAACCCTTCTGGTAATTGCGAGACGACAATGGAGTGGTAGCGCATGACAGGTGTTTCTTTTGTGATATCTGTAAAGATAGGAGATACCTTTTCAATTGCCATCTGACTTTGCTTACCGTGCATGACCTGTTTTGCAAGGTCAAGTTTGCCACCAAAACTCTCAGCAATGGCCTGATGTCCCAGACAAATCCCTAAAATCGGCTTTTGACCAGCAAAATCCTTGATTAAGTCCTCCATCTGACCAGCGTCACTAGGCCAGCCTGGACCAGGTGACAAGACGATACCGTCTGCCTTTTTGGCAACATCATAGAGACGCTCATCGTCATTTCTAAGGACATGCACCTCATCAAAACGGCTGAGGTATTGCATGAGGTTAAAGGTAAAGGAGTCGTAATTATCCACTAATAAAATCATTCTAAGTCTCCAATCTTTGTCATCGCTTTGGCTTTATTGAGGGTTTCGTAGTACTCGTTTTCAGCGACACTATCGTAGACAATGCCTGCTCCCGCCTGCACATAAGCTCTACCATTTTTCAAAATCATAGTCCGAATAGCAATGGCAAAATCCATATCACCAGTAGCCGACAGATAACCGATAGCACCAGCATAAATGCCACGCTTTTCCTGCTCAAGCTCGTAGATACGCTGCATGGCACGCAGTTTTGGCGCACCTGAGACGGTACCTGCTGGCAAGGTTGCCTTGAGGGCATCCATAGCAGACATGTCATCACGCAACTCGCCCTTCACAACGCTGGTTAAGTGCATGACATAGCGAAAATACTCCACTTCCATGTACTTGCTGACCTGCACAGTATCAGTCTTGGCGATACGTCCGATGTCATTGCGCCCTAGGTCAACCAGCATGCGGTGCTCTGCAGTTTCCTTGACATCCGCTAGCAACTCTCTAGCCAGTCTTGTGTCCTCTTCTTCTGTTTTTCCCCTTGGGCGTGTGCCTGCGATTGGATTGGTGACAACAGTCTTTCCCTTAACAGATACTAGGCTCTCTGGACTGGCACCAATCACCTGATAATCACCAAAATCAAAGAAATACAGGTAGTTAGACGGATTGACCACACGCAGATTGCGGTAGTAATCCAACGGATTGCCCTCTATGTCGGCTGAAAAGCGCTGACTGAGCACACACTGGAACATATCCCCTTGGCGAATGAGCTGCTTAGCTTGATTGACCATGCGCTCAAAGGTCTCTTTTTCTAGATGACTGCTAAACTGCAGAGGAGCGATTGCCTTTGGCGCCAGCTCATCAGCACTCATGGTTTCTAGTTGCCCTAGCACCGCATCAAGTGCTTTCTGATCTGCTTCTACATCACGCTTGCTGTAAGTGTTATCCTCAACCACGCGCACGATTTCTTTTTTATGGTCAAAAATGAGATAGGACTCATAGACAAAAAAGTGCATATCTGGCGTACCCACGGTATCCTTTGGAATAGCACCCAGTGGCTCATAGAGGTGGAGCATATCATAGCCTACATAGCCCAGCGCCCCACCTGCAAATGGAATAGCATCCGCTTCTTTGCCTGTCACTACAAGCGCATTTAAGTAATCCAGCGGATCTTGCTTTACGACCTGCCCATTTTGTTTAAGGACTCCGTCTTGATAGGTAATCTCATAGACAGGATTGTAGGCGATGATAGAGTATCTGGCATTCTCCTTTTCACGAGGAATACTCTCTAAAATCACCTTGTGCTCGCCCTTTAGACGCTTATAAGCTAAAATCGGTGTCAAGCTATCTGCTGCCAAAATCTTTTCCATCTTGTCCTCCCTCTCAAAAAACGAAAAAACCTCGCACAGAAAAACTCTGTACGAGGGCGTTATTGCTAACACGGTGCCACCTCAATCTTAGGTACACAAAAATACCTGTCTCATACTCGTCAAACAACGAGTTGCACGATAAGGAGTGCCCACCGAATTGTTATGGTTTCAAATTCATTTCTACATCAGCCCAATGTTCACCTAAAGCTGCTGTCTGCTTGCAGTAACCGCAGACTCCCTGAAAGCAACTCTAACTTACTTTTCTGATTGTTAACATTGTACAAAAAGCATTTTAAACTTGTCAAGAGATTTTTGCAAATTTTCTAAAAATAATCATTTACCTTTTTATCTGTGTCATTTGTCAAAAAGTGGTACAATATGGAATGTTAAAGGGGGAACTTATGCTGAATCTCAAATACATGCCTCAGCACAATCGTTTGAATGCTATTTTACTTGGGTTTATGGGTGGCGCTTTGGATGTCTACTGCCACATGCAGTTTGACTCTCTGGTAGCGACCCAGACGGGAAATATCTTGCTGCTTGTTGCAGACTGGGATGACAGCCCTCTCTCTAAAAGTAAAAGTTGCATAACTGCTATAAACCTTATGATATCTAGGTTTTAGCTTATTTCATTTTCTTTGGTGGGGTCTTGGTGGGGGATTTCTATTAGTCCTACGCTACGTAAAACTTGTGTTATCTCCGTTCCACCACTTACTCTTTCCCTATCATAGAGATGAGAATACGTATTAAGCGTTGTTGCTTTATCAGTTCTTCCTGAACGTGCTGAAACATAAAGAACATCTTTTTTCAATACATTAATCATGAATGAATCATGACTATGTCGTAACCCCTTTCCAGTAATAACTGGCACACCTGCTTTTTCTGCATGCCTTTTTAACATTCTGCTTAACGTACTCTTATGCATTGGTTGACCAAAACGAGCTAGTACATAGGAATCATCGCTATTATTGACTTGAATAGCTCTCCAGTTTTTTAAAACTTTCAATGTCTCATCATCAATTTCAATGAATCGCTTTCCTGCTTCTGTTTTAGTTTGCATTTTTCGGATGTATGTGCCGTTACCATTTGATTCAAGCGTTGATTGAATATGAATGACCTTATTCTCTAAATCAATATCAGACCAAATCAAACTTAACCCTTCTGATACTCGCATACCAGTCATAAAGTACAACCAAACAGCTGTATAGTGTTGACGGTCATCATAATTTGTTAAGTCAAAGGTCTTTAATACCTTTTGTAACTCGTCTAATCTCCAGAAACGTGTTTCAGATCTTCTGCCTTTAGGATTATCTAAATTCTTACAAGGAAGAGATTCAATATATTCAAGTCTTTCAGCGTAACCTAAACATTGCTTAAATCTTGACCATAAACCTTTGGCATAATTGGGAGAGTATTTCTCAATCAATTCAAGTCTATATCTCTCACAATCTCGAACATTGATTTCTATTAGTTTCTTATTTCCGAATCGTTCTACAAATGAATTGTACTGCGTGACTGCTGTTTTATAAGTGACCGACTGAACGGATTTCTTATAATAAGGAAGGTAGATTTTTTCCATAAATTCTTTGAAAGTTATGTCCTTATCGTTTTTGCCTTCCTCGATAGAAGCTTGAAACTGTTGCTGATTAAATTCCATACGTACACGACAAGCTTCATCAAAAGCTTGCTTTTCAGTCCTAAAATCATTTCCGAACTGATCTTTATAGGACTTTCTACGTTGCCGTTTTCCAGTTTTCTTGTCAATACCAAATTCAATTTGATAATAAATTTTACCTTTATTATTGCGTGAAACACCTTTATATTTTTTTACCATTTAATTGCCTTTCTTTTTAAGGCAACTCAAATCCCAACAGTTCTTCTACAATATAGGTTGGAGCAAGGTTTAATCTTACATTGTCAAAGGGCGATTTATTTAATTCTACCATATTGTTTGAAAAAGCTCCATCATTATAAAACTCTTGGACTGCTATTGCCTTAGCTTGTTTAATGATGTCTCTTGCTGTGTGTTTGGGAAATCCCAAATCCATCAGCTGATGATGTGTTATTGTTTTATCACTCATTCATTTCTTCCTCCTCTCTTCTACTGTGTCTTTTTGAGTCCAAATACTTCGCAAAGAAGTAGGTTTTATTCATAATCAAGTCAAGCAACATGAGATTCTCTTTCCGTGCATACCTGACAAGATTGTTAAACTCTGTGAAGTTGTATTCTTCGATAATATCAATGATTAGTGAGAGAAATTTATCGTTATTGTTACTGATAAGAAATTTTTCCAAATCAAAACCATAACCTGATTCAATGTCATTGATGTCATACAGAGTTTTCTCTGGATCCTCGGCATGTGTGAAATAGTCATACATGCCTTTAGGGCTCATTACCACTTCTACGTGAGCTGGCGTGTTCAAGTTACTTGTCAATAATTCTGAAACTTGCGAGTAACTTTTTAGCGTTTCAAAGAAGAGTGCTCCGTGTTTATGAGCTTTCTTAAATTCTCCAGTTTCTTTATTGACATCCTTATCGTGCCACGGACTAAGTATAAATGGAATGTGCATGCTTTCAAGAATTTCTAAATAATTTTCAGGGGCACTTTCTTTGTAAAGTAAGAAAGTCCACTTATTTGAACGTTTTTCTTTTGCCATAATTCCCCTTTCTGTGTTTACTGATTATTGGTGTAATGGGGGTCGTAGTAACCCCATTACACCAGACAAACAATTATTTGAAACGCTGTATCCTTGGCATTCACGTTGTGAGCCAAGCACAGCGTTTCCCTTACCGTTCAGTCCCTATGAACCATAAATCACTACCTTCTCTTTCTGGAGATGAGAAGTAATAGTCAGGATTACGATTTGAAATCTCCTCCCTAATATCATCTTCCATCTCTTTGAATAGCTTTTGTGCCTGCTGGGTGTGAGGTGCTTTTAAGAGTACCGTAACGTTATCTTTTCGGATATCCACCACTAACCATCTAACAGCTTTATTGAATTGAATCAGTACTGGATTTTTATAATTAGCTGTTTGATTTCCATCCGTTTCTATTGGTTCATAGGTCAGCTCTTGCTTCAAGAAAGCCTTTAACCGAATCGTCTGATAGATAGACTTCCAGTAATTCAATAGCAAATCATTCACAATGCGTTGATACAACTCGATACCAACCAATACAACTAAACTAAGCAACAATACAATACTAACTTTATTGCTAAGTTCTAATAATAGACTAACTTTGTCAATGATGAACGCTAAAAGTTTCCTTATTGTTTCTGTCTGACTTGATTGGAACAGGAGCAGTTCACTAAGTAACTTACTAGCAAAGCTAAGCCCAAAACTATAAGTCAAGCTAATAACAAGAAAACGATTAAGATGATAGGTTTTTTGAAAATACGTTTTCGTCATATCACAATACCCCTTTCTTGGTATAATAGGTCGGACATAATAGTGGTAAAACTTGATAAGGATGCTCATTATCAATGATTTGCACTAGTCCAGTACCTTTTCCAATAGGGATTACAATTCCTTCTGGGTCTAAATCTGGAAATAAGAACTGAGTCGTTTTCTTATTGATGTTTCCTATCTGAATCAAGAGATTCAGTTGTTCCCTAACTGATACAGGAATAGTATTATGGTCAAATCTCTGACTGACAAGTAATAAATGAACCTTTGTAGCTCGTCCAAGTAAGGCAATCTGAGACAAAAGAGAAAAGAAAGATTCTTTAATAGTCTTATTTACTCCCTCAGATAAAGCAAGTACCTCATCAATGACAATGGTTAAATGGTCGAATTGATGATTAGGGTTATCATAAAGAATCTCTTGTCTTTGTTGGATAAGGTTTAGGCAATTACTCAATTCCTCATTAATTTGACTGACAAAATCACTTTTAGAACGACTCTGCTCAGGATGGATAACAGCAATCTGATTTTCCCTTGCCCACCTAGATGGTGTATCAAATTTTGGGTCAACGATGATCAAGTCTGAAATATCTTTTAATAAACTAAGGAAATAAGTCAAGGTATAGGATTTGCCACTTCCTGAATTTCCAGCAATTGCCATACTAGTAATCTTGTTATAATCAAGCTCCAAATTTTTCATCAAGGGAATTTTACCACCAGCTTGGTTCTTAGAAAATTCTTCAAGGTCAGAAATAACCAAACGTTCAGATACTCCCTTTTTCCATGGAAAGAATAACGCACGTTCTACATGAATATCATCTGAATCTAGTGCCATAAAGTAGGCTGAATTCTGCTTTAGTAAGGTATATCTTGGATATAATGAAGCGTTAGCGATTAAGAAAATCTTCTGATATAGGTCATCATCAATGATATAACCAGCAGGTAGGCGAGGGATAAAGAGAAATCCCTCTTCCATAACCTTACAATTAAAACTATTAGTGTAAGATGTCTCTCCCTGCATGATTGAACCTAACGCCATATTTAAACTTTGTAATAAATATTGCTCTAGTTCTCTATCGGTCATCATTTCACCTCTTTAACACCATCAGCCTTGAAATAAACATTGTATCTGACTTCACATGCTTGTAGATTCTCAAACTCCACAATAGACATATAACTAGGAAGTTCGATTTCATTTTCAAATTTAACAATGAATGGTGGGAGTCCTTTTTGACTAAACCAAGCCTTATAAGCAATAATTTCACCGGTTGGTTTCCCATCTTCAAACTTGATCTGTGGTTCAAGTTCTGTGCTCAAGCAATAAAATGCTTGTTTACTGTCTATGTACTCATTTGCGGTATTTATAGAGTAGCCACTCTTTCTATTTCTAGTCTTCATATCGAAGCCTCTCCTTTCTTAGGAAGAATTAGGAATCAGCAACTTCCTAATTAAGTGAACCAAAAGATTTGCAACTCTCTTGGTTTGACGCCCCCAAAGCCTTGCTGTGCTCTGGTAATTCTAGTATAGAATTTTCTCAAAGATAACTATCCAAAGTTTTGGAGAAAAATCATATGCACTTGAACTCCTTTTTGAACACCAAAAAAAGAACGCAGATAACGTTCCTTTTTTTATAAATATTCAGGTAGTTCTTTCCATTCAATACAGCTAATAAAGGTATTCTGATAATCAACAAGCTCGTCTATTAAAGACAGAGTCATTTTATTTATTTTTTCTTGGAATAACTTTTGAGCCTTATTGTTTTCTTGTAGCATTCCGGGAATTTTCTGTTCAACCCTATTTAACCTATGATCGATATAGCCATCACCTCTTGGTTGATTCAGGACACTATCCAGAAATTCTTCAGCATAAACAACTTGCTCATCGTTTATAAATGGTGTGCTTGTGTCGGTAATTTGATCGATACCCTCAAAATATTTTTTCTCTTCTATTATTTTGAACTTTTCTTCGTTACTCATAGTTGATTCATTAAGTTTATGAAAATCTTCCTGCATTCTAACCCACTCATCTACTATTTTTCTAAGGTCTTCTTGACTTTCATTGCCTTTAAACTGAAAATCATAGCTTGGCATAGGGGGGATATATCGCTTCATGGGTATCTTAGTGTGATAATCTGGCGTTAGATTATCTACAAGAAACTCATCAATCAGATTTTTAACCATAAATCCAATTTTAAACACACTATCTGATTTTAACTTCTTAATCATATTAGGAAAGATAAATTTAGCGATTTTATTTTTCAACCACCGATCAACCTCTGTGTTGATTTTGGTGAAAATAAATTTTTCCTTCCCTGATTCATCAATTATATTTTGGATTACATCACTTTGGAAGGATGACATAATTGTTTCTTTTGATAGTAACCAAAAGATTTTAAAGATTGACTCATAATCAATAACTTCTGTAGGAGCAAGTTCTTCTTCAAAGCGTTTAATTTTATACCATCTGCCAAAATCTCCAAAAACGTATAATAACTCTTCAAAGGATTCTAGTACTTTCTTATTCGGTTGACCTATTGACTTAAATTTATAAAGAAAGTCATCAAACTCGTCAGGCGTAAAATGAACAAATATAGTAAAGAATAATCGAAATAGTTGAAGTTCTAGTTCCTTTTGTTTTCCAAAGATTAAGTGCTCTTTTGTTACTTTAAAATAATCAACATAGTCTTCTAAAAGACGGTCTGAAACAAAGTTGCCACTTTTAGGAACACTAGCTTTCTCTAATCTCAAGATAGCTGATTTTTGTCCATAAGAAATAATTTCAGGTTGTAGTTTTCTCCCTTTATTATTTCTAAGTTCTTTAAATCTAGAAGCTATTGAAGGTATTAAGATTTGTTCAAAATTAATCATACACTACCTTTCATAAAAGACTTATTTTCCATATCATTACCTAGCAAAATCAAAAGTAAAATTATCTACGATATTTACCTCAAATGGTTGACTCTTCCCAAAGCAGATACCATCCTTCACAAGATATGCTTCCACAAAATGACGTCCAGTATATAAGGTTCTTTCTTTTTTTATTTTTTTTCCTTCAATCAATTCAGAGCTGTAGAAATCCCCTCTCAATGAATTTGCATTTTTCGCTTCTTTACCAGTATTAGTAATCTGCCACCAAATTTCGTATTGCTTTAAATCATTAGCTTTCACTTCAAATTTTAAATCACCATGCTTATTTAATGCCGTCCCACTTCTTATTGTTTTCCATCTAAATCCATTTTGAGAATACATAGCCTTAACAAACACATCCTTTACTAGACATTTAGTCCATTTTGACTTTTGATGATGTCTCAATGAAGTTACATTAATAATTGGAAACTGACTTCTAGCATTCTTGAATAAAGACCTTTTCAAGTATTGAATTCGATTAGGATATGTTATTTCATCATTTCCAATATTAAAATCTGATTCCAATTGCTTCAACCAATTATTAAAGGCTTCAAAATATCTTTTATCTTTATCCCATTTACCAGATAAAACTTCTGAATAGTTCACTGGATTATAAACACAAGGTTTACCATTACGGAGTTCTATACCATCTTTCAAATGATTAATAATATAGCTTATAACATCCAAAAAATCATTGTGAATAGAACTTGCAAGCCGGTACTGTTTTGCTGCCAGTGTTGTGATGATAACAGAACCTGGTTTAAATTCAATATCATCTTCAAAACAAATTTCTGCATGCCTTTTTAAAATCTGAACAATTCTTTGCAATGGCGTTCTAACTTTATATTCAGGTACCTTCTCAATAGATGCATAAAATCTTTTAGCAATTTTTTCTTGATATACAGTGTACTTTGATACTTCTCTAAACCAATCAGCATATCCTTTGGGGTTGCTTTTTTCCCAGTTTGAAGATATTTCAAAATAGTTATCTTTAGTTTTATCAGTGATGGCTATATATCCATCATCCTTATTATGTAATGGGACAGACGGTAAAATATCAATATGAAAATTGTTATCATCAACATACTTTAATGTCCAACATCGCTTACTTTCCTCTGGTACATTAGACATCGATTTTGATTTAGCATAATTTTTTACAATCTTTCCTAAGTTATGTTTTAAAGAAAATTGAGATTGATATTCTCTTCTAAGAGATGTAAAGTTACAAACTATATCAATATCATAAGATCCATCTTCTGTTAGAGGCTTGATTGCTGTCCCCAGTTTAAATGATCCCTGCAAATATATATCAGGCCTATAAGAACTAAGTTCTGAATTTTTGATATATTCAGCAATTGAGTTGTATCTTTTTGTCGCTTCTTCATATTTAGAATCAGACACATCTAATTCTTCAATTAATTCTTTAATTTCTTTTCCAATAATGATATTTTCCAACAGTCTCCCTTTCTAAATTATATACTTCGAGGTTTCAGAAATTTTCCTATCCAAGCCATTTTGGGATAAACATTGTCTTTCAATCTCATTTGCCTCGATAAGTTGATAATGGCTACTTTTTATCACCTCATCAAGTATTCCTTTTGGTATTCTTACTTCAAAAATTTCAAATATTTTAAGCTCATCCATTTTAAAGTGAGTTGAAAACGTGATAGGCTCTTTAATAGTTTTTAGATATTCAATCTGTGATTGTTTCATCAGATTTTCAATAGATATACCCGATGGTTCCAACTCTTCAATGAGTTCCCTATTGACCGTGACCTCTCTATTCTTTCTCGTATCAAACCAGTCAATAAATTTTACAAGATGTTTGCCTGTTATTACTAGCCTTAAATCTCCATTTTCATGAAAATGACTTTCAGATTCATCTTTTAATTCTAGATTTTCCTTCAGCCCATTAAATGAATTGTAGTATTTATAAACACCTCCAACTGGCTGATATTGGTCTATTCGATTTCCCTTTATTAACAAATATTCGTTATTATATCTTATTCGAAAAAGATAAGCACAGCTCAATCTTATACTTTTATTCCATCGGATAAGTGATTGATAGTATATTTTTAATCTTAATCTATTATGAGAAATAGTTGAGAAAAGAAAAGTAATAAATGCAACAATCAGATTAACAAAAATATCCTTTATCATTTTACTCCTCTACTTCAAATTTTGGTAAGCTGTTGATTAGATCGACCGTTTGAATTGAGACATTAATAATTCTTAACAATAGATTAAAGATATATTTTTCATCATTACTATAATCATTTGGGTCATCAGTGATACCTGATTTTTTGTCTGTTTTCACTTGATATTGATCCATAATCCATTCAATAGCTGAGCGTCCATTGACCATATACTGATAGGCTTTTTCTGGGATATTTCTGATGGTGATGTCGTTATTATAAATAATAGTTGAACGGTCATCTTTTTTGATGAATTTCATCTTAGTAACCTTATAAGATGGATTATCTAATAAAGAAACATCTACACCATCATAAACTGGAACTTCCTCATAGTTAAGGTGCAAATCCATAAGTGCCTTACCAACTTCAACATATTGTTCTTTGTTTTTGACAATCGGTATCCGTGCTAAATCTTTTTTCAAATCATTAGCATACTTTTCTTGATACTCTTTAGAATTTAACAAACCATAAACATAAGCAAAGGTATCATCTAAACTTAATCCGAGTCTGTCCGCAAAAGCCTGATTCATGTTGTCATTAGATTGGAAAAGTTGCGTCTCATCAACTTCATTGTCATAACGCATGAAGCCTTGACCGTTCATTTGAAGCTGAATATCAGGAATAAGGTTAGTGACAATAATAGAAAAATCTCTTGAAGTTCCTCGTCCTGTAGTCGTAATAACTAAATTATTTTGACCAAATTTTTTGTAGTACTTTCCTGGCCTTTCAACGATTTCATCACTATAGTAAAGCCATTTTTTGGTAAATGGACGATACATAGACAGCTGAAGATAATCTTCCTTGAAAATAAATCTCTTAGAACGCTTAATACTATCTTCAAGTTTAGCAGACCACTTCACAAAATTTTCGTTTCTATTCAGAAGACTTTTTCTCTCTTCTGGTAAAATAGTTATCAATCGATCAAGTTCAAAATTATAGTTTGCAATCAATTGTTTAGAGTTGTTTAATATATCTTGTTTTGAAAATCCTGAAATCCAAGTATCACGATTTGTAGCAATCCCAACGGCACTTTGATTAAATATAGATAAACCCTCATCTACTAAACTTACATACTTCTGATAATTTGGGTCACGTTGATTAAGCCAGTCGTTATTGTTATCAGGTGTAATCTCTTGCCAATCAATAGCTGAAATGTCCCCAAAATCAGAAATAATGTTGAGTTTGTCCTTCTGTGATAAGTAGCCGCCAATATCATGATAGTGAAGTTCATGGCTGTCAGAATCATCTTTAACAAGAATAGAAATAGCTACTGGTGTTCGACTACCTGAACCAAATATTTTCCCACCTTCCCTTCGAGATTGTTCACCAAGAGTGCGTTGGTCACCACGAAGGTTAAAGATATAGAGATGATTAAATTCTTCATAGAGACCTGCACGTAGACCATCTGCAGAGTTAGTATTGAGATAGTTACCATTGGTTACAAAACCAATCACCCCCTGTCCTTTAAGATGGTCTGAAGCCCAACGAAAGGCTTTAACATAAGAGTCATAGAGACCTTTGGTTAGTCCTGCATTAGACTTAGTGACATAAGTCTCTGCCAAACGTTGGTCTAGTTTAGGATATGAGATGTTTTGGTTATTATCATTCTGACTACCTTGACCAATAGAATATGGCGGATTTCCAATAATCGCTGTAATCGGCTTTTCTTGTTGGCGTTTGAGACGCTCATCATTTGTCCCAAAGAACGAATCATCGAGTGTGTCCTCTTGTTCTGTTGATTCAAAGGAATCTGTAAGAACAATTCCTTCAAATGGTATATACGGTTCATCACCATTAATATCATCAAATACCGCCTCGATATTGATAGCAGCGATATAATAGCTTAAAAGAACTATTTCATTGGCGTGAAGTTCTTGTGTATATTTTCTTAGAATATCATTATAAGTGATTTCACCCTTATCCATAAGAGTTTTAAGATATTGTAGCGTGCGCGTAATAAAAGTACCTGTTCCTGTAAATGGATCAAGAATATGAACATTTTCGCTTGCTAATGTTTTACCAAAATGTTTACGTAAGACTACATCAACAGATTTAACGATAAAATCAACTACTTCAACAGGTGTAAAGACAATTCCTAGACGTTCTGTCGTTGACTTGAAACCAGTAGAAAAGAATTTATCATAAAGAGTGATAATAATTTTTTGTTTAGCTTGTGCATTATCAATCCCTTCAGCACGTAAACGAACAGATTCATAAAATGGTTGCAATTCTTTTTGCTCTTTCTCAAAGCCATATTGAGATAATTCAGCAATTATTTTTTCCATAGCTGAGCTAACTGGATTATTCTTAACAAAACTATATTCACCAAATAAAGCGTCAAACACCGGTAAGGTAATTAAGTGCTGTGCCAACATTTCAATAGCTTGTTCTTGGTCAATGGATTCATTAATATTATGCTGTAAACTACGTAGAAAACGCTCAAAAGCTACCTTGCTATCTGGGTTTTGCTCTAAAATAATCTTAATTCCCTGAATGTGGCGGCGTGCAATATCAGCAACATCCTTAGACCAGTCTTCCAGATAACGTCTATCACCCACTTTTTGAACAATTTTACCGTAAATAGCACCTTCTACAGCTTCCCATTCAAGCTCAAGCTCGGTTTGATATCCAGCTGTTGACTCTTCTACATATCCATCGTTAAAATTTGGGTCGTCTGGTGCACCACCAACCCCAATAACTTGGATATTTTTAGGCTTAGACTTGTTCAATTCTAACTTATTAATAGTAGCTTCAAAACGTTCATCTACTGAACGCAAAGCATTAAGAACTTGCCAAACGACATCATACGATTTATTGTTGTCCAAGATCGTTTCTGCTGTTTCTCCCGCAGGAACTACAATTGGAAGAATAATATAGCCATATTCTTTACCTTCAAATTTGCGAATAATACGACCGACTGCTTGAACAATATCAACTTGTGATTTGCGTGGTGATAGGAAAATAATAGCATCTAGATTAGGAACATCAATCCCTTCGGTTAAGAAACGTACATTCGATAAAATGCGTGCTGAATTTTCTGGGATATCATCGCTTGCCAACCAGTCTAATGCTTCATTTTTTTCAAGTGCATTCATACCACCGTCAACATGCCGAACATTTACAGAATAACCTTCTTCACTATCAAGATAATCATTCACAACACTTTCAAACTGCTCAGAAAGACGTTGACTATCCTTGATAGTGCGTAAGAAAGCAATGGCACGCTTCATAGGTTCACCAGAAACTTTATTTGTAAAACTTTCTCGCTTAATCATTCCATTCCAAACACCAATAATACGACCGACATCATCAATATTTAAACCATTTTCTGAGTCAGCTAATGATTTTTGCATATCTTTTTGGACAACTGTTTCATCTACGGCTAACACCATTAGTTTATAATCTGTCAAAATATCATGACTGATAGCATCACCAAACCCTAAACGATAAAAAACTTTACCATATAAGCTTTCATCATCCATACTTGAAATAACTATTGAATTATCTTTAGCTTTTTTCTTAGCATCCATACCATATAGTTTTGGTGTTGCTGTTTGATAAAGTCGTTTCTTAGCTTTGATATTTAAGTCACTATGAACTTTTGTAAATACTGAATCTTGATCACCTAGAGCTTTGGCACCAGTTGTACGGTGTGCCTCATCAGCAATAATTAAATCAAATTCTGGGAATCCATTCTTTCGCGCCTGTCCCAAAACTTCAATTGATTGATATGTACTAAAAACGACTAACAACTCTTTTTTAGGTAATTTTGCTAATTCTTCATAGTTTTCAACAATAGTTTTAGCAGATGTTGTTGCTGGATATCCGATATCACTAGCTTTTATTGTAATATTTGATTCATCTTGTCTAATACTGCCACGACTAGCATTTCTATCACTTGTTACCGCCATTGATGACATAGTCATCTCGGTATCATTATTCCAACCACGTAATGTTTGAGTAAGAAGCTGAATACTAGGAACTAAGTAAAGAACAACATACTGTTCTTTAGCTGCTGCTTTTGCCATAGCTTCGGTAATTTTCAAACTAGTAAAAGTTTTACCAGTACCTGGAGCCATGATTAATTGACCTCGGTCATTAGTTTTATAATGCTCTAAAGCCGATTCGATTACTTCTCTTTGATAGTAGCGTGGTTGTTTTTTAGACTTGACTTCTACTTCTTCTGGTCGTTCAAAAGAAAATTTGTTCCAATCAATTTGAGAATTTCTAAGATCTGATAAACCAATACGTATAACATCACTTCTGTCAGCTAAGGCTTTTTCCGCATTTTTACCCCACTTATCTGTGGATGCTACTATAATTCCTGATTCATAGTAATCTTTACCGAGCTCACCTAAAAACGAATCTATATTGGATTTTTGAATAGCATGGTCGTAAAATTTAGCTTGAATCGCTACTAGTTCCCCAGTAAATTTTTCAGCAACTAAATCTACCCCGATATCTGTTTTCGGAATACCGTATTTTTCTGGGACATCTGCTAACATCCACACACTTTTAAATTCATTTTTATATGTTGGTTCATTTTGAAAATATGCTCTTACAAGATATTCAAAGTATGTTCCTCTGTCACGTTGTGTTTCAGCAGAGTTCTTTATTTGATTTACAAGATTATCAAAACTCATTGTATAACCCCTTTTCTCACATGAGCAAGGGACTAAGGGTACCCTTACCCAAAATATTTTTTCTATTATATCATGTTTTTTTTTAAAAATAAAAAACACCCCACCAAACTTTCGTTTGGTGGGGTGTTGATGGGGAATGAAAACATTTTCCACCTTATTTTCGCTCTTCGACATTGCAAAAACCTTGCTATGCTGGGATTTCGCAATGTAATTGCGTACCCCTATTATTTAAGAGTATCATACGCTTACTTTCCATCCTCTTTTTATCTATTGGTTTTCTTCTAGCGACAGCTATCAAAAAAAGAGCACAAACCGCTTACTGGCAGACTTACTGCATTCTACCCTTGCTTATCAGCTCTGCTATTTTACCCTTTTTTCCAAAAGTTGCCGCTCTTTGGGTGATACTGCTTGCGACAGCGACTGGCATGCTGACACTGACCTTTACAGGAAGCCAGATTGAGTCGCACGCCTATACTATTTTGATGACATCGGGCAATTACCGCAAAATGCTGACCAGCTGGTACCAATATCTAACGATCCACGACAAATCGCCAGAGCTGAAACGGCAAGCAACCAATTACAGTTTTGTCGTCTCAAGCTTTGTGCTGGGAGCTGTCAGTGTCGCTTTTCTAGACAATATCCTGCACGAGAAAACCTTGTGGCTGGTCACGCTTAGCCTAGCGACTGTCTGCTATCACTACACCGCCATTGTCATCCGCTACAAACTCAAATACAGCAATGTCTAAAAGGTTGGGAAATCCCAACCTTTTTAGTTTTTCAAAGCCTTTGCTAGGCAAAAAATGTCCTCGGGGCTCGTTCTGCAGCAACCACCGACCACTTTTGCCCCCAGTTTGTGCCAAGCTCTGCTGTTTTCAAGCAGCGTGTGGGCATTGTCTGGTGTAGATGTCCAAGTCTGACTACTACCGTCATAAATCTCACCAGAATTGGGATAGGTCACTAGTGGCTTTTGCGAAATGCTTCCTATGCGCTCAAGCAAAGGAGAAATAAGGCTAGGACTGCTACAATTGATACCAAAAGTCAGCACTTGTGCACTACTGTCACACAGCTGTGCCACCTCCTCAATCGGCGTCCCATCAGCGATATGCTGACTATCCTGCGCCGTAAAGGACATATAACTTTCCACATCAGGAAACTCTGTCGCAAGCAAGTCGATAAGAGCGCTCGCCTCAAGAAAGTTTGGGATGGTCTCGATAGCTAAAAGGTTACTACCAGCTTCTAGCAAAGCATTGATACGTGGACGGTGAAAGTCTTGGTATTCTTCTTTTGTGAGTTGATAATTGCCAGTGTACTCCGAGCCGTCCGCTAGATAAGCAGCGTAAGGACCGACGTCTCCAGCAATCAAGGGATAGGGGCGTTTTTGCCTTTCTTCATCTGATAAACCGCTCCAAAAAGCTTCTCGTGCCTCCTTTGCAAGCAGAACGCTCAAGGAAATAACTTCCAGGGCTTCTTCTTCCGATAAACCAATGGCTTCTAGTCCTTTTGTTGTGGCTTGGTAGCTAGAAGTTGTGATGATGTCAGCACCTGCCTCTAAGTAGACCGTGTGTAAGTCTCTGATGACACTTGGTTGTTCCAATAAATACTTAGCAGACCAGAGTTTTCCTGAAACGTCATAGCCACGCTTTTCCAGCTCTGTTCCCAGTGCACCATCTAAAATAACATAGTCTTGACTGGCTAGTAAGTCTTTAAATTGTCCCATAATACTCCTTTCTACCACTTTTTATAACGCAGATAATGGTATACGTAACAGAAAATAACAAAGGGAATCCCAAAGTACAAACCCGCACGCTGTGAAGCGTCCCAAGCAATCCCGATAATCGAAATCAAAAGTAAAACAATAGTGATGTAAGGCAAAACAGGCGTAAAGGGCGTTTGATAAGCCAACTCATCCAGAGAATGCTCTTTTAAAAATGCCTTTCGGAAATTGATCTGTGCCATAGGAATGGACAGCCAGACCACCACAACAGCAAAGCCTGCAATAGACACCAAGGCAAGATAGACTGTGTCTGCTGCATAGATACTTGAAAACAGCGCTAGAACGGCACCTGCCATAGACAAGAGAAGCGCACGCATGGGAACACCGTGTTCGTTTATCTTGACGACTTTTTGAGACAGCATGCCTTCATTTGCCAAGGACCACAGCATACGGCTAGAAGCGTAAAGCCCAGAATTGCCCGCAGATAAAATAGCTGTCAAAATCACGACATTCATGATGTCAGCCGCAAAAGGCATGCCCATCTTGTCAAAAACATCGACAAAAGGTGCTGTTGAGACACCCGCCTCTTTCATGGGCAAAAGAGACGCCAACACCACAATGGTCAAGACAAAGAAAATTACCAAGCGCCCAATAGTTGTTTTGATGGCTCTAGGCACGGCTTCTTTGGGATTATCCGTCTCACCTGCTGCGATTCCTATCAACTCCGTGCCTGAAAAAGCATAATTGACGGCTAACATGACAGATAAAACTGCCGTGAAACCTTTTGGAAAGGCACCGTTTGCTGTGAGATTGGTCAATAAAATCGCCTGATGTTTGCCTTCAAAGGAAACCAAGCCAAACATAGCACCAAGCCCCAAGATGATAAAAATAATAATCACAATCACCTTAATGGATGAGAAGAAAGACTCTGCCTCGGCAAAGCTGCGTACGCTGAGCGAATTGATGGCAAAGATGACAACAGCAAATAAAGTCGCAAAAATCCATGTAGGAACAGCTGGAAACCAGCGTCCCATCAACATAGCAGCGCCTAAAAACTCTGTCCCAAGCGCTACCGTCCAACAAATCCAATACAGCCAAGCCACCGTAAAGCCAGTACCTGGGCTGATAAACTTTGTCGCATAGGTGTGAAAAGAACCCGTGACCGGCATAGCAACAGCCAACTCACCAAGAGACAGCATGACCAGATAAACAACGATAGCACCCACCAAATAAGACAAAACAGCCCCCAGAGGACCAGCTTGTGCAATGGTATAGCCTGAACTCAAAAACAGACCTGTCCCGATGACACCACCCAGAGACAGCATAAACAAATGACGACTGGTCATTTTGCGCTGAAACTGACCTTCGTTTTCAAAATTATAATTTTCCATAGAACCCCTCTTTATTTCTAATAGACTTATCATAACATAAGATAGTCCGAAATGGTAATAGTCCTTAATCTATGGATACTATAGCAAAAAACTATAACGAAAAGGCTGACAACGCAGCCTCTGTTATAAATGCTCTAAAATCGTGTCCCAAGCCTCGTCAATACCGATACGCTCAACAGATGAAAAGACGAGAAAGGCATCGTTGTTATCAAAGTCCAGACTTTTTTTGATAAGACTTTCCTGTTTATTCCACTTGCCACGTGGTACCTTGTCAGCCTTGGTCGCAACGACAATGACAGGAATATCATAGTATTTCAAAAACTCATACATCTGGATGTCATCACTGCTTGGCTCATGGCGAAAATCCACGAGACTGACGACCACACGCAGATTATCACGAGTGACCAGATATTCCTCAATCATCTTGCCCCACTTAGCACGCTCTTTTTTGGAAACCTTAGCATAGCCATAACCTGGTACATCGACAAAACGCAACTTGTCATCAATATTGTAGAAATTAAGCAGCTGCGTTTTACCTGGTTTACTAGAGGTGCGAGCGAGGTTTTTACGTCCTAGTAGTGTATTGATGAAGCTAGATTTGCCAACGTTTGAGCGTCCTGCAAGCGCCACTTCTGGGAGGTCATCCTTTGGATAGTGCGACTGATTGGCAGCACTTAGCAAAATGGAAGCATTGTGCGTATTTAAATATTCCTCAGCCATAGCGCCTCCTTGCTAAGCCGTCTCTAGTACAGGCTTGTCTGTACCTTCAACAGCGTCCTTAGTGATACGAACCTTAACCACGCCTTCTTCGCTTGGCACTTCAAACATAACATCAAGCATGGTTTCCTCGATGATTGAGCGAAGACCCCGTGCCCCAGTCTTACGAGCAATGGCCTTGTCAGCGATAGCTTTGAGAGCATCCTCATCAAAGTCAAGCTCTACACCATCATAGGAAAGAAGGGTTTGATACTGTTTAACAAGAGCATTGCGTGGCTCTGTCAAGATACGCACCAAGTCGTCTGCTGTTAAGCGCTCAAGCGCCGCCACAACTGGCAAACGTCCGATAAACTCTGGGATAAGCCCAAACTTTTGAATGTCCTCAGAGATGATTTCTTGCATGTAAGAGCTGTCATCATCAATCTTGCGGTTGGTTTGCCCAAATCCGATAACCTTCTCACCCAGACGTTGTTTGACGATGTCCTCAATACCATCAAAAGCCCCACCAACGATAAAGAGGATATTTTTCGTATCAATCTGAATCATTTCTTGGTTTGGGTGCTTACGTCCACCTTGCGGTGGCACACTAGCGACAGTCCCCTCGATGATTTTTAGAAGGGCCTGCTGAACACCCTCACCTGAGACATCACGGGTGATAGAGACATTTTCACCTTTTTTAGCGATTTTATCAATCTCATCCACATAGATAATCCCACGCTCGGCACGCTCGATATTAAAATCAGCGGCTTGGATGAGTTTTAGGAGGATATTTTCCACATCCTCACCGACATAGCCAGCCTCTGTGAGTGACGTTGCATCGGCAATGGCAAAAGGCACATTAAGGCTTTTAGCCAAGGTTTGTGCCAAAAAGGTCTTTCCTGAACCTGTTGGTCCAATCATGAGGATGTTTGACTTTTGCAGGTCAACATCTTCTTCGTCACGGCTCTCAGTGAAGCTGACACGCTTATAGTGGTTGTAAACAGCGACAGCCAAAGCACGCTTAGCACGGTCTTGACCCACGACATATTGGTTTAAAATATCTAAGAGTTCTTTTGGTTTTGGAACTTCTGCTAAGTCCTCTAGAACCTCTTCTGCCAGCTCTTCACGGATGATTTCCTGAGAAAGCTCGACGCATTCATTACAGATAAATACGTTGTTGCCAGCAATAATTTTCTTGGCCTCATCCTGACTTTTACCACAGAATGAGCAATAAACTTTAACATCGTTATTTCGATTTCCAGCCATTAGTTCTCCTAAATGTTTATTTTATTGTATTTTCAGCGAATAGATTGTTAAAATAAGGTGCCGTAAAAGGCATGTATAGTGTTTACAAGATTGGTAAAGGTATTTAACAAGAAAATAATGCCTAAACCGTAGCGCTTTTTCTTAAAAGCAGGGATAGCTAAAGCAAAGCATATCGCAGCTAAAAAAGCGGTAAATAAGCCGAGTAAACTTTTTTCCATAGCTACCTCACATCTTTGTTATCATAATATTCTACCGTAAAGGCATAAGCGTTTTTGGCATCCGCATCAAAGGTCCTCTCTGCTGTTTTCACAAAAGAGCTTTTTATCAAGTTTGGAAAATAAGTGTCTCCTGTAAAATCACCATGAACGACGGTTTTGATAGCCTTGTCATAATAACCATCAAAAGAGGCGTAAACCTTAGCACCGCCTATGATGTAGAGCGTTTTGTCCTGCTGGTGAAACCAAGCAAGCGCCTCATCTACACTGTGGACAATGGTGACACCTTCAGCTGTGTATGTCGTATCGCTCGTTAAAACCAGCGTCTCACGTCCAGGCAGCGGGCGTTTATTCATCCCCTCAAAGGTCACACGTCCCATGAGTAGCGCCCCACCTAGCGTTGTTTCCTTGAAATGCTTGAGCTCTTTTGGTAAATACCAAGGCAGCTTGCCACACGCTCCGATGAGATGCTTTTCGTCCTCAGCCCAGAGGGCAATTACATTGTGTGTCATCTTGTCTCCTTTTTACTTTCTATTATTGTAACAAAAAGCGTCAAAAAATGCTGAGATAAAGATGGACGCTTTCTTTTCTTTAAATCGCTAAGTCAAAATGCAGTTGTGGCTTGATTGGCGCATAATCTACCAGCTCAAAATCTTCTGGCTTGATGTCAAAAAAGTCTGTACCATCAGGCACATTTAAGACTAAGCGTGGCTTGCAATCGCTCGGCTCACGTCTAAGGAGTTCTTTTGCTTGTTCAAATTGATTGTCGTAGATGTGTAGATTATTGATAAAATAAAAGAACTTACCGACTTTCCAGCCAAAGTGCTTGGCAATCATCATTTGAAGTGCGACATATTGCATGGCATTGATATGATGAGAGACCAGCATATCATTGGAGCGCTGCGTTAGGGTCGCATCCAGATAAATGTCACCGTCCACACGACGCACATCATACATGGTCTGAAAAGCACAAGGCAAAAGCCCTTCGGTCTCTTCAAAAGCCTCATAGTCCCAGAGTGAGATGACATTGCGACGGTTCCAAGGGTTAGCTTCAAGCTGTTTGAGGATTTTTCTGATGATGTCGTGCTTTTTCACCACAGCTCCGTAGCGCTGACCGATGGTGTCAGTATCTCCAACTTCCCACTCGTTCCAATATTTGACCTTGTACTTGTCATTTAAAAGCTCTAGGCTATTGGATTGGTCTTGGTAAATCCAAAAAATCTCACGAATGGCATTTTTTATTGGGATAGGACGAAGCGTTGTGATGGGAAATTCTCCCTTACTCAAATCATACTCAGCAAAAGCACCTGTGATGTATTTTGAGTTGGCTTGTCCACCAGATTGATAGACAGGACGGGCGTTTTCAGAAAAGACGCCCTCTTCCATAATCTTTTGTATATTCTCTTTAAAAATCTTATCCGCTTTGGTCATGATATCCTCCAAAAGCATATTCTACCAAAAAAGCGCACTTCTAGCCACTAGAAAACTTCTCTTAAAAGTTTACCATTTTTAAAGTACGACTTTAGGCGGTTTTATGTTAAAATGTTGAATGGGATAATAACATTACTTGTAAGAAAGGGAACACTATGACTATCGGAATTGATAAAATCGGTTTTGCAACTGGTCGCTATCGTCTTGATATGGGAGATTTGGCTCAAAGTCGTGGGGTTGACTCTGAAAAATTCAGTAAAGGATTGCTTCTTTACGCTTTGAGCATTACACCTATCACAGAGGATATTGTCACTCTAGGTGCCAGTGCTGCAAACAGTATTTTAGATGAGAAGGACAAGGCTAGCATTGACATGGTTCTTGTCGCAACAGAATCGAGCATTGATCAAAGTAAGGCAGCTGCCGTTTATATTCATCATCTTTTAGGTATTCAACCTTTTGCGCGTAGCCTCGAGTTTAAGGAAGCCTGCTACAGTGCGACTGCTGCACTCAACTACGCTAAACTACATGTGGAAAAACATCCTCAATCAAAAGTGCTGGTCATTGCCTCAGATATTGCCAAATATGGTATCAATACACCAGGTGAGCCGACACAAGGCTCAGGTAGTATCGCTATGCTTGTCAGCCAAAATCCTCGCATTTTGGAGCTTCACGATGACAATGTCGCACAAACTCGTGACATCATGGACTTTTGGCGTCCAAACTACAGCACAACGCCTTTTGTGGACGGCATGTACTCGACCAAGCAATATCTCGATATGCTCAAAACCACTTGGGCAGAATACCAAAAACGCTCTGGAAAAACCTTGGCTGATTTTAGCGCCTTTTGCTTTCACCTGCCTTTTCCAAAGCTAGCCCTCAAAGGCTTCAATAAAATCATGGATAAGAGCCTTCCAGACGCTAAAAAAGAGGCTTTAAAAGCCAACTTTGACGCTTCAATCACCTACAGCCGTCAAATCGGAAACATCTACACTGGCTCGCTCTTTTTAGGTCTACTCTCCCTTTTAGAAAATAGCGACAACTTGCAAGCTGGGGAGAACATTGCCCTCTTTAGCTACGGAAGCGGTGCAGTGGCTGAAATCTTTAGCGCAACACTTGTTGATGGTTTCAAGGCACAGCTCAAAACCAACCGCAAAGAAGAGCTTGAGTCACGCCAAAACATTTCGGTTGCTGATTATGAGACAATTTTCTTTGAAGAAGCTGCGCTTGATGAGGCTGGCAATGCTAGCTTTGCTGACTATGTGACAAATGATTTTTCACTTGTCGCAATCAAGGAACACCAGCGTATATACGAGGCAAAAGATGGACAAGAAAATAATTAACTGGGCTGGATTTTCCAAGAAAACAGCAAAAGAGCGGGCGCTTTTCTTAGAAAAGCTAGATTTATCATCTGACAGCGTAGCGACTCTTGAGCAGGAAAAACTGCTCCCTCTTGACATTGCCAACCAGATGGTGGAAAATGTCGTCACACGTCATGCTCTGCCTTTTTCCGTGGTGCCTGATGTCTTGGTTGATGGCAAGGTCTATCAAGTGCCCTTTGTAACCGAGGAGCCCTCTGTCGTCGCTGCAGCTAGCTTTGCTAGCAAGATTATCAAACGCTCTGGTGGCTTTAAAACCCAGCAAGACAAACGGCAAATGATTGGGCAGGTTGCCCTCTATGATGTAGACAACAAAGCGCAAGCGATAAGTGCTATTCTTGCTAAAAAGGCAGAACTGCTAGCACTAGCTAATAGCGCTTATCCGTCCATTGTCAAACGTGGGGGCGGAGCTTGTGAGCTGAGCGTGGAGGAAAAAGGTGATTTTCTCATCGTTTATCTGAGCTTTGACACCAAGGAAGCTATGGGTGCCAACATGGTCAATACCATGATGGAATCTCTAGTGCCGACACTTGAGGCGCTCAGCGGCGGCAAGTCGCTCATGGCTATTCTCTCAAACTACGCTACGCAATCTCTTGTGACCAGTACCTGCCAGATACCACTTCGCTACCTCAGCCGCAAACTTGATGAAGCTGAACAGTTAGCACACAAAATAGCACTGGCTAGTCAACTAGCGCAAGTCGACCCTTACCGAGCCAGCACGCATAACAAAGGGATATTTAACGGTATCGACGCTGTTGTACTGGCTACGGGTAATGACTGGCGGGCTATTGAGGCGGCTGGGCATACCTACGCTAGTCGCAAAGGCAGCTATCAAGGGCTGTCCACTTGGAGTTACAACTCGTCTACGAAAATGCTTGAAGGCACACTCACACTGCCTATGCCTATTGCCACCAAAGGCGGCTCTATCGGGCTCAATCCTAGCACAAGACTAGCGCATGACTTGCTAGGACAGCCAAAAGCTACAACCTTAGCAGCCATCATTGCTTCTATCGGCTTAGCGCAAAATTTTGCAGCGCTAAAAGCCCTCACCAGCACAGGCATCCAAGCCGGACACATGAAACTGCAAGCCAAATCGCTAGCGCTTCTAGCTGGCGCCACAGAAAGCGACGTAGCGCCTCTGGTTAAAGAACTGCTCAAACAGCCTACTATGAACTTAGCAGTTGCTAAACAACTGCTAGAGCAAGTACGACAAACTAACTAAACAAAAAATCTACCATAGTCATGGTAGATTTTTTCATTATTTGATGATTTCTTGTGTCTTAGCGTAGTTGGCTTCGACAGCTTCTTTTTCAGCTTGCCACCAGTCTTTGTGGTCTGTGTACCATTTGATGGTGTCTTCAAGCCCTTGCTCAAAGTTGGTGAATTCTGGCTCCCAGCCAAGCTCTTCACGCAATTTTGTGGAGTCGATAGCGTAGCGCAAATCGTGACCGGCACGGTCTGTTACGTGATCATAAGCGTCTTTTGGTTGCCCCATTTTCTCAAGGATAAGCTCAAGCACTTCCTTGTTATTCTTTTCACCGTCCGCTCCGATGAGGTAAGTTTCACCGATACGTCCCTTAGTCAAAATCGCCCAAACACCTGATGAGTGGTCATTGGTGTGAATCCAGTCACGCACGTTTTTGCCTTCACCGTAAAGTTTTGGTTTGATACCGCTCAAGATGTTGGTAATTTGACGTGGAATGAATTTTTCGATGTGCTGGTAAGGTCCGTAGTTATTTGAGCAGTTAGAGATAGTTGCTTTAACGCCAAATGAACGCACCCATGCTTTGACAATCAAGTCTGACGCTGCCTTAGTTGATGAGTAAGGCGAGCTTGGGTTGTAGTTGGTTTCAGCTGTGAATTTCTCACCTGGACCTTCACCGTGACCTGGCAAGTCCTCACGTAGTGGCAAGTCACCGTAAACCTCGTCTGTAGAGACATGGTGGAAGCGAATATCGTACTTGCGTGCCGCTTCTAAAAGAGTGTAAGTCCCTACAAAGTTAGTGTAGATGAAAGGACTTGGGTCGTTGAGCGAGTTGTCATTGTGGCTTTCTGCCGCATAGTGCACGATAGCGTCTGCCTTAGCAGCCAGTTTATCAACCAACTCAGCGTCTGCGATGTCACCAACAACAAGCTCTACACGGTCACCCAAGATTTCCTCGATGTTAGCTCGGTTTCCAGCATAAGTGAGCTTGTCCAAGACGGTCACGTGAACATCTGGATGATTGTTGTAAACATAGTGCACAAAGTTTGAGCCGATAAAGCCAGCTCCACCTGTCACGATAATATTCTTGTAGTCTGACATGGTTTCTCCTGTTTGTTTTCTAAATCGTACTTATCTTGTGTTCAAGATATCTCTTACAAATCTTCTGCTCTCAGTGGTTTAACATCTTTTAGCAATGGGTGGTTTTTGTCTGCTTCTGACACTTCTGCTTCTTCTAGGTTTTCCCATTTAATGTCAAGACTTGGGTCTGCATAGTTGACAAAAGCATACTTAGGCTTGAGTTCAAGCGCCCAGTAGTCATTAACCAAATAGCTATAAGCTACCTTGTCAGAGAGCACTTGGAAACCATTTGCCACACCACGAGGGACAAAAATTCCCTTGCTGGCGTCAATGATAGCTTGGTAGGTATTTCCAAACGTATCGCCCTCACGCAAGTCTACCCAAGTTCCCAGAACCTTTCCTTCGTCAGCAACTGAGATGTACTTGTCCCAAGGCTCAGCGTGAAGCCCACGCAAGACATTTTTACGTGAAAAGCTGACATTGTTTTGTAATTTCCCTTCAGCAAAGAAGCTTTCTGGAAAGCCAAGCGGCACCATTTTTTCCTTTTGGAAATTTTCCTTGAACCAGCCACGGTTATCGCCGTGAACAGGAATATCAAACTCCAACATGCCAGGAATAGCGTCTACTTTTTTAGCAGCAAGTGTTTTGCCAAAAAATTCTTCTGTCATTAGTCCTCTCCAATCAAGCGAAGCAAGTATTGTCCGTATTCATTTTTCTTCAAAGGTTGTGCCAACTCACGCACCTGCTCTTTAGTGATGTAGCCCATGCGATAAGCGATTTCTTCAAGATTAGCCACTTGGACGTTTTGCATGCGTTGTACGGTTTCGATGTACTGAGCTGCTTCGAGTAGGCTTTCATGTGTCCCAGTATCGAGCCAAGCAAAACCACGTCCCATCAGCTCAACAGATAAGTCCCCACGATCAAGGTAAGCTTTGTTGACATCTGTGATTTCAAGCTCACCACGAGGGCTGGGTTTGATGTTTTTAGCAATCTCAACAACGTCGTTGTCGTAGAAATAAAGACCAGTTACCGCATAGTTTGATTTTGGTTGTTCTGGTTTTTCCTCGATAGAGATGGCATTCATGTTCTCATCAAACTCGACAACACCAAAGCGTTCTGGGTCTTTGACTTGATAACCAAAGACAGTTGCCCCTTTTTCCTTGCTTTCAGCACGTTGGAGCATTTTAGACAGCCCTGGACCATGGTAGATATTGTCTCCCAAGATAAGGGCAACGCTATCATCTCCGATGAACTCTTCACCGATAATAAAGGCTTGTGCCAAACCGTCTGGGCTAGGTTGTTCTGCATAAGACAGCGAAATACCAAACTCAGAGCCATCACCAAGAAGATCCTCAAAACGTGGCAAATCCTGAGGTGTTGAAATAATCAAAATCTCCTTGATACCTGCCAACATCAGCGTAGACAGTGGATAGTAAATCATTGGCTTGTCATAGACAGGCATGAGCTGTTTAGAGGCTGCACGAGTCAAAGGGTAGAGACGTGTGCCAGAGCCTCCTGCTAAAATAATACCTTTCATACGGTTTTTCCTTTCTTGTTTGTCCTCTTTATTTTATCATTTTTTAAGGACACTGTCACCCCTCATCTTGTAAGCGGATATACTTTTCAATAGGATAGTCTATTCTCTCTAACAGCAATGGCTCACCTAGGACAAGCTGGGCTAGTTGCTGCCCCAATAAAGGTCCTATGGTCAAGCCTGTTGAGCCTAGACCGCTTGCTGCATAGACATGTGCTAGGTGTGGGACTTCTCCAAAAAAAGGGGAAAAATCACTAGTGTAAGCTCTGATACCGACACGCTCTCGTGTCTTTTTTGCTTGGTCCCATTTTGAAAAATAAGGCTGCGCCTTGCGCTCCATATCGTCTAATACAGCCTCATCAAGGCTGATATCAAAACCTTTGTCATTTTCATGACTAGCGCCCAAAGTTAAACGGTGTTTATCAAAAGGAATGATGTCAATCTCTCCTTCTGGCATGACAACAGGGTAGTCCTGTGTGTCTCTATCCTCAAAATAGTAGTCTCGCAGCTGCCCTTTTTGCGGACGAATATCCACCGTGTAGCCAAGTGGCTCTAAGCACTCAGCAAGCCAAGCACCAGTTGCCAGTATCACCTTATCAAAGTGCTGCCCGTCTACCAGATAGCCGTCGTCAACTGGTGTCAACGTCACTTTCTTTGCAACGACCTGTGCGCCTGCTGCTTTTAAGAGCGTCTCTGTCAGCAAGTGCCCATCAACTCTCGCGCCACCTGCAGCGTAGAGCAGTTTTGAAAAGCCCTCCAAGTCTGGGAAACGCACCTTGGCTTCTGCCTCATCAAGAATAGCCAGCTCTCCAATCAATGGAGACTCCTTACGCCTTGATAATGCCAGCTGATAAAGCTCATCCAACTTTTCTTCGTCCTTTTTGAGAACAAAGACACCTGTCCGCTGATAAAAGTTAGAAGAAATACCATCCGCCTCTAAATCAGACAAAAGCTGAGGGTAAAAATCAGCGCCCAGACGAGCCAGACGATACCAGGCTTTATTGCGCCGTTTGGAAAACCAAGGGCTGATAATCCCCGCTGCCGCCTTGGTCGCTTGCCCAATGCCTTCGTCAAAAACAGTGAGCTCAACGCCTTTTGCCCTTGAGAGATAGTAAGCGGCACTGGCTCCCACAGCGCCCGCTCCAATCACTGCAACTCGCATACAACCTCCTTACAAGTGGAAAAAGGGATTGGTGTTTGCTGTGCTCTCAACAATGCTCACGTCCCAATCGTCCTCAACTTGCCACTGGCGCAATTTTTCAGCGACCTTGCTGACAAAAAGCACCTCGATGTGATGACCGGGGTCAATGGCTAAAAGCCCATCTGTCAACATTTCCTGCGCTGTATGGTAGTAAATGTCCCCTGTGATAAAGACATCCGCCCCCGCACGAAGAGCGTCCTTATAAAAACTCTGACCACTACCTCCGCAAATAGCAACACGTGAAATGAGCTTTGTTGTGGGCTGATAAGCCACCAAGCGTACACTATCAAGGTTAAACACTTGCTTGACCTTTTTAGCAAAGATTTGAAAATCCTGCGTTTCTACCGTCCCCACACGCCCGATACCAAAGCCATCTTTGGTTGGGCTGAGAATGCTTGTGTTCTTTATATCTAGCAAGTCACAGAACCAGTCATTGAGTCCATCTGGCACAATGTCGATATTAGTGTGGCTGACATAAACAGCAATATCGTGCTTTATCAAATCGAAGTAAATGTGATTTTGCGGGCTGGCAACTAGATTTTTCAGCGGACGAAAAATCGGTGCGTGCTTGACAATAATCAAGTCCACCTGCTTTTGGATGGCTTCTGCGACAGTCTCCTCACGAATATCAAGCGCCACCATGACCGTCTTGATGTCCTTGTTTAGCGTTCCTATCTGAAGCCCTGAAATGTCGCCCTCCATGGACAAATCCTGTGGGCAGTAGGCTTCGTAGCGCTCGATTACTTGACTAGCTTTCACTTGAGAACCTCCTTTATCCTATCGATTTTTTCTATCAGTAGCTCACGCTCTTTTGATTTATCCAGCGGCACACGAGACAGCGCCTTTTCTAGCTTAGCACACTCCACTTGCCATTTTTCTGTGAAAATAACTGAGCTTTCTTTCATGAGATAGGGACCAAAGCGAAGCTCGCCTTCTGACAGGCTCATCTCACCTTTTTGCGCTTTTATGATTTCGTAAAATTTCCCTTTGTCCTTGAGCACGACTTCCTTGTCAATGGCAAATCCGTTTGCAGCTAACCAAGCACGGACATCATCCTCACGGTTGTTGGGCTGTAAAATCAAACAGTCAACATCCGCCAGCTTGTCCTTGCCTTTTTCCAAAATCTCAACAATCAAGCGCCCACCCATACCGCAAATGGTGATACAGTCTATCTGGTCAGAAGACTCAAGCGCCTCAAGCCCATTGGCTAGGCGAACAGTAATCTGAGATTGAAGCTTGTGGTCACGAACGTTAGAAACAGCAGACTCATAAGGTCCCTTGACCACCTCACCCGCTAGGGCAAAGGCGATTTTTTCTGCTTCAATCAAAGCAATCGGCAGGTAAGCATGGTCACTGCCGACATCTAGAAGACGTGCCCCATCAGGCACAAGCGTCGCTATTGTTTCTAGTCTATAAGATAATTGTAATTCCATTGTTTTTCCTTTAATGTAATGATTTCATTTTATCATCAAACGCCTAAAAAATAAAGGTCTATCCTCTCTACTGTTGTGTTATAATAACACTATGAACATCGTGGATTACCTCAACCAGCATAGTAACACTAGCTTAAAACAGCGCCCTTTCAATGCACTAGACATTGCCTGTCTAACAGAGATAAGCTATCTGACCTTTTCGGATAGTTTAACTTCTTCCTTTGAACCACAAGAAGGCTTGAGCCTACAGGACTTAGCACTTGCTTACCAAAAACGCCATAACAGAGAGCCTAAAGAACTCCTTATCGCTTATGAGGCTCGTGTTGATTTGCTACATCGCTTAGCTACTAGTAAGCGCTTCAAAGACGTCATCGCTTTTGCCTACAGCGATTATTTTAGTGAGCTTGGAGGAGACGCAGTTTGCTGCGACCAGCTTTTACCTAGATGATAGAATTCTTGTCGTTTATCGTGGGACAGACAGCAGTGTGATTGGTTGGAAAGAGGATTTTAATCTTTCTTACATGGAGAGTATCCCATCGCAACGCCTAGCTGCCAACTACCTCAACCTGCTAGCCGAAACGACCGATAGCTCTCTCATTGTCTCTGGGCACTCTAAGGGTGGCAATCTAGCACTCTACGCTGCCTGCTACTCTCAAGCTAGGGCAAACATCTCTGATGTTTACCTCTTTGATGCTCCAGGTCTCCAAGAACATCTGACCAAAAGCACTGCTTTTAAAGAAACGCTTCCTAAAATTCACGCTTTTCGCCCACAAGTGTCTCTGGTTGGTGTCTTGTTTCATCTGCCTGTAGAAACTGCTATTATCAAAAGCTATGGTATCAGCGCCATGCAACACCTACTTTTTCTCTGGCAAGTCGATACCAAGACCTGTTGCTTTGTCACCACAGACCATGCAACACCCAGCAGTCGCAAAATGCAGGCAATCGCTAATCTCTACCTAGCACAAGCCAGCAAAACTGACAATCAAACCGCTATTGCCTTTGTCTGGAAGCTCTTTTTCAAAAAAAGAGCTGATAAAGAGCCCTTTTCTGTGCGACTAAAAAATGTCTATTCAGCCATGACATCAAGCACAAAAGCTGAGCGCCAAAGGCTTCTTGCTGTGCTATCTATCTTTTTTACCTCTTGGTACACTGGCGACATCGAGCAAGACCTCTCTGACCGCCAAAAACTAAAACCTCGCCGCATGTTTCTAAAGTTCTTTTACCTGCCTGAACGACTCGCCAGCAAATCCCCTTATCTAGGCTTGGTCACTATCGCTTTTCTGCTCTGGGGCGCTTACTTTTTCCTGCGCAATCAAGAGCTGAATCTGCTGGTCTTTTCTAGCCTTTATCTGCTTGCTTTACTAGTGACTGGTATCACAGCCATCCATCGCTGATTAAAAGCACCAAAGCGTCTGTCTTTTGACTATCTTCCAGGGATTTACAGTATCGCTACCATCGTCCTAACCATCCTACACACGCAGAAATTCTCTGAAATTTTGCCACACTCCATGCTTGGCTTTCTCCTTTTGCTCATCGCCAAACTCCTCTTTCAAGCCTACTACATCAAAGCTTACTTTCCCGAGTTTAGCAAAGCACTAAATATCATCAGCCTTCTAGGTGTCATCTTTATCCTTATGGCTTATCATTTTCCTAGTCTAATGGCATTTGTCACCAATCAAGGTCTAGCCTGTCTTTTTCTCTATAAGATGATTTTGATTATCACACTGACCTATCGTTCTTTTAGAGCGAGGCAAACGTAAAAGCATTTGGAAAACTCCAAATGCTTTTTAATCATCCATCCAAAGATTGTTAATAGCAGATAAAAAGTCGTCTGAGATGGGCACTTCCTTTGTCTGCTTGTTTTCACGCTCATTCAAGCGCTCCTTGACTTGGCGGGCAGTTCTGAGATTGTCATGCCGCCAATTGCGCAGAATAGCGTTGATGTATTTGAAGTTGGTTTTCCCATTGAGAACAGCCTCACGAAGCGCCAAGCGGATAACCTCAGGTTCTGTATTGTCCTCGTCAATAGTCTTTTGCAATTCCTCAATCTCAAAGGGACTCAAGAAACGCCCAAGTTCACGCTCAAAGTCACTAACCAAATCTTTAAAGGCATTGCTAGGTGTTTGAGGCAGGCTCTCCTCTGCTACTGTGTCCTTTTTTGTGAGGGCGTCTAGCTTGTCAAGCGCTGGACTAGCGTCAAAAATCACCTCAATCTCACCCGCCATATCAATGGTTTTAGTGTCTAGCAGCCCTTGACTAGTAAGGTTACTAATCATACGATTGACATCGCTCAAGGACTTGCCAAGAGCGCTAGCAATCTGACTCGGTGCTAAATCATCGAGCTTGGTTGTATTTTGCAAAAAGAAAAATTGCCAAACCAAAAACTCCTCGCTTGAGGTAAAGAGTTCACTATAGTGAAACAATAAATCACTCGGTAAGACAAGATTACCATGACGAAAGTGCTCTAAATAACTCATAAATCCTCCCTACAAACAGGCATAGTAAGTGTAATCATCGTTTAGCTCTTCTAAACGATAAGGGGTTTCTTGATAAACCGCATAGTTAAGCCAATTACTAAAGAAAGTCGCAGCAGGCAGATTCCAGCACATTTGTGGTCTTTTTGTCGGGTCATCGTCTGGAAAATAATGCTTAGGCACTTGCGGATGTTTTCCAGCTTTGAGGTCACGCTGATACTCTTTTTCTAGCGTATCACGGCCATACTCCAAATGCCCAAAGCTGTAGACTTCCCGCAAATCTTTGGTCGCCAAAATAGACAAGCCAACTTCCTCTCCTGATGCTAAAATGTCCAGTTGAGCTAAGTTTTCTAAGCTCTCTTTGGTCACCTCAGTGTATCTGGAGTGCGGTGACTTGAAGCTGTCATCAAACCCTCTCATCAAAGGATTGAGATGGTCTAAAACGTCCTGACGATAGATACCAGACAATTTTTGAGGCATTAAAACCTTGTCAATGCCGTAATTGTAATACAAACCAGCCTGCGCTCCCCAGCAGAGATGAAGCGTGGAAAAGACATGTTTTTTACTCCACTTGAGAAGCTGGCACAGCTCCTGCCAATAATCCACTTCCTCAAAAGCCAAAGTCTCAACAGGCGCTCCTGTGATAATCATGCCGTCATAATAGCGGTTCTCGATGTCCTCAAAGGTCTTATAAAAGGTCTCCAAGTGCTCTGCCTTGGTGTTTTTTGAGGTGTGCGAGGACATGTAGAGCAAATCAATGTTAATCTGCAAAGGTGTATTAGCTAAGAGGCGCAAAAGCTGGGTTTCTGTTGCTTCCTTTGTAGGCATGAGGTTGACAATCAAGACCTCAAGCGGACGAATGTCTTGGTGATCGGCACGCTTATCGTCCATCATGAAAACATTCTCAGAACGTAAAATATCTAGAGCTGGCAGTGCATTATCAATTTTGATTGGCATGAAAACATCTCCACTTCTATAATATCGTTATCCTCTATTATAGAACATGGAGATATAGGTTTCAATTATATATTTTCTCTAGTTAGATATAGTTATAAACTATAGGATTAGTAGTGCATTAAGACTTTGTAGTCGTAATCACCGATAGCTTCACGTCCTTTGAGGTCATCAAGCTCAATCAAAAAGGCACAACCTGCAACAACGCCACCCAAGCGCTCAATCATATCGATGGTTGCTTTAACAGTACCACCAGTTGCAAGCAAATCGTCAACGATAAGGACACGTTGACCAGGCTTGATAGCATCAGCGTGCATAGTGAGCGTGTCAACACCGTACTCTTTTTCGTAGTCGGCTGAGATAACCTCACGTGGGAGCTTACCAGGCTTACGCACCGGTGCAAAACCGACACCAAGCTCATAAGCAACAGGACAACCAATGATAAAACCACGTGCTTCAGGACCGACAATCATATCGATTTCTTTGTCCGTTGCGTATTGCACAATTTCACGTACAGCGTAGCTGTAAGCATTACCATCAGCCATCAATGGGCTGATATCACGAAATACAATCCCTTTTTGAGGATAATCTTTAATAGAGGCAATGTAATTTTTTAAATCCATTTCCTTACTTTCTAGGCTTTTACCAAAATATTTTTTACAGTCTATTATATCATAACTTTGAGTATTCGTACATGGAAAGTTTAACCTTTGTCAAGGTCATTTGGAATGTCCTTGATGACTTTTGCTGGAATGCCACCGACGACGCAGTTAGAAGGAACGTCTTTGGTGACGACTGCTCCTGCTGCGACAACGACATTGTCTCCAATAGTCACTCCTGGTAAAATCGTGACGTTGCCGCCAATCCAGACGTCATTACCAATGGTGATAGGCTCTGCAATGCCCTGCTTTTCCCTGCGCCCAGCAGGCGACAAAGGGTGTCCTACGGTAGTAATCAAGGTGTTTGGTCCAATCATGACATTGTTGCCGATGGTCACAGGGGCAATGTCCAAAATCACACCGTTATAGTTGATTAAAAAATCATCTCCGACATGGATATTTTTGCCATAGTCACAGTTAAAAATCGGCAAAATCTGCGGATTTTTCCCCGTTGAGCCAAGCAAGTCCACAATTGCCTTGTGGCGCTCGTTGGTGTCTAAAACACTAATGCTGTTGAGCTTTTGACAGCCAACGACTGCTTGGAGTTTGCGTTCATTGACCGCCTCAGCTGTAAAGCGATAAGGCAGCCCTGCTTCTAGTTTTTCAAGTTCAGACATGCTCATAGGTTTTCGTCCTCCTTGTCATGTGTGAAATAGTCGTAAATCTCTCTTGGCGTCGCAAGTGCCATCAGTTCTTGAAAGGCGACCTGTTTTTTCAAGTCTTGGTAGATGGTGCTCTCTGAAATCTCACGTTTTTGGGCGTCTTTATTGACCGTCATCACGCCGTCTGTAATGGTGACAAACTGCAACTCTTCAAAGATTTGAATCATTTTGATGAGTAAGATGTCTTGGATTTTAAGGTAATGACTAAGCTCACCCAGCTTATAGCGCACGTCAAACTCTGGAAATTGATAAATGGTCTTATAGAGTTTAGCAAATTGCTCACGTGTGCCAAAGCCGGTCAGGTAGTAAGGTTTTGCGATAGCATTTTTAAAATAAACCGCCTCAAATGCATGGTTTCTAAAGAGTTGGCGCAAATCCTCCTCATGCTCTGGCACAGCTTCAACGGCAACCAGACTGCTCTCTGACTGCTCAAAAATATCTGGCACTCCCTCTGGAATCATAGCTGTCTTTGCCCTACAATCAATGAGCTGCAAGCCATTGACACGAGCGTCAACCAGCATGAGCTGAAGAGTCGTCTTGCTGTTCCATTCATTGATAGCCAGTGTCACGGCTAGCTCTAGATCCTGTGCCTGCTGAAAATCGAGCAAGCGACTGCCTTGATGAAAGGCAACCAAGTCATAAGACACACCGTCTTGCGAAAGCTTGAGTTTTAAGTGTGCATTGTCTTGCCCCATGGTTCTTGCTTGCTCAACCGTGATGTCTCTTAGCCAAAAGACAGGCTTTGGATTGTCCATGCCAAAAGGTGCCAAGGTGTTGATGTCTCGGATAAGCTCGAGATTAAGCGACTCAAAGCGCAACTCAGCGTCTAGCTGCAAGGTTTTCTTGCGAGACATGTCAAGATGATTGTCCGAGATATAGTGGATAAGGGTCTCCTCAAGAGCCGCTAACTTGTCCACTTCTAGGGTCATACCAGCAGCTCCGCTATGTCCACCAAAGGCGACAAAAAGCTCACGATGCCCGTCAAGCGCCGCAAAAATATCCAGCGCCTCAACGCTTCTAGCGCTTCCCTTAGCCTTGCCACCATCAATGGTCAAGACAATAACTAGCTGAGCGATTTTCTCTAGAATACGCCCTGCGACAATGCCCAGAACACCCGGGTGCCAGCCCTCTTTTGCTAGGACCTGCACCGGTTTTGACAAGTCCACCATGTCCATGGCTTCATTGTAGATGGTCTGCACGAGGGCTTTACGCTCTTCGTTTTTAGCGCCAATCATCTTGGCAATGTCAGCAGCTTCCTCGTCGTCAAAGCCCGTTAACAGCTCGATGGCAGGGTTGGGGTCGTCAAGGCGTCCAAGGGCATTGAGTTGCGGTGCGATTTGAAAGCCAATCGTCTCCTCATCAATATCCTCTGGACGGACAGACGACTGTCTGAGGAGCTCTTGTAAGCCCATGCGCTCAGTGGTTTTTAAGATCTGCAAGCCCATTGCCACCAGCTGGCGGTTTTCATCTGTTAAGCTGACCATGTCCGCAATCGTTCCGATAGCAACAAGGTCTAAAAGCTCTGTTGGCACCGTCTCTAAAAGAGCGCAAGCCAGCTTAAAGGCGACTCCGCACCCTGCCAAATAAGGAAAAGGGTAGTTCCTGTCTGGATGTTCAGGGTGCACGATGGCATAAGCCTCTGGCAATTCTTCTGGAAGACTATGGTGGTCTGTGACAATCACATCCACACCCTGCTCCATAGCGTAAGCAATCGCTTCGTGCCCAGCAACACCATTATCAACCGTTAGGATGAGCGAGATAGCCTGCTGTTCAATGAAATACTTATAGACACTTTGATTGGGACCATAGCCATCTGTAAAGCGATTGGGCAAATAGACCTGAACCTCTGCACCTAGCATTTCAAGTGCTTCTTTAGCGATAGAGGCTGATGTCATCCCGTCAGCGTCATAGTCTCCGTAGATGAGAATCTGCTCGCCATTTTCAATAGCTAACCGCAGGCGACTCACTGCCTTGTCCATATCATGCAGGAGATAAGGGTCATGCAGTTTTGAAATGTCAAGGGTCAAAAAGTCCGTCAGCTTCTCCTCGCTATCAATCCCACGATTGTAGAGAAACTGACTCGTCGTCTCATCAAGCTTATGCGCTTTTACCAGCTCTAAAAAAGCCTCATCAGGCGTTTTCGGGTCAAATACCCACTCGTATGTTGCTGAAATCATTTGAAATTAAAGACCTTTCTGCTTAAAAAGTCAGCTGTTTTTGGAAAGAGCGTGTAGGCTTTGTGAGCGGCGTTTAAAAGCGGTGGTAGGTTAATTTCACGCTTGTTTTTACCAAGGTTCGCTATGATTTTATCTGCCACTTGCTCTGGATTCAGCGTAAAGCGCCCAACGCTTTTGAGGTAATTGCCCGATGGGTCTGCTGTATCAAAAAAGCCTGTGCTAATCGGACCTGGATTGACCGTGGTCACATAAACCTTTTTATCCGCTAGCTCTAGGCGCAAGCTATTTGAAAAACCAATGACCGCAAACTTGCTTGCCGCATAGACCGAAGCCTTGCTCGTTGCCATAAGCCCCGCCATGCTAGCGATATTGACAATGTGCCCATGACCTGCCTGTGCCATCTTCTCTCCGATAAGGCGAGAAAAGAGCATAACCGCAAAGGTATTGACCGCAAACATCTCTCGAATCTCAGCATCTGTGTAGTTTTCGTAGGTTTTAAAAGAGCCAAAGCCAGCGTTATTGATGAGAATATCAATGCGACCAAAGCGCTGATAGAGCTGCTCAACCAGCTGCTCGACCTCTTTTTCATCTGTGATGTCGCAGCTATAGAGCGCTGTTCTAGCTCGCTTGCCGTAGAGTTTTTCCAATTTTTTCTCATCACGCCCAAGCAGGATAAGCTGGTCACTGCTAGGGAGTTTTTTTACAATTGCCTGCGCCAAGCCGCCACTAGATCCTGTTATTAGTATTACTCGCTCTGCCATTAGATTGTGAACTCCTCTAAATCTCGAACCATGCGTGTCTCAGGGAAAATCTCTCTAGCGTCCGCTTCTAGCTGCCTGCAGTCTCGCCCTAAAAAGCGAGCGCTGACATGATTTAACAGCAAACGCTTGGCTGACGCTTCCTTAGCTACCTCAGCAGCTTGAGTAGCTGTCGAGTGCCCATGCGCTCTTGCGATTTTCTCATCGCCCTTGCCATAGGTCGACTCGTGGACGAGCACGTCCGCTCCTAAGCCTAGACGCACGCTAGCATTGGTCTTTCTGGTATCACCTAAAATGGTAATGACCTTGCCCTTACGAGGCTCGGAGATATAGTCTTTTGCGATAATCTCACGCCCATCCTCCAGCGTCACGTTTTCGCCATTTTTGACCTTGCCAAATAAAGGACCAAAAGGCACACCCGCCGCTTTTAGCGCTTCCGCATCCAGCGTTCCTTCCAAATCTTTTTGCATAACTCGGTAGCCAATGCAGAAAATAGTGTGGTCAAGCGCCTCAGCATAGACAGTGAATTTATCCGTCTCCAAAACCTTGCCCAAACTGTCTTGAGTCAACTCATGAAAATGAATGTGGTAAGGCAGTCTTGAGCCCGACTGACGCAGACTAGTGAGGACATAGTTTTTAATCCCTGCTGGACCGTAGATGTCAAGGTCGGTCTGCTCTTCATTTGCCTGAAAAGCTCGGCTAGACAAGAAGCCAGGAAGACCAAAGATATGGTCACCGTGCATGTGAGTGATAAAAATCTTGCGCACCTTGCGTGGTTTGATGGTCGTTTCTAAAATCTGATGCTGCGTCCCTTCACCGCAGTCAAACATCCAGATTTCATTGATTTCGTCTTGAAGTTTGAGCACCAAGCTCGAGACATTGCGAGCCTTGGAAGGCTGTCCTGCTCCTGTTCCTAAAAATTGGATTTCCATATTAGTCCTTTCTGTCCTTGATGTAGAGGGTGGCTTGTTTGCCGTCTGATTGGTAATAGCGCTGTCCGCTATAGGCTTTTGCCAAGTCTAAAAGTTCTTCATGGTTAAAGCTTGTGATTTTTATCACATCATTTTCTAAGCGCAGCACTTGCCCCAAAAGACTGTCCTCTGGTGTCTCATCCGCTAGGATATTTTCAGAAAAATCCAGCGCTTCCATCATGATGGTGTCGTCTTTTACATATACCACATAATGCGGGAAAATCTGCGCTAACTCAAGTAAGACAGCCGTCGAGATGGGCTCTAGCGTTTCAGAGAAAACCTGCGCCAGCTCTCTTTCTGAAACATAGGCAAAACCGTAGGACTTTCCAGATAAATTCAGACGCACAAAAGGCTTTGTTTCTTCAAAACTAGGCTGAGCCACAAAAAGCTTGAGTGCCTGTGACAAGTCAAAATAATAGTCCGTCGCAGCTTTTGGCGATTGCTTTTGATAAATCTCAGCAAAGTAAGCGTTAATCACACTGGGCGGAGGGGTGATAAAAGTGAGCTTATCAGCGTCTGATAAGTTTTTTAGGCAATTGGTCAGATAGACCTTATCAAGGCTTGTAAAGCCGCCATAACGCAGCGCCAAGTCGATATAATCAGTCATAAAACGTGTCTAACCTCCATTTATTCTTAGTGGAAATGTAACCTGAAACTTCTTCTATGTCTTGTGTGCCGTCAAATGGCTCTAGCAGAGCCACCTTTTGCAGTTGATAGAGCTTGTAGAGTTCGTTTGAATTGACCTTGATAGTGAAAGGTTCAAACTGCTCACGGATTTGATCAACAATCAAACGGCGTAGCGATTGCTTGCTATTTTTATCCTTAGCAGACAAGCGGATATTGGGAAACGTGGTTGCCGTCAAGCTCTCTACCTTATCCATTTTATTGTAAATAGCAAGGCGAGGGATAGTTGACATATCCAGCTCATCAAGGAGATCTAGGACAACCTTTTCCTGCTCCGCATGGTTGGGGTCATTGGCGTCAATGACATGGAGCAACAAATCCACATGCCTGCTCTCTTCTAGCGTGGACTTAAAGGCAGCAACCAACTCCGTCGGCAAATCCTGAATAAACCCAACCGTGTCGGTCAGCGTTGCTTGGAAATGTTCAGCTAGATAGACCTGTTTTGTCGTAGCGTCGAGCGTTGCAAAAAGCTCATCGGCTTCGTATTGTTTATTGTCCGTTAGAGCGTTCATGATAGTGGACTTGCCAGCATTGGTGTAGCCAATCAAGCCAATCTTAAAAGTACTGTCGTCCAAGCGTTTTTCACGACTGGTGGCTCGATTTTTAGCCACCTGCTTGAGCTGGCGCTCAATATCTGTGATTTGCTGGCGAATGGAGCGACGATTGAGCTCCAACTGGCTCTCACCAGGACCACGGCTACCGATACCACCAGCTTGGCGACTGAGCATAACGCCCTGCCCTACTAGTCTAGGCAGCATATACTTGAGCTGTGCTAAGTGCACCTGCAGTTTTCCCTCGTGACTGCGAGCACGCATGGCAAAAATATCCAAAATCAACTGCATGCGGTCAATGACCTTAACTCCCAACGCCTGCTCTAGGTTGGTATTTTGCCGTGGCGTCAAGCGATTATTGACAATGACGGTATCAATTTCTTCGCTGTCAACAATTTGGGCAACTTCTTGTAATTTTCCTGAGCCGATGAAGGTTTTGCTGTCATAGCGCTCACGGTTTTGGACAAAACTGTCTATGACCTTTGCCCCTGCGGTTCTTGCAAGGCTCTCTAGCTCAGCCATAGACATGTCGCTGTTTTCTTGCTCTGGGAGCGTCACTCCTAGGAGCAGCACACGCTCCTCTTCTTTTTGCGTCTCAAACATCGCCTCACCTCCTTTATTGCGTAACTTTCATTATAGCATATTTCAGCTATTTACGTTTGCTTTGCTACTTGCTTTCTAAAAAATCACGCACAGCCTCTATGATAGCGGCACGACTCTCGCTGTCACTGATATTATAAAAGTCCACCGCCATGCGATTACGAAACCAAGTCAGCTGGCGCTTGGCAAAGCGGCGAGTGTTTTGCTTGAGCTTATCAAGCGCCACATCAAGACTAACCTCGCCTGCAAAGTAAGGAAAGAGCTCCTTATAGCCAATAGCACGGCTAGCTTGTACATCAGGATAATTTTCGTGGAGCCACTTGGCTTCATCCAGCAGCCCCTCCTTGACCATTTGGTCAACACGGGCATTGATACGCTGATAAAGCTTTTCACGCTCATCGTTTAGCCCGATGATAAGAACGTCATAATCTGGTGTTTGATTTTCCATGTCATTTCCAAAACTAGCCAACTCCAAAGCCCGTATAGCACGCCTACGGTTAGACAAAGGCATAGAAAGCCCATAAGCGCTCAACTCTTTTTCTAAAAGAGCATCCGACAATCCTTCTAACTCTGCTCGGTAGGAAAGAACCGCCTCTTGGTCAACCTGTCCGCCCAAGTGATAGCCCTCAAGAAGACTCTGCAAGTACAAACCCGTCCCTCCGACAATAATGGGCACATGACCACGCTCAGTAATCTCACTAATCGCTTGTCTTGCTTCCTTGACAAAGTCAAAAGCAGAGTAAGTCTCAAACACCTCTCTAACATCAATCAAATGATGTCTGGCTGCCGCCTGCTCAGCTTTGCTTGCCTTTGCCGTTCCGATATCTAAATTTTTGTAGACCTGCTGGCTATCTCCGCTGATAATCTCACCGTCAAATATCTGTGCCAGCTCCACACCTAGCGCCGTTTTGCCCACAGCTGTCGGACCTACCACACAAATTAATTTTTGGGACATGACTTCCATCCTTTTTTCGTTTTTTACTTGCTATTTTCACAAGCATAGGTTACTATATATTATAACACAGAAGCTGAGAGGGAGACCTTTCAATAACGAATAACCAAAAGGAGAATGATTATGGCTAAAAAATTTGCATTTGCTAAAGGTGTTGTTACAGGTGTCGCTGCTACTGCTGCTACTGTCGCAGGAGCCGTCTATGCTGTCAAAAAGACAATCATCGAACCTGAAGAAGAAAAAGCTGCCTTTATCGAAGAAAATCGTAAAAAAGCAGCTCGCAAACGCATTGCTCGCTAATCTTATTTGTCATAGTAAAAAACCGCTGTACAGCGGTTTTTTTGTTACATCCAGATAACTTTGATATATCGGACTCTGACAGTCTTTATCCGATAGTGTCTACAGTATCTTTTTTTTAAGTGAAAGCTCTGCTCTCGTTGAAGCGTTAAGCTTAACCACTCGTCCAGCCCTGTTAGCATAGTACCAAGTGTTTCCTACTTGGAAGAAGCGAGAAACATACAGTTCTCCTGAGTCAGTGTCATAGTAAGACTGGCTACCATCGCTGTTTGTTACAAAGGCTCCTTTGACTTGCTTACCATCTGTGGCAAAGTACAAACGTTGACCGTTGATGGTTTGAGAACCCGTCACCACATGACCTGTACTGTCGGCATAGTACCAGCTGTCACCTACTTGGAAGAAACGAGAAACATACAATTCTCCTGAGTCGGCGTCATAGTAAGACTGGCTGCCATCGCTGTTTGTCACAAAGTCGCCTTTAATTTGCTTGCCGTCTGTAGCAAAGTACAAGCGTTGACCGTTGATAGTTTGAGAACCCGTCACTACATGACCTGTGCTATCGGCATAGTACCAGCTATCGCCTACTTGGAAGAAACGAGAAACATACAGCTCTCCTGAATCAGCATCGTAGTAAGACTGGCTGCCATCGCTGTTTGTCACAAAGGCTCCTTTGACTTGTGTGCCGTCTGCTTGGAATAATAAGACTTGCCATCAATAACCTGACTGCCTACAACCGCCTTGCCATCGCTGCCAGCATAAGCAAACTGACCACTGCCTTTTTCGATTTCAAACCAACGATTTGCCACAGCATTTCCAGAACCAGCCTCAAAGTAATAAAGATTACCATCAGTATCACGAATGGCAATATCCTTTTGTTGGAAACCATCCGTATCAAAATATTGTTTGCTGCCGTTAATAGAAACAATGCCTCGTGCCATCACACCATTAGCGTCAAAATAACGCCAATCGCTGCCAAAGAGATAATAGTCGTTGCGGTACTGTGCACCTAGCTTGCTGTAGTAATAATAATTGCCACTAGCGTCCATGACAAAAGCGTCACGCAATTGAACACCATTTGGCAAGAAACGATAGAAATCATCACCTATCTGGTAAGCACCTGTCACCATGTAGCCATTCTCATCGAAATAGTACAAGTTGCCGTTTTCATCTTGGATAAAGACAGACTTAGCACGAGACCCACTTGTAGAATAATAATAGTAACCCGTATCGTCCTTGGCAAATCCTGTCACGGCTTCTTGACCTAGCAATTGTTTTGGTAGGATAACGGTGTTTTTATCCACTCTAAAGTAATCGTTTGAGCCCCAATCTTTTAGTACATAATAAGCTCCACGTCCCAAAATATTGGTTCCATTGAAGTATTTAGCTTCCCATTGCTTAATGGCAACTGTTGGGTCTATTTTTTGACCACTGGATACTTGGATACGCTCAAAAATGCTAGGGTATTTCTCCGCAAGCTCTTCTAAGAAAGCTCCGCCATAAACCGCTTGATAATCATCGCCATTAGTGCGTGTCTTGGCAGCGTAGAGCAATTCTTTGATAACAGCACCACTACGGTACTTCCCATAACTATCAGTACGGTTAGCTGTGACAATCTGCTCACCAGGAAGATTATAAATCTGATCAGGCACCCAGTCAGCAATCACTTGGATACCAGCAGCGTGAAGAGAACGAACGGCATCTAGCAAGTCATTGAAAGAACCATACTTGTTGTTTTTACTCATAGCAATATCATAGCGATCTTCAAAGGCGTAGCCGTTTCCGATGATAGCGTCAAGGAAACTTCCATCTTCACTAGCGACATATTGTGGTGCCATCTCAAAGGAGGTAATTCCCCAAGCCTTGAACAAGTCTGCATTTTGAGCGATGAGTTTGTTGGTGTACTGAGCGTCGTTTTCAACAAAGTCTTGGAAGTTAGAGAAACCTTCATAGATAACTTGTGAATCAAGCGCAGCTGAGCTTTCATAGACCAGATTTGAGCTGTTCTTTTCAGTTGATGCTGCTACACGAACATCCTGTGTATCACTTGCGCCAACTGGGATCCAAACAGCCAAGTAACCATTCATATCAACAGTAGCATAGCCCTTAATCTCACTTGGTGAGAAGGTCAGATTGCCATTATCGTCCGTGTATTTGATATAAGCACTAGCTTCTTGGTCGCTAGCAAACTGAAGAATGCCATTTTCAGTTCCCAAAAGAAGTGGACGATAGGCTTGGTTCTTGTGCGCAGCTCCCATATTGACCGTTATGGTATTGGCAAAACTATCATCGCCTTGATAAAGTTCTAGTTTAGGGTTGTTGGATACAATGGTCAATATACCTGAATAACGTGTCTCCTCTGTTCCCAAGTCTTCTGCTGTATCAGCACCTTTACCATAGCGTACAGATGTCAAGAGCTCCGTTCTGTCATAAGCTGTTTTTCCTGCATTATTGAGGCTTTCATTAGCTCCTGCTGGGTAATGAAGTTTCATGTCTTGACCACCAGAAACATACTTGATACGCCCTTTTAGCAAGGTCTCAATAGAATCATAGTAAGGCGATTTTTTAGCCATGTATTGCCCATCATCTGTGTACATGTCACCATAGTAAACACGTGTAATGGCATCTTTATTGGTCAACACGAGCGCATAAGCCGCAGGCACATTGAACTGAGTATACTTCTTATCCGCTTGATTCATATCTTCATTATAAATCTTGAAGGCTTCTTTGATTTCATCAAGCGTGATATTAGTCAAGCCATCTGTATCTGTACGCCCTAACTCTTTATTGATAATCTTAGCAATAACTGTTTGAACCTCTGAATCGTGTGCTCGTACAAACACATAGTTCGCCATGCGCTTGCCATCTTTATAAGCCTTGCCAGTTGTTGGGGCAATATCTGAACTACGGTTATTGTAGCTGTTTGTGATGATTGGTGCTAGTGATGGCGTTCTGCTCTCATCTCCTTCGACAGGACGCATGAGTGAGTAAAGGAGAGACAGACGATTTTTATTGTCAATTGGCAGTTGAGCACCTGACATAGCCTCATTGTAGTAAGGATCGTTTTCAGACCAAGCTTCTAAAATAGAGAGATGATCGATAGCGTTGGCTTCGCTATCAGCAACACCATACTTAGCCTTGAAGTAGTCAGAAGTGATTTGCAACAAGTCAGCATTGACATTGTCAACCGCATCAACACGAACACCGTCAAAGTTAGCGCTAGCATCACCTGCTACAATCTCACCAAAGTTCATGATAAAGTGTAGCCAGTTTAATTGCTCTGCTTGAACAACGGGATTAGAATTATCAACGTCATTAGCAAGAAGCAATTCATAGCCATCTGTTTCTAAATTATTGTACTTTTCTAACAATTCATCAACTGCTTTAGCGCCAAGTTCACTATCTAAATCTCTATCACGTGTTACCTTGGTAATCGTTTCATTAAACAAACGATAGTCAGAATTGGCTTCTGGCGTCTTATCACTATTGATAAAGGTCAGAGCCCCACCTTGCAAGTGGTCTTGATTTTTTCCAGCTGTGTTATCTTCTGTTTGGCTATTCCAGTTAGGTTGTGTCGCTACAAATGTTGAAATCCTCTCACGTAGCCAAGCCGTACCATCCACGTAGATTTTCTTTTCAATGGCTTTTTGAATATCTTGAGCCGCTTTGTTTAGCTCTTCTTGGCTGGCTGTAGCTTGGACAATATCACCAAAACCTGCTGCCGCCATGTAATTGACATAAGCTAGCTGCGTTTGCTTATCAGGCCACCATGCCATCAATAAAGGACGGACATCCGTCTGACGTGATGGTAACCACTGTTCTCCATTTGAGAGAATTTTCTTTGGACGATACCAAGTATTGGCTGTCAAATACCCATCAACCAGCTCGACTCCTTTTTCATCTAACTGGACAAAAGCGTTATTTTCACTAAAAGTATCATTGAGACTGGTCAAACCTTCCCTGCTAAACCAAGTTTCGGCACTATTTTCAAGAACACCATCCTTACCAAAATAAAGCAGCTTGCCATCTTCAGATTCAACGACAAAATTGGTCTTATAAGTACCATCTTCAGCGATATAATAAGTCTTACCGTCAATCGTCTGAATACCTGTCGCTGAGGTTTTTGAAACCGCAGTTTCTTGAGCCGTCAACGACTCCGTCTGAACACTTGTATTCTCTTCTTGGCTAGTAGACGTTTCTGCTTCTGTCTGGCTGTCACTTTGAGAAGACTCTGTTGTGACTTCTTGTGTCGTCGTCACCTCTTGCGTGTCTGAAACCTTTGTGTCAGAAGAGCTTTCTTCAGTCGTTTCCTCTTGACTAGAAGCGGCTTCTTCACTTGTAGATGAAGCTGTCGTTTCATCTACTTTTTGCTCAACAGTCGTGCTTGCTACTTGCTCACTCACAACACTATCAGCACTTGCTTGTGTGCTAACAGCACCTCCCAACATAAGTGTAGTAGCGGCAATTGCAACTGTTACCTAGTGCTTTTTGACCTTACGTCGCTTATAACGCATTTTGGTCTCCATAATTAGTTCTCCTTTTCCTTAGAAAGCTTATGCTTTCCTAATGCGGTCTCAACAAGTCTAACAAGGATTGTCATCATTCTTAAAACCATTTCCATTGTAACAAATCATGAGAGATACAGCAATAACAGTCTTCTCTTTTAACCAGCCCTTAATGGTTTTAATAAGAAAATTACTAAAAATAACTCGATACAATGTATCAAGTTATTCTTTTTGATTTAGAGTTGTTTGGATATTTTCAGCGACAGTCCGTGGGATACCACAGTTGACGATATCATCAACACTTGCCTTTTGGATATTGGTGAGGTTTTTAAAGTGTTTCATCAAGAGTTGCTTGCGCTTTGGACCCAGCCCAGAAATGCCATCTAGCTTAGAGGAGAAAGAGTTTTTAGAGCGCACTTGACGGTGAAAGGTAATGGCAAAGCGGTGCACCTCGTCTTGGATACGCTGCAATAAAAAGAACTCCTCAGACTGTCTAGGCAGCGGCACCACCTGCAAGGGATTACCAAAAAGCAACTCGTGCGTCTGGTGCTTATCATTTTTTTGCAGACCAGCGATGGGAATGTCTAAGCCAAGCTTATCTTCAATCACTTCTCTTGCGACATTGACCTGCCCTTGCCCTCCATCAATCACGATAAGGTCTGGCGGTGTCAAACCGTCCTTAAGCACACGACTGTACCTGCGATAAATAACCTCACGCATACTAGCGTAGTCATCAGGACCCACCACAGTTTTAATCTTAAATTTGCGATAATCTTTCTTACTTGGCTTGCCATTGACAAAGACCACCATAGCAGACACAGGGCTTGTCCCTTGGATGTTAGAGTTGTCAAAAGCCTCGATACGCACAGGTTTTGGAATATTGAGCAAATCACCCAGATTTTCAATAGCGCCATGCGTTTTTCGGATGTCCTTTTCCAGCAAATCAAACTTTTGTTGGAGACTGACCCTAGCGTTCTTGGTCGCTAGATTGACCAGTTGCTTTTTCTCACCACGCTGGGGCTTGATGACCTTACTCTTGACCAGAGCCTGCACCAAATCTTCATCAATGTCCTTTGGAATGAAAATTTCCTTTGGCAGCAGGTGCTTTTTATCCTGATAAAACTGACCAATGTAGGTCAAAAAGTCCTCTTCAGGCTCATTGTAGTAAGGAAACATATTGACATCTCGCTGGATGAGCTTGCCATTTCGCACAAAGAAAACTTGCACGCACATCCAGCCCTTATCCACAGCATAACCGAAAATATCACGGTCTTTCATATCCTGATGAATGACACGCTGCTTGGTGCGTAAAACCCCAATCGCCTCAATCAAATCCCGATACTCTGCCGCACGCTCAAACTCCATCTGAGCAGCTGCTGCTTGCATTTTATCCCTCAAGCCGTCCACGATTTTATTGTCTTTTCCGTTGAGAAAGTTTTTGACATCCTCTTTTAAGCCGTCCCAATAAGCCTTGTCCGTATGGCAAATGGTATGGGCATTACACTGCCCCAAATGATAGTAAAAACAGACCTTGTTGGCTGGATTGGTACATTTCTTAAAAGGAAAGAGACGGTCTAACAAACGCTTAATTTCCGTTGCGGCACCCGAGTCTGGATAGGGTCCAAAGTACAGCCCGTCATTTTTCTTAACTTGACGTGTGATGAGTAGTCTTGGATACACCTCATCTGTAATCTTGATGTAAGGATAGGACTTGTCATCTTTTAGCTTGATATTGTACTTGGGCATGTTTTCTTGGATGAGATTAATCTCAAGCAGAAGCGCCTCTGTGTTAGAACTTGTGACAATATACTCAAAATCCTCAATCTCAGACACCAAAAGCTCGGTTTTGGTATTGTGACTGGCATGAAAATAGGAGCGCACACGATTTTTTAAATTTTTAGCCTTACCCACATAGATGATAGTCCCATTTTTGTCCTTATGGAGATAACACCCAGGGCTATCTGGTAAAAGCTCTAATTTATGCTTAATCAGTTCATTCATGCTTTTATTATAACAAATTTTACCCAAAAGACAGCAAAAAGAGACTAGACCAGCTAATCTCTTTTTCGCTTTAACGACCAAATACCTCACCAGTCCAAAACTGGTAGACAAGCATAGCCATTTCTTGTGTTGTAACACGACAATGTCTTTCAAACCATTTACTTTTCATTTGCACCAAACCGCCAAAAAGATATGTCCACAAATACTCTGCATTCGGACCTAAGTCAGCGGTAAAATAACTCTCAACGTAGGGCTGCAAGCCTTGAACATAAGTCAGAGCAATGTCATTGATAATCCAGTGCGCATTTTGCACATACAAAACCTCGATACTCTTTTGGTATTGAAGCCAGTAATCAAAGTAAGTCTTCAATACTCCAAGCAAATCCTCAGGCTGTCTAGAGTCAATCACATTGAAACAATCTTTATATAAATAATCTAAATAAGTCTTTAAAACATCCTCTTTTGAGATAAAGTGGCGATAAAATGTTTGGCGTGTCAAAGAAGCTTCCTCAACGATTTCCTTAATGGAAATATCTTCGAGAGGTTTTTGGTGCATCAGAGTCAACAAAGCACGGATAAACAACTCTTTTGAGCGTTGACTTCTTCTGCTAACAAGTTCAGACATCACGTTCCTCCTAATTCATATAGTACTGTGCACAATAACACAATATAATTAAAACTTTCTTAAAATAGTTCAATAATTGAAAACCCTTTACTTATTTTCGATAAGAAAACCCCACCATGGCTTGCAAGGCAGGGTTTACACATATCGACTTTACAAAGCAAGTCTAGCTTAAATCCGATTATTTAAGAGTTACGCTAGCTCCAGCTTCTTCAAGTTTAGCTTTAAGTTCTTCAGCTTCAGCAGCTGCAACACCTTCTTTAAGTACAGATGGTGCGTTGTCAACAAGTGCTTTAGCTTCTTTAAGACCTTCACCTGTGATTTCACGAACGACTTTGATAACAGCAACTTTCTTGTCACCACCAGCAGTCAATTCGATATCGAATGAATCTTTAGCAGCACCAGCGTCAGCAGCACCATCAGCAGCAACAGCTACAGGAGCAGCTGCAGTTACACCAAATTCTTCTTCGATAGCTTTTACAAGATCGTTAAGCTCAAGGATTGAAGCTTCTTTAATTTCAGCAATAATGTTTTCAATGTTCAATGCCATTGTAGTTTCCTCCAAAATAGTTAAATGATAAAATAGGTTTGTAGCTTAAGCTACTTGAAGCATTAAGCTTCTTCTTTTGCTTCTGCAACCGCTTTGATAGCGTAAGCCACGTTGCGAACAGGAGCTTGAAGTACTGAAAGGAGCATAGAAAGCATGCCTTCGCGGTTTGGCAATTTAGCAAGAGCGTCGATTTCTTCTTTAGTAGAAACAGCGCCTTCGATTGCACCACCTTTAATTTCAAGTGCTTCAGCATCAGCAGCAAATTCGCTAAGAATTTTTGCTGGCGCAATAACATCTTCGTTTGAGAATGCTACTGCAGATGGTCCAACAAAGATGTCTTTCATCTCGTCAAGACCTGCTTTTTCAGCTGCACGAGTCAAGATAGAGTTTTTGATAACTTTAAACTCAACACCGCTTTCGCGAAGATTGCGACGAAGAACTGTATCTTGCTCAACTGTAAGACCACGAGAGTCTACAACAACGATACTTGCTGCTGCTTTCATCTTTTCAGCGACAAGTTCGACTTGTTCAGCTTTTTTAGCAATAATTGCTTCACTCATTAGTTTTACCTCCGTTTTTATTTTTGGGATAGATACAAAAAAACGTATCTACACCTAGACACGAAAGTACAAAACCGTTATTTCTAAATCACGTTTTGTGCCTCGGTAGGACTATTATGAGCACCGCTCCCCTACTGTCTTAGGTCAGTTTTATTCAAAACCTCATCTAGTATATCGTGAAGTTTTTTATTTGTCAAGCTTTTTTGAGATTATTTTGGGATTTTTTTCTGAAGAGGTTATCAATTAAAAGTTCTAAAATGAAGTTAGCCACTTAAAAGTATGAAAAAACACCTCAGAGAGATATAATTGTAATCACCACAA
>NZ_JBCLSK010000003.1:0-90487 GCF_041225505.1 Streptococcus hyointestinalis | reverse complement strand
CCATGTGCGATAGTATAGTTGACAATCTCTACACGCTCTTCAAATGTTGTCTGTCTTCCTTGCTTCATACGGCTATATCCTTTACTAGTAGCTTTTAAGTCCTTACCACTAGTATATCGTTTTATCCAGCTTTTGAGAACATGAAGTGATGAGACATCATATTTTTGACAGATGGTTCTCAAAGAGTTTTTGCCATCTAGATAATCTAGAACTGCCTGTTCTTTCAACTCTTGACTATATTTCTTCCAAGTTCGACTTTCTTTTAGACCATCCACGCCATTTTTCTCATACTTCATTTTCCAAGATAATATTGTTGACTCACTTACTCCGTACAGCTTACTGAGTTGGGAGACTGATTTCTCATGATTAAGTAATCGTTGAACTATCTCTAATTTTTCATTAACTGATTTTGGACTTCTTTTAGACATATGAAAACTCCCCTTATAGTTTCTAGTGAATTTTTGTTTTTTCACTGTCTACTATATGGGGAGTATATCACTATGAAGTGTACTTTTCTTATATTAAATAGCTTGTGTGAGGAAACTTCTGCTCTCAAGCACACGTACCATAGCATCCGCTGTATCTAGTGCTGTAAAGAGTGGCACGCCGTGTTCAATAGCAGAGCTACGAATGACCTGACCATCTCCGTCAAAGGTACGTTTAGTACCGACTGTATTGACGATAGCTTGTACTCTGCCTTGACGGACAAGGGCAGGAATATCATTGTCATCATTTTCTCCGAGCTTATGGACTAGAGTTGAAGCAAGACCGTTCTCATTGAAGAACTGGGCTGTTCCAGCCGTTGCAAGGATACTGTAGCCGATATTGGCAAAACGTTTGGCAAGCGCTAGCGCTTCTTCCTTAGTGTCATCAGCGATGGTGAAGATGACATTACCAAAGGTAGGCAAGTGGAAGTAAGTCGCTTCAAAGGCTTTGTAAAGGGCTTTTTCAAGAGTCGTATCTGTTCCCATAACCTCACCTGTTGACTTCATCTCAGGTCCAAGGAGACTATCGACCTTGGCTAACTTGGTAAATGAAAAGACAGGTGCTTTAACGTGAACGTTCTGACTCTCTGGATAGAGACCATCCTTGTAGCCTTGCTCGCTGAGGCTCTCACCGAGAATAATCTTGGTTGCCACTTGCGCCATTGGGATATCCGTTACCTTAGAGAGGAAAGGCACGGTACGGCTAGCACGTGGGTTTACCTCAATAACGTAGACTGTCTCGTCTTTGATGACAAACTGGATGTTCATCATACCAATACAGTTTAGCCCAAGAGCTAACTTCTTGGTATAGTCTGTGATGGTTGCTTTGACTTTTTCAGACAAACCTTGTGGTGGGTAGACTGCCATTGAGTCTCCAGAGTGGACACCTGCACGCTCGATGTGCTCCATGATACCAGGGATAAGCACGTCCTTTCCATCTGAAATCGCATCCACCTCACACTCACGACCAACGATGTAGCTATCAACCAAGACAGGATGGTCTGGACTAGCTTTCACGGCTGTACGCATGTAAGAACGAAGGTCTACTTCATTTTCTACGATTTCCATGGCACGTCCACCAAGCACATAAGACGGACGTACAAGAACAGGGTAGCCGATTTTATTGGCAGCAGCTACAGCACCTTCTTCGTCAGCTGCTGTTTGCCCTGGCGGTTGTGGGATACCGAGTTCTTTGAGGGCTTGCTCAAACAAATCACGATCTTCTGCTCGGTCAAGATCAGTTACTTGTGTTCCAAGAATGGTGACACCTGCATTTGACAAGCTTTCAGCGAGGTTGATGGCTGTTTGTCCACCAAACTGCACGACCACACCTTTTGGCTTTTCAAGGTCAATGACATTCATCACGTCCTCAAAAGTCAGTGGTTCAAAGTAGAGTTTATCTGAGACTGAGAAGTCTGTAGAAACTGTCTCAGGGTTTGAGTTCATGATGATGGCTTCATAGCCTGCTGCTTGGATAGCCTTAACAGAATGCACAGTCGCATAGTCAAACTCGACCCCTTGTCCGATACGGATAGGACCAGAGCCAAGCACTAGGACAGACTCTTTGTCAGACTTGTGTGATTCATTTTCCCACTCATAGGTTGAGTAGAAGTACGGCGTTGCTGACTCAAACTCTGCTGCACAGGTATCAACCATCTTGTAGACTGGGAGAATCCCTTGCTCTGTGCGGACTTGGCGGATAGCGTCAGCCGTTGTGTTCCAAAGCTCTGCAATCTTGCGGTCAGAAAAACCGTTACGCTTTGCTTCTCTCAAAAGATTAGCGTCGTAAGCGTGAGTAGAGAGTTCTTGCTCCAACTCAAAGATATGAAGGAGTTTATCAAGGAAGAAGAGGTCAATCTTAGTCAACTCTGCGAGCTCTTCAATCGTGTAACCACGACGAATGGCTTCTGAAATGTAGAAGAGGCGGTCATCTTGCGCCTTGACAATTTTCTCAACAAGGGCGTCATCAGCCACTTCAGAAAGCTCTGGCATCTCATTGTGATGTACACCGATTTCAAGCGAACGGCAAGCTTTGAGGAGACTTTCCTCGATGTTACGCCCAATTGCCATGACTTCACCAGTGGCTTTCATCTGTGTGCCGAGACGACGCTCACCGTGCTCAAACTTATCAAATGGGAAGCGTGGAATTTTAGCGACCACATAGTCAAGAGCAGGCTCAAACATAGCATAAGTTGTCCCTGTTACTGGGTTAATCATCTCATCAAGAGTCAAACCAACTGCGATTTTAGCCGCCAGCTTAGCAATGGGATACCCTGTTGCTTTTGAGGCAAGAGCAGATGAGCGAGACACACGAGGGTTCACCTCGATGACATAGTATTTAAAGCTATGTGGGTCAAGGGCGAGCTGAACGTTACAGCCACCTTCAATCTTGAGGGCACGGATGATTTTGAGACTGGCGTCACGCAACATTTGGTTTTCAATGTCAGACAAGGTTTGCGTTGGTGCAAAGACGATAGAGTCTCCGGTGTGGATACCAACTGGGTCAAAGTTTTCCATGTTACACACCACAAGAGCATTATCTGCTGAGTCACGCATAACCTCGTACTCGATTTCTTTGAAACCAGCGATAGAGCGCTCAATCAAACATTGGGTAACAGGTGAGAGTTTGAGTCCATTTTCTGCGATTTCACGCAGTTCTTCTTCATTGGCACACATACCACCACCAGTACCACCGAGGGTAAAGGCTGGGCGCACAATAACAGGATAGCCAATGCTATTTGCAAAGAGGACAGCCTCTTCAACGGTATTGACAATTTCAGATTCTGGGATAGGTTGACCGAGGTCTTCCATGAGCTGTTTGAAAAGATCACGGTCTTCGGCTTGGTCAATGGCAGAGAGCTTGGTCCCCAAAAGCTCAACACCAAGCTCATCAAGGATACCAGCTTTTGAGAGCTCCATTGCCATATTAAGCCCTGTCTGACCACCAAGTGTTGGAAGTAGCGCATCTGGGCGCTCCTTTCGTAAAATACGTGTGACAAACTCTGTTGTAATCGGCTCGATGTAGACTTTATCTGCGATTTCTTTATCTGTCATAATGGTCGCAGGGTTTGAGTTGACAAGGACAACACTGTAGCCTTCTTCTTTGAGGGCAAGACAAGCCTGTGTCCCAGCATAGTCAAACTCTGCTGCCTGTCCGATAATAATCGGACCAGACCCGATGACCATGATTTTTTTAATATCTGTACGTTTTGGCATAATTTATGATACAAAGCCCGTCAACGACACCGTGAAAATAGGAAACTCGACGCAGATGCCCTAGCATCTAGGAGAGGTTTATCTTTTTCACACAGTCGTTAGGGCGTGTTCACTTTCGTAAACGTGTATCTTCTCCTTTCTCTATTTTCTAACTCTCAGTTTAGAATTAAATAATCTCGTCTAGCCTCTAGCAAGCTCTGTTTGATAGGCTTCAATCATTTCTAAAAATTCATCAAAAAGATAGCTAGCATCATGTGGACCTGGTGCTGCGTCAGGGTGAAATTGCACGGAAAAAGCAGGGAAATCACGGTGTCTCACACCTTCTACAGATTTGTCGTTGATTTCTTCGTGGGTGATGATAAGACAATCTGGCAGCGTGTCACGGTCAACCGCAAAGCCGTGGTTTTGACTGGTAAAGTCCACACGACCTGTTGCGATTTCACGCACAGCGTGGTTGAATCCACGGTGTCCAAAGGTCATCTTGTAAGTTTTAGCACCATTAGCAAGGCTAAAGAGCTGGTGTCCCATACAGATACCAAAAATTGGAATCTTACCTTGAATGCCTCGAATCATCTCAAGCGCTTCAGGGACATCCTCTGGATTTCCTGGTCCGTTTGAGAGCATGACGCCATCAGGATTGAGGGTGAGGATTTCTTCAGCGGTTGTGTTGTAAGGGACAACGGTCACATTGCAGTCACGTTTTGAAAATTCACGTAAGATAGAGTGCTTGAGTCCAAAGTCCACAAGCACAATGTTCTTACCGACACCCGGTGCTGGGTATGGTGTTTTGGTTGAGACTTGCTCGATATTATTGGTAGCAAGAACTGTTGCACGCAACTGGTCACGCAGGTGATCCATGCTGTCGTTCAGTTTGTCAGTCAAGGTTGCCTTCATGGTTCCATGCTGACGAATGATTTTTGTCAAAGCACGTGTATCAATTCCAGAAATACCCGGGATATTTTTGGCTTTCAAAAACTCATCTAGCGACATTTGATTGCGCCAGTTACTGGCTAAGCGTGCTCTTTCACTAACAACAACACCCTTACAGGTCGGCTGGATAGACTCATAGTCATCACGGTTAATCCCATAGTTTCCAATCAAAGGATAGGTAAATGTTAGAATTTGTCCATTATATGATTGGTCGGTGATGGATTCTTGGTAGCCTGTCATTCCTGTATTAAAGACAATCTCACCAGTGATATCAATCTCTGCGCCAAAAGCTTCTCCCTCAAAGATTGTTCCATCTTCTAATATTAAAAGTCGTCTCATTTCTCTACTCTTTCTTGGCATGTATTTGTTTTGGTTAGACCTTTCCTCGTAAAATAGCTTCCAAAATCGCCATACGCACAAAGACACCATTTTGCATCTGTGCGACAATGCGTGCTTTAGGAGCTTCTACTAAACTATCTGCAATCTCAACATCACGGTTAACCGGTGCTGGGTGCATGATGATAGCTGTGTCTTTGAGCTTAGCATAGCGCTCTGTTGTCAGCCCAAATTGCTTGTGATAAGCTTCTTTTGAAAAACTTTCTTTACCGTCATGGCGTTCATGCTGAACACGCAATAACATCAAAACGTCCAACTCTTCGATGACATCATCAATATCAACGTAAGTGCCATAGACATCAAACTCACTTGAGTACCACTCTTTTGGTCCAGCAAAGTAGAGTTTAGCACCTAGACGTTTTAGAATTTGCATGTTTGATTTAGCGACACGTGAGTGTGTCAAGTCGCCTGTGATAGCGATTTTTAATTGGTCAAAGTGTCCAAATTCTTGGTAAATGGTCATTAAGTCCAGCAGACATTGGCTTGGGTGTTGCCCAGAGCCGTCACCACCATTGACAATAGCGGTTTGAATGGTACGGCTATCAATCAATTGTTTGTAGTAATCCACTTCTTGGTGACGTACGACACAGATGTCGACACCAAGTGCACTCATGGTCAAAATGGTATCGTAAAGTGTCTCACCTTTATTGACTGAGCTTGTTTTCGCGTCAAACTCAATCACATCAAGCCCTAACTTGCGCTCAGCCACTTCAAATGACTTGTGTGTACGTGTTGATGACTCAAAGAAAAGATTGGCTGCAAAGTACTGTCTGTCTAGAGAAAACTCTGCTCGTCCTTCTTTAAAAGCAACCCCACGCTCAATCAAACCTAGAACTTCATCGTTTGTCAATGTTTCTATTGTCACCAAGTGCTTTAGTGATACTTGTCCGTCTGTAACAACCATTAGCTTATCCCTCTATTCCTTAATCTTTTACTATTTACTGACTGTGTTGCCTTTATCTAGGATCCACAATACTGATACTATCTTTGCCGTCGTGCTCAACTACTTGAACCACGATTTCCTCAAAACTGCTTGTTGGGATGTTTTTGCCCACATAGTCTGCACGAATAGGCAACTCACGGTGACCTCTGTCCACTAAAACCGCTAAGCTGATACGTGCTGGACGACCGAGACTGACGATATTGTCAATGGCAGCACGGATAGTGCGACCTGTATAGAGCACATCATCAATCAAAATCACATCACGCTCAGTAATATCAACAGGCATGACCGTTGTGTCCTCTTCGACTTTCATGTCGTCACGAAATGGCTTTGTATCAAGCTCACCGACTGGAATATCGATGTTTTCGAGCTGTTTGAGACGCTCTTGGATACGTTTTGCGATGTAGACGCCACGTGTCTTGATACCAGCAAGAACAATCTTGTCTAGCGATTTGTTGCGCTCGATAATCTCATAAGTGATACGAGTGATGGCACGTTTCATGGTAATGTCATCAACGATTTCTTTTGTTTTCATCAGTCACCTCTCTGAAAATATAGAAAAAATCTCCTTAAAACTAAGGAGATTCCACAAATAACCGTGTGCAAAAAGCACCCAGCCCTTTTATCGTCGTCTCCTTACTTGCCTCACGGGACAAGGTTAAAGGATATTATTACCATTATTATACCAAAACAGAATGATTTTTCAAGTGTTAGTTGTTTATTTTCGTAATTTCTCTAAAGTTTCTTGGAAAATAGCTGGCGCATCCACGCTAAAGGTCATCAGCTCACCTGTTGTCGGATGGGTAAAACCAAGTGTTTTAGCATGGAGAAATTGCCCATGACCAGCAAGTGTCTTTCGTGGTCCGTAGACAGGGTCACCTGCGATGGGATGTCCGATGTAAGCCATGTGCACTCTGATTTGGTGAGTACGCCCTGTCTCAAGCGTCAACTCAACAAGTGTAAAGTCGCCAAAGTGCTCCAAAACTTGAAAACGTGTCAGAGCTGGCTTGCCCTTTGCTGTGACAGCTTGCTTCTTGCGGTCCTTGTCACTACGTCCAATAGGCGCCTCGATAACCCCTCGGTCGTTTGGTAGATTGCCATGCACAATAGCCACGTACTGACGCAGCGATTTTTTTTCCTTGAGCTCCTGAGCTAATGCTTGGTGTGCCTTGTCATTTTTAGCAATCATCAAGAGCCCTGAAGTGTCCTTATCAATGCGGTGCACGATTCCTGGGCGAACCACACCATTGATAGTAGACAAGTCCTTAACATGATACAGAAGAGCATTGACCAGAGTTCCGCTGGTATGCCCTGCTGACGGATGAACCACCATGCCTTGCGGTTTATTGACCACTGCGACATCGCTGTCCTCGTAGACAATCTCGATAGGGATATCTTCTGGCTGATAATCCAGAACTTCCTCTTTTGGTAGCTCGTAACTAATGACTTCACCAAGCTTTACAGCATATCTCGCTTTTTGCCTTTGATTGTTGACCAAAATCGTGCCAGCTTTTATGGCTTCATTGGCTTGGCTGCGTGATAGTTCGGTCAGATCAGCAACTGCCTTATCAAGGCGCACGCCCGCCTCTTTAACGATGACTTCCATCTTCTTCCCTCCATAGTGCAATCATGAGAATAACGACACCGACACTGAGGTAAGCGTCAGCGACATTAAATATAGCAAAATCCATAAAATCAAGGTGAACCATGTCCACCACATAGCCAAGGCGCAAGCGATCACAGAAATTGCCCAGCCCCCCAGCGATGACTAAAACCAAACCTGTTAGTAACCACCAGCTGCCGTCGATATGCTTTATCAGATAATAAATGGCAAGCCCGACCACGATGATAGTGATGAGAGCAAAAAACCACTGCTGATCTTGCAGCATGGAAAAGGCAGCTCCTCGGTTTTGCAGATAAGTCAGACTAAAGACACCTTTCAAAAAAGGTCTGAGACTGCCTAGCTCGACATTGTTTACAATCCAGAGTTTACTCAACTGATCCAGCGCAATCAAGATGATAATACTTGCGATAACTCCTATTTTTTTGACCATAGACCTCTATTCCTGCTCTTGTTGACGTGGCATAAATTTTTCAAAATACGCCTTCATAGTGGCGACAAACTTTTCAGCACAAGCAGACAGATTTTTACCCCGACGCTTGATGTAGATCATGGAGTTGTCCAGATGATTTTCAAGCGGGATAACGGTGATACCGTTAACACTTCTGCTGTCTAAAAAGCCTGAACCTGTCGCATAGGCGTCCGTCCGCTCCAAGATACCGTTTAGCGTCGCTCTATCTGTGACATTGAACATAGGCGAGCTGTCACTGGTGTCCACAAAGTTTTCCGAGTAGTAGAGATACTCATCCTTTTCCTGCGTGAAGCGAACCGTCGGCAGACCTGCCAAATCCTGCAAAACTAGCGACTTTTTATGTGCCAAAGGATGGTTTTTGCCGATGTAGATGTGGGTCTGAAAAGAACTCAACTCGACAAACTCCAAGCCTAGCTTTTCAAAACGCTGCAAGAGCCCTTTACGATTTTGGTTATTCATATAAATGATACCAATCTCGCTGTCACCTTGTGCGACCTCATCCAAAATCTGAATGGTCGTTGACTCAAAGACACGGAAATTTTTATAGTCAGGATGTGCTGTCGCAAAGCTCGTAATCAAGGGTGGCAAAAAGTCATAATGCTGACTGGCAATGGAAAACTCATTTTGGTCAGCGTCCGACTGAGAAAAAGCTTTCTCAAAAGAATCAAAACTCTTAACAACCTCAAGCGCCTTTTCATAAAAAGACATGCCTTGGCTGGTCAACACAGCACCTGTCGTTGTTCGGGTGAAAATCTGAAAACCCATCTCACTCTCCAAATCACGAATGGCAACAGACAGACTGGGTTGACTGACATATAATTTAGCGGCAGCCTCACGAAAAGTACCGCTATTTGCGATGGCTACGACGTAGCGTAATTGTTGTATATTCATTTTTCTCACTTTTCTTTGACGATATTTCTTCTATTATACACTAAAACAAACTCAGGTGCGACAGGGAAATACAAATTTACCATTTTAGGAAAATAGAAAAACCCTAGACTAGCTAGGGTTTTACGCTATAGGACTAACCTTGGACAACTTGGGTTGCGCTATCAAGGTTTTCAAGGTTTTGTAGGGAGGTGATGATGGCTTTTCTGCCGTCGCCTTGCTCTACAAAGTCAATGGCTGCTTCAATTTTTGGAAGCATGCTTCCCGGTGCAAATTGATTTTCACCGATGTATTGACGTAACTGAGAAACCGTTACGGTTTCTAATTTTTCTTGGTTTGGTTGGTTGTAGTTGATGTAGACATTGTCTACACCTGTTAGGATGATAAAGAGGTCTGCTCCGACAAGCTCAGCAAGAGTCTGGCTGGCAAAGTCTTTATCGATAACCGCTTCAATCCCTTCCATTTTCTTGGTGACTGGATTTTGTACAACAGGGACACCACCACCACCAGCTGCAATAACCACAACACCAGAATCCACTAATGATTGGATGACTTTAGCATCCTTGATACCGATAGGTTTTGGAGATGGCACAACCTTGCGCCAGCCTCGACCAGCGTCTTCTTTGAAGCTAGCGCCCGTTTTTTTCATTTGTTCCTTGGCTTCTTCTTCGCTCAAAAATGGACCGATAGGTTTTGTTGGATTGTCAAAGGCAGGGTCGTCAGCAGATACGATGACTTCGGTCATAATCGTTGCCACGTCCTTGTCAATACCTTGCTCAAGCAATTCGTTATTGAGCGCATTTTCCATCCAAAAGCCGATACTACCTTGGGTCATAGCCACCAAGGTATCCAGTGGCAAGGCTGGATTTTTTTCAGAGTCAGAGGCTGCTTGTTGCAAAAAGAGATTGCCAACTTGCGGACCATTACCGTGGGTGATGATGACCTCATGACCTGCTTTAATCAATTTAACCAGTGATTTGACGGTTTGCTCTAGCGCTTCTTGTTGGGCTTTAGCCGAAGCGTCTTTTGATAGGATGGCATTACCACCTAGAGCTACAACTACTTTTGATTTTCTATCAAACATATCTTATCCTCTCTTTTCTTATCCATTTAAAATACCTTGTATATCAATTTGCCCTGTGAAGATTTGGATGATACAAACCACACAGAGAACGGCAATGACAACAGCTGCCCATTTTTCATAACCTGTAAAGATCTCTTGCTTATCGTCACGACGCATTTTAACATAAAGAATCATACCGAGTGCGTAAGCAATCATGGTCAACAAGAGATAATCAAAACCACCAGCATAGATGAGGTAAACAGAGTAAATACTTGCAACGATACCTACGATGAGGTTCTTGGTACGTCCTGGTGTGTTCTTTGCTTCAGCAAGGGTGTATTTCAATTGGAAAAGAGCGGTGAATGCATAAGGGATAAGGATGGCAGAGGATGCCAAGGCAAATCCAAAGCGGTAAGCACTCTTTGTAAAGAGGAAAGTAATCAAGAACAATTGCACACAGATGTTAGTGACAAGAAGAGAGTTAACAGGGGCTTTGTTGACATTTTCTTTAGAAAAGAATTTAGGGAAAGCACCTTCTTTTGCAGCTTGGTAAGGCAATTCAGCAGCAAAGAGTGTCCATGCTAAGATAGCACCAAATACCGAGATGATAACACCGATATTAACCAGAACAGCGCCCCAGTGACCAACGGCTTTTTCAAGAACGTAAGCCATGGCTGGTGTTTTGAGTTCTGCAAGCTCTGGCCGAGTCATAATACCAAGTGACAAAACGCTGATAAGAACGTAAACAGATACCATAGTGAAGAGTGCAAGGATACTAGCTTTACCGATATCAGAGCTTGATTTTGCACGTCCTGAGAAGACAACCGCTCCTTCAATACCGATAAAGACCCAAACAGCGGTTTGCATAGTAGAGTTGACTTGTTCAAGCACTGAGCTACCAGTCGCTACACCCCAAATATCATGAGAGAAAATATCCAGTTTGAATGCCAAAACAGCTGAAATCAAGAAGATAACCAGTGGCACCAACTTGGCAAAGGTAACGATAGTGTTGATAAAGGCCGCGGTACTAACCCCACGTAAGATAAGGAAGTGCACGCACCAAAGCACTATACTGGCTCCGATGATAGAAGCGACGTTGTTTCCATCACCAAAGAACTTAAAGAAATAACCTAGAGAGCTAAAGAGAAGGGCAGCATAGGCAACATTTCCAAGCCAAGCTGATAGCCAGTAACCCCAAGCGGAGTTAAATCCCATGAAGTTACCAAATCCTTCTTTAGCATAAGAATAAATACCTGCAGTCAGGTCAGGACGTTTTTGGGAGAGATTTTGGAAACACAGTACAAATGTTCCCATCCCAACAGCTGTGATTCCCCAAGCAATCAGCATAGGAATCAGCCCTGCACCTTTACTCATGTTTTGCATTAAGTCAAAGATACCACCACCAATGAGTGAGCCGATGACAAGCATGGTCAATGGCAATAGACCTAATTTATTGTCTTCTTTCATAAGAGACGACCTCCTTCAATGAAAAAGCCGCCCTGATTCTGATTAAGACGACCAGAACCAGAACGACTGGAATGTTCACTTTTGTCTAAACTTTTGGAATGTAGAGGTTTCCTAAAGTAGCTGCCATAACAGCTTTGATTGTGTGCATACGGTTTTCAGCTTGGTCAAAGTGACGAGCGTATTTGCTACGGAAGACTTCGTCAGTCACTTCCATTTCAGTTACGCCAAATTTTTCAGCGACATCTTTACCATAGACAGTTTCAGTGTCGTGGAAAGCTGGCAAGCAGTGTAAGAAGATAAGGTTTTCATTATCTGCTTTTTTCACCAAATCCATATTAACTTGATAAGGTTTCAAAAGAGCGACACGTTCTGCGAATTTGTCCTCTTCACCCATAGATACCCAAACGTCTGTGTAGAGGACATCTGCGCCCTTGACCGCTTCATCAGCGTCTTCTGTGATGAGGATACGAGCGCCACTTTCTTTAGCAAAGCCTTCAGCGAGTTTCACGATTTCTTCATCTGGGAAGAGTTCTTTTGGTGAGAAGATATGGACATTGACACCAAGGATAGCTCCTGTAACAAGCAAACTGTTAGCTACGTTATTGCGTCCATCACCACAGTAGACAAGTGTCAAACCTTCTAATTTTCCAAAGTTTTCTTGAACAGTGAGAAAGTCGGCAAGCATTTGTGTTGGGTGCCATTCGTCTGTCAATCCATTCCATACAGGCACACCTGAGTATTCAGCCAATTCTTCAACCATACGTTGGCTAAAGCCACGGAACTCAATCCCATCAAACATACGACCAAGAACTTTTGCAGTGTCTTCTGTTGATTCTTTTTTACCTAATTGGATGTCGTTTGCACCTAGGTATTCTGGATGAGCACCAAGGTCAATAGCTGCAGCTGTGAAAGCTGAACGAGTACGTGTTGAGGTTTTTTCAAAAAGAAGAGCAATGTTTTTACCAGCTAGATAGTGATGTTCAATGTTGCGTTTTTTCAAATCTTTCAAATGAGCTGATAAGCCAATGAGATATTCTAATTCCGCACGTGTGAAATCTTTCTCTGCTAAAAAACTTCTTCCTTGAAATACTGATGTCATAGTCATGTCCTCTTTCTTTTGGTTTATTTGTTTTTATTTTTTATCAAATGGAGTATCAAATCAACTGTTTTTCTAGCGACTGACAGCGCACGCCATCTTCGATGTAGATATTACCAACAGGATGATAACCTACACTTTCGTAAAGTGTCTTGGCGCTTAGTTCGCTATGAATGACTAATGTCTGGTAACCTGCTGTTTTCGCATAGTCTTCTAAGGCTGCAATCACTTGTGCACCGTAGCCATGCCCTCGGTAGTCCTTTAAGGTCGCAATCCGTGTGAGCCGTGCTACGTCTTTAGACTCAGGGAGAAAACGCCCTGTTGAGACCGGCTGCTTGCCATCATAAGCCACCGCATAGACCGTCCCTTTTTCGTCATGGCTATCAAACTCATCTGCCATATCAATGCCCCTCTCTAGGACAAAGACATGAAAGCGAATGTAGAGACTAGCTGCCCTTTGAAAAGCTTCTGCGCCTACTTTTAGTGTTACCATAATCGTCACCTACACTTGATGGAGTCTAAATATCTTCACGTTCAAATGGCATGGACATGCAACGAGGTCCACCACGTCCACGAACCAATTCGCTTCCATGAATCTTGATGAGACGTAAGCCTTTAGATTCTAGGATAGCGTTGGTGATGGTATTACGGTTGTAAACAACTACAACACCAGGTGCGATAGTGAGGGTATTTGAGCCGTCGTTCCATTGTTCACGTCCAGCTGCGACACGGTTTTCACCACCACAGCGGATGAGTTCAACCCTTTCAACGCCTAGATTTTCAGCTAGCAATTCAGCAAGGTCGCCGTGTTCTTCCTTGATTTTCAAATCATCATCGACATAAGTTACACTGTACACCTTGAGGTCATCTTCGATTTCTGGGTGAATAGTGAACTTGTCGTAGTCAACCATGGTAAAGACGGTATCTAGGTGCATGAACTTGCGGTTATTGGCAAATTCAAAGGCAAGAATTTTCTTAAAGCCAAGGTTTTCTCTGAAGATATTGATGAGGAGTTTTTCGATAGACGCTGCGTCTGTCCGTTGAGAAATACCAACAGCTAGCACGTCTTTAGAGAGAACCAGCTCATCCCCACCTTCGATACGAGTGTTTTCAGTGCGGTTGTAAACAAGTGGCACTTTTCCACCGTACTCTGGGTGATAAGTGAAAATGTATTTTCCGTAAATGGTTTCACGGTTACGTGTTTCAGAGAACATGTGGTTGAGCGATACCCCGTAGCCGATTGTTGCAAATGGGTCACGTGTGAAGTAAAGGTTAGGCATTGGGTCGATGGCAAATGGATAATCAGATTCTACCAAGTCTGTCAGACCCTTAGCGTCTTCTGGAATTTCTAGCAATTCTGCTTTTTGCACACCTGCCATTGTCTTTTCAACCAGTTTTTTGTTATCCTTGATGGACATGAGAAGCTCACGAATAGCAGACTTTGTTTGACGTCCACGGATGTTGGCTTCTTCTAGATATTCATCGATGAACTGCTCTCTGATTTCAGGAGTGTGTAGCGATTCTGCTGCCAAGTCTTCCAAGTAGAGAACTTCTACGCCTTCATCTCTTAGAGCTTGAGCAAAAGCATCGTGCTCTTTTTGAGCATCTTCTAAGAAAGGAATATCATCAAAGAGCAAGCGTTCCAAGTAGTCTGGAACCAAGTTTTCAATTTCCTTTCCTGGACGATGAAGCATAACTTTTTTTAAGCGTCCAATTTCAGAATAAACATGAATAGGTGCTTGAGTAGTCATATGGTGCATCTCCTTTTCTATGCAATGTTTAAGCGCTTACAAAACTGATGTTTTTTTTATCGCTTTCTTACTTACAGTTATAGTATAGTACTCTTTCTTATATGAAAGCGGTTATTCATCACAATTATTTTGTTAAATACATCACACTTTTTATCGGTAAAGTTTAAAAATATACAAATGTTTGCGGTTACATTTAAATTTTATTTATTTTTGTGCAAAAAACGAAATTTAATAAATTCAAAATTTTTTTCTAAAACAAAAAACAGACGAAATATCGTTCGTCTGCTTCATGTCACTTATTTCTTTTATTTTGAAAATAGAAGAATCCAAAAACAGCAATGATGATAGCGCTGATAGTCGCATAAAGGCCGATTTGATTGCCTGTCGTTTGCGTTGTCTTTTTAGCGCTATTGCTTGCTGTTGCGGTTACACCGTTAGCAGCACTTTCTGTTTTAGCAGCAGCTTCATCTTGCTTTTTAATCGCATTAGCCAGTTTTTGGATGGACTTGTCCTTACCACCTTTTTCTTTGATGGTTTGTGTCATCTCTTTTTCCACTTCTTTCATTTGCTTGAAGAGTTTTTCAGAGCGCTCTAGTGAGTCCTTGGTCACTTCTTTGCTAGCTGCTTTAGCATCTGCATCAGTTTTACCTGTGTATTTGGCGTCACGAGCTGCTTGTTCTGTGATTTCCTCTTTTTCAAGCGCTTGCCATTTTTCCTTGATAGAGCTTCCAAAGATATCCCAGTTTTGAGCAACCATTTGGTCAATGTGCCATGCTACCCAGTAGAAAGAGTTTTTGTTGTACTGTCCATCTTTTGGTTTAAATGCTTTGTAAGTGTCTGTCACTGTACCGTAAAATGGGATGTAAGGGGTGTTGCGTGATGGGGCATTGCTGAACCACATGATAGAGGACATAGAGGCTGGCAAGTCTTTCTTGACTTGGTAGAAGTGAGCGTCTACGACATTATCATTACCCGGTGCGTACTTGTATTTGTCGCCATCTTTGTGAGCATTTACCTCTGGACGACCGTCTGCACCACGTTTATCGTAAAGATCATTTGGTAAGAAACCTTCTTTAAGCGTTTCAAAGCGGTTACGCTGAATAGCAATAGCGTCCTCAACAGAGTAGCGACGGTTTGGATCTGTTGGCGTTTGCAGGAAGTCATAGTATTGGTCAAAATAGCCCACCTTGGAGTCAGGATCCATGAGCTTGAGACCTGCATAGGCACGTGAGCGGTTACCAGCTAGGTAGTAGTCTGTGTTGTAGGAGTTTGCGATATGGAACTTACCATCCACTTCTTTGTAGTGGTTCGCTTTTTTAGCGACAGCTTCGACATCCTTAGAGGCAATGACATTAGCTGTGTCATTGAAGTTGACATTACCAAGGAAGAACATATTTGGATAAATAGAGTATTTATCATCTGGGTACTTGATGGCAACGTATTGGTGACCAGAGAGGATTTCCATGTACCAGAGTTCATTTTGGTCAGCAATGACGATGATATTCCCCTCTGCAGCTCCTTTTTTATCCAAGACCTTGGCAGTCAGCTCAATCCCTTCTCGAGCTGTCTTGATACGTGGCAAAACGAGACTGACAAAGATAGATTCAGCAAGACCGTCTTTAACCAAAGGGTCCACTTTCAAAATCTTATCATTTGGATAAGCGGAGGTGGTTGCTGTCATGCTGACACCGTATTCATTTTGCCCGTGAGCGCCATAGATACCTTCATCGGTGTCACGGCTAGCGTCAGGCACAGAGGTGTACTTATACTCATGCGCCAAATGCGGATAGGTAAAGCCGTTTGATTTGTCCACTAGCTTTGCACCTTTTTTGTAATCTTTTGCCTTGGTCACAATATAATTTTTATTGTGAGCACCTGGCTGTGGCAAAAAAGGATAGTCCTCAGTCCGACCGTAAAGCACAGATCCGTCTGTGGTGAGGTTACGTCCGATGATAAAGGACGAACAAGCCTCAGCTGATTGCCATGGACATAAAGCCAAGGCAGCGACAGCTACCAACGTATAGCGAAATCTCTTTTTCATCATAAGTCCTCCTTGCAAAATAGATGATAGAGACAGATAATCTCAGTGTTTTGTTCTTTTAGCAGCCAAATCAAGCTGTTTTCTTAAACAAAACTTAATTCATCCAAATTATAACCCTATTTGAGAGTCTTTGCGAGCGCTTTTATTAATATTCTCAAAAAAATATGCTAAATAATAACGGCTCTAAAAAACACCTCCATGCCATCACAAAAGTGTTTTTCTGATTATTCCCAAAACTACCTCAAAAATTTCAAAAAATAGTCCCTGTCCAAAAAGACGATATACTTGCGGTCAACAGCAATCAGGTGCTTCTTTTTCAAATCCCGAAAAACACGGCTAACCGTCTCTCGTGTCGTCCCACTAATCGCCGCAACATCGCTGGTTGTCAAAGCAATAGGCAAATGCGAGTCCACCTCACCTAGCTCCTTGAGCAAAAAAGCAAGGCTCTGCTCCACCCGCATGCTAGCACTTGAGGTCACGACATTGCGCACACGCAACTCATGCAGACGCAAGAGCCTAGAAAGCCCGACATAGAGGTGCTTCATTTGGTAGACACTCGCTGCTGAAAACTTCTCAAAAAGCTTTGTCGGCACACAAAAATACTCAACATCCGTCATGGCTTGCGCTGAAAAGCGGTAAAACTCATCCTCAAAAAGCCCCTCATAAGGAAAGATATTGTGCGACGTGATAAAATCCGTGTAAGTAAACGTCCCCAAAGTATCGCTGTGCTCGATACGCACATAACCTGAAACGACGATATACAGCTTATCTCTGACATCTCCCTCAAAAAAGAGAATGTGCTCTTTTGGGGCTTTTCGTTTTTTGATATGCAAAGCCAGTTCGTCAAACTGAACAATAGGCAGAAGCCTAAAATCATCTAAATTCCGTAAAAAGCGGTAGTCCTCTTTCGTTATCATGCCTTTATCTTATCAAAAAAAAGCGCTTTTATCAAAAATCTATCCCATTTCTAGTCATAAAAAGCGCTTTTTTACTTTTTAGACGTTTTTTGTTATACTAAAGAAAAAAAGAGAAAATTCTATGAATAGAAAAGAATCCCGACAACAACTCATTCGACTTGTTATTAGTGAAAACACCATCCATACCCAACAAGAACTACAAGAAAAGCTCAGTGACAATGGCGTTCATGTGACCCAAGCCACACTCTCTCGTGACATGAAAGAGCTTAATCTGGTTAAAGTCAATAACAATGGCACTCCTCACTATGAGATTTTGAGCGTCTCCCAATCACACTGGGAAAATCGCTTGCGCCTCTACATGGAGGATGCCCTAGTCATGCTACAAGTCGTCCAAAATCAGCTCATCCTCAAAACCCTCCCTGGTCTTGCCCAGTCTTTTGGCTCTATCCTTGATTCTATTGAAATCGCAGAAATCGTAGGAACAGTCTGTGGAGACGATACATGTCTCATCATCTGCGAAGACCATGAAAAAGCTAAAGCCTGCTTTGACATTCTTTCTCAGTATACACCACCCTTCTTTTTCAGTGATAAGAGTGAATAGAAAAGACTTCCACAAGGAAGTCTTTTTTGATTATTTTGCGATTGGGTAAACTGAAACTTGTTTTTTATCGCGTCCTTTACGTTCGAAACGCACAACACCTTCAACTTTAGCAAAAAGTGTGTCATCTCCACCACGACCAACGTTTACACCTGGGTAGATGTGTGTACCACGTTGACGGTAAAGGATAGAACCACCTGTTACAGTTTGACCGTCTGCTGCTTTAGCACCAAGACGTTTGCTTTCAGAGTCACGTCCGTTAGATGTTGAACCTCCACCTTTTTTGTGGGCGAAGTATTGTAAGTTTGAAAGATTAAGTTTAATCATGAGTTTTTCCTTTCGTTGAACATTGTCGAATGACAGGTGTCGCCACATAGTCGCTTTCATTTTCAGCGAGATTTTCAAGTCCAATCACCACTGATTCAAAAAGCGTTTGCCACACCGTATCATCTGCTTTTGTCAGGTTACGTGGCTTTTGAATAACCAAATAACCACCATCGTCTACCATTCCCACCTGCGGCATCTTCTGCGTCATTGCTTCAACAGAATTAGCAAAATTAAGAGCCAACATAGACACCGAGGCACATATCACATCAAAGCCATACTCACCGCTACCAGCGTGTCCTGTGATAGTCATCTCAGACCAGCCAGAAGCATCCTTTGTAAATATTGCTTGAATCATTGTTATTAAGCGTTGATAGCGTTGATAACAACTTTTGTATAAGGTTGACGATGTCCTTGTTTACGGTGACTACCTTTTTTAGGTTTGTATTTATAAGTAACAACTTTCTTTTGTTTACCTTGTTTTTCAACAGTACCAACAACGCTAGCACCCTCAACGATTGGAGTACCAACTTTAGTTGTTTCACCACCAACAAGAACGACTTGGTCAAATGTAACCTCTGCTCCTGCTTCAACATCAAGTTTTTCAACGTAGATCGCTTGACCTACTTCAACTTTAACTTGTTTACCACCAGTTTTGATGATTGCGTATGTGCTCATGATGCACCTCCTATAAAAATTTTAGTGAAGACTCGCCTAGCACTGTGAGCCTTAGCTACTTAGATACAGTGGTCGTGCGGTTGCACAGGATGTGCATTAGTCAACCTCTCAAGTATACTATATTTTTCTACCTTTGACAAGAGAAAATGTCAAAAAACACTTTGTTTGACAGCTTTTACCTTCTATCGTACTATAAAAATAAATCATTGAACCAAAAAGGAGAATAATATGTTTACAAAAAATGCTACCGTGATGCTTTATGTCGAGGATATCCAAGCAGAATTCGACTTTTGGAAGGCTGCTAGTTTTGAGATACTATCTAAGGAAACCATCATGGATTATGATACTTTTGACATGAAACCACATGCAGACAGCACTTTGACTTTTAAGGTTTACGACAAAGCCTTCATCAAGCAAATGTCGCCTGAAGTCGCTGACTTTCAGCCTAGTGTCTTGTTTGAGACGCAGGATATTACAAAACTGCATGAGCGTATTTCAGGCTTGACTGATGACATCAGCCCGATTACTTCTGCTCCTTTTGTGTCTTTTAACTTTGCCAGTCCTAGTGGTATCTACTTTGCTATCAAAGAAAAATAAGACTCTACAAGACAACAAAATACCTACCGCAAGGCAGGTATTTTTTAGATTAGTCGTTTTCTTTACGCCAGAAGTCTGTAATAGCACCTTTTGCGGAGCTTGAGACGATGTGGGCGTATTTTCCGAGGACACCACGTGAATAAAGTGGTGGCAATTCGGTTTCTGCTTGGCGTTTAGCCAGTTCTTCTTCAGAGACTTTCATGGTGATTTCTTTGGTATCTTGATCGACAATGACAATGTCTCCATCACGTAGATAAGCAATCGGACCACCATCTTGGGCTTCTGGTGCGATGTGCCCGACAACCAAACCATAAGTACCGCCTGAGAAGCGACCATCCGTCAAAAGACAGACAGACTCACCTTGTCCTTTACCGACAAGGATAGAAGAAAGTGAGAGCATTTCTGGCATACCTGGACCACCTTTTGGCCCCACATAACGCACAACAACAACATCTCCGTCAACAACCTCGTCTGCTAGCACGGCATTCACAGCGTCTTCTTCGCTGTTAAAGACTTTTGCTGGACCTTCGTGTCTGCGAACTTTAACCCCAGATACCTTAGCAACAGCGCCGTCAGGTGCAAGATTACCACGAAGGATGATAAGAGGTCCATCCTCACGTTTTGGCTTATCAAGCGGCATGATGACTTTTTGACCTTCCTTGAGGTCTGGTGCGTCTGCTAGATTTTCTGCCAAAGTCTTACCAGTACATGTCAAGCAATCACCATGAAGATAGCCGTTTTGATAGAGGTATTTCATGACCGCTTGTACACCACCAACATTGTACAAGTCTTGGAAGACATACTGACCACTCGGTTTAAGGTCAGCTAGGTGAGGCACACGGGCTTGAAAATCATTGAAGTCATCCAGAGTCAACTCCACATTTGCAGCGTGAGCAATAGCTAAAAGGTGCAAAATCGCATTTGTAGAGCCACCAAGCGCCATGACAACGGTGATAGCATTTTCAAACGCCTTGCGTGTCATGATGTCTTTAGGTGTGATTCCCATCTCAAGCAATTTGACAACGGCACGTCCTGCTTCTTCAACGTCTTTTTTCTTCTCAGCGGATTCTGCTGGGTGAGAAGATGAACCTGGTAGACTCATTCCCATGGCTTCGATAGCGGACGCCATGGTGTTAGCTGTGTACATACCACCACAGCCACCAGGGCCTGGGCAGGCATTGCACTCAATGCGACGGACTTCTTCGGCACTCAAATCACCGTGGTTCCATTGACCAACTCCTTCAAAGACAGAAACAAGGTCAATGTCTTTGCCATCAAGATTTCCCGGTGCAATAGTACCACCATAAACAAAGATAGCTGGTATGCCAGTGTTTGCAATGGCAATCATAGAACCTGGCATATTCTTGTCACAGCCACCGATAGCAACCAAGGCGTCACAGTTGTGCCCGCTGATAGCTGCCTCAATAGAATCTGCGATAATGTCACGAGACGGAAGTGAGAAGCGCATACCTGGTGTCCCCATAGCGATACCATCCGCAACGGTGATGGTACCAAACTGGACTGGCCAAGCCCCTTCTGATTTGACACCTTCTTTGGCTAGTTTTCCAAAGTCATGCAAGTGAATGTTACACGGTGTGTTTTCAGCCCAAGTCGAGATAACTCCTACGATTGGCTTTTCAAAATTGTCATCCTGCATACCTGTTGCACGCAGCATAGCACGGTTTGGTGAGCGCACCATCCCATCATAGACATGGCTTCTGATACGAAAATCTTTTGTTTCTTCTGTCATTTTTTCCCCTTTCATGAGTCCTTATTTAGGACTGATACCTAGTGTGATACGACCTAGACGACTGATACGTGTCATCTTCCAGACAGGTGTCCAGACAACCTCTACCGACACAGAAGTAATAGCATCAATACTATTTAGTGCTGTAACAATATCTGCTGGCAAGGTATCCACACAAGTACATCCTGCCTCGGTAAAGGTAATCACCACATGGCAATGCCCTGTTTCGTATAAGTTAATCTCATAAACCAATCCCAAATTATAAATATCAAGTTCAATCTCGGGATCATAAACGGTTTGCAATTTTTCTACCAACTGGTCACTAATAGCCAGTGCTCGATCGTTTATCTTAATGTCCTCTCTCATGGCACCACCTCTTTTTGACTTATTACTATCTATTATACCACAAATATTTGATTTATCAGAAAAATCTTTATTTTGTCAATTGGACAGGTACCATATAGCAAATAGCCCGCTTAAACAAGGTCTCTAATTCCTTTTCATCAAGGTGGTCATGTGTTGCTAAAACTGTGTAATATTCTTTGCCCTCATGATAAGTATAGGGCGTTGCTTTAAAACCATTACGCTCATAAAAAGCAAGACGCTGCAAGCGCTCGTCATAGTTTTTAGCGTCGCTCTCTAAAGGCTCAATGGTCAAAACAAGCGCCCGCTGACCTGCTCGCTTTTTGAAATCCTCCAAAATAGCACTGCCATAGCCTTTTCCTCTATGACCATCATTCACCGCTAAAAATAGGATGTAAACTGCCTCTTTGGACATGACACTATAAGTAAAACCACAGAAAGTGTCGCCATCATAGTAAGCGTCAAAATGCGTATTTTTCCGTGTAGCTAATAACACCAAAGGAAAATAAGGCAAGCGCTCATAGGCTGGAAAGGCACTTTCATAAAGTTTTTTGACTTTTTTGTATTCTTTTGACAATAGTCTAACTGGTCGTTTTTTCATATCACCACTTGAGATTGACATGCTCTACCATTTCTTTGTAGGCTGTATCTACTCTTTCTTTCATTGCTGCGTCCAACTCATCACGGTATTTGCCACCCTCGATAAAGTCCTCTAGGATAAGTGTACGGTAGTTATAAAGCTCATAACCCTCACTACCGTAAGTTCCTTTACTCCAAGCCCAGACAAGTGTTGGGTGTGCTTTTACCGTTTGAATGGTTGTTTTCTTTCCTTTTTTCTTGAAGGTTACATCCATCAAAAGCCCTCGCTCAGTCCACTTGGCATTTTCAACCCCATCCATGGTCTCGATACGCTGGTTAGACAAGAAATTGCCCATAGAATAAATAATGAACTTCTTATCGCCATCCTTTGTCAGCATCTCAGCAGGCTCGACCACATGCGGATGTCCACCAAAGACAACATCAGCTCCCCAGTCAATCAGCTTATGATACAAAGTAACCTGCTCATCTGTTGGCGTCAATTGGTACTCAACACCCATCTGTGGCATGACAATCGTGACATCTGCTTCCTTTTCAGCTTTCTGGATTTCTTTCTTCATCTTCTTTTCATCAAGGTCAGACAGATGTTTTTCATAGTCATCAGTGCTGAGACTTTCTTCTAGCCCATTATAGCCATAAGAATAAGCCAAAATCGCAATCTTAATGCCGTTGACTTCTTTGATTAAGATATCCTCTTTTTGGCGATTCTTTGAGTAGACGCCGATAGTATCTATGCCAAGATTATTAAAAATAGACTTGGTATTGAGCGCCCCAGCAAGCCCAGAGTCTAGGATATGATTGTGCGCTAAATCAACCACATCATAACCAGTGTCCTTGATAGCCTGCGCAATGCTCTTTGGCGCATTGAACAGCGGATAGCCAGCAAGAGCGTAATCATCACTAATCGTCCCCTCATAGTCACCGATAGCCAAATCAGCTTCCGAAATCCAGTCCTTAACATACTTAAAATAAGGATTGAAATCATAGCTGCCATCTGTCTTTTGCGCACTGGCATAGAGGACATTATGGATGAGGATGTCGCCATTTGCGACCACTCGAGCTGTTTTGATCGTCTCTTTTGACGTCTGTTTCTGTGAAGAATTGACCACATCTGATGCTGCCCCAACAATCAAAATTGCTGAAAGACTAGCAAGCGAGATGGCTGTTGTCCATTTGTATTTCATCGTATCTCCTTTCGCTACTATCATTATAGCATGAGAGAGCATAAAGCCAAAGTACAATCCTAGAAAAAAACAGAAAAGAAGTCACAAAAAAACCTGAGAATTTCTCAGGTTTAAAAGGCATTATTTACCAAGTTTTGCTTTAGCTGCGTCAGCAAGAGCTGTAAATGCTGCTGCATCGTTTACTGCCAAGTCAGCAAGCATTTTACGGTTTACTTCGATTTCAGCTAATTTCAAACCGTGCATCAATTGTGAGTATGACAAACCATTCATACGAGCTGCCGCATTGATACGTGTAATCCACAATTTGCGGAAGTCACGTTTTTTCTGACGACGGTCACGGTATGCATAGTAGTAAGAGTTCATTACTTGTTCTTTTGCAGTACGGAACAAGATGTGTTTTGCACCATAGTAACCTTTAGCTAATTTTAAAACACGTTTACGACGTTTGCGTGATACAACGCCACCTTTAACACGAGCCATTTATATATCCTCCGAAAATCTTAATTTAGTAAATGAGTTGCTTATTTCATGCGAGTAAGCATTGATTTGATACGTTTGAAGTCTCCTGAGCTTACCATAGAAGCTTTACGAAGGTGACGACGTTGTTTTTTAGTTTTTCCGTGGAAACGGTGTGAAGTGTAAGCACGGAAGCGTTTCAAACCACCAGAACCTGTACGTTTAAAACGTTTTGCTGATGCGCGGTGTGTTTTTTGTTTTGGCATGATAAATTTCTCCTCTTAATAATAGTAAGTGACAATTACTTTTTGTCTGGAATTGGTGCAAGTTGCATGAACATTTGACGTCCATCCATCTTAGCTCTTTGCTCAATAATCGCAATATCTTGCGTTGCTTCAGCAAAGTCCGCCAACACTTTTGCTCCAATATCTTTGTGAGTAATCATACGTCCTCTAAAACGTATTGAAACTTTAACTTTGTTTCCTTTTTGAAGGAACTTACGACCGTTACGGAGTTTTGTCTCAAAGTCACCTTTATCAATAACAGGACTGAGACGAATCTCCTTAACCGTCACAACGCTTTGTTTTTTACGTTGTTCTTTACGTTTCTTTTGATACTCAAATTTGAACTTTCCATAGTCCATAATTTTCGCAACAGGTGGCGTAGCTTGCGGTTGGATAAGTACCAAATCGACATTAGCATCATCAGCGATAGCCTGTGCTTCTGACAATGGTTTGATACCTAGCTGTTCACCATCAAGACCAACTAGACGAACTTCACGAACGCGAATTTCATCGTTAATGAATAGATCTTTTTTAGCTATGATCTTCACCTCTTCATATTTTTAGAGAAAAACGAAAGCGGACTTGCTAACACAAATCCGCACTACGAGTTATATTTCATGACTGAAACTTGACTTGTAGAGCCAGACAACGTTAGTCGCAAGGCGAGAAGTTCTCACTTCTGCTTTTCTCATTATTAGCATTATAGCATGACTAAGAAAGGCTGTCAATCTTTTTTTGTGCTTTTTCTTGAATAAATTGCACAACGTCTTCGATTGGGATACCGCTAGTGTCAAATGTGATGGCGTCATCAGCTGCTTTTAGCGGAGAAACCTTACGATGGCTATCTTTGTAGTCACGCGCAGCAATTTCTTCTTTTAAGCGTTCAAGATTGGTCTCGATGCCTTTTTCCAGATTTTCCTTATACCTGCGCTCTGCCCTTTCATCAACTGACGCAATCAGAAAAATCTTGAGTTCTGCATTTGGCAAAACGACTGTGCCGATGTCACGACCGTCCATGATGATAGCACCTTTTTCAGCGATACGGCGCTGTTGATTGACAAGCTCCGTGCGCACTTCTGGAATGGCAGCCACCCATGAGACGTTATTAGTCACATTATTTTGGCGGATGGCAAGCGTCACATCCTCATCACCGACAAAGACAGATTGAGTGCCATCTTCTTGGCGTCCAAAAGAAATCGGATACTTCGCTAACAAGTCTAAAATAGCATCAACATCTTTTTCCGTCAGTTGCTCTTTTAAGGCTAAATAAGTTGCCGAACGGTACATGGCTCCAGTGTCTAGGTAAGTATAGCCAAGATTTTTAGCGATAATCTTGGCTACTGTACTCTTACCACTAGAAGCAGGACCGTCAATGGCAATACAAATGGATTTCATAAAGACCTCTCTAGTTAATGTAGACTTGATCACCTGGATTTGCGTACCAGTAACCAAGTGTCATGTGATCAGGATTGAGCTCTTGCAGTTTAGAGACAGAGATACCTGCACGAGCAGCAATAGACGCTGCCCCTTCACCAGCAAGGACAGTAATGGTCTCACCGCTACCTTGTGTTGACGAAGACTCTTCTGTACTTGATGAGCTCTCACTGTTTGCAGTGCTTTCTTGCGTAGTAGAAGACGCTTGGCTAGAACTTTTCACAACAGATGATGAGCTAACAAAGCCAGCTGTTTCGCTTGCTTTGTTACCACCTCTATTTGAAGTGTAAAAGACAACGAACAAAATAGCAACGATAATGATAAAGAAGACGCTTAAAATACCTGTAATCCAAGACGTGCTAATAGTATTACGCTTTGAACGTGCTCCTTCTCTGGTTTCAACGATTTTTTCTTCCCATGGTTCCTTAGCCATGTTATCCCCCTTGTTAAATTGGTAAAATCATATTACAATAGTAGTATGAAAGTGAGAATTATTCCAGAAAAATGTATTGCTTGCGGGCTTTGCCAAACGTATTCAGCTTTATTTGACTATGATGACGAGGGAATCGTTGTTTTAGCAAATACAGATGCTAAAGAATGCCCTATCGCACCAGATGACAGCGATACAATCACTGCCGTCAAGTCCTGCCCAACCAAGGCTCTTACGATTTTGTAAGAGCTTTTTTCTCATTTTCATAAATCTTAAAATAGTCTAGTTTGATGAGATTGTCCACTAGTACAACCTCGCCTTGAAAGGCTGGGTCAACCACCAGCGCATCAATGAAGTATTTTTTAGGCCACTTGCGCATGTAAAAAGTGCGCTTGTTTTGATTTTTGACATACAGTGTCACGGTTGACTTGGTCACTTCCACTTTTGTGATGTCTTCTAGCGGAATATGAGATTTGCTAAAGATATTTAAAGAAACAATCCCTAGCTGACCGTTTTCAATGACAAAGTAGCGGTGAAAACCTGCGCTAATCAAAACGATAAAAATGGCAAATAAAATCAAGACTTGCTTTGAGACTGTGAGATTTTCAAAAATCAAAGCGGCTCCCAGAAAGATGGGAATAAAGGCGATGGACCAATAGATAATCAACCAAGACAACTCAGGTTGCCAATGGTACCTTTCCTTTCCTAAGAGTTTTATCATGTAGCTCTCCTTTAGACCTATGGTTCTTGGACAATACCGATAATCACATCAACTGCTTTTTGCATGGTTTCAAGACTGACAAACTCATAACGTCCATGCATGTTCTCACCACCTGCAAATAAGTTTGGCGTTGGAATCCCCATAAAGGAAATTTTAGAGCCATCTGTTCCACCACGAATCGGCTCGATGATTGGCTTGATGTCCAAATCTTTCATGACCTTTTCAGCGATGGTGATAGGTGTCATGTCTTTTTCGATGACTTTTTTCATGTTGTAGTATTGGTCGTAGAGGTTGACTTTGACACGCTCTGTATCAAAGTTTGCATTCATCTTATTAGCAATAGTCTCAACCAACTCTTTACGTTTTTTGAAGTCATCATCCTCAAAATCACGGATGATATAGGCGCTTCTTGCTTCTTCGACAGTTCCTTCTAATGAAGATAGGTGGAAAAAGCCTTGGTAGCCGTCTGTCAACTCTGGACGGTCAGCTTCTGGCAATTGATTGTGGAAATCAATGGCTAACTGTAAAGCATTGACCATTTGGTTTTTAGCTGTTCCTGGGTGGACATTGCGCCCTAGGAAAGTCAACTCAAGTCCTGCAGCACTGAAAGTCTCGTACTGCAACTCACCAAGAGGTCCACCGTCTACAGTGTAGGCAAAGTCGACGTCAAAGTCTTCAACGTCAAACTTGTCTGCCCCAACACCAATCTCCTCGTCTGGACCAAAGCCAACACGAATCTCACCGTGCGGAATCTCAGGATGTTCAGCCAAATAAGCCATAGCTGTCATAATCTCAGCAATCCCTGCCTTGTCGTCAGCTCCTAAAAGCGTTGTGCCGTCAGTTGTCACAAGCGTTTGTCCGACATAGCCATCAAGCGCTGGAAAATCAGTAGGGCTAAGAACAAAACCAGAATCGCCTAGAGCGATGTCGCCGCCTGTGTAATCAATAACCTGTGGATTGACACCTTCTGCGTTGAAGTCAGCGGTGTCCATATGTGCGATAAAGCCGATTTTACGGCTCAATTCGGTGCTAGTTGCTGGCAATGTCCCTACCAGATAACCATTTTCACGCAAATAATGCACATCTACTAGCCCAATAGCTTCCATTTCTGGCTTCAGAACATTGAGGGCAAAGTCTACTTGGCTTTGTGTGGTGGGGGTTGTCTTACTCTCTGGATTACTACGTGTGTTTACTTTGACATAGGTCAAAAAACGTTCTAATAATTGTTGATATGACATAATTCACCTCATTTTTATTCTCTTCTATTATAGCAGAAATTCTGAAATCTCTGTTAAAGATTTAGCAAAATTTTGCGAAGAAATATTAAAATCTTCTTCTAAAGCTTTGTAAACAAGAGGTCCGTAGCTGCGATGTAGAATGCGACTATCTAGGATGACAACTGCAGATTTTTGCTGAGGTCGTCTCTGAGTTCTGCCGATGGCTTGTTTTAATTTTAAAACTGCTAAAGGCAAAAAATAATCCCAAAAAGGCTGTTTGCCTTGCGCTTTTAAGTGCGTATCTAATTTTTTGGCTAAGGGGTCTTTGGGATTGTCAAAGGGCATGCGGGTCACTAGCTCAATCATGCGGTCCGCCTGTACAAAGTCGACGCCCTCCCAGAAAGCACCTGTCCCAAGAAGAACAGTGCTATCGCCTCTATCAAAGCGCTTTTTAAGCTGGTAAGGTGTGCCGTTTTTGATTTGAGTGAGGTGCTTGATGGACCAGGTGTCCAAATAATCAGAAACCAAAAACATCATCTGCTTACTAGTAAATAAAACTAGAACAGGCTGATTGAGACTCGTGAGCTGCTTGATTCTTTTAGCAATCTCAAGGGCATACTGATGTTCGCTGACATCAGACGGCATGGGCATACTGCTGTCCACAAACAGACGTTGCTGGCTTTCTTTTTGTCGGGGAAGAGTGATAAATGTCCCTATCTCAAAGCCTAACAAATCAGCGAGATTGACCTTGTCGCTAATCTCAAGAGTCGCTGAGATAAAGTAGAGCTTCTGCGTGTCAGGCAGTAACTGCTTAAAGTCCAGCAAGTCTTTATTGCCAGCGTTTAAAAAGATATGACGTTTGTCACTTTCTACGTCGTAGGTGGTGCTAAGCCAAAAGTCGCTATAATGCGACAATAGCAGCTCTTGAAGCGGTGTTACACAAGCTAGAGACAATTCCGACAGCGCCTGCCTTAACAGGGCTAAATCGTCCCATTCAAGCTGTTTAATGCCTTTATAGCGGTGTTTGTCATAAGCTTGCTCGACCAAGCGATTGAGCTCAAAGCTAATCTCCTCAAGAAGACGCCTATCAAGTAGCTGCTCCGTTTCAGTCAGCGTTTTTTGAATATCTTGCAAGACATCCTTGACTTCTAATTGCTGACGTGAAAAAGTATCCAGCGCTAAAACTAAACGCTGCGCTTCGTCAAACACAATGCACTTGCCCTTGGCAAAAGCCTTGTCATCCTGCACACGCTCTAGAAAGTAAGCGTGATTGGTCACAAGCAGTTTAGAGATTTTCGCTCTGTCATAGCGGCGTTGCCAAAAGTCCATATCTTGAAATAAAGAGTCGGCAGTCAGATTGCCGTCGTGCTTTAAGCTATCAAAATAGCTCTCAAAACGGCGTTTTTGCTTGATTTCATCAAGGTCGCCAGTCTCCGTCTCCATGAGCCAGACTAGAAGTTGCATTTTAAAGCGATTGACAAGAGCGTTATCAGTCTGAGTCCTCAAGCTATGATAAAACGCATCCAGTTTGATGTAGTTACCAGGTCCCTTTAGACTGCAAGCCTCTATACCAAACACACGCTGGATGGCCTTGATTTCTTGTGCCATCATCTGGTCTTGTAAAATCTTTGTCGGCACGCAAATGATAAGCTGCTCAAGCTTTTTTTTGGCTAGCAGGGGTAAAAGATAACCGTAGGTCTTACCGAGACCCGCTTGCGCTTCGATAAAGGTTGGTAGGGCTTGGTCAAAGGCAGCTGATATTTCCTGTGCAAAGACTTCTTGTGGTTTACGCTCCTCTAGCCCTAAGAGATGTCTGTTAATCTCAAACTGTTGCAATAGCTGCTTTTCTGCTCCAACTTCCTGTTCACGGCGTAAAATCAAGCCATGACGTAAGTGATAATCCGAGCTAACCAGCGGTTTTGCCGACCTGTAAGCGTCATCAACCAACATCCGACTCTCAAACAAAAGAGCATCCGCAAAAGGAAGCATACTCTCTAGCAGTTCTTTTGGCAAGCTCTCTATCTTTGCTTTTAGCTGTAAAAAAAGCTGCGCTGTCGCATAAGCGTCAGAGATAGCCGTGTGCGCCTGCGATAAATCAAGGTCCAGCACTTCTGCCAAGTAGCCAAGACCATATTTTTCAAAGCTGGGATAAAAAACCTGTGACAGCTCCACCGTATCCACACGAGGTGTGCGCAGTTCGTAGCCTTCAAAAAACAACTGCTCTGCTAAAAGATTGGCGTCAAACTTGACATTGTGCGCTACAAAAACACAATCCTCAATCAGCTCAAAAATCTCTCTAGCCACTTGTGAAAAATCAGGCGCTGTTTTCAACTGCTCATCAGTGATACCTGTCAGTTGAATGATATTATCCTCTAAAGCTTGGTGCGGATTGACATCTGTAGAGTAGGTCTTTACAATCTCGTCGTTTTCAATGATGACAATGCCGACTTGTATGATGGCTGCGTTGCTTCCTGCTGAGGTAGCTTCCAAGTCAACGACAGCGTATTTTCGTTTTGCATTCTCGTACATAATACCTCCATTATAGCATGCTTTTGTCATTATGGATAATCTCGTCTCTAAAATGAAGCACTTTTGCGCTTTTTTTGGTAGACTATGGGTATGGAAATAAAAAGAACATTAAATGCTATTGCACGTGAAAACACTTACTACCTGATCAATGATAGTCATGTCCTTTTGGTTGACCCAGGGAGTGACTACGCTAGTATCCACGAAACGCTTATCGCTATTGGAAAGCCGATTGCTGCCATTTTACTGACCCACACGCACTACGACCACATCATGAGTATCGACTTGCTGCGCAGGGATTTTGACAATCCTCCTGTCTATGTCTCTGAAAAAGAGGCAAGCTGGCTAGGCTCTCCAGTGGACAATCTCTCTGGGCTTCCTCGTCACGATGACATGATTGATGTTGTCATCAAGCCTGCGGATTACTTTTTTGAGATTGGCAAAAGCTACCAGCTAGATGGCTTTGCCTTTGAAGTGCGTGAGACGCCTGGGCACTCGATTGGTGGTGTGTCCTTTGTCTTTGACAAAGAAGAGCTAGTCCTCTCTGGCGATGCGCTTTTTAGAGAGTCTATCGGACGTTATGATTTGCCGACAGGAAACCATGAGGTGCTCCTTGAGAGTATCAAAAGACAGCTCTTTACTCTGCCAAACCACTACAAGGTCTACCCTGGGCACGGTTTTGACACCACTATCGGACATGAAAAGCACTTCAATCCTTTCTTTGCAGACTAATCTTCAGCCGACTTTGCTCGGCTTTTTTAATGTTCTCATTTCGTTAAATTATTGACAAACGTCATAAATAAACATAAAATATGTGTGGTTATAAACCATCAAAAACTTATTTTTTGTTTTTATGATTATCATTAGAATAGGAGACACAATGAACTCAAAAACCACCTATGATATTCATGGCAAGCCCTACAGCCGTACGCTGATGATTTTGCTTTTATTAGTGGCGACTTTTGCTGGGGTGCTCAATCAAACGACCTTAGGGACTGCCATACCGACTTTGATGAAAAGTTTTCATATCAGTATGGCGACCGCTCAGGAGGCAACGACTTGGTTCTTGCTAGCAAATGGGATTATGATTCCTGTTTCTGCCTTTTTAGCCACACGCTTTTCCACCAAGTGGCTCTACATCTGGGCTTATGCGCTCCTTATTATCGGGCTGTTGATGACAACATTAGCCCCTACGTCTAGCTGGACGATTTTTTTGTTAGGGCGTATCATCCAAGCCTGCGCCGTTGGAATTACCATGCCACTTATGCAAGTGGTCATGACCAATGTCTTTCCCAAAGAGCAGCTAGGAACTGCCATGGGATTAAATGGTCTGGTTGTGGGACTAGCACCCGCTGTTGGACCAACGCTAGCAGGTTGGATTTTAAAAGAGGACTTTGTCATTGGACATACCCGTCTCATGTGGCGAGCAATTTTTATCCTTCCGCTTATCATTTTAATCGTTTCCTTGATTTTATCACCTTTTCTCATCAAAGATGTTATTGACAATGAAGCGATTAAACTGGATATGTTATCCCTTATTCTGTCTATTTTAGGATTTGGGAGCTTTCTTTGGGGCTTTACCAATGTCGCTAGTCGTGGCTGGGGTGATTGGGTTTATGTGATTGCTCCTATCATTATCGGGATTATCATTATCGCTCTCTTTGTCATCAGGCAGGTGCATATGAAAGAGCCCTTTCTTAACGTTACTATCTTTAAAAACAAAGAGTTTTCTGTAACGACTATTTCTATCGCCCTTTCTATGATGGCGATGATGGGGGTTGAGATGATGTTGTCACTCTATCTCCAAGATGTACACGGCTTATCAGCTCTCAACTCTGAGCTAACGCTGCTTCCTGGTGCCTTGATGATTGGGATTGTCAGTCCCATTGCTGGTTTTATCTATGATAAGGTCGGCTCTAAGCGCATGGCTTTGGTTGGATTTTTCATCTTGGGTGTGGGAACTGTTCCCTTTATCTTCTTGTCAGCGTCAACGGCTGACCACTTTATCACGCTTTTGTATGCTGTTCGTATGTTTGGGATTGCCCTTATCCTAATGCCGATAACTGCAAGTGCCATGGGGGCTCTGCCTGCTGAGGAAGCTTCGCACGCTACTGCTGCCAACAATACCGTCAGACAAATCGCTTCTGCAGTCGTTGTGGCATTGCTCTCTAGCGTCACTCAAAACGTCATCACAAACAATAAACCCGCAGCCAGTCTCAAGACACAAGACCCAATCGCTTACGCTGCAAAAGTCATCGACGCTAGCCTAGACGGTTTTCACGCTTCCTTTGCTCTTGGATTTACCTTTGCAGTTATCGGATTTTTAGTCGCTCTTTTCCTACGTAAAGGAAAGATTGAGGAAACAAAGGAGGCGGACAAATGATTATTGCCATTATTGCAACGACTACGATTTTGACCTTTTTGACTTGGACACTGATTAAGTCACCTGTTTGGCGCACTATTTGGGGAATTTTGTCGCTTTTAGCCTTTATTGGCTCTGTTTACATCCTAACAGACCACTTTATCAATCACACAGGGCTTACCGTTAAAAGTGAGGTCACACGCCAGCCTATCTACACAGCTGGTGAGACGAGCCAGCCGTATGGCATTCTCATCTATGAGCCACTTGGCACCAAATCAGACAATAAGGTACTGGTTTACCGCTCTGATAAAGAAGCTAAAAAAGCCAGCACACACTTTGTCCCAAATATGAAAAAGCCTATACAGGCAATAAAGAAAACATCTAATTACACCTTTTCTGACGTCACAAAAGCCACACTTGTCACAGATACCAAGCGCTACGCTTGGCACTCAAAGCTTGACGAGATTTTATACGGCTTTGCTAGAGAGGGAGGCAGCCTTGTCTCTCAAAAAAGCACAGTGGAATTGCCAGAAAAAACATGGCTAGCACTTACCGCCAAACAAGCGCAACAACTGGCACAAATCGCCAAAACACAAAGCCAAAGTGCAGCTTCACCCGAAGAGGAAGAAATGGCCAAAAGCGACCCTCAAGCCTACGCTGAACTTCAAGTAGCTGCCATAAAGAAAATGCTTAAACTTAACAATTAAGAAAAATTCCACAAGTCCTAAGACCTGTGGAATTTCTTTTTATGTTCTGAGATAACGGCGCATAGAGAGGGTTGAAGCAAAAGCTCCGATGATAATTCCAAAGGCAAAGAGCCCGCCGATACCATATGGTAAAAATTCTTGAGGTGTGTAGAGCACCATGCCCTTGTAGTTTGATACCAAGTCTTTGTAAACAAACTGATAACCAAAATACAGAATGATGGCTGGTAAAATAGCACCAAAGACACCAATCCAAGCTCCTTCAAAGAAGAACGGACCACGGATGTAAGAGTTCTTAGCACCAACCAAGCGCATGATTTCAATATCACGCTTACGCGAACGAATGGTTAAGCGCACGGTGTTTGATGTGAGGAGAATAGCGATGATGATAAAGGCAATCACACCGATAACCCCCCAGAGACGAACGCCACGCAAGAAACTAATCATCTGATCAGCGTCAGAACCACCATAGGTCACGTCCTCAACGCCTGAGATTTTCTTAATCGCCTTGGCAACAGACTTGACTTGGCTATCCTTACTTGCCTTGATGTAGTAGACGTCTTGAAGCGGATTGGCGTCGCCTTCAAGTGACTTAAAGGTGTCTGGTGATGTCTTTTGGAGTTTTTTCAACTCTTGGTCTTTACTTGAGTAAGTGATAGACTTGACGCCGTCAATTGCCTTGATTTGGTTGTAAATCTTGTGATAGTTGCTATTTGTACTGGTTTGACCAGAGAGGTCAGTGACTTCTTTTGCGCCATCTGTTGAGTCATAATCGAGGTAAACACTGATTTGCACCTTATCCTCAGCGTTTGAAGCAACTTTTTCGACATTGAGAAGAACCGCTGAAACCACACCCAGCAAGGTTAGCGTAATAAACATGGACGTGATAGAAGCAAAAGCCATCCAAAAGTTACGCTTTAAGTTCTTGATGGATTGCCACAAAGGGCTAAAGAAATATCTAATCATGGTAACCGTATTCTCCTTTCTCTTCGTCACGGACAATACGTCCATCCTCAATCGCCACAACACGATGACGCAGTTGGTTGACGATTTGGCTGTTGTGCGTTGCCATGATAACTGTTGTCCCTTGAAGATTGATACGCTCTAGCACTTTCATAATCTCCATAGAGATTTCAGGGTCAAGGTTTCCTGTCGGCTCATCGGCAATCAAGAGCTTAGGATTGTTGACGATAGCACGGGCAATAGCCACACGCTGCTGCTCACCACCAGAGAGCTGATTTGGAAAAGAGCGTTGCTTGTGCTTGAGCCCGACAAGCTCTAACACCTCAGGAACACGCTTTTTGATGTCACGTCGTCTGCTTCCGATAACCTGCATGGCAAAGGCAACATTTTCATAAACAGTCTTTGTCGGCAATAGCTTAAAGTCCTGAAAGACCACGCCGATACTACGTCGTAATTTTGGAATGTTGCGACGTTTGATTTTGGTGAGGTCGACATTGCCAACCTTTAACTGTCCAGACGTTACTTCTTCTTCACGGTACAAGAGTTTGATAAAACTGGATTTACCTGCCCCAGACGGTCCAACAAGATAGACAAACTCTCCTTGATTGACCGTGAGGTTGATACCTCTTAAAGCGGTTGAGGCGCGACGGTATTTCTTGGTCACGTCTCGCATTTCAATTAAAGCCATATGTTTTCCTTTATCTAGATTTTTTAGTCTTCGCTGATACGCCATTTGAGATAAGCGTCAATAAAGCTATCAATATCGCCATCCATGACCTTGTCCACCTGTGCGACTTCATAGCCTGTGCGGTGGTCTTTTACCATAGTGTATGGGGTAAAGACATAAGAGCGAATTTGGCTGCCCCATGTGATTTCTTTTTTGTCCCCTTTAAGCGCATCGACTTCTTGTGCTTTCTTTTCTTGCTCGAGTTGATAGAGTTTAGCTTGGAGCATTTTCATGGCACGGTCACGGTTACCGTACTGCGTTCTATCAACGGTAGAAGCCACAACGATTCCTGTTGGGATGTGGGTCAGGCGCACACCCGTTGATACCTTGTTGACATTTTGCCCACCAGCACCACCACTACGGAAAGTATCCATCTTGATGTCGTCATCACGAATCTCAACCTCGATAGTATCGTCGAGTTCTGGCATAACCTCAACAGAGGTAAAGGAGGTGTGGCGGCGCTTAGCCGAGTCAAATGGTGAGATACGCACGAGACGATGGACACCCATTTCTGATTTTAAAAGCCCGTAGGCATTTGGTCCTTCAAAGGACAGAGTCACAGACTTAATCCCAGCCTCATCCCCTGCTTGATAGTCGAGCACTTCAACCTTGAAACCTTTGGCATTGCCATAGCGTGTGTACATGCGAAGCAGCATATCGCCCCAATCCTGAGCTTCTGTCCCACCAGAGCCTGGATGAATCTCTAAAATGGCATTGTTGTGGTCGTAAGGCTCAGACAGCAAAAGCGTCATCTCGTAGCTTGTCATGAGCTTTTCAAGCTTTTCAAGCGTCTCCTCAAGCTCTGGCATGAGACTCTCATCCTCATCCAACATCTCAAGCATTAGCTCGCTCTCTTCTGAGAGCTCCTGCATGGTGTTGAAGGTGTCATAGGTCTGTTTGAGCTCATTGAGTTCTTGAGAGACCTTTTGCGCTACCAGATTGTCATCCCAAAAATCAGGCTCGGTCATGCGGTTTTCTAAAAGCGCAATCTCTTCTTCCAGACGATCTAAGTCAAAGAGACCTCCTGAAGCTAGTCAACTTCTCTGTGTTTTCTACTATTTTTTGGCGTATTTCTGCCATATCCATAAAAAAATACCTCGTTTTTTATATAATCTTCTTTACATTTTATCATAAGACGTGCTATTTTACCATTTTGGGAAATCACGCCTGCTACTAGTTTTTATTGTAAAGAAAAATAAAATCAGATACAAGTTAAACTTTTGTAACAAAGAAAAGACAGCTAAAAAGCTAGGCAAAACCTAGCTTTCTAGTGTGTCTAAATAATAAGTTGGTTGTCATTTATGTTTAGAACAAAGTAGCTTTTTAGCTAACGCTGTTATAAAAATAAATGATGTTAACGTTTAAAAGCATCTATCATAAGGACAAATCCTTGATAAATGAGAGCAATAGCAACAATGTAGGCTACTACAATGCTGGCTAATAGCGGATTAAACATCAAGACAATTCCTAAAATAATCATCCCAATAGATGTCCAAAGAAGATTATTACTCAACTCTGGTAGGCTCGTTGAGGTGCCAATAGATTGGAATAAACGTACAATCCCTAAAATCAATAGCCAAAAACCAATCACAGTTGGCATGAGAATAGGCAAGGTCAAGAAATAACCTGACAACAAGTAAATCCCAAAAATAGCGGAAACAATGGCGGCACATAAGCCCCAGATACTGCGAAATTCTCCACTATCGCTAAAATAGTAAATAATCTCTGCTAATGCTCCTACTAAAAACGCTACAGCTATTAACCAGCTGAGAGAGAAGAGATTAAGAGACGGTACAAATAGGAGATAAATCCCTATGATGGCTAGAATGATACCTGCTATGAAAGAGAGTGCTCGATTTGTTTTCATAACCGCCTCCTGTTTGTCATCCTTAGTCGCATCGTTAGTAAAGTGGTCTTTTACTTGATTGTGACGTGCTTTTTTCTTGGCTTTTATCTGCTCTCTGGCTTCTCTTTGAAAGTCTTCTTGCATTTGGTTGGCAAGATTCATCTCGTCTCTGACTTCAGCAGCGTCATAGCGAGTTGTTCTTGACTCAAATTTTGCCATAATATCATCATAAAAGCGGTCAACCTGCTCTGTTCCAAAAGCCACTAGCGTAACGCCATCAGCGCATGTGATATCTTGCATGACCTGCTCAATGAGAAGCGACTCATTGTCATCAGCATTATCATCAATAGCAGCCCCAGCAAGAGCACCAATCGCTCCGCCAAATAAAAGCCCGATAGGACCAGCTAGCATACCGATGAGTCCTCCAACGATACCGCCAACAATTGTCTCATCATTTGAGGAATTGTCCACCTCGTCGAGAATCTTGACTTGTCCATCTACCTTGCTCACAAGAGCAGCTTGAGAGATACTAGACAAGGGATTGACCATGCTGTTTTTAAGGTCTGAAAAGGCTTGATAAGCCTGACTTTCAACAGCGAAATTTGTCACAATTATGGTTTCCATAAAAATACCTCATTTCTAACGCTCTCAGTATAACACTTGTCTCATTTTTTTACAATGTATTTTTAATGTTTTTGCCATTCTTTTAACGACCATCAGATTTCTGTCTAAATTGTGAGTTTTCAAAAAACGCAAACACCTTGTCCAATAGATTTGTGCTACAATAGAGCTATGGCAAAATTAGCGATTATAAGTGATTTACATATTGACCTCAATCACTTTGGACGGTTTGAAATTGAAAGCTTAAAAGAGCTGCTAATAGAAGAACAGGTCGAACACCTACATCTAGCAGGCGATATCGCCAATGATTTTCACCAAACGGCGCTGCCTTTTATCAGAGAGCTGCAAAAACATCTCACCGTTACCTATAATCTAGGCAATCACGATATGCTCCGTCTAAAGGAGAAAGAAATCGAGCAGTTGGATTTTCAGCTCTATGATCTTGGGCAAAAGCAACTGCTGGCTTTTCACGGTTGGTATGACTACTCCTTTAACGATAGCGATAGCTTAGAGGCGATTGTCAAACGCAAAAAGATATTTTGGTTTGACCGTAGACTGGAGCGTCCTTTTGATGACCAAACGCTAACCGAGCAGACTCTAAAAAAGCTGGAGACGAACTTGCAAGCACTCGATGGGAAAAATGTCATCGTCGCTATGCACTTTGTCCCTCACAGACGCTTTATCATGACCCATGAACGCTTCAAGCCTTTCAATAGCTTTCTAGGCAGTCAGGCTTTTCACGAGGTATTTCAGCAGTATGGGGTCAGTGACGTGGTCTTTGGGCATGCGCATAGGAGATACGGTACGGTAGCTTTAGACGGGGTGACCTATCACTCCCATCCTCTGGGTTACAAGCGTGAGTGGCAACTGAGTATCGACTTTGTCCAAAAGCACCCAGAGTACAACCCCACAAACACTTGGAATTTAGCTAAACGCTACAATGCTATCAAAGACCTAACTAGCTTTAAAACTTACCATAAGCAGCACTTCAAAGAGGAATTGCGACAAGCTATGACCGTGTTTGAACTGTAAAATCGGACATAAATCACTAAAAATAGAGGTTAAGAACATTTGTCTCAACCTCTTTGTGTTTAGAATTTTAGTTTTGCTAATTTTTCTTTGGCGCTGTTTTTGAGTTCTTCAATTTTAGCTTTGTGGGCTGCTTTGCGCTCTACTTTGAGCTGTGCTTTAGCTTGGTTTTGTAGGTCGGCTTGAACCTTGGCTGCCGCTTTAATCTCAGTAGCTACTGTTGCAATATCCCAGCGCAAGATTTGTGTGTCGTATTTGGCAAAGTAATTATCTAGGACATACTCATCATTTTCCTGCACGAGGGCGACGACCGCTGTCTCTCCGGCAAGGAGTTTTTTGGCTACGACATCAATCAAACCCGCTTCTGCTGTATCAACAGCATCGCCAGCTGCTAGTCCATAAAGACTACCTGCGCTATAGCCCAAGACCAAACCGAGTGGACCCGCCAAAAGCCCCACAAGACCACCGATAAGCCCACCTTCTAAAGCTTTGTTAGTTGTTGAATCTTCAAAGTCAAAGCGATCTTTTTCAACGATATGCCCAGCTTCATTTTTCACTAAGGCAATTTGAGCGATTTTAGTGCGCTCACTTTGCTTGAAGGACTTTAGCTCAGTAAAGACTTGATAAGCTTCGCTTTCGGTTTTAAAAATAATAACGATTACATTTTCCATAAATTCTTCCTCCTTTTTATAGGCTCATTGTACAAATAAAATGGATTTTTGTCAACGTTTTAGACACCAGACAGCTACATTTCTAGCGGGGCAAGAAAACTCTCCAAAGCCGTCCTCATCGATGATGACCTCGCTACTGTCAGGATTTATCTGGTCAGAAAAACTCTGTCCAGCGTAGTCCTTGCCAACGTACATACGCTTACTTGTGATTTGGTGGTTATTGAGGACAACCGCAATTGGAGCACTCGTTTCACTACCAAGGCGCACCCAAGCAATGCAATTTTTCTCGTCAAAATAATCCACCTGCTCACCATAGGCAAAGTCACGTCGGATGCGCAACAAAGTCTCCAAAACAGCCTTGAAGCTAGCTTGCCCATGCGTTCCAGAAACACCGTGATAATCACCGTAAAAGACACAAGGCAGACCATCTTTGCGTAGTAAAATCGTCGCATAAGCAAGTGGCTTAAACCAATCTGCCACAACGGACTCCAAGGCTTGACCACTTTGTGTGTCATGATTTTCCACAAAAGTCACCGCCTTATCGGGATAATATTTGACTAAGGTCTCATCAAAGAGTTGGCGCAGGTCATACTTTTCCCCCACAAGCCCCGCTTCAAAAAAGTTGTAATGCAGACGGGTATCAATCAGGTCAAAGCGAAAATAGATATTTTCCAAATAATGCCGATTGTCCTCCAACTCACCGTTCCAATACTCACCAAAGACGTAAAAGTCCTCGCCGTAGCGCTCCTTGATACGGCGAATAAAATGATTCATGAAAAAGGAATCAATATGCTTGACAGCGTCCAGTCGAAAGCCCTCAACACCAGTGGTATCAATATACCAACGTGCCCAATCCCGCAGATTTTGCACGACCTCTGGGTGCTTAAAGTCAAGGTCAGCATACATGAGATAATCGTAGTTGCCATTTTCCTTATCCACTAAATCGCCTAGCGCCCAGCCTTTATTATCCCCTTGGATTTGGTAAATACCACTGCGGTTGCGCCTAGCGTCATAATCCGTCCCTGTAAAATGATACCAGTGCCAATCAAAATCATTGTATGTTTTGTTGCGCCCTGGAAAGGTAAACTGTGTCCAGCCCTCAATCTCAAAAGGCTCTGTCAAAACCTTGGTGCGGTCCTCGCTGTCCACCTCCACAACCGTGAAAGTCTCAAGCGCATCGGCACTCGCTTTATGATTTAAGACAACATCGGCAATTGGCGAAATACCATTTTCTTTTAGCGTTTGGATGAGTTTTAGATACTCGTCTTTAAAACCGTATTTGGTGCGGACAGTGCCTTTTTGGTCAAACTCTCCTAGGTCAAACAAATCATAGATACCATAGCCCACATCGTGGTCGCTCGTTGCCTTATAGGCTGGCGGTAGCCACATTTTCGTGATACCTAGCTCCGCAAAATGAGGCGCTTCCTCTGTGAGTCGCAACCAATGCTTGCCGTCAGCTTTTAAGTACCACTCAAAGCCCTGCAATAATGTCTCGTTTGTCATAAATGCCCTCTCTTCTAAATGGCTTTGTCTTCATTTTTGTTTTATTATAACACATTACGCAACCGATTGCACAACATTTGTGAATATTTTAAAACCACTCGTCTAAAGAGTGGTTTTAGCTTTATAAATAATACACCTCATCACAGACCTGCGCCATCAGCTCCACATCATGGCTGATGATGAGAATAGCCTTGCCAGCTTCTTTGAGCTGGGTGACTTGAGCCACGAAGGCTTGGAGCTGGTCGCCATCTATGTTGCTGGTCGGCTCATCAAAGATAAAGACCGACTTATCCGACAAGAGACTGGCTGCAATCATGAGCCGCTGCTGCTCACCGCCTGACAGCGTCTGCGGATGACGCTCAAGTAACTCTAGCAAGCCTAGACTGGCGAGCAGGTCTTTTGGCAGGTCTTTTCTTTTTTGTCCCAAGTTCAGTTCTTCTTTTACACTGGCAGTGGAGAGTTGCAGGCGCACATCTTGCAAGACTAGGCTGACCAACTTTAGCCTGTCTTTTGGCTTCATAGTCGAACCTTGCCAAGTGACTTGCCCCTGCTTTTCCCTCTTAGCACCTGCTAGAATTTGCGCCAAGGTGGACTTACCTCGTCCGTTAGGTCCCATCAAGCCTAGAACCCTACCACAAGTGATGGATAAGGACGGCAACATGCGTGAGCCATCTGGAAACAGCGCTAAGTCCTTAACTAGCAAATCTGACGACTGACCAGATGACCTATCCTGACTTTTTTGCTCAAGGAGGGCTTGACTAGCAGACAAGTCCAATTGGCGTAAGCCTAGCTGCTTTCTGTCTTGAGTTGACAGTGCTTGTAGCTGACTTGGTGACCAATCGTAGAGCAGTTTGCCCTTGTCCACATAAAACACACGGTCAGTTAAGTCCAAAAGATTCGCCAGCATGTGCTCTGCAATGAGAAGTGTCTTGCCAGCTTTTTTCAGCTTGGTGATTTGCGAGCGCAACTGAGCGATACTGGCTGCGTCCAAATGACTAGTCGGCTCGTCTAAGATAATGACAGGCGTGTCCTGCATGACCGTAAGAGCCATTGCTAGACGCTGCTGCTCACCACCTGACAGCGCCAAGCAATCATGCTCCAGCAAGTGTGTCAGGTCAAAGGCAGCTGCCACTTGTGTTAGACGCTTTTGGATAAGCTCAGCTGGCAATCCTTGATTTTCCGCTGGAAAGACCAGCTCATGCTTGACTTTTTGGTGGAAAAATTGACGAGCTGGCTCTTGAAAGGTACTGGCTACTTGACAGGCAAAATCTGCCGTTGTCTCTTGTCCAGCCCTACAATTACCGACCTCAACAGCCTCTACCAAATGCAAATGACTCTCCTCATCTGGCAGTAGCCCACTTAGAAGCCGTAAAAAAGTCGACTTGCCAGCACCAGAGCGCCCTGTCACTAATACACACTCACCAGAAGAAATAGACACGTCTGTCACTTGAAAAGCAGGATTTTTCGCATCAGCATAGGTGAGGGCGACATTTTTCAATGAAATCTGAGGATGACCCAGAGACTGCTCAGTAGATAGCATAGGCAAAAACTCCAATCTAAAGCGCCAAAACGCTGAGGATAGGCTGTGCTGACCTTTTTCTCTAGTGCTAAACCCTTGGTCATGACAGCTGTGGTCAAGTCCTCTGCTTGAGCTAAAAGCGTAAAGAGCAAAGGCACGATGAAGGTAGCTGACATAGCAGTGAGGGTAGCGCAGATAGTCCCAAAGACTGGTAAAACAGCCCCGTAGGCGTAAGTTTCGGTGTAGTTGGCGGCTAGTTTGCCCAATCATGGGCAGAAAACGCAGACACACCGCCAAGGTCAAGAGCAGACTCTCTGGCAGGTGCCATTTTCTAAGACCGTGCACGAGGTCGTAGCTGGTCGTCGTGCTGAGAAGAAGCCCGCCCGCCATAAAACTAGGGAGCAACCATCTGGTACCCACCAACAAAATCGCAAGACCGTCTGGCAAACTCACATTGCCAAAGTCCGCATAGACGAGGCTAAGAAGAAAAATCATCAGATAAACCAGCGCCTTCTTCCACTGTCCGTAGCTGATTTGGAGCATTAGGAGACTAGCAAGAAGTGCGTATTCTAGCGGTCCTGTGACATTGTAGAGAAAGAGCAGGTTGCAAAAGAAAAGACAAAGGATTTTAGTTCTGACATCAAGCGCCATTAGCCACCTTTTCTGTGAAGTGCTTCTTGGTCAAACGTTGCCCTAGCCAGCCACCAATCAGAGCACAGATAACGATAAAGCCTGCTAAGTAAAGGACATTCCCCAGAGTGGAATCCACCATGACCTTCTTGACATAAGCCATGTCCTTGCCACGCTCAAGGAGCTTTTGGATATAGGCGTCACGCATGAACCACATGAGAAAAATAGGACCTAGATTGCCAAAAGAAAAGATGACGTATGACCAGAGATTGCGCCACTGGCTCTTGTAGTTACCAGATCTTGCTAGAAGGTCTGCTAGAAAACCGCAGATAAGACTGGGGAAAAAGGACAGGATAAAATGCCCCGATAGGAAGAAAAAAACTGCCATGATAGCGCCCATAAGAAGCACCGCACCGAACTTTTGCACCTTAGCAATAAGGAGCATATAAACCACACCGCAAATCAGTGCAGCAACCGCTGGCGCTTCGACCATGTTTGCCGAGCGAAAGATAAGAACAGCTAATAGCGTCACCAGTCCCACACCGATACAGTAGAGGGCAGACAGGGCGCCTGTAAGAATCATGTCTTTAACAGTGAGTTGTTTCATGAAAACCTCGCTTTAGTGTTTGAGTAGGAGTTGACCAGCCTCGACCTTATAGACGGTATCTGCTGACGCAACCGTTGACGCACGATGGCTGATGAGAAAGACAGTGCCTGTGAAGTGGGTCTTGATTATCTGGATAAAGGCAGCCTCGCTAAGGGCGTCCAAATTGCTGGTTGGCTCGTCAAAGATATAGACTTGGGCTTGTTTGAGCAGGGCACGCATGAGCTCCAAGCGCTGACGCTCACCCGCTGAAAACTGGCTTGGGCTGATGACTGTGTCCAGCCCATTTTCAGCCGCTTTCAAGCGTCTTGTCATGCCACATTTATCCGCCACTAGCCAGATGTCCTCATCTGTGATGGCTGGGTTTGACAAGACCAGATTTTCCCTGATGGTTTGATTGAAAATCTGCGCTGTCTGTGGCACATAGGCAAAGTGCGCTTGCAAACCCTGTCTATCGAGCTTGTGGATGTCTGTCCCAGCTAATGTAAGACTGCCAGACGTCACATCGTACCAACGCATGATGAGCTTGACCAGCGTTGACTTACCAGCCCCAGACTGTCCGACGATTCCATAAATGATAGGCTGGTCAAAGTCAGCTGATACCTTGTCAAGAACTAGCTGACTGCGCTTGTCATAGGCAAAGCTGACCCCGTCTAAAGTGATAGGTGTCACCTCATCCTGCACAGCCATGCCAGTCGCAGCTGGTTCAGCTTCGTCTAAGAGCTCAAAGACATGACGTCCTGCATTCATAGCACGTTTAAAACCAAGCGGCAAACGGCTGAGCTCCAAAAACGGAGCAAAAGAAGCTGAGAAAGCGACAATCATAACAACAGCGTCTGATAGCTCTACTCCGCCATCCTGCGCACTCATTAAGCTAACCACAGCCACCAGCAAAATGGATAAGCCCACAACCAAGAAGGTCCAAGCCTGCTGCATAAAGTTGGCTTGCGCCACCTCACGCTCCAGCTGATTGACCTGCTGGCTCTCTGTCTGCAAGTGCTCGAAAACAGCTGCTGTTTTTTGGTATTGTACCAAGTCGGCTGCTCCACGCAGACTTTCTAAAAAGTCGCTCGTATAAGCTTTTCTGACCTGACTTTGCTTAGAGAGCTTGGGTGTCAAGACCTTGGCAAAAAGAATAGGCAAGACTACCGCAAGCAGCAGATAAGTGAGAAGAGCCACCCCCGAATTGAGAAGGGAATATTGTCCCAGATAGACTAGCATGATAAGCGCTGTGATGACAGCTGTGCCGATAGGTGCTAAGGTATGAGCAAAGAAAACCTCCAAAGCCTCAATATCCTCACCAATCAGCTTAATCAGCTGACCGCTGTCAGTCCGATCGAGCGTGCTAGGTGCCAAGCGGCGCAATTTGTCAAAGACTAGATTTCTAAAATCCGCCAAGGTATGGAAAGCCACCCAGTGTCCAAAATAGTGCTCCCCGTAGCGAAAGAGCCCACGCAAAAGCGCAAAAACAAGGAGAATGACAAGGCTAGTAAGCTCTGGTTTCTCTCCAGCTAGCGCTGCAAAGGTCAGTCTGACGAGTAGCACGGGGATAGCCACTGTCATGACAAAGCCCAGCACCGCAAAGATAATCGCTAGACCAATGGCTGGCAAACGGTGCTTCATCACAGCCAAAAGCCGTGGAATCAGTTGTCTAGTTGACTGTGTTTCCATTAAAAACCGCCCTTTCTAAGTTGGCTTGCGTATCGACCAAGTCCTTGAAACTCGCCACAGTCTCGTACAGAACCTCTGGACTGTCAAGATGGCTGTCCAGCTCATCTAGGTGAAGCACACGAGGCTCATTAATGACCTGCGCCATCTTGTGCGTGATGATGATGACCATAGCGTCTCTTGACACCAGATGGATAAGGTCATAAATAGCACGCTCATTGTCCCTGTCCACGCTTGAGGTCATCTCGTCAAAAATATAGAGACTGCGCTTAGCTAGAACCCCACGTGCACAGAGAATTTGCTGGCGCTGACCTTGCGAGAGGTTGCGCCCATTTTCACCGACAAGAGTATCAATGCCTTCTGGCAAATCATGGATGAACTGAAGAACGCCGTGCTTGTCTGCCCAAGCTAGCACTTCCTCCCTCGTCATGGAACGCCCCATGACCAGATTGTCATAAATGCTCTGGTTAAAGAGATAACTCTCGCTTGAGACGTAAACCACTTCTGTGGCGATGGTTGACTTGTCAAGACTAGAGATAGCAAGGTCGCCTAGGTAAATCTCACCACTACTTGCTGTTAAACGTCCTGTCAATAAACCAGCAAGGGTCGTCTTGCCCTGTCCGGACTGCCCAGCAATAGCTAGTACCTGTCCCTTTTCTAGGGTCAGGTCAAGCCCTGACAACACTGTCTTGTCGTCTGTGTAGGCAAAAGAAAGATTTTCTACCGTCAAGCGTGAAAAGGCTGGCAGAGTCTTGCCCTCTCTGTCATCATCCTTTTTGACATTATCTAAGAAAGTAAAAATGCGGTCTGCCATCTTGGTGTTCATCATGACCAAGTGCATGCCGTAGCCCATCTCACGAATAGGTGCAAAAAACTCGGTCGCAATGAGGATAAAGAAAATCATGGTGAAAAGACTAATCTGACCAGAGAGGAGCTGTGCCACCGCCACAAAGCCCGACAAGCCAACACCCAAATACATGACCGCATCCATATAACCCACCGACTGCAGCTGAAAACGTAGCAGCAACATAGTTGCCTGCCTAAAATCCTCTGCCTGTGTGGCAAAATCCTTGGCGTACTTGTCATCCGCTTGATAAGCATAAAGCGTATTGAGCCCAGACAAATCGTCCATAAAGCGATTACCCACATCCATATAAGACCCCCAGTAGCGGTTCATGATATGGCGAGAGCGCTTTTGCATGAGAATGATAGAAATGGGAATCAAGGGCAGGCACAATACAAAAATAGCGCCACCCAGCGGATAGAGAAAAGTGACTAAAAGCAAGACCGTCGCACAGTTAAAGTAAGTTCGCAAGAACAGATTGAGGTAGTGACCATAGTAAGTGTCCAGACTGTCAATCCCTTGTGCGGCAACCGTCAGCACGTCCGTTACACTCGTTTGGCCCTCAAACTGAGCGGACTTGGCCTGAAAAGCATCAAAAAACTGGGTTTTGAGCTGGTTTCTGGCATACTGTGAGGCTAGACCTTGCAAATTTTTAGCGAAACTTGCGACTACAAAGCCGATAAGATTGAGCCCTAAAATAGCTAGGATAAAGAAAATCCAGTTGAGCTGGTCAAAGCCCCGCTCAAAGCCTATCGCCACATAGTAGGCGATGAGTGCAAAACTTGCCACCCGCATGAGAAACTGTATCCAAGATAGGATAGCTGATCTATAAATCAAGCGCTGCTTGGCTGAAACTTGCTCTTTGAGCCGTTTCAAGAGCGCTTTTTTACGTTCACGTGATATTTTTTTGGGCTGTGAATCCGCCATGATAACCTCCTTTTTGACAATAGTATCCTTTACATTGTAAACTTTTTCACCAAAATTGTCTACACAATTTTCAGAAAAGCGGCTTTTGTTAAGCAAACTAGAATCAATACAAAAAAAGAAGCTAAGCAAGCTTAACTTCTTTCGTTTGATTAGATGGCTTTTTTGTCCTGTCCAGTAGCACGTTGGATGGCTTTGACGATCTCCACAAGCACTACCATGAGGAGACTTCCAACAATAACAGCTCCCCATTGGGTCAGAGAGAGTTGAGACACGTGGAAGAACTCGTTAAATCCAGGAATGGCAATGGTTGCCATCAATAGCACAAAAGCGATAGGAATTGCCCAGTTAAAGAGTTTGTTCTTAAAGAGTCCAACGGTAAAGATAGACTGGTAGACAGACTTGACGTTAAAGGCATGGACCAGCTGGATAAGACCAAGTGTCGCATAAGCCATAGTCAAGGCGTCCTCGTGGATAGCATGGTTATTACCAGCGTGCTCTGGGAAGAGCAATGCCCAACCGTAAACGCCAAGGACAAGCAGCGTCTGGAAGATACCTTGATAGATGATAGCCCCCATGACACCACCTGAGAAGAAGCTGGACTTGCGCCCACGAGGTTTGTGTTTCATAACACCAGGCTCAGCTGGCTCTACCCCAAGGGCAATGGCTGGCAGAGTATCTGTCACAAGGTTAATCCAAAGCAAATGCACTGGCTCCAACACATCCCAGCCAAACAAGGTCGCAAAGAAGATAGTAAAGACCTCTGCCATGTTGGCTGAAAGGAGATATTGGATGGATTTTTGGATGTTTGAGAAGACTTTGCGTCCTTCCTCGACAGCTACGATGATGGTTGCAAAGTTATCATCAGCCAGCACCATATCAGAAGCTCCTTTAGACACTTCTGTCCCCGTAATTCCCATACCGATACCGATGTCAGCTGTCTTGAGAGATGGAGCGTCATTGACACCGTCACCAGTCATGGCAACGACCTTGCCGTCATTTTGCCAAGCCTTAACGATACGTACCTTGTGTTCTGGTGACACACGGGCATAGACAGAGTATTGCTTAAAGACTTTTTGGAAGTCCTCATCGCTCAACTCATCCAACTCAGCACCAGTAAAGACATGGTCTTCAGTGTCATTAGGGTCAATGATACCAAGACGCTTAGCAATAGCTTCAGCGGTATCTTGATGATCCCCTGTAATCATGATTGGGCGGATACCCGCTTCTTTTGCGACTTTAACGGCTTGCGCAGCTTCTGGACGCTCTGGGTCAATCATACCGACAAGACCTGTAAAGATAAGGTCTTGCTCAACAGTTTCAGATGAGATGTCCTCTGGCAACTCGTCAATAATCTTATAAGCACCTGCTAGGACACGCAGCGCTTGGTGCGCCATAGCGGAGTTATTTTCTGCGATAAGTTCTGTGATGTCTTGTGTGATTGGAGCAATATCGCCAGCATTGTCACGTGTCGTACAGCGTTTTAGAAGCTGGTCTGGAGCTCCTTTTACGGCAACCAGATATTGTCCATTTGGCAATTGGTGAATAGTTGACATGAGCTTACGCTCTGAGTCAAACGGCACCTCTGCTATACGAGGGTAAGCCTCAAGATAAGCCTTAACATCATAGCCCTTGTCAAGTACAAACTGGATAAAGGCAGTCTCTGTTGGGTCACCTATGAGCTTGCCTTCTTGGTCAATCTTGGTGTCATTTGCCAATACAACTGAACGCAACAGCGGCAAGTCAAGTCCTAGAGCGATAGCTTCATCAGCCTCGTGCAAACTACCGTCATAAAAGACCTTCTCAACCGTCATCTGGTTCATGGTCAATGTCCCAGTCTTGTCTGATGCGATAATCTCTGTCGAACCAAGCGTCTCAACAGCTGGCAGTTTACGAACGATAGCATTACGCTTAGCAAGGGTCTGTGTACCAAGTGAGAGGACAACCGTCACGATAGCAGGAAGCCCCTCTGGAATAGCTGCAACCGCAAGAGCAACTGCTGTCATCAAGCCAGCAAGCGGCGCTTCACCACGCAGGAAAACACCAACCGCAAAGGTAATGGCTGCAATGATGATAACCACGTAAGTCAGCACTTTTGAGAGCTGATTGAGGTTTTGTTTGAGCGGTGTATCGGTCTCATCAGCACTTGCTAGCATACCAGCGATGTGTCCCACCTCGGTGTACATACCAGTGTTGGTAACAACCCCAAGGCCTCGTCCATAAGTGACGTTTGAGTTTTGATAAGCCATATTGAGACGATCCCCAATCCCAGCGTCAGCAGTGACCTCGGCGTCTGCTTCCTTTTCAACAGGAACAGACTCACCAGTCAGCGCTGCTTCTTCGATTTTGAGCGAAGCTGTTTCTAAAAGACGCATATCAGCTGGGACAACGTCCCCTGCCTCAAGTAAAACAATATCACCTGGCACCAAGTCTTTTGAGTCCACTTCGACTACATGCCCATCACGACGCACACGAGCAAGGGGGCTAGACATGTTTTTTAGTGCCTCAATGGCAGCTTCAGCTTGCCCTTCCTGATAGACACCAAAGGCAGCGTTTAAGACCACAACGGTCAAGATGATGATAGCGTCTGTCACACCCTCACCACCTGAGGTAATGACAGATAAGACTGCCGCTACCAGCAAGATGATAATCATCAAATCTTTGAACTGGTCTAAAAATTTCGCTACAAGAGAGCGCTTCTCTCCTTCTTCTAGCTCATTATGCCCATAAACGTCTAAGCGTGACTTAGCTTCTTGCGAGGTGAGCCCGTCAATATTAGACTCAACAGCTTCTAGCACGTCTTTTTGACTCTGGGTATAAAAGCTTGCTTTCTTTTGTTCTTTTGACAAAATCCTATTCCTCCATTTATATTTTCCACAGGGCTACAAAAAAGAGACCTGTTTTCAAAAACAAGTCTCGCTGTTTAAGACATAGCCGGAAATTTCTTTCGTAATGACGACCATGCCACAATGCTTCTAAACCACAGACCCAAAAGTCTAGCAAGCACCGTCTGCTACTCCCTTGATATGAGGTCTATTATACCAAATTTCACCCCAACAAACAAGAAAAGCGACGTTTCTTTTTGGAAAACTTAGCCCCAAGAAAGGCTGAGGCGATAAGAAGCAAAGCTAGCGCCGTTTTCCTGTGTCAGCTTGTAGTGAATAGTCAGCTTTTGCTTGTCCATATCGAGGTGATAATACTCAGTCGCTGTCGCTAAACGCTGGATACCAAGAGGTGTTGGAATCATGACAAGCGCTGGCTCTTTGTGGTGAAAGCGCATGACCGACTTAGGGCTAGAAAAGCGGGTCATCACCATAGACTCGTGGTTAAATTTCACCACTACTTTTTCCTTTTCTTCGTTGTGGTAGGTCAGATAGGCAAAATCGCCCTTTTGGATAAAGTCACAGCTGTGCACCTCATGGATAAGCTCTGTCTGGTCTCCAAGATTGATTTCATTATTCAGTGTTAATTGCATGTTTCATTGTCCCTTCTACTTTCTAAATTGTAACAATTTCTGATGAAAGTTGCAATTTTTGCTATAATAAAAGCTATGAATGAAAAAGTCTTTCGTGATCCGATTCACAACTATATCCACGTTAATCACAAAGTCATCTACGATCTTATCAATACCAGCGAATTTCAGCGCCTGCGCCGTATTAAGCAAGTACCGACAACAGCCTTTACCTTTCACGGAGCTGAGCACAGTCGCTTTTCCCATTGCCTAGGCGTCTATGAAATCGCAAGGCAAGTCATTAGCATTTTTGAGCAAGATTATAAAGACATCTGGAATAGCGACGAGAGTCTCCTTGTTATGGTGGCTGCGCTCTTACATGATGTGGGGCACGGTGCTTATTCGCACACTTTTGAGCGTCTCTTTGAGACTGACCATGAGCGCTACACACAGGAAATCATCACTAGCCCGGAAACGCAGATAAATGCTATTTTACGCCAAATGGCACCTGATTTCCCAGACAAGGTGGCTAGCGTCATCAACCACACTTACCCAAATAAACAGGTGGTTGAGCTCATCTCAAGCCAAATCGACTGTGACCGCATGGACTATCTGCTACGAGACTCTTATTACACCGCCGCTCACTACGGGCAGTTTGACCTTACCCGCATTTTACGTGTCATTCGTCCTATCGAAAACGGCATTGCTTTTGCTAGAAATGGTATGCACGCTGTTGAGGACTACATCGTCAGTCGTTTTCAGATGTATATGCAGGTCTATTTCCACCCTGCTAGCCGAGCTATGGAGTTGCTCTTACAGCAACTGCTAAAGCGTGCCAAAGAGCTCTATCAAGAACAGCCTAGCTTTTTTGAGCAGACGTCACCGCATCTGCTGCCTTTTTTCAAGAAAGAACAGACCTTAGCAGATTATTTGGCGCTTGATGACGGTGTGATGAACACCTACTTTCAGTCTTGGATACACTCAAGCGACGTTATCCTATCCGACCTTGCTAGCCGTTTTATCAACCGTAAGGTCTTTAAGTCTATGACTTTTGACGAAAAGGATGAGGACAAGCTGGAAGTGCTTCGCAAGTACATTTCTCAAGTGGGCTTTGATCCCAACTACTACACGGGTATTCATGTCAATTTTGATTTGCCCTATGATATTTACCGCCCTGAAAAGGCTGAGCCTAGAACGCAGATTGAGATTTTGCAAAAGGATGGCAGTCTAGCAGAGCTCTCTACTCTCTCACCTATTGTGCGTTCCATTTCTGGGGAGACATATGGCGACCGCAGGTTTTATTTTCCAAAGGAAATGCTATCTGAGGATGACTTGTTTGCTGACATCAAGCAGAGCTTTCAAGCGCACCTCAACAACGACCATTTCATAGGTAACTAACAGGCACACCATGACAAAGCTGCTTTTTTTTAGTAATATAGTAGTTGAGTGTTTAAAAATATCAGAAAGAGAGGTCATTTATGTCTATCAAACTCGTAGCTGTTGATATCGATGGCACCTTGTTAAACAATAAAAAAGAAATCACACCTGAGATTTTTGCAGCCGTTCAGGAAGCCAAAAAACAAGGGGTTAAGGTCGTGATTGCGACAGGACGTCCTATCGCAGGCGTTGAGGGCTTGCTAGAAGAGCTCAACCTCAAAGACCACGGCGACTATGTCATTACCTTTAACGGTGGTTTGGTGCAAGATACCGCAAATGGTGAGACTATTGTATCCGAAGAGCTTAGCTATGACGACTACATCGACCTAGAGTTTCTCAGTAGAAAGCTCGGTGTCCACATGCACGCTATCACAAAAGAGGGGATCTACACGGCTAACCGCAACATCGGTAAATACACTGTCCATGAGTCTAGTCTGGTCAATATGCCGATTTTTTACCGCACACCTGAAGAGATGGCAGATAAAGCCATTATCAAGATGATGTTCATCGATGAGCCAGAGATTTTGGACGCTGCTATTGCCAAGATTCCTGAGCAATATCACGAACGCTTCAATCTGGTCAAATCAACACCATTTTATCTAGAGTTGCTCCCTAAAACCGTCAGCAAGGGTAATGCGCTTCTCCATTTGGCTGAAAAGATGGGCTTAGACAAAGAGCAAACAATGGCTATCGGTGACGAGGAAAATGACCGTGCTATGCTTGAGGTTGTCGGCAACCCTGTTGTCATGGAAAACGGCAACCCGGAGCTGAAAAAAATCGCCAAATACATCACAAAATCAAACGAAGAAAGCGGCGTGGCGCACGCTCTTAGAGAGTGGGTGCTTGACTAATGTATTCTTACAAAACTGGACTCCCTGCCAAAGAGCACGACGACTTTGTCAAAGCCTCAAACCAGACCAACCTGCTTCAAAGCTCAAGCTGGGCAAAGATCAAGGACAATTGGGAAAATGAGCGTATCGGCTTTTACAAGGATGATGTCTTGGTCGCAAGCGCTAGCATTCTCATCAAGCCTCTGCCACTTGGCTTTACCATGCTCTACATCCCACGTGGACCTATCATGGACTATACGGATAAAGAGCTTGTCGCCTTTATCCTAGCGTCCCTAAAAGCCTATGGTAAGACAAAGAAAGCACTCTTTATCAAGTGTGACCCTATGCTGCTTTTGCGTCAAGCCAAGCTTAGTGAGTTTGATTCTGCTAAGGACAAGGAAGAAACGCTTGAGGCTATCAAAAATCTTGAGACTGCTGGGGCAAGCTGGACAGGGCGTACACAAGACTTAGCTGAAACTATTCAACCACGCTTTCAGGCAAATCTCTATGCTGAGAGCTACGACGTGAGCAACTTTGCCAAGAAAACAAGGCAGTCTCTAAGAACCGCTCGCAATAAAGGCGTTGAGGTGCAGTTTGGTAGGAGCGAACTGTTACCTGACTTTGCTGAGCTGATGAAAAAGACCGAGGTACGTAAGGGTATTCATCTGCGTGGCTTAGACTATTATCAAAAACTGCTTGCCACTTATCCAGAAGATTCCTATGTCACTATGGCGACCCTTAATCTGACAAAACGCCTAGAGACGCTGCAAGAACAGTTGGATAAAACGCTAAGCGAGAGGGAAAAATTCACTGAAAAAACACGTCAAAGCAAGGTCACTAATAATCAGCAGACCATTGAGCGCTTAGAAAAGGAAATCGCCTTTCTCTCAGAGAAAAAAGGGACAGTTAAGCGAGATGTTGTCCCACTTGCTGCGACTATATCTCTTGAATTTGGAGATACATCGGAAAATATCTACGCTGGTATGGATGACGACTACAAGACCTATCAACCTGCTATTCTCACATGGTTTGAGACTGCCAGTCACGCCTTTGAGCGCCAAAAGACTTGGCAAAATATGGGTGGCATTGAAAATGGTCTTGACGGTGGACTCTATCAGTTCAAATCAAAATTTGAGCCAACCATAGAGGAGTTTGTCGGAGAGTTCAACCTCCCTGTCAACAAGCCACTCTATGCCCTGTCTAACCTCGCCTACACCATGCGTAAAAAAATAAGGAGTAAACACTAATGACTTTGGAAATTTTAGGGGAACAAGAGTATCAGGATTACTTAGACACTTTGGAGAGCTACTCCACCTTTCAGACGACGCAGATGGCTGCTTTGTTGCAAAAAAGGGGCAATGAGACGACTTACCTTGGCTTGCGTGTAGAGAGAGAGCTTGTTGTTGCAGGGCTTGTCTTTACCCAACCTATGACAGGCGGGCAGCATATGGAGCTGTACTTTGGTCCTAATGTGAAAGACTACGCCTATCTGCAAGATTTCTACCAGCAACTAAGAGATTATGCTAAGGCTAATGGTGTGCTTGAGTTGGTCGTTGACCCCTATGAGAGCTATCAAGAGTTTGACACCAACGGCAACCCTATCAGCGAGCCCGATGAAAAGCAGATCAAAGCACTGACAGACCTTGGCTTTCAGTATGACGGCTTTAAAACAGGCTATACCGACGGACGTTGGCATTATGTCAAAGACTTGTCTGGTCTAACAGCAGACACGCTTCACAAGTCCTTTTCTAAAAAAGGGCGACCGTTGGTCAAAAAAGCCCTCAGCTTTGGTATCAAGGTGCGTCCTTTGACACGAGACGAGCTGCCGCTTTTCAAGGACATTACCTCGTCAACATCTGACCGCCGTAACTACGATGACAAGCCACTGTCTTACTATGAGTATTTCTACGATAGCTTTGGTGACCAAGCAGAGTTTATGGTCGCAACGCTTAATTTCAAGGATTACTTAGAGCACTTATCAGCCGACCAAGACAAGCTGGCTAAGAAAATCGAGAAACTCCAAAAAGATTTGGAGAAAAATCCAAACTCTGAAAAGAAACACAACCAAATCAGAGAGTTTACCAGCCAGTTTGACACTTTCACAGTGCGTAAGGAGGAAGCGCAAGCTTTCATTGATAAGTACGGTGATGAGGATGTCATCCTATCTGGTAGTCTCTTTGTCTACACGCCTGTTGAGGCGATTTACCTCTTTTCAGGCTCTTACACAGAGTTTAACAAGTTTTATGCGCCTGCTATCTTGCAAGACTATGTCATGAAAGAAGCCATCAAGCGCAATATTCCTTTCTACAACTTCTTTGGTATCCAAGGTGTCTTTGACGGCTCTGACGGCGTTTTGCGCTTCAAGCAAAACTTCAACGGCTATATCATTCACCGTCCAGGGCTTTTCCGCTACTATCCAAACCCTACAAAATACAAAGTCATTAGCACCATCAAAAAAGTGCTTAGACGCTAATAACATAAAAAATCCTGCGCAAGCAGGATTTTTTGCTATGCTTATCCACGAAAGGCATCGAGGATAACTTTAAATTCGTCATTGGTGAGTGTGATACCTTTTCCCATTTTGGTGTGATCAGGGCTCCAAGTGCGAATGTCAAATTTTGGTTCTACCCCGTTAAAGCTCACACGGTTCAGCTCTTTTGTCCAGCCCTTGTCATTTTCTGAAAGGACCAATAATTCTTCAACAATTTCAAATGTAAATTCTGCCATTTTATTACCTCCACTTATTTATTCGGTTTTATTTTTAAAAACAGGAAAACTTTTTTAAATTTCTGTGCGATTTTCGATAGCACGTAAAAGTGTCACTTCATCTGCGTACTCGATGTCAGAGCCGACAGCGAGACCTCTGGCAAGGCGGGTCACCTTGATACCAGCTGGCTTTAGGACACGTGAGATGTACATGGCTGTCGCCTCTCCATCTGCAGTAGCATTGGTTGCGATGATAACCTCTGACACCTCGCTATCCATTAAGCGTGTAATCAAGGACTTGAGGTTAATGTCGTCTGGTCCCACGCCATTCATGGGTGAGATAAGCCCTTGCAAGACATGGTAAAGCCCATGATACTCTTGGATTTTTTCCATAGCCGAGACATCCTTACTATCTTCAACGACTAAAATCGTTGACTTGTCTCTGGTCTCATCGGTACAAATACCACACGGGTCATCGTCTGTGAGATTGCCACAAATGGAGCAATAAGTCAGCTCACGCTTTGCGGACAAGAGATTTTTTGCAAACTCATTCACATCCTCATCGCTCATGCCAATCGTGTAAAAGGCTAAGCGTGTAGCGGTTTTGATACCGATACCCGGCAGTTTTGAAAAACTATCAATGAGTTTAGAAATCGGTGTTGGATAAAGCACATTGCCCTCCTTTTGAGATTAGTTACTGCTAGAGTTGCTAGAGACATATTGGTTGATAATATCACGAGCAATTTGTTGGTGAATGTAGGTGCTGGTTGAGGCTGCGTGGGGGTACATGACTGCAACAGCAATGGTTTTATTTTCATCATAAGCGACGGCGTTGAGGTTCACGGTTTTGACAGTTGTACCGCTAGCGTTTTGCGTGTAGGTTTCGGCAGTACCGGTTTTTCCGCTGATGGTAGTGACACTACTTCGCATTTGGCTACCTGTCGCGTAGGCAGAATTGCTATTCACCACATTGTAGAAACCTTCTTGGATAAGCGCCATATCGCCGTCTGGAAGACTTACGGTATTGAGTGTTGCGCCTGTGATGTCTTTTATCTTGTCCCCAAGAGTACCATCTTTTTGACTATAAATGCCCTCAACAAGGTGGGTCGCAACACGGTTACCACCGTTAGCCACTGTAGCGACATACTGCGCTAACTGGATAGGGCTGTAAGCGTCATACTGTCCAAAGGACTCAAACAAAGTATCACTGACAGTAAAGCTGGTAGGGATATAGCCTTCTGCTTCTGGTAAATCAAGTCCTGTCGTCGTTCCAAGACCATACTCCGCATAGGTCGCACGCAGTTTTGCCATAGCGTCTTTGTAGCCTTTGTTTGATAGCGTTGAGCCTGCTGTATAGTTTTGCCCCATGAGTTTCAGCGCTATTTGCACCATGTAGGTATTTGAAGAATACTCGAGCGCCTGTACGGCAGTGATTGGCATGCTACCTGAGGTGAACCAAGACTTAATCCCTGAAATTTCTTGGTCGTAGAGGACTTCATTGCCTGAGAGGACATTGTTTTGCCAACCTGCGCTGAGCGTTGCCCCCTTGACCACAGACCCTGGGGTAAAGACGTTATTGATATTGCCTAAAATGTCTGTCGTGGCAGTGCTTGAGCCGACTTCGTGCTTGAGTCCCGCCATAGCCAGCACCTTGCCTGTTGACGGCTCAATCGCTACGGCGTAGATACCGTCTGAATTGACCGCCTCACCGTTTGAGATATCGGTATTGTAATACTGCTGCAAGATGGACTGGACTTTATTTTGGAAATCAAGGTTGATGGTCAGCTTGAGGGAATTACCTGTGGAGCCTTTTTCAGTGACCTTGTCGCTGACGATTTTATTGTTTCGGTCAACCACAACTGTCCTTACCGTACGCTCACCTTGCAAATCGCTCTCATAAGCTTTTTCGAGATAGGACGTTCCTACACGATCATTGAGCGAATAGCCTTTTTTGAGGTAGCTTTTAGCATCTTCTTTTGGCAGCCCTGTCTTTTCAGAGGAGATACTTCCCACTAGACTGGCTAGACTCGTATCTGCCACGTCACGGTCCCAAGTCTTAGAGATGGCTAAGCCTTTTAGAGACGACTTGGCAGCCTTAATGGCAGCCATCTGCTCATCTGTCAAGTCCTCTGTCGTGATATTGACCGTGGCAAAGGTCTGCGCAGCATTCATCTCGGTAAAGGCATGTACGACACGCAACTCCTCATCCGAGTAGTTAATAGCAGAGTCCGGAACACTAGCAACTGCATTCTTATAAATAGTTGCCTGAGAGAGGGAATTGCCAAAATAATCCACTTTTTTCGACTTTGGCAGCGCCTCAACTACCTTTTGATAAGTCTCTGTGTCTGCTAGGTAGTAATCCTTTTTGTCACGTGTGCTAACAGAGGCATCGTCAAATGTCACATAGTTTGGCAATTGCTGTGCTAACTCCTTGATGTACTGAGTGGTCATGGTATTACTACGAGTAAAGGTCAAAACATTTTTTTCAACATTGCTAACAAGGGCTGTCCCGTTGGCATCGTAGATTTGCCCACGCTGGTTAGCCGTTTTAACAGTGTAGGTCGTTGATGCGGTTAGCTTCTTATGGTAAAAATTATAATTGACCAACTGCATCTGGACTAGACGAAAGAGCAAAATAGAAAACAAAAGCGCTACTGCAAAAAATAGAGCATTCAAGCGAAAAGGAAGATTAGCCATACGCTTAATCTTCTTTTTATGTTGTCGTTTAATCATTCACGTCTCCATCTCATTCTAAAGATTTTTTATCTCTTTCCAAAAAACTCTCCCTACTATTTTATCACAAAAGTGGCAAAGAAGACTTATCCAAAAAGAAAATTCAGAAAAAACATTTGAACCTTAAAAAGGGACTGTTAAAACCCAGTTAATAACTGGGTTTTACAATTATTTGACCAACTTTTCCATATCCGCAATGCGGGCTTTTGTAGCGTCGTATTTGGCTTGGTAGTCAGTTTGTTTGTCACGTTCTTTTTGGACGATTTCTGGTTTGGCGTTCTCTACGAAGCGCTCGTTTGAGAGTTTCTTAGCCACCATGTCCAGTTCTTTTTGCCATTTGGCGAGTTCCTTGTTGAGGCGCTCTAACTCTTCTTCGACATTGAGCAAGTCAGCTAGAGGAAGATAGATTTCAGCGCCTGTGATGACAGCACTCATGGACAATTCTGGTGCGGTGATGTCGCTTGCAATTTCCAAGTGCTCTGGGTTTGTAAAGCGCTTGATGTAGTTGACATTGTCCGCAAAGAAAGTCTCAAGCGCTGGGTCAGTGGTTTTCACCAAGAGCGTGATCGGTTTGCTTGGTGCCACATTGACTTCGCTACGAGCGTTACGCACGGCACGGATAAGGTCTTTCAGTGCCTCAACACCTGCGGCAGCTTCAGCATTTTCAAAGTCAGCACGCACCTCTGGGTAGCTGGCTGTGACAATGGTGCTATCAGAGATTTGCTCAAAAATTTCCTCAGTCACAAACGGCATAATTGGGTGCAGCAAACGCAAGATTTGGTCAAGCGTGTAGAGAAGGACAGAGCGGGTCATGACTTTTTCAGCCTCGTTGTCGCTGTAAAGCACTTCCTTGGTCAGCTCGACATACCAGTCCGCAAACTCATCCCAGATGAAGTTGTAGAGGATGTGTCCTGCCACCCCAAACTCAAACTTGTCAAAGTTCTCCGTCACCTTGGCAATAGTCTCATTGAGGTTGTGGAGAATCCAGCGGTCCGTCACGTTACCTGCTTGACTGGCTGCGACTTTAGCGACATTTTCACGGGCTTCATCCAGTGTCAAACCTTCGTTATTCATGAGAATGTAGCGGGAAATGTTCCAGATTTTATTGATGAAGTTCCAGCTGGCGTCCATCTTTTCATAGCTGAAGCGCACGTCTTGTCCCGGCGCTGAGCCATTTGAGAGGAACCAACGTAGAGCGTCTGCTCCGTACTGGTCAATCACGTCCATAGGGTCAATTCCATTGCCCAGTGACTTGGACATCTTACGTCCTTGCTCGTCACGAATAAGTCCGTGAATGAGGACATTTTCAAACGGACGGCGCTCTGTGAACTCTAAACTTTGGAAAATCATGCGAGACACCCAGAAGAAGATGATGTCGTAGCCTGTTACCAAGGTTGACGTTGGGAAGTAGCGCTTGAAGTCCTCGGCGTCTGTGTCAGGCCAGCCCATGGTTGAGAAAGGCCACAAGGCTGAGCTAAACCAAGTGTCTAGCACATCCTCGTCCTGCGTCCAGCCGTCCCCTTCTGGCGCTTCTTCACCCACGTAAATCTCACCTGCTTCATTGTACCAAGCAGGGATTTGGTGTCCCCACCAAAGCTGGCGAGAAATCACCCAGTCGTGGACATTTTCCATCCATGATAGGAAAGTATCATTGAAGCGTGGTGGGTAGAAGTTGACCTTGTCGTCTGTCTCTTGGTTGGCAATCGCATTTTTAGCCAGCTCATCCATCTTGACAAACCACTGAGTAGATAGACGTGCCTCCACTGGTACCCCTGTACGCTCAGAGTGTCCCACACTGTGGACACGCTTTTCAATCTCAACCAGATTGCCCAGCTCTTGCAATTTAGCCACTACTGCTTTTCGAGCTTCAAAGCGGTCAAGACCAGCAAACTCACCAGCCAGCTCATTCATAGAGCCGTCGTCGTTCATGACATTGACCTGTGGTAGGTTGTGGCGTTGCCCCACGAGAAAGTCGTTTGGATCGTGGGCAGGCGTGATTTTCACGACACCTGTTCCAAACCCTGGGTCAGCGTGCTCGTCTGCCACGATTGGGATTGGTTTGTTGAGGATTGGGAGGATGACGTTCTTGCCAATTAAGTCCTTGTAGCGCTCGTCCTCTGGATTGACCGCCACAGCCACGTCCCCAAACATGGTTTCAGGACGAGTAGTCGCTACTTGCAGGTAGGCTGAGCCGTCCTCTAGGGCATAGTTGATATGGTAGAAAGCACCTTCGACGTCCTTGTGGATAACCTCGATATCTGAAAGCGCCGTGCGGGCAGCTGGATCCCAGTTGATGATGAACTCACCACGGTAAATCCAGCCTTTCTTGTAGAGTTCTACAAAGACCTTACGCACCGCCTTTGACAGCCCCTCGTCCAGCGTGAAACGCTCACGCGCATAGTCAAGCGATAGCCCCATCTTGCCCCACTGTGACTTGATGGTTGAGGCATACTCGTCCTTCCATTCCCAGACTTTGTCGAGGAATTTCTCACGACCAAGGTCATAGCGGGAAATCCCCTGCTCACGCAAGCGCTCCTCAACCTTGGCTTGTGTCGCAATCCCTGCGTGGTCCATACCTGGCAACCACAGGGTGTCAAAGCCCTGCATGCGCTTTTGACGAATGATGATGTCTTGAAGCGTCGTGTCCCAAGCATGTCCCAAGTGGAGTTTACCGGTCACATTTGGCGGTGGAATCACGATAGAGTAAGGTTTAGCCTTCTTGTCGCCAGACGGCTTAAACACGTCCTCGTCCAACCACTTTTGATAACGCCCTGCTTCAACCTCAGTCGGGTTGTATTTTGGTGAAAGTTCTTTTGTCATATATTTGCTCCTTTATTTTAGTTTTGTTTGCAAATGTAGCGAATAAATCATCAAATCTGATTAGCTAAACTGAACAGCTTTATCGCTCCCACTCCTCTCTCCTAAGCCCCCAAGTCTCATCTCGGCACACGCGTCCTGCAGGGTCTTGGATTTCCTCGCTGACGGTTTCAAGGGTGAAACCAAGTTTTCTGGCGACGGCTTGGCTTTGTTGGTTATAGTCATAGCAAATGAGGATAATCTTATCCAAACCGAGCAATTCAAAGCCAACCTTGAGCATGGCACGTCCCGCCTCTGGCACAATACCTTGCCCCCAATAGTCTGGATGAAGTATATAACCCATCTCCAATACCTTATCGCCATGTCGGTGGTTAAAGTCAATAGAACCAATGACCTTGTCTGTGCCTTTCAAGGTGATACCATAGCCACTGGGAATATTTTCCTTAGCCAGATTGCTCGTATAAATCTGCTCTATATAGTAAAGCTCATCCGCCACCGTCTCGACAGCTGGAAATCCCGCAGGTATAGTCACCTCTGGCAAACGAGCATAGGCAAAGATGTCCTCAGCATCTGCATTTGTCCGCTGACGCAGATAAAGCCTGTCCGTTTCCACGTCAGGTAAGCGATTAGCACTAGCTTGTCCCAAAATCTTTATCATGGGCGTACTCCTCTCTCAAAAGCCCAAAGACCAAACGGTCATGAGAACCATCAGCCTTTTTCAGGTAAGCCCGTAGCCTTGCCTCTTGGGTAAAGCCGAGCTTGTGAGCAAGGGCGAGGCTGGCTTGGTTGTCGTCATAGATGTTGAGGTCTATCTTGCGAAGACCGAGCCGGTCAAAGCCGTAGCGGATAAAGGCACGAGCAGCCTCCGTCCCAAAGCCCTGTCCCCAGTAGTCAGGGTGCAGCACATAACCCATCTCTGCTATGTCCTCCTCTCCAGACACATGCGGATGAAAGTCAATGGCACCAATCACTTGGGCACTGTCCTTTAGAGTGATAGCATACATCCTGTATGTGCTGGCTTTAGCGAGATTATCTCTTATGAAGCTCTCCACTTCAGCAATAAACTGATTAGGAGGAAATCCTGCTAAGTTTGCAACTCGCTCCTGACTACCGTAGGCAAACATGCTAGTAGCGTCAGCTATTTCCACAGGTCGTAAGTTTAGACACTTGGTTTCAAGAACAGGCAAGACTGGCTGTTTAGCCCGTTTTTTCTGTCTAGCTGCCTTCATAAAACCACCCAAAGGTGTACTGCTATCTGTCAGCTGGCGGTAAACCCGCTCTTTCCCATCTCCCATATAGATATAGGGTGATAGCTTCTCATAGTCCAAGTGGTCATCCGTCAAGAGGTTATCAGCCACCTTGCGGTTGACAATCTTAGCAAAGAAATGCACGAAATTGCCAAAGACCACCTCCTGCTCCACGACACAAGACAGAGTGAGTAGACTATCCGTCAAGATAGGAGCGTCAATCTCATCCGACACTTCATAGTCTATCTTTGTCATGGTCAGCTTATCCCGATGCGTGACAAAGCCCGCCTGCTCAACCTCCGCCATCAAGTGCTCCGGCGGTATATTGAGCGTGAAAGTACCGTGCTTTCTGATTTGTGCCGTCGCATTATTCTGGCAAAACAGCCCAATGACAATGGTATCTGCCAAGCTGTAGGACGAGCTAGAGGTTGTGATATTATAGCCCCATTGCTCATCCTTATAGCCCAGCACCACCACTGGAAAGCCATAGTAGAGTTTCTCTGTTTCAAAATCCTTCATCGTTTGCACCTAAATACAAAAAATCCCTGCCAAACGACAGGGACGAATCTTTATAATCCGCGGTACCACCCAATTTCGGGTGCAAGACCCGCAACTCAACTCTCTAACTCACCATCAGCAACCAGCTTTGCTGCAATCTGCGGACTTCTCAACACCACCGCTCTCTGTAAGACTGCGTGCCACAAAACACCTCTGAATAGCTTTATTGTAGCAAAAATCTACTCAAATAGCAACTAGTACTTTCGCTGACCAAAAAGCCCGTCTGGCAGGTCATGAAAATCTTTTTTAGCATGATAGTTGGCAAATTTGCCTTGCAAGAAGCGGTAAGCGTCTAGCTTACTTTCATAGCGGATATAAGCGTCTGCTGCTCGCTCGTCCTTGTCCTCTTCGACGATTTTTTTCGCCTCAGCCATCGCCACTTCATTGACCATCACTTGAGTGTTCAACCACTCTTCAAAATCTTTTAAAAATGTTTCCTCGTAAGTCATGATAACCTCTGTTTTTTATGATACCTCCATTATAGCATATTTTAAAAAAGTACGTTTTCTGAAAAAAAGACTTGCCTAAAAAAAGGTTTCATGATATTATAGAAAAGTAGCCGCTATAGTTAAATGGTATAATAGAGCAATGGTAATGCTCAGTTCCGAGTTCAATTCTCGGTGGTGGCATTTTTTAATCCTTACAAAGCCTTGTTTTAAGGGCTTTTTTTCGTTCTTGGCACAAATTTGGCACAAATCGCATTTTTCTACGATAGCTTATGACATGCGTGCAACTTTATAAATAATATTAGCCATTTCTTGGTCGCTTTCTTTTGCCCCTGATAATATCCATGTAAATAATACATCTGCTAACCCTGCCGATACATAGGACTGCCAATATGGCTCTATACTAGGACGTACTTCATTGAGAAAGTAATTATTTACCAATACTTTTAGATAGTCTTTAAAACTATAATGAATAATGTACCTCATATCAGATTGCAATAGAATAAGCAATTCTGTTTGAAATTGCCTAAAAAATTGAAAGAAAAATACCCTGGTCTGTTTATCAAGTTGAACAGCTTTCACAGAGCGTTTTCGGTTTTCTTCATAGGCCATCTGAGCTCTGTCGGCTGAATAGACCTTTTTGAACCTACTTTGACGCACTTGTTGGAGAATTAGCCCCCGCTTGACCTCATTATGAATGGTTTGAGGAGCTTTATCTAGTCGCCTAGCCACTTCACGATTGGAACACCCTTCATGTAACCAACGTTCAATATTTCTACGGTCTGATAGTGTTAAATGTTTTCCTTTTGGTGTATAATAGTCTTGCATCTCAGAGTCTTTCTAATTGTTTTTGTGGTGATTACAATTATATCTCTCTGAGGTGTTTTTTCATACTTTTAAGTGGCTAACTTCATTTTAGAACTTTTATTCAGGAATCAGGTTGCTTAATCATTTTATTATTTCACTGTCTACTTGACAGGGAGCTGTTCATAGCTTCGTGTCCTTTTCGTTTGTATTTTTCTATCTGAAGAAGATAATCATGAAACATTTGGTCTAGCTTTTCTCGCACAATATCCTCTAAGCTAACATAATTTCTGTAGTAATACATACGAGATACTCCTGCTTTTTGACAAAGCTGGCTAATATTTATCTCATCCATACTCTGTATCCTTAGCTGTTCAATCAGCGCTTGAAATAGCCTCTCTTTTTTAGGTAAATCAGCCTCTATTTGATTACTCATGTGACACCTCCTGCTATCTTGTCACAAGAGACTTGCGACACTCGTCATAATAGCATATAATCGTCAGCGTTACAAGATTTTTATATTGGGAGGACATACCTATGTCAAAAAAATCAAAATGGGTTGACCGGCTTTTGTGGCTGATTACTTTAATAGCAACCTTACTTATCTTTTTAAAACCTTTGATGCCTGTAGGGATAGCTGCAGGAATTACGATTTTATCTTATATTATTTTCTCTATACTCCATGGCACTAGGCGTATGGGGTGGAGAAACTTCCTTATCTTCTTTCTTATTACTTTTGTTGTCAGTTGGTCCTTTGAAAGTTTGAGTATCCATACAGGCTTTCCATTTGGCCACTATTACTATTCTGATATTTTAGGAGCTAAGCTAGGTGATGTTCCTTTAATGATTATGCCTGCTTATTTTGGTATGGGATATATCTCTTGGGAACTAGCCCATCTATTAACTGATCATTTGGACAACTACCTCAAGGGAAGCGACATTTTCAGAATCCCAGCAATAGCTGCCTTTATCATGGTCATGTGGGATTTATCTATGGATCCTATTAGTTCAACTATCCAAGGTTCTTGGGTTTGGCGTGACGGTGGTAGTTACTGGGGAGTACCTCTCGTAAACTTCCTTGGCTGGTATCTTTGTGTCTATACTATTTTCCAACTTTTTGCTCTTTATCAGCAAAAGACAACACCTAAAATGCAACTTACAATCGAGGAAAAACACACTGGAGCTTGGTATCAACTGATTATCTATTACTTTATTCAAGGGCTTGCAAAAATCTGGGCAATGTTCATCGAAAAAAAGAAGATCGTAACAGACCCCAGCGGTGTTCCGTGGCGAACCCAAGACATCTATAGCGGATTAGCTGTTGTAATTCTCTTTACTATGACCTTTGTGACCATTATAGCATGGGATAGAGTAAAGCGCCTTTTACCAAAAGCACAATAAAAAACTTGAGCATAGCGATGTCGCTGTGCTCCTTTTTATATCCTAGTCCATGCACAATATTTTTCAGGTACTACCATTTTTATCACATAAAATAGGATAGTATTATTTTATTGTTATTTTTTCATTTTTTCGATGCTTTTGGGTTGACTTTTCCTCATGATAAGAGTATAGTATTAGTCAGAAGGTGGTTAGATAACCTAAATATTACCGCTAACATGACACCTCTCAAACTGACTGGATTAGATAAAGCGGTAATCCTTCTAAATACATGCTATCGTATGATAGTATCATTTTAACAAACGAGGTATATACTATGGCAAATAATTATTATGGACGTGATCCTTTTGGAAGTATGGACGACATTTTCAACCAACTCATGGGAAACATGGGAGGTTACAACACCGAACGTCGTCGTTATATGATTAACGGGCGTGAAATCACACCTGAAGAGTTTGAAGAATACCGCAAAACAGGAAAACTTCCTGGTCAAACAGAGCAAGCCGCTCCTGCTGCAAATGCGCCTAAAGAGGACGGTATCCTTGCAAAACTAGGAACAAACCTTACCAAAAAAGCACGTAACAATGAGCTTGACCCTGTTATTGGACGTAACAAAGAAATCCAAGACACTGCTGAAATCCTAGCACGCCGTACAAAGAACAACCCTGTCCTTGTCGGGGACGCTGGTGTCGGTAAGACAGCTGTCGTCGAAGGTTTAGCGCAAGCCATTGTTAACGGTGACGTGCCTGCTGCTATCAAAAATAAAGAAATCATCTCTATTGATATTTCTGGGCTTGAAGCTGGTACGCAATACCGTGGTAGCTTTGAAGAAAACATCCAAAACCTCATCAAAGAGGTCAAAGAAGCTGGTAATATCATCCTCTTCTTTGATGAAATCCACCAAATTTTAGGCGCTGGCTCAACAGGTAGCGATAGCGGCTCTAAAGGTTTGGCTGATATTTTGAAACCTGCACTTTCTCGTGGTGAGTTGACCGTTATTGGTGCAACAACACAAGACGAATACCGCAATACCATTTTGAAAAATGCTGCGCTGGCACGTCGTTTCAACGAAGTCAAAGTCAATGCGCCCTCTGCTCAAGATACCTTTAACATCTTGATGGGTATTCGTAATTTGTACGAAAAACACCACAACGTTGTGCTTCCAGATGATGTCTTGAAAGCAGCGATTGACTACTCTGTTCAATACATCCCACAACGTAGCCTTCCTGATAAGGCGATTGACTTGATCGATATGACGGCAGCACACTTGGCAGCCCAACACACTGTCACAGATGTCAAATCTATCGAAGAAGAAATTGACCAACAAAAAGCAGCACAAGAAAAAGCGGTAGCTGATGAAGATTATGAAGCTGCGCTCAACGCTAAGACACGTATCGAAGAGCTTGAAAAACAAAAAGACAATCACAAAGAAGACCAAAAAGTCACTGCAACTGTCAATGACGTGGCTGAATCTGTTGAACGTCTAACCGGTGTCCCTGTCTCTCAAATGGGTGCTAGTGACATCGAACGTCTCAAAGAAATGAACACTCGTCTTAAAGGACATGTCATTGGACAAGACGAAGCGGTCGAAGCTGTTTCTCGTGCTATCCGTCGTAACCGTGCAGGCTTTGACGAAGGCAATCGCCCAATCGGAAGCTTCCTCTTTGTCGGACCAACTGGTGTCGGTAAAACAGAGCTAGCTAAACAACTCGCTCAAGACATGTTCGGCTCTAAAGAAGCCATCATCCGCTTAGACATGTCTGAATTTAGCGACCGTACTGCTGTCTCAAAACTCATCGGTACAACTGCTGGTTATGTCGGCTACGATGACAATAGCAACACACTGACTGAACGTGTACGTCGTAATCCTTACGCTATCATCTTACTTGATGAAATTGAAAAAGCTGACCCTCAAGTCATCACACTTCTTCTTCAAGTGCTAGATGATGGTCGTTTGACTGACGGTCAAGGTAATACCGTTGACTTTAAGAACACTGTCATCATCGCAACTTCTAATGCAGGCTTTGGTAACGAACGCTTGACTGGCGATGAAGATAAGGACATGAAGATTATGGATCGTATCGCGCCTTACTTCCGTCCTGAGTTCTTGAACCGCTTCAACGCTGTTATTGAGTTCTCACATTTGACCAAAGAAGACCTTAACGACATTGTTGACCTCATGTTGACTGAAGTCAACCAAACCATCGCTAAGAAAGGCATGGACTTAGAAGTGACTGATGCTGCTAAGGCTTACCTCATCGAAGAAGGCTACGATGAAGCGATGGGGGTTCGTCCACTACGTCGTGTGATTGAACAACAAATCCGTGACCGTATCACTGATTACTATCTTGACCATCTTGACAGCAAACACTTGCTTGCTGACCTTGTTGATGACACTATTGTTATTAGCGAACGTCAAGAAGAACAAGAAAACAAAGACTAAGCACGTCAAAAACACTTTCTGCTCAAGCAGAAAGTGTTTTTTTATTCTTCAACTTCTGAAATATTGAGACTAGCGTTATGAATGGTTTCACCCACTACGATAGAGTTTGGCTTTTGATATTCTTTATGGAAATACTCATAGTAAGTCCCCGGCGACAAGATCCCCACCATAGTAATCAAGTCCAGACCGCTGGTTCCGATCAATTGATCTGCTAGCAAGACACAGTTAGTACCAAGGACAAAGTAGGTTTTAAAACGAGACTTGGTGAATTTATAAGTTTCAGCGTGGAAACGCTTGACCATCAAGCCCATATAGCTGGCTTTCTGTGTTTCTGAGGTCAGCTCCCAAGGAACTGTCATGTCCTCAAGCTCTTTGAGCTTCTTCTCAAAAGCTTCCTGCTGCTCTTTGGTCAGCGCCACACGATACTCAAAGAGGGTCTTACCATACTCCAAGCAATAAGTGATATAGTCCTTATCATCCAGCGTAAAGAAACAACCGTCTCCCACCGCTGAAAACACACGCTCAGAATCCACATCGTAAGAACCGTAAGAATAAACTCTGCCCTTATAACTCAAGTCCACATGCCCAACAGAACCGAAAATCCCCTCACTCACGTGGATAAAAACCTTGAGCACAGGATCGCCCTTGACTTTCTTTTTCACTTGAGGAATAAGCGTCTCCTCAACTTCCTCTGGGCTGACCTCGTCGTTTAGCAGGTGGTTGATTTTCGAGTGAATGTCAGCTGGGATGAGCATGGTAAAGAAAACAGGAACACCGACACGCCAGCGTCGTCTTTTGCGTTGCTTGGTTTTATCTGTCACGAGCAAGTCTCTAGCGTCAATCAACCAAGTAATCCCGATGAAAATCACGTAAATCCCGACTAAAACCAAGGTATCTCGAACAGAACGTGTGCTCAGCAAGGTCCCAATTCCCCAAAAGAAGGTAATGAGTCCAATGACCAGCTCTTTGAGCCGTCCCTTGGCACGGTCTTTTTGCAAGAGGTAGTAGGTGAAAAGGCTGACAAGTCCTATCATGAGCTGATAGAGCCCAACACCAAAGCTAAGCAACTTTGCCGCATCACCACTCCAAGTCATGACAATCGTCCCTAGGATGATGTGCGCAAGAGCACTGACGAGATTGAGCAGACGAGCTTTACTACCTTGTGCTTTATGCTTGGGTAAGAAAACTTCCACCGCACGAAATAGACCAACCAAGGTCAGCAAAATCCCCGTCCACCAAGTAACACCTGCAACAAAATACGTATTAAAGAAAATTAAGCAAATGCCCAGCACGCACATGAGAATACCGCTGACAAAATGCCCCCAATTTTCAAAACGTGACCATATGTTCATTAGCCAAATACCTCCTCAAGTAGCGCTATCACTACCTTGTAGCCCGAATAGTTCAAATGCACTCCGTCTTTTGTATAGTCTGTCTTTAACAAGCCCGCTTCTCCTACCAGCCTACTATAGACGTCAATATAGTGTGCATCTAGCGTTCTCAGATAGAGATTAGCCTCAGCAATCTCATCAGCCAGTGCCGCCCCATAAGACTCAGACTGGCGTCTCGGGTAAAGGCTCTCAGGATAAAGCTCAACCGTAGGAAACTTTTGTCTTAACAGCTCTAAAATACAGCTGATACGCTTCTTGACATCATTCACCGACTCACCCAACATCAAGTCATTTGTCCCAATCAAAAGGACGATACTTTTGGGGTCTTGATTGGTAGTGAGAGTATCGAGGTGCTCGATTAAAAAGCGTGTGTCAATGCCACGGATGCCGTGATTAACTAGAGGAGCCTGAAGTGCTAGCTTATTGGTCGGGAGAAACTCAACCAAAGAATCTCCTCGGAAAAGAATGCTGTCAGCAGGCGCTTTGCTCCTCTTGTAATCGTCTAATAATTGTTCTTGAATATCTTCTAACGTTTTCATTGTCATCTTTCTTCACGGAAAAAACAGGTCACCAAAGACCTGCTCTTTCTATCTATTGGTGTTTAGTCTCTATTTGGCTAAACTTTTTCTTTTACAAGAGATGGCTCTCTCGCTTTTCAAACATCTCTTTGGCTAAGCTGACCAACTCATCAATCAAGTCAGCGTATTTAAGTCCCATATTGTCCCAAAGGAGAGGATACATAGACCACTGCGTGAAACCTGGCATGGTATTGAGCTCATTGAGGTAGATGTGACCGTCCTCTGTCAGGAAAAAGTCGCAGCGTGACAAGCCACAGCCACCAATTGCCTTGAAAGCTTTGCTAGCGTAATGGCGCATTTTTTCTGCCGTCTCTGCTGGCAATTCAGCTGGGATTGCCATGGTGATTTTATTGTCAATGTATTTTGCCTTGTAGTCATAAAAGGCAACGTCTTTGACCACTTCACCTGGTAAGGTAGTCTTGACATCTGTATTGCCTAAAATACCAACCTCAATCTCACGTGCCACAACCCCTTGCTCGATGAGGATACGACTGTCGTACTTGAGCGCAAGTGTAATCGCTTCAACCAACTCAGCGTCATTTTCTGCTCGTGAAATGCCGACACTTGAGCCCATATTGGCTGGCTTGACAAAGACAGGATAAGTCAATGTATCATGGACATTAGCCACTGCCTCATCAAGGCTATCGCCATCCATGTAAGTCACGTAAGCAACCTGTGGCACACCAGTGCTCTCAAGGACGTGCTTGGTTGTAATCTTATCCATAGCGACGCTTGATGAGAAGATATTAGTGCCGACATAAGGCATTTTCAAAACCTCAAGAAAGCCTTGGATAGAGCCATCCTCACCCATCGGTCCATGAAGAACTGGAAAAACAACAGCTCCTTCTTCGTAGATAGCGCTTGGGCTAATGACTTTACTTTCATCAATGGTGTGATTGGTCATCAGCTTTTCGTCACCATTAGGCGCTTCTGTAAACTCCTGCGTCTTGATAAAGCGACCGTCTTGAGCGATAAAGTAGGTCTTGACAGTGAACTTATCATAATTCACCGCACGCATGACACTCTCAGCGGATAAAACAGAGACCTCACGCTCTGCAGAACGCCCACCATACAAAATAATTAAGGTTTCTTTAGACATAAAAGGTACTATTCCTAACTCTATTGGTTTTCCTAATTATAATACCACAAATTGCTTGAACTTTCAAAGTGACTTGAGGTTATCAGCAAAAAGCGTCTAAAAATATTTTAGACGCTTTTTTGTTAGAAATTGAAGACATCATTCAAGTTTTCTGCCATGGTTGGATGAGTGAAGACTTGGTTTTTGATGTAAGTGTATGGGATGTGGTTGTCCATCGCCATTTTAATGAGGTTGATAATTTCTTGTGAGCCTTGTCCAAAGAGCGTCGCACCTAAGATTTCATTGGTTTCTGGGCTGACATTGACCTTGTAAATACCACGCAGGTCATTGTTGACATGTGCTCTTGGCATAGCTGCCACACGCAATTCATTGGTCTTGTAGGCAATGCCTTTTGCCTTGAGTTCGGCTTCTTTGAGTCCGACGCTAGACAAGGCTGGCTCGATAAAGGTTGTATTTGGCACGTTTTGACGTTTAGACAGACTATAGTCGCCATTTCCAGTGAGACGCCCAAAGACGATACGGAAATCATCTAGTGAGGTGTAGGTGAACTGTAAACCACCATTGACATCACCAACAGCATAGACACCAGCTACACTAGTCTCACAATAGTCATCCACCTGAATAGCACGGCGCTCTGTAAGGGCAATGTCCGTGTTTTCAAGACCAAGACCTTCGATATTTGGCTTACGTCCAGTAGCATAGAGTACCACATCAAAAGTATAGGCCCCGTCCTCAGCACTTAGGACAACCTGCTCACCGATGTTTTTAACACCACCCACACGAGCATTGACCTTGAAGGTAATACCGTCTTCTTCGAGGTATTCTCTAGCTAGTTGAGCAACGACAGGCTCTTCACGCGGTAAAATCTTGTCCCCTGCTTCAAAGACTGTGACCTTTGTCCCTAGCTTGCTGTAAAGACTAGCAAACTCTAAGCCGATATTGCCCCCACCGATGATACCTAGGCTAGCTGGCTGTTTGTCAAGGTTTTGGATACCTGTGCTGTCAACGACATTTTTGCTCTCTAAAAGCCCTGGGATAGGTAGGACATTGGACTGTGCTCCTGTGTTGATGACAATGGTTTCAGCGGTGAGCTGCTCAATGTCACTACCAGCTGTGACTTCAACGACTTTGTTTGAGACAAAGCGTGCTTTAGCATTGTAGATATCGACACCTGCGCTTGCTACTGTATCATAGTTTTTCTGACGTAAGCGTGTTGTCACCACATCTTTTTGCGCCATGGTCTCAGCAAAACCGAGATTTTCCTCTGCTGCGACAATCATAGTCTTGGTTGGAATACAGCCGATATTGATACAAGTACCACCGTACATCTTGCTGTCTTGCTCAACGAGCGCAACCTTTTTCCCTAGCTGACTCATCTTGGCAGCCAAGGTTTTACCTGCCTTACCAAATCCAATAACCAATATATCGTATGTTTTAACCATATTTTCCTCCAAATAAGTATTTACCCACACAGTCTATTTAGTAGACAAAGTGTTGTGTTTTGGTTAGTTTTTATTATATCAAGTTCCAAATGACTTTGTCACAAATCTGCTACGGGCTTGATTTTGGGTACTCAAAAACCTCAAATGCTAGGCATTTGAGGTTTTAGGATTAGTCTAATCCTTTAACGACATTAACGACATTTTCAACGGTGAAGCCGTAGTTGTCGATAACAGTTTGCGCTGGCGCAGAAGCACCGAACTTGTCAATACCGATAACGGCACCGTCAAGACCAACATATTTGTACCAGCTTTGTGTTGCTGCCATTTCCACAGCTACACGACGGCGGATGTTACTTGGTAGGATTTCTTCTTTGTAAGCAGCGTCTTGTGCGTCAAAGAGGTCAGTTGATGGTACTGATACCACACGCACTTTAGCGCCTTCTTCTGCCAAGACTTTAGCGGCTTTGACTGCCAAGTTCACTTCAGAACCTGAAGCAAGGAGAATAGTGTCAAAGTCTGCTGCGCTTTCATAAACTACGTAAGCACCCTTAGCCACCTTGTCAAAATCTGTGCCTTCTTCAACAGTCAAGTTTTGACGCGTGAGGACAAGGGCAGATGGTGTAGACTGGTTCTTGAGTGCCAAATACCAAGCTGCTTGTGTTTCACGAGCGTCTGCTGGGCGAAAGACGTTGAGGTTTGGCATAGCACGAAGTCCAGCTAAATGTTCGATTGGCTCATGTGTAGGTCCATCTTCACCAACAGCGATAGAGTCGTGGGTAAAGACATAAGTCACAGGAAGACCTTGCAACGCTGACAAGCGCATAGCTGCTTTCACATAGTCAGAGAAGACGAAGAAAGTACCACCGTAAACACGAAGTCCACCGTGAGCAGAAAGTCCGTTCAAGATAGTTCCCATCGCAAACTCACGCACACCAAACTGGATGTTACGGTTAAGTGGATGAGTGCTATCTTGCAGACCATCTTCTTTGATGTAGGTCATATTTGAGTGAGCAAGGTCAGCTGAACCACCAAGGAAGTTTGGCATAACGCTAGCAGCCACGTTCAAAGCGTCTTGTGAAGAGTTACGAGTGGCTTGTGAGAAGCCTGCTTCAAGTGCTGGGAAGTCTTCTGGTTTGATTTCAACAGGGTCTTTACCAGCGAGAATAGCAGATACTTCTTCTGCCAATTCTGGGTAAGCTTGTTTGTAGTCTTCGACTAATTTGACCCAAGCGTCGTAAGCTGCTTCACCACGTTCAGCAACGTTTGTCTTAAAGTCAGCATAAACTTCTTCTGGCACTTCAAACGGTGCGTAGTCCCAACCAAGGTTTTCACGAGTAGCTTGTGTTTCTTCAGCACCAAGAGGAGCTCCGTGAGTAGCATTTGTGCCTTGTTTGTTTGGAGAACCGTAACCAATCACTGTTTTCACTTCGATAAGAGATGGTTTACCAGATTTTTTCGCTTCTTCAACAGCAGCGTTAATAGCGTCAACGTCTGTACCATCTTCAACCAAAGCAGTGTGCCATCCGTAAGCGTCATAGCGTTCACGAACATTTTCTGTAAAGGCATCCTCTGTACCACCGTCCAAGCAGATGTTGTTTGAATCGTAAAGCACAATAAGTTTGTCTAGCTTTTGAAGACCAGCGTATGACGCTGCTTCACCAGACACACCTTCCATGAGGTCACCATCACCACAGATGACATAAGTATAGTGGTCAAAGATGTTGTAACCTTCACGGTTGTACTTAGCAGCAAGGAAACGTTCAGCTTGGGCAAAACCAGTCGCTGTTGAGATCCCTTGACCAAGAGGACCAGTTGTTGTGTCTACACCAGCTGTGTGACCGTATTCTGGGTGACCTGGTGTTTTAGAACCCCATTGGCGGAAGTTCTTGATTTCTTCGATAGAAACGTCTTTAAAGCCTGAGAGGTGAAGAAGAGCATAGAGCAACATAGAACCGTGTCCAGCTGAGAGGATGAAGCGGTCACGGTTAATCCAGTTAGGCTGTTCTGGATTGATACGCATTTGCTTAGTGAAAAGGCTGTAAGCCATAGGGGCAGCACCCATGACAACTCCTGGGTGACCAGATTTTGATTTTTCAATCGCATCAACACCCAAAAAACGAATCGCATTAACAGATAAATTAGACATGTATTTCTCCTTTTTTAGTTCACTTAACATCATACCATATTTTTGGCATCTTTTAAAATATCCGCACATCGTGCGATATGCGGATATCAATCGTTTGGTTTTAAGGACAAGCTTGTCCCAAGAAACACGGCAACTAAATTCAATCTCTTTTATAGGACAGATTTGTTAAAATAGAGGGAGAGTTTCTTATAGAAGAGCTTTGAATTGGATGTTAGAGTCGTGTTCAAAGGCATCGTCAAATCCACGTGGGTGGTGATATTCAATTCTGTCTTTGTCTTGTGGATAAGTGTACTTGCCACCAACTTCCCAAATGAATGGGTGGAAATCATATTGGAGACGTTCTTTTCTCATCTTCCAAAGAGCTAAGATTTCATCAGTTGATGCCATGAAGTTTGACCAGATGTCATAGTGCACTGGGATGATGACTTTAGCACGAAGATTTTCAGCCATACGAAGAAGATCGATTGAAGTCATCTTGTCTTGGATACCAACTGGGTTGTCACCGTAGTTGTTGATAGCCACATCAATATCAAAGTCTTTACCGTGTTTTGCAAAGTAGTTTGAGAAGTGTGAGTCTGCACCGTGGTAGATAGTTCCACCAGGAGTTTCAAAGACGTAGTTAACAGCCTTACGAGCCATTTCTTCATCTGTTACAGCAAGACCTTTAAGGTTGTCGTCATTTTCCTTAGCACCTTCAACTGGAAGGGTTACAAGACATGTACGGTCAAAGGATTCAACAGCTGTTACTTTCACATCTTTAAATTCAAAGCTGTCGCCTGGTTTGATGACGATGATACGGTCTTCTGGCACACCCCATTTTTTCCAAATTTCGCCACATTCGTATGGTCCAACGAATTTTACGTGGTCAAGTTTTGGATTGTTGACAATCGCTGCTGCTGTGTTGATGTCAATATGGTCACTGTGGAAGTGAGATACAAGATAGTAGTCCAATTCATTGATGGCAAATGGATCGATAACCATTGGTTGCACACGGAGGTTTGGTTGCAATTTACGTACACCAGCCATGTTTGCCATTTGGTGTCCCCAAACCATGTCTTTTACTTTCTTAGTAGATTTACCACGGTTTGACCACAAATCCATAACGATGTTAGCGCCACCTGGTGTTTTAATCCAAACACCACAGTTACCTAGCCACCACATGGCAAAGTTGTCTTTTGGCACAACTTCTTCTTCGATTTCTTCGTTAAGCCAAGTTCCCCATTCTGGGAAAGTTGATAGAATCCATGATTCTCTTGTAATATCTTTCACGTTAGCCATTTGCTAATTCCTCCTTGAGTTTTATCACTTTTTTCTTACACTATTAGTATACCTCTTGTAAGCGCAAACAAAAAGACCAAGAAACACACAATGATGTGTGCAGAACTAGACTCTAATATAATTCACACAACCTAAAAATGCTTGGAAAAATTCCAAGCTTACTTTAAATCACGTAATAATTCATCTCGAAAGACTTTTTCTAATTGATTGCGCAGAACGTAGCGCTCAGACTCATCCTTGACGTAGTGTCCTAGGAGCTGATCCAAATCCTGAGCCAAGTCCTCATGCGTTCGCTTACCGTTTGAGTAGACAAAGGAAACGAGGCGAATGATGTCCTCATTGGTGAGTACAGGATTGACCACTAGCATGGGCAGCTTCGTCTCAATACCATCACTCGTTGCTATCACAACATCAGCAGCCACAATATCTCTGACACTATTGAATTGCTCAGAGGTAAAGACCGCCTCAATCCGTGCCTGTGGAATATAGCGCTGGCATTGCTTGAGTAGAAACTTGCGTGAGCCGATTCCCTCATCACACACTATGATGACCTTTGGCTGATAGCGATCCTGTGCGCCGATATGATAGAGTGCCCCTCCCAGATGAATGGTCAAATAGGCAATGTCATCATTATTGAGCTGGATAAACCAAGCTTCCTCCAAAATGTGAGCACAGGACTTGGTCATGGCAAAAAGATTGCCGTACTTGGATTTTACTTGCTCTGTCATCGGATTTAGCGAGAAGATACCATAGGTCTTGCGGTACAGCAAAGCCTTACAATGCGTCAGCAATTGGTTAATCAGCTCGTCCCTGTGCTCAAGGGAGAGGTCATAGCGCTTTTCAAAAGCGTCTAAGAAGGACTTAATCACCTCCCGCATGGCGTCAAAGTCCGAACTGTCGTTGTGGCTGTCCTTGTCCTTTCTAAAAGAAAGGAGCAACATAGCGATGATACTGATTTCGACGTCGTCATAGGCAACGTGAAACTTATCTTCAAAGCCCTTTGCCATACGCTCAGCGATGTGATACTCGATACGCTCTTTCGCCAGTAAAAACTCTTTTTCTAAGCGTTTTCTCTCATCAGGACTGATGACCATATTGCGGTAGCTCATCAAAAGATAAGGCAAGATGTTAAACATAAACTCGCTATCTTGCGTGTTTAGCTTCTTACCGAGCTCTTTTTTAGTCTCATCTAGCAACTGTCGCAGATAATCAAGCTTGGCTGGACAAAACAGTGTTTCGTAATTTGTGAACTCCACGATTTTATCGTGCATGATTTTTTGAAAACTATCAGACTCAGTGGTGTAGATATTGTAGAGCGTGCGGTGTACAAACTGAATTTTAGCCAACGGGTGCGCTTCTAGGTAGTAGCCTCTTGTCTTTGTGACGTGGATTTGGACATTATACTGCTCCAAGGACAAGCGCTCACGTAGGCTGTTGAGGTCATTAAGCACGGTGTTTCTGGAGACTTCAGTCAGCTGCATGAGCTTCTCAAGCGTCACACGACTATCCGCTACTGCGATGTAGACTAGCATTAGCTGTATACGCTCACGACTACTCATGACATAGCTATAAGCATCCAATTCTTCTAGCAATTGCCTACACGCTTCTTTTTGCTCCTCGTTTAGGACGATACCGACCCGAGGGAAACTCACTATCTTTTCCACATCATCTGGTAACGATTCATTGATCTTATCCAAATGATAATAAATCTTTCGTCGTGACTGTCCTAAATGCTTTGAAATCGCCATGACCGTCTCAGGTTCATCCAGAGAAATCAAATAAGACAGCAGTGCAGAACTTTTCTTATCAAGCACAATCATTATGTGTTCTCCTTTTTCTGAAATCACTTGCATTATATCATGTTTTTTGTGAAAATGCTTGCAATATGACTTACAGACTGAAAAGACTTATCTTCTAGGTAGCGGAAGATAAGTCTTGTGATAGCACTAAAAGGGCTTATTTTTTGAAGGCTTCCCAGTCTTTCATAAAGGTTTCAATCCCTTGGTCAGTCAATGGGTGTGAGAAGAGTTTTGCAAAGACTGTATCTGGGATAGTTGCGATGTGTGCACCACGTTTTGCCACACCTTCCATGTGAGGAAGTCCACGAATACTTGCTGCGATGATTTCAGAATCATAACCGTAGAAGTCAATGATATTGCGCAAGTCTTCGATAAGAGCGTAAGCGTCTGTACCGATGTCCTCTAGGCGTCCGATAAATGGACTGATGTAAGTAGCACCAGCCTTAACAGCTGAAAGCCCTTGAGAAACAGTAAAGATAAGTGTGACGTTTGTCTTGATACCTTCTTTTGAAAGCACGTTAACCGCAGCCAAGCCTTCTTCTGTCATTGGAATTTTGATGATAACATTGTCAGCCCATTTTGAAATGCTACGAGCTTCTTCGATCATTTCTTCACGAGTGAGACCTGTCACTTCGGCGCTGACAGGTCCGTCAACAATAGTACAGATTTCTTTGATAACTGTTTCAAAGTCACGTCCTTCACGTGAGATAATCGTTGGGTTAGTTGTTACCCCATCCACGATTCCAAGTGCGTTTAAGCGTCTGATTTCATCGACATTGGCAGTATCTAAAAAGTATTTCATGTGTAATCCCTTTCAATTTTTGACAAGAAAAAGCGAGACAGGAGTCCCATCTCGCAAAGTGGAGATAGTCGTGGTTGCAAAGACTGTTGTTGAGCGCTTAGACAGCCACCTATCTCACAACAAATTAAACAATTAGTGGTTGTCGCCTTTTTGACCATAGTAAGCATTTGGTCCGTGTTTACGGAGATAGTGCTTGTCCATGATGTATTTTGGAGCTGGCTCAACACGTGGGTTGATTTGTTCTGTGAAGCGGTTCATTTTTGCTACTTCTTCGAGAACAACTGCATGGTAAACAGCTTGTGCTGGGTCTTTACCCCAAGTAAATGGACCGTGGTTGCGCACAACGATACCAGGAACAGCAACTGGGTCTAAGCCACGATTTGCAAATTCTTCGATGATGACTGTTCCAGTTTCTTTTTCGTAGGCAGAGTTTACTTCATCTGCTGTCAATGAACGTGCGCATGGCACTGGTCCATAGAAATAGTCTGCGTGTGTTGTTCCGTAGAATGGAATGTCACGACCTGCTTGTGCCCAACCAACAGCTTCTGTTGAGTGTGTGTGCACGATACCACCGATTTCTGGCCATGCTTTGTAAAGCTCAACGTGTGTTGGAAGGTCAGACGATGGGTTGAGGTCGCCTTCGACGATATTTCCGTCAAGGTCAGTCACCACCATGTTTTCTGGTGTGAGCTTGTCGTAGTCAACACCTGATGGTTTGATAACGATAAGCCCTGCTTCACGGTCAACCTCTGAGACATTACCCCAAGTGAATTTTACAAGCCCGTGTTCTGGAAGTGATTTATTGGCATCACAAACACGTTGGCGCATTTCTGCTAATGATTTTGCCATTTTTATCGTAACCCTGCTTTCTCAATCAATGGGTAAAGGAAATCTTGTGCTTTCTTGATTTCGGCACGTGTTTCCTCAACCGTTTCACAATTTTCAGACCACATTTCAATGAGGAATGGTCCGTTGTAGTTTGTCTTTTTAAGGACATCAAACATAGCTTCCCAGTCGACACAACCTTCGCCAAATGGTACATCACGGAACTGCCCTTTTGAGGTTTCAGTCACAGCGTATGTGTCTTTTAAGTGAAGAGCTGCAATAGAGCGGTGACCATTGTAGAACTCGCTCCAGAGGTCATTGCCCCAAGCTGAGACATTTCCTGTATCCGGGTAGACAAAGAGATATGGTGAGTCGATTTCTTTTTCAACTGCCAAGTATTTCTCAATAGAGTTCATGAATGGGTCATCCATGATTTCGATAGAGAGAATAACCTGTGCTTCTTCTGCCCAAGTGCAGGCTTGACGCAAGTTTTTGATAAAGCGAGCACGTGTTTCAGGAGATTTTTCCTCGTAGTAAACATCGTAGCCAGCCAACTGGATGTTGCGAACACCGATGTCTTGGGCAAAGACGATACATTTTTTCATCATGTCCATGGCACGTGCTTCTTTTTCAGGGTCGTTTGAGCCCATTGGGAAGCGACGGTGACCACTAAAGGTAATGGTTGGCACACGAACACCCGTCTCAAAAATCGCCTTTACCAACTCCAAGCGTTCTTCCTTAGACCACTCAAGACGTGCCAAGCGCTCGTCTGACTCGTCAATAGACAACTCAACAAAGTCAAATCCAAGCTCTTTAGCAAAGTTCAAGCGTTCTAACCAAGTGAAGTGCTTAGGCGTTGCCTTTTCATAAATACCGATTGGACGTGCCATAGCTTACCCCCAAATACGTTTGATTTCGTCTTTAAATTCACGAGCTGCTGCTGCTGGATCTTCTGCTTCTGTGATACCACGACCTGCGATAAAGGTAAAGACATCAACACCTTCAAATAGTTTCAATGTATCAACAGACAAACCACCTGTTACAGATACACGGAAGCCCATTTCAATCAATTTCTTAACCTTGTTAAGGTCTTTTTCACCCCAAGTTTCACCAGCAAGAAGAGCGTCACGTGATTGGTGGTAGATAGCTTGTGAGATACCAGCGTCAAGCCATTGTTGTGCTTGTTCGTATGTCCAATCACCGTAGAGTTCGACTTGGATTTCACCTTTGTCGCTACGGACCTCTTGGATAGCTTTAAGAGCTGCTTTCATTGTTGGGATAGTAGCTGAGCAGATACATGTCAGCCAGTCAGCACCACGCACAGCGTTGTTTTTAGCGACTGTACTACCAGCGTCCGCACATTTAGTATCAGCTACGATAACCTTGTCTGGGAAGAGACTACGAAGCACTTCAACGAGTTCGCTACCTACTTGGAGGAGACAAACTGTCCCTGCTTCGATAACGTCAACTTCATGTCCAACAGAAACAGCAGCTTTGATAGCGCCTTGAAGGTCTGAATGGTCTAGTGCAACTTGTAAATTTGGTAATTGTTTTGTCATTTCTGATCGCTCCTTTTCAAATATCGTTTTTAGCTATTTTAGTTCTTAGTCAAAGTCAAAGCCTTCAAGATATGGGCTGTTTTTAGATTCGTCAACAAGAGCAAGCACATCTTCAGGAGTCTTGCAAGCAAGCAGACGGTCAATAGCATTGTCCAATTCAAACAAAGCAATGATTTGTGGGATAGCAACTGATGCGTGAATAGCTGAGCTTGTTGCAGCAAGAGTCAAGAGAACAGATACTTCTTTACCATCTGTGAAAGTCACAGGTTCTGTCAATGTAATCAATGAAAAGGCATCACGTTGAACACCAGCTTCTGGACGAGCGTGAGGCATTGCCATACCAGGTGTCAAGATGTAGTAAGGACCGTGTTCTTTTGTAGAAGCGATGATAGCATCGTAGTATTCCGGAAGAACGGCACCGCTTTCAATCAACGGATCAACGGATAATTTTACCGCTTCTTGCCAATCTTTTGCTGTCAAACCAAGGCGAATTGAGTTGTTTTCGATAAATGCTGTTTTTAAATCCATGATAAATCCTCTTTTACTTTCTATCTTTCTAATAAATAAGGGAGTAAGTGCGCATCACTGTATCAGATGACAACTCACTCCCCGATTATTGATGCGTCATGGCAAAAGTAAGCATCTCACAATGTAACTATTGTTGTCCTATCTTATGAAAGAGCAGCTTCTAGTTTTGTTTTGATTTCATTATCGTCCATGAGGTTATCAAGTCCGATAAGTTTGCCATTTGTACGTCCATCCAATTCATGGATAAGGTGGTTAGATGCAACAACGATGTCGTATCCTGAAGCCAAACCTTTTGCTTCACCAACTGAACAAGATGCTGATTCAATATTTGAAACACCTAATTGACGAAGAGCGTTTTCAACTTTCATTTTGATAACCATTGATGAACCCATACCGTTTCCGCATGCTGTAAGTACTTTAACCATAATATTTTCCTCCGAAATTGTTTTTTTATAAAGATTGTGACACTGTTAAGAAATTATTCCCCTTGAGCTTCACCACGGTAGTAAGCTTCCTTGTCTTTTGCTTTTGCAAATTGAAGTTGTGGAATGATAAGCAAGAACAAGCAAACCAATACATAACCAATAACACCGAGGTATTTGAAGAGGTAAGCAAATGGTACCCATGGAATATCCAAGTCGATGTTTCCGTGGTAACCACCGACAAGACCTAGAAGGCTAACGGCGATAGCACCAAAGGCAACTTGAATAACACCTGAGATGAAAGATAGCGTGAGTGCTGCTTTCCAACCACCACGTTTGTCTGCGTAAACTGCGATTGCCGCATTGTCAAAGAATACAGGAACGAAACCAGTGATGATAAGAACAGGGTTTTTAAAGACAATCAAGAGAACGATTGTAATCAATTGACCGATAAGACCAGTTGCAAAACCGAAGAGCACGGCACTTGGAGAACCAAAACCAAAGGCTGCTGCAACGTCGACCGCTGGGAATGAACCTGGAAGCAGTTTGTTTGAGATACCTTGGAAGGCATTTGTCAATTCACCAACGAACATACGTACACCTTGCATCAAGATGAAGAGGTAAACTGAGAAGGTGAATGCTGTTTGAAGTACATACATGAAGAAGGCTTGTTTTTCAGGATTGTAAAGCGTTCCTGATGTGATGACTTCTGCATTTGACATGATGTCTGGACCTAAGACGAAAAGGATAGCTCCAAAGAAGACAAGCATAAGTGTTGCAGACGCTACAACTGTATCGTGGAAGATGTTCAAGAAAGTAGGTAACTTGAGGTTATCAAGGTTTTCTTCTTTCTTACCAAGTTTTGGTGCGACTTTATCAACAAACCAAATCGCAAATTGTTGTTGGTGACCGATGGCAAATCCACCACCACCTGTTAAACGTTGTGTTGGCTCAACAGTCATGTTTGAGCTGACTGCCCAGTAGAGACCGCAGACAAGACCAACAGCTAGAGTAGCAACCAATTCGTTCACTTGGAAAGCTGGGATGAGAAGCACCATAACAGTGATTGTCGCAGCTTGTTGCACCATGATGTGACCTGTGATGAAGAGGGTACGAACTTTTGTAATCTTACGAAGTGCAACCAGTAAGATGTTCACGAAGAACCCTACCAACAAAGCCGATGTAGCAACGCCGACAAATTTTGGAAATTCTTCTGCAATTTTTTCGTTAGCAGCTGTCAAACCAAAGTAAGGGTCGATAACCGCCGCACCGATGTTAAACTTGTAGTTTAAAGCCGTTAAGATGGGACGGAAAGTGCTAACCAAACCTCCAGCAGCTACATCCAAAATCATGTAACCAACCGTTGCTTTTACAAATCCCGCAAAAACATCATACCAAGGCTTTTTAAGTAATGCGTATCCTATCAAAACCAAGAGACCAACGAAGAAGGCTGGTTTCTGCAGAATGTTTTGCGAGAACCAATTGAGAATGTCCATAAGGAAATCCATAATATTTCTCCTTTTTTCATTTTTTTAGTTGTCGAACGTTCTTACAGTTATAGTATACAAAAGAATGCGCTTACATAAAAGACCAAGAAACACACAGATTTGTGTGCAAAACTAGACTCACTTTAATCTTTTCTTTATCAAAAGCAAAAAAATAGACTGGATGACCAGTCTATTATAGGAATATTCTTTCACGTGTTTTCTCATAAGAGCTAACAAAACGCTCTGTAACGCCCGGCTCAACTAACTCAAGCGCATTTGAAATCTCGTCAAAGGACGCCGCATAGTTATTGTCCACCTCAAAGAGTCTAAGCGCATGCTCAAAGCTTTGCTGAATGCTAGGCTCAAAGCTGCGGTAGCGGTTTGAGTATTGAAGCAATTGCTCTGTAAGCACAGCGTCCTGCACGACTTGATAAGCAGAGCCTTCAAGGTTATGAATAGCATTGGTGGCGACCTCAGACAGACGACTCACTGCCATGATATCAATACGCTCACGGCTCAGCTCATCCATCAGAGCTTCTAATTGTGAGCTTGTTGTAAAGAAGAGGCTCATAAAATCTTGAGGAATCCCTGGAAGATTGCGCTTTTCCATGAAACGTTTGATAACATGAAGACGATTGATATAGTCGTCTACGTTCTTGCGAGCCACCACTTCGATTTTTTCCAAATCCTTAATTTCATGGTAAAGATCCATCTGTTCATCTTCCACTTCACCCAATTTCTTCAAAGCTTTATCAAAGAGCACTTGCAACTCTGAAAATGGTTTTTCTGCTTGGGCAAACGACTCCACAGACGGCATAACATCACGCTCAATCGCTTCTAACTCACGAACAAAAGGACGAACGGTCAAATTATTATTTTCTGCTAGGATATAGCGGACAGACAAACGGCGGATTTCTTTTTCCAGTTTTGTCGTGTTTTCCTTAGCATGTGCGAGGTAGTTTGGCAAACGTTTACTATCACGCTTAGCCACTTTTTGCGCTTCAATTTCACGCTCAAACAGTTGATAGAGCGAGTCAATCTTAGCTTGAATACTTTCATTTTCCTCACGAGCACGGTCAAGGTCTAACGTTACTAGCTCAAAGCTATTAGCTCTGACATCATCACGTACCTCTTGGAAACGTGCCTCAATATCCTTTTCAGGGAAATGATAATTCGCTTCAAGAAGATGTCTGTAGCCATTTTCCAAATCATCCAGTTGATCAGGAAAATCATCCTCAAGTTTAGCGACAATAGCTGGAATCTGCTCAGAAATCTGACCAAGAGCAATGGTGTGCTCCTCAGCACGATCTAGCACTTCTGAAGCTTCCATCGGATCTCCAGTCGAATTCAAAGTCACAAACTGTGAAAACTCAGCTTCGATATTACTCAATTGTTTTTCAATTTCTGGCATGGTTGTGCCAAAATTGTCTTCGTTTTCTTTGATATTTTTTTGAAGTAGCTCATACAAGTCCAGCGCATGGGTCACACGTGCACTGTTTTTTTCTTCCTGCTCTTTTAGGATAGAGAGTGCTTCACGAATCGCTGCAATATCCTCTTCGACAAGGTTAAGCTGGCTATCAGCGTTGTCAATTTCATGCTTTGCCTTAATGAAGTTAAACGTATCGTTTAAGCTTTCAGCTTCTAAAGTATGTGCTTCAATTTCTGGAAAGACATTTTTAGAAACGTCTGACCATTTCTGACTCCACTCTCTAAAAGTCGTCTGACTTTGACCAATGAGATGGAGCTCTTGTACCGATTCAATTTCGTCTTGAACTGGCAAATCAAGTAGAGCTTGCTTGCGCTCATCAAGGGTAGAGATGAGTGATTCGTTACGCTTACGTATAATCACTCCTGCCAGATAAGCTACTATCACGATCAGGACAATAGCCACCAGCAGCAAGATAAGTCCGCTAGACATGAGTTTCTCCTTCATCACAATGAAGTAGCCTGATAATGCATAGGCTACTTTTACTTTTTATTATCGTTTTCTTACTAAAATGAACGTTTACGATTATACCATAATTCTGCGTTTTTTTCAAAAAACTTTAGTATTAAATATCAAGGGTACTGTAAACAGCATTTTCTTCGATAAACTCACGGCGTGGCTCTACACGATCCCCCATCAGCATATCAAAAATTTTGTCCGCTTCTGCCGCATCATCTACAGAGACACGTGCCATCAAGCGGTGCTCTGGATCCATAGTCGTTGCCCAGAGTTGGTGGTCATCCATCTCACCAAGACCTTTGTAGCGCTGAACAGTTGGTTTTGAGCGACCATTGCTGTAGCGCTCAATCGCTGCTTGCAACTCTTGTTCTTGGTTGCTTCCTGGTTGGATATACTCCTTAATCTCACTGCCGACCTTAACCCCATAAATCGGTGGTTGGGCGATGTAGACATAGCCAGCCTCCAGCACAGGGCGCATGAAACGATAGATAAGCGTCAAGAGAAGGGTACGGATATGAGCCCCATCGACATCGGCATCGGTCATGATGACCAGCTTGTGGTAGCGTGCCTTCGAGACATCAAAGTCTGCACCAAAGCCTGTTCCCATCGCTGTAAAGAGACTTCTGATCTCATCATTTGCCAAAATCTTGTCCATGCTGGCTTTTTCGACGTTGAGAATTTTCCCACGAATAGGTAAAATCGCCTGAAACTCACGATTGCGTCCAGACTTGGCTGAACCGCCCGCTGAATCCCCCTCAACGATGAAGAGTTCATTTTGGCTGGCATCGTTTGAAGAGCAATCTGCCAACTTCCCTGGTAAGTTTGAAATCTCAAGACCTGACTTTTTGCGAGTCACTTCCCGAGCACGCTTGGCTGCGATACGAGCTTTTGAAGCAAGGATACCCTTTTCAACGATTTTTTTAGCAATTTGAGGATTTTCAAGGAGAAAACGGCTAAAGGCATCACTAAAGAGGCGATTAGTGATTTTCACCACTTCTGAATTACCCAGTTTGGTTTTGGTTTGTCCTTCAAATTGTGGATTTGGGTGTTTGACAGAGATAACAGCTGTCAAGCCCTCACGGACATCCTCACCAGTCAAGTTGTCATCGTTTTCTTTTAACAGTTTATTTTTCTTAGCGTAGTCATTGATGACACGTGTCAAAGCAGTTCTAAATCCTTGCTCGTGTGTTCCTCCCTCATGGGTATGGATGTTATTGGCAAAGCTCATGATGGTTTCATGATAACTAGTCGTGTACTGCATCGCCACTTCCACAGTGATACCATCCATCTCACCATCTGTATAGATAGGGTCCTTAAAGATAAGCTCTTTATTTTCATTGATAAAGGAAACGTAAGACGCAATTCCACCCTCATAGTGGAAAGATTTAGTTTGCTCTTTGCCTTCTCGCTTATCGGTGATAGAAATTCGAAGCCCACGGTTCAAAAAGGCAAGCTCTTGCACACGTTTGGCTAGCTTGTCAAAGTCATAGGTCGTGGTTTCTGTGAAAATAGCACTGTCTGGTGTGAAGTGCACAGTTGTCCCTGTGCGGTCTGTCTCACCGATGACAGCTAAGTCTGCCACTACTTGACCTCGTCTATACTCTTGGAAATGAATACGTCCGTTTTTATAGACCCTTACATCCAACTGTGTTGAGAGGGCATTGACAACTGAGGAGCCAACACCGTGTAGACCACCAGAAACCTTGTAGCCGCCTCCGCCAAACTTACCACCTGCGTGAAGCACTGTAAAGACCGTCTCAACAGCAGGACGCCCTGTTTTTTCTTGAATATCAACAGGAATCCCACGCCCATCATCGATAACGGTAATGGAATCATCTGGCTCGATAATCACCTCAATATGGGTCGCAAAACCTGCTAGCGCCTCGTCAATCGAGTTGTCCACAATCTCCCAAACAAGGTGGTGAAGCCCTTCTGATGAGGTTGAGCCGATATACATCCCAGGACGCATACGAACAGCCTCAAGTCCCTCTAGGACTTGAATCTGGCTAGCGTTATACTCTTGTGCACGTTCTTCTAAATTTTTTTCTTCTGCCATTATTTTACTATCTCCATCAAGGATTTTTTTCCATCAACCAATAAGGTCGCAAAGCCTGCCGCTTCTCCAGCTTGGCAGTCAATCTTGCGGTCCCCAATCACGATACCATTTGTTATGTGGTATTTTTCCTTCAAATACAGCATGCTCTCAGGATCTGGCTTTCTAGCAAAACCACTCTCAGACGTAACCACTTCTGTAAAATAGCCTGAGATACCTGTCTTTTCCAGCAAAGAGAGCACTTGCTTGTCACGGTGTGAGACTAAAAAATTGCGCCCACCAGAGGCTACAATCTTAGCAAGAACTTCCTTTGCACCCGAAAATAAAATCGGATGCTCTAAGCGCTTTGCCTCGTCTGCCTTGTAAATTTGAAAAAAATTGTTTTCTTTTGGGGCAAAATGGGCAATCGCTGCTGCTGTAGACTGCTTGAGATAATGATACACCTTATCATGAGAAGCACTCAAGCCAAAATGCTCTAGAGCTTTGATAAAGGCTTGTGTTGACAACTCGTAATTATCCAACAGCGTACCGCCCAAATCCCAGATATAATCGTCGTAATGCATATTTACTATTATACCATATTTTGCGTAAATAGTGGCTTTCGATGCTAATTTCTCCAAAAATGACCGGGGTTTTTAGACTTTTTTCTTGAAAGGATAAAAAAGGGTTGACAGAGTTTGTGAAAAGATGTACAATTACAATGTAAACGATTTCATAACAAATTAATTAAGGAGGTTTTGTCATGAAAGCTGTTGTTGTAAATCCAGATAGCACTGGTGTTGAGATTGTCGACCACGAGATGCCTGAGATTGGCTATGGGGAAGCCTTGGTCAAGGTTGAGTATTGTGGGGTTTGCCACACAGATTTGCACGTTGCGCACGGTGATTTTGGGAAAGTACCGGGGCGTATTTTAGGACACGAGGGGATCGGTATTGTCGAAAAACTTGGTGACGGGGTAACATCACTAAAAGTCGGCGATCGTGTGTCTATTGCGTGGTTCTTTGAGGGCTGTGGCTACTGCGAATACTGTACAACTGGACGTGAAACGCTCTGCCGTTCCGTTAAAAATGCCGGTTACAATGTCGACGGTGGTATGAGTGAGTATGCTGTTGTGACTGCCGACTATGCTGTCAAAGTCCCTGAAGGACTAGACCCAGCCCAAGCTTCTTCTATCACTTGTGCAGGTGTCACGACTTACAAAGCCATCAAAGAAGCTGGCGCAGCTCCAGGTCAATGGATAGCTGTTTATGGTGTCGGTGGACTTGGTAATCTAGCTGTACAATACGCTAAAAAAGTCTTCAATGCCCATGTCGTTGCTGTCGACATTAACCAAGACAAACTGGATTTAGCAAAAGAAGTTGGCGCTGACCTTATTGTCAACGGTCATGACATCGAGGATGTCCCTGCCTATATCCAAGAAAAAACAGGCGGTTGTCACGGCGTTGTCGTCTCTGCTGTCTCTAAAGTCGCTTTCAACCAAGCTGTAGACAGCGTGCGTGCCGGTGGAACTGTCGTTGCTGTCGGGCTTCCTTCAGAGTACATGGAGCTCAGCATTGTCAAGGCGGTGCTTGATGGTATCCGTGTCGTGGGCTCCCTCGTTGGTACTCGTAAAGACCTAGAAGAAGCTTTTGCATTTGGTGCTCAAGGTCTAGTGGTTCCTATCGTTGAAAAAGTACCAGTAGACAGCGCTCCACAAGTCTTTGATGATATGGAACACGGACGTATCCAAGGTCGTAAAGTACTTGATTTTAGCTTGTAAGACACAAAAAAGCTAGGTTTTCACCTAGCTTTTTTAATGTTTTCTTTGGTAATAGCATTCGTTCAAGCGGTTTTGATTGCTCATGGAAAGCACCAAGCCGACACCTATCATATTGCTAATCAGCGAGCTTCCTCCTTTTGAGATGAAAGGAAGTGGGATACCCGTCAGTGGTAAAATGCCCAGCGCAGCTCCGATATTTTCAAAAATATGAAAGCTAATCATCATGATAAATCCAGTTGAGATAAAGGTGTAAAACTGATTGTTGGACTTTATTGTGATGAGAAGCATGCGGTAAATCAAAAGCAGGTAGACCAGCAAGACAATACTACTTCCCAAAAAGCCAAAGTCCTCAGCAATGACAGTGAAAATCATATCACTCTCACGCACAGGAACCGCTAAGTCTAGGACATTAAAGCCTTTGCCAAGCACGCCACCGCTACCGATAGAAATCATGCCCTGTGTTTGCTGGTAGGCAATCCCTTCGGCATACTTAAAGGGGTCAAACCAAGCAGATAAGCGGTTAATCTGATAAGTGTCCATCCCCATCTTGTAGAGAAACTCTTTTCCTCCTGGGATGAGAAAAACAATCAAAAAACCAGCAACCACCACGACAACCGCCGCAATAATCGGAATCAAAATCCGACTGGAGATACCAGAGAGCAAAACCACACCTGCTAAAATAGCCATAAAGACCATAGCTGTTCCCAAGTCTTTTTGCAAAGCTAGTAAAATCATAACAGGCAGAGTCACTAAGCCATAAAAGAGAAGAAATAGCCAGTCGTCTTTCAAACTATCTGAGGCCAGTAACTTGGGGCGCCACCAGACCGTCACCCTCGCAAGCGCCAAGATATAGGAGATTTTCATGAACTCTGAGGGCTGAAACAAGGGCGTATTGGCAATGGTCACCCAGTTTTTTGCACCAGTTGACGCCACTAAAGCCTGACTGTAAAAAATCAAGGGAAGCACCATCAATAAGAGACCCAGCACATAGAGATATGGCGTTGCTTTCCACAAAAAAGAGGTCTTAAACATCATGACCAGATAAGCTAGACCACAACCAAGCAAAATCCAAACGACTTGCTGCGCCATCACGGATATCACTGTCTTTGGGTAATCATTAGCTGTTGAGATATAGATGACAACCAAGCCAATTAAAATCAAAAAAAAGACTGGCATCAACAGACCGTAATCAATATTTTGCTTAAAAAATTGCTTGTGTTTTTTCATTGTTTTCCTCTCTAAGTCTTCAAGTAAATATTATACCACTATTTCAAAAAATCTTGAAAAAATTTTTAGCTTTTCTTACAAAAAAATCAGCCCTATTAGATTACCATTTGAAACTTACGCAAACACTAAAAGCAGCTAAAAATTGAACAGCTCCCTGTCAAGTAGACAGTGAAATAATAAAATGATTAAGCAACCTGATTCCTGAATTCAAAAGGAGTCA
>NZ_JBCLSK010000002.1:0-111731 GCF_041225505.1 Streptococcus hyointestinalis | reverse complement strand
TTGTGGTGATTACAATTATATCTCTCTGAGGTGTTTTTTCATACTTTTAAGTGGCTAACTTCATTTTAGAACTTTTAGCAGGTGTTCTTTTTTTGACTATCTTACAAAATTTTCAGATAATTATTGACAATTGTCGTAAAAATGTTACTATTTAAAGTATGTTGACTCATTAAGCCGATAGAAATCCTATTTTTAAGGGATGTCTTAGGGAAGTTGACAAAAGTTTTATAAGAAATCATTTAAAATGACTTATGGGGCTTGAATTTTTTAAATAAAGTGTTATCATAATATATAAGACTTTGAATTTTTAGAAAATTCGGATAAGAAAAATGTTAAAGGAGGAACTTGTGAAAAAAATCAAACTAGAAAAGCGTAAAAAAGGTTCAGAGCTTGTTCTTGAAACCTTAGTAAACCTAGGTGTTGAGACCATTTTTGGTTATCCTGGTGGGGCTGTTTTGCCTTTGTATGATGCTATTTATAATTTTGATGGTATTCGTCATATTCTAGCGAGACATGAGCAAGGTGCCCTCCATGCAGCAGAAGGTTTTGCAAAATCAACGGGTCAATTAGGTGTGGCAGTTGTTACCAGTGGACCTGGAGCGACTAATGCCATCACAGGTATTGCTGATGGGATGAGTGATAGTGTTCCGATGTTGGTCTTTACTGGTCAGGTTGGAATAGGAGGTATTGGTAAGGATGCCTTTCAGGAGGCTGATATTATCGGTATTACCATGCCTATTACCAAGTATAACTACCAAGTGCGTGATGTGGCGGATATTCCAAGGATTGTGACAGAAGCGGTTCACATCGCAACGACTGGTCGACCTGGTCCGGTTGTCATTGATTTTCCAAAGAATATCTCAGAAGATGAGACGGATTTTTACTACGATCCGACGGTTAATCTCCCTAGTTATCAACCGACTGTTGAGCCAAATGGTTTGCAGGTCAAGAAAATCTTGGAGCAACTTAAAAAAGCTAAAAAGCCGTTGATTATCGCTGGTGGTGGTGTCAATTACGCAAAAGGGGCTAATGAGTTAGTCGCATTTGCTGAGCGTTACCAGATTCCTGTAGTGTCAACTTTATTAAGCTTAGGGGTTATGCCAATTGAGCATCCGCTATCGCTTGGTATGGGAGGCATGCATGGTTCCTATGCTTCTAACATGGCACTGTCCCAATGTGATTTTATGATTAACTTTGGTTCTCGCTTTGCAGACCGTCTGACCGGAAATCCTGCAACTTTTGCTAAAAAGGCGGTTGTTGCTCACATTGATATCGACCCAGCAGAGATTGGTAAAGTTGTCACGACACAGATTCCAATTGTTGGTGATGCTAAGAGAGCCTTAGAGATTTTGCTTGAGTCTGAGAATGTTGAGACAGATTTTAGTGCTTGGACAGAAAAAGTGCTAGGAAATAAAGCGAGAGCACCTTTTAGCTATAAATTTGATGAAGCTATCATCAAGCCTCAACATGCGATTGAAACTATCGGAAAATTGACACATGGCGACGCCATTGTGGTGACGGATGTTGGACAACATCAGATGTGGACGGCTCAATTTTATCCTTTCAAGAATGAACGTCAGATTATCACGTCTGGTGGTCTTGGGACGATGGGATTTGGTATTCCTGCAGCTATCGGTGCTAAACTAGCTAATCCAGACAAAGAAGTTATTTTATTTGTCGGTGATGGTGGTTTTCAGATGACCAATCAAGAATTGGCTATTTTAAATGGATATGGTGTTCCAATCAAGGTTGTGCTCATCAATAACCACTCTCTTGGGATGGTTCGTCAGTGGCAAGAGTCCTTCTACAATGAACATCGTAGTGAGTCTACCTTTGATGACGAGCCAAATTTCCAGCTGTTAGCAGAAGCTTATGGCATTGCGCATTATAAGTTTTCAGACCCAAATACCCTAGAAAAAGATTTGGAAGTGATTACTGAAAATCGACCAATGCTTATTGAGATAAATATTTCTAATAGAGAACACGTTTATCCAATGGTGCCGACAGGCAAGAGTAATAGTGAGATGTTGGGGGTGGTCTTTAATGCGTAGAATGTTAACCGCAAAGCTCAAAAATTCAACAGGTGTCCTCAATCGTTTCACTGGTGTTTTATCCCGTCGTCAGGTCAATATTGAGTCGATTTCTGTCGGACACACAGATGAGCCTGAAATCTCTCGTATCACGATTATCATTGATGTGGAGACTTTGGAAGAGTCTGAGCTTATCATCAAGCAGCTTAATCGCTTGATAGATGTGGTGCGTGTTCGTGATATTACGGATATTCCCCATCTAGAGCGTGAGGTCATCCTCGTCAAGCTCTCTGCTCCTCCAGCTAAGCGAGCAGAGATATTAGCGATTATTCAGCCTTTTAGAGCGAGTGTCGTTGATGTCGCACCAAAATCCATCACCATTCAAATGTCAGGTGATAGCGAGAAGATTGAAGCGCTCTTACGTGTCATTCGACCGTACGGCATTCAAAACGTTGCACGAACGGGTGCGACAGGTTTTTCAAGAGATTTTTCCTAAAAATCACTTACCTTTTTAAGTAAAAAAGAATAAAAATTAGAAAAGAGAAAATAACATGACAGTAAAAATGGAATACGAAAACGATGTAAAAGTAGCAGCACTTGACGGTAAAAAAATTGCCGTTATCGGTTATGGTTCACAAGGACACGCACATGCGCAAAACTTGCGTGACTCTGGACAAGATGTCATCATTGGTGTGCGTCCAGGGAAATCATTTGACAAGGCTAAAGAAGACGGCTTTGACACTTACCAAGTAGCTGAAGCGACAAAATTGGCTGACGTTATCATGATTTTGGCACCAGACGAAATCCAAGCTGACCTTTACGCTAATGAAATCGCACCAAACTTAGAAGCTGGTAACGCTCTCGGTTTTGCACATGGTTTCAACATTCGTTTTGAATACATCAAAGCGCCTAGCGATGTTGATGTATTTATGTGTGCGCCTAAAGGACCAGGACATTTGGTAAGACGTACTTATACAGAAGGTTTTGGTGTTCCTGCACTTTACGCTGTTTACCAAAATCCAACTGGTAATGCGAAAGACATTGCAATGGCATGGGCAAAAGGTGTCGGTGCAGCACGTGTTGGTCTTCTTGAAACAACATTCAAAGAAGAAACGGAAGAAGATTTGTTTGGTGAACAAGCTGTCCTTTGTGGTGGTTTGACTGCCCTTATCGAAGCTGGTTTTGAAGTATTGACAGAAGCTGGATATGCTCCAGAGTTGGCTTACTTTGAAGTGCTTCACGAAATGAAATTGATTGTTGACCTTATCTACGAAGGTGGCTTCAAGAAAATGCGTCAATCTATTTCAAACACTGCCGAGTTTGGTGATTATGTGTCAGGACCACGTGTCATCACTGACCAAGTAAAAGAAAACATGAAAGCTGTTCTTGCTGATATCCAATCTGGTAAATTTGCAGATGAGTTTGTAACAGACTACAAGAACGGTCGTCCACGTTTGGAAGCTTATCGTAAAGAAGCAGCTGACCTTGAAATTGAAAAAGTCGGTGCTGAGCTTCGTAAAGCAATGCCATTTGTTGGTCAAAACGATGACGATGCTTTCAAGATTTACAACTAATTCAAGGATTAGTGGAGAAATAGAGCCTATCGGCTCTTTTCTTTTAGAGGTTTGAAACATTGCGATAAGACTAGAAAAGGTGAAAAATGATAACAGCTAAAAATATTGTCGATGCTCACAAGGTCTTGAAATCAGTTGTTGAGAAAACACCACTTGATTTTGACCGCTATTTGTCAGAAAAATACGGAGCGACTATTTATTTAAAACGTGAAAATATGCAAAAAGTGCGCTCTTTTAAAATTCGTGGGGCTTACTATGCCATTTCACAGTTGTCAGACGAGGAGAAAAAACGTGGTGTCGTCTGTGCCAGTGCGGGAAATCATGCCCAAGGTGTGGCTTATACCTGCAATGAGATGAAAATCCCTGCAACTATTTTCATGCCAGTGACCACTCCGCAGCAAAAAATCGGTCAGGTTCAGTTTTTTGGTGGCTCTTTTGTCAATATCCAATTGGTGGGAGACACCTTTGATGCGTCCGCGCAAGCAGCGCAGGATTTTACAAAGGCAGAAGGCATGACCTTTATCGATCCCTTTGATGACGACAATGTCCAAGCGGGGCAAGGAACGGTCGCCTACGAAATTTACGAGCAAGCACAAGAAGAAGGGGTATCTTTTGACCAAATCTTTGTCCCTGTTGGTGGTGGCGGTTTGATTTCTGGGGTTTCGGCTTACATCAAGGACGTATCGCCAGAAATCGAGGTCATTGGTGTCGAAGCTAGCGGTGCTCGTAGTATGCGTGCTGCTTTTGACAAGGGATACCCAGTCAAACTGGAGAATATCGATAAGTTTGCTGATGGTATCGCTGTGCAGAAAGTCGGTCAACGCACCTATGAAGTCGCTAGAAAGTATGTGGATAAGCTTGTTGGCGTTGATGAAGGTTTGATTTCTGAAACCTTGATTGATATGTACTCTAAGCAGGGGATTATCGCTGAGCCAGCTGGTGCAGCTTCGATTGCAGCACTTGAGGTGATGAAGGACGATATCAAAGGAAAAACAGTTGTCTGCATCATCTCAGGTGGAAATAACGACATCAACCGTATGCAGGAAATGGAAGAGCGAGCGCTCATATACGACGGTGTCAAACATTACTTTGTGGTCAACTTCCCACAGCGTCCAGGTGCACTTAGAGAATTTGTTAATGACATTTTAGGACCAAAGGATGACATCACACGTTTTGAGTACATCAAACGTGCCAACAAAGGAAAAGGACCTGTTTTGATAGGGATTACCTTGGATGATAAAAATGATTACGCTGCCTTGCTGGAACGTCTAGCTCAGTTTGACCCCAATTATATCAACTTGCACGGAAACGAAAGTCTTTACAATATGCTTGTCTGAGGGCTGATTTTTACTTGACAGCGATTTCAAAAAGCGCTATAGTGTCAGTAATAGAGTAAAAAGGAATTTTTGAGAGGAGTATGCTATGGTTATTGCAGCGCTGATTATCTTATGTCTTTTACTTTTCATAGTTATCGGTGTGGTGGCTAGCAGTTTGTATGTCGTCAGGCAGCAGTCGGTTGCTATTATTGAGCGCTTTGGGAAATACCAGAAAACAGCGACAAGCGGTATTCATCTACGCTTGCCTTTAGGCATTGATAAGATTGCAGCCCGTGTGCAGCTAAGACTCTTACAAAGTGAGATTGTCGTTGAGACAAAGACTAAGGACAATGTCTTTGTAACGCTAAATGTTGCGACTCAGTATCGTGTTAGCGAGCAAAATGTCACAGATGCCTACTACAAACTGATGAAGCCTGAAGCACAAATCAAGTCATATATCGAGGATGCGCTGCGCTCTTCTGTACCCAAATTGACGCTTGATGAGCTTTTTGAGAAAAAAGACGAGATAGCACTTGAGGTACAACATCAAGTGGCAGAGGAAATGTCTACGTATGGTTACATTATTGTCAAGACCTTGATTACAAAAGTGGAGCCAGACGCTGAGGTCAAGCAATCCATGAATGAAATCAATGCTGCTCAACGCAAGCGTGTAGCCGCTCAAGAGCTTGCAGAAGCAGACAAAATTAAGATTGTCACTGCAGCAGAAGCCGAAGCTGAAAAAGACCGCCTGCACGGTGTGGGGATTGCCCAGCAGCGTAAGGCTATCGTCGATGGTTTGGCGCAGTCTATCCAAGAGCTCAAAGAGGCGAATGTCGGCTTAACCGAAGAGCAGATTATGGCAATTTTGCTGACCAATCAATACCTGGATACCCTCAATAACTTTGCTGATAACGGCAATCAGACCCTATTTTTACCTAACAGCCCAGAGGGTGTGGAAGATATTCGTACACAAGTGCTGTCCGCTTTGAAAGTTAAATCCTAGCATAACAAATAACCTCCGTATGAAAGATTCATACGGAGGTTTTGGTTTTATTCATAAACTTTTTGTGGTAAAAGCTTATAGAGAATAAAACTAATGATAAATCCTAACAGGGCAAAGCTGATATAGCCCATATTGTAGCTACCCAGTGGCACGACGTTAGTAAAGAAGTGCGAGATAGACTGAGGAATGGTAAAGAGCTGTGTTTGACCAGCTAGGGTACTCATCGCATCATAAAGTGCTGGAATAGCTGTAAAGGCAATTGTCGTCTTATAAACCAGTGGACTCTCTGCAATAAAAGGTTTTAGGAAAACAAGGACAATAATCACCATTGTCAATGGGTAAAGTAGATAAAGTACAGGTATTGACCACTTGATAATCTCTGACAAACCGCCAAAGTAAAAAACAGTAGCGATAAGGGTAAAGAGTGTCGCCCATGTGACGTGAGACAGTTTTGGAAAAATTTTGTGGAAATACTCGGCGCAGGCAGTGATAAGCCCAGTTGATGTGGTCAAGCAGGCAAGGAAAATTGCCATGGCTAAAATCGCTTGTCCGATGGTCCCCATGTAGTAGGCAGCAGACTGACTCAGGACATTTCCTCCATCAATCGGTTTACCATTGAGCTGGAAGGCACCATTTGCGAAGGTGAAAAGGGATTGAGAAGTCGCACCGATACGTGCGATAAAGATATAGATAGCAGCAAGGAGAACAGCTGCGATAATGCCAGATTTTAAGGTTAATTGTGCGATAGCTTTGGGCGTCTTAGCTCCGTAGCCCTTAGCAGACTCGATGACTAAGATGGCAAAGGCAAGCGCTGCCAGAGCGTCCATTGTCCCATAACCTTGGATGAGTCCAGCCACAAAAGGTAAATCATGAAAACTATCACTGACGCTGGCACTCGCATTAACAGCTTGCCCCAGATGTCCTGCTGGAGAGACAAAGGAAGCAACAATCAAAATAGCAAGGATGATGAGTAGCGTTGGTGTCAGATACTTACCGATGCGGTCAGCGATTTTGCTAGGGCGAATGGCTAGAATGTATGATAAGCCAAAGAAAAAGAGCCCGTAGATGATTTTGATAGCCAAACCATTTCCAAAAATAGGGGCAATACCGACAGAGTAAGAGGTGGCTCCTGTTCTTGGAATGGCAAAGAAAGGACCAATAGAGAGGTAGAGAGCAATCGCAAAAAAGCGAGCGTAAGCCTTTGACGCAGGCTGAGTAATGCTCTCAATGTCGTTTTTACCAGAATAAGCGACAGCCACCACACCAAGAAGTGGCAAGGTAACGCCTGTAATGATAAAGCCTAGGATGGATTGCCAGAGGTTTTTACCTGAGTAAATCCCAAGCAGCGCTGGGTAAATGAGATTGGCAGCTCCAAAAAAGAGCGCAAAAAGCATGAGACCAACAATCCAGTAAGTTGATTTGTGACGCATAGGACCTCCTAATTGTATATAATTGGATGTAATTGTGTGACAATTATTATAACAAGTTTTATGACAGCTTGTCAATAGTCTTAAAGAAAACTAAAAAAAGGAAATGGCAGATTGTTTTGCCATTTCCTTTTGGGTTAACCTAAGAAGCGTTGTAAGAACTCTTTGGTACGTTCTTCTTGTGGATTTTCAAAGATTTGCTGAGGTGTGCCTTGCTCGGCGATAACCCCTTTATCCATGAAAATGACACGGTCAGAAACGTCACGTGCAAATTCCATCTCATGGGTTACAATAATCATTGTAAGACCAGATTTGGCGAGTTCTTGCATGGTTTTGAGTACCTCGCCGACCATCTCAGGGTCAAGAGCAGAGGTAGGCTCGTCAAAGAGCATAGCTTCTGGATTGACAGACAGAGCACGTGCGATAGCGACACGTTGCTTTTGTCCACCAGATAGTTGTTTAGGTTTGGCTTTCCAATATTGCTCTGTCATACCGACAGCGTTTAGATTATTTTGGGCAATAGCTTTTGCCTCTTCGTAACTGCGTTTGAGGACAGTTGTTTGTGCGACAATAGCATTGTCAAGGACGTTGAGGTTTTCAAAAAGATTAAAAGATTGGAAAACCATGCCGAGCTTTTCACGATAAGCGGTTAAGTCATACCCTTTTTCAAGGACATTTTGTCCGTGAAAGAGAATCTCACCACCAGTTGGATCTTCTAGTAAGTTGATAGAGCGTAAAAAGGTTGACTTCCCAGAACCAGATGAGCCAATAATAGAGATGACCTCACCTTTATTGACAGACAGAGAAATGTCTTTTAAAACTTCATTTGCTCCAAAGGATTTTTTTAGATGTTTAATCTCAAGAATTGTTTGTGTCATTAGTTTACCACCTTTGTTTGCATTTGGTTTGCGCCAGTCGTGTAGTCGTCTGAGTCAAAACGCTTTTCAATGTAGCGAAGGATACGTGTTACCGTAAAGGTCAAGACGAAGTAGATGACAGCGATGATAAAGAAAGTTTGGAAATATTGGTAGGTCTGTGTAGCCACGGTATTTCCTGAGAAGTAAAGCTCAACAACGGAGATAACGTTCAAGACAGACGTATCCTTGATGTTGATGACAAATTCATTACCAGTTGCTGGAAGGATGTTGCGGATAACCTGCGGTAGGACGATTTTACGCATGGTTTGGTTATGCGTAAAGCCAAGAGCAGTAGCAGCTTCAAACTGTCCTTTGTCAACAGCGAAGATACCACCACGCACAATCTCACTCATGTAAGCACCAGTGTTGATAGAGACGATGAAAATCGCAGCTAGTGTACGATCAAGCGAGATACCAAAGGCTTGCGCCGTTCCGTAGTAAATGACCATAGCTTGTACAATCATCGGTGTTCCACGGAAAATCTCGATATAGACATTGAGCAACCAGCCAAAGGCTTTTTGCAAAATAGCAAGCACTCGGTTGGCTGCAAGAGGAGCTGTACGATAGACTCCGATTAAAAGACCGATAAAGAGCCCAACGATTGTCCCAACGATAGAGATAAGTAAAGTGATTCCTGTCCCACGTAGGAATTGTTGCCAATTTTCTTTAAAAATAGTCACCACTTGTTTAAAGAAAGATGATTTTTCATCGGTAGCAACCGTTGCAGGCTGACGTGAAATCATATCGTCCATCAAGTTGATTTGCTCGGTTTTTGAAATGCCATCAAGAACCTTGTTGACCTTTGTGATGATAGGGTCGTTCTTACGAAGACCAACAGCGATATTGGTATCAGACTCAGATGTGTTAAAGCCATCTTTTAGCGTAATCATCTTGAGATTAGGATTAGCATTTTGCGCTGATAGGGCGTCAGGACGCTCAGAGACGTAAGCGTCGATGATACCAGACTCAACGGCTTGGCGTAGTTGTGTGAAGTCCCCCATAGCAACTTCTTTTTGCACGCCGTTGATTTGAGAGATGAGGTCATAGAGGTAAACCCCTTGTTGAGCAGTGACCTTTGCTCCCTTAAAGTCACTTAGTTTTGTAGCGTTAGCGTATTTTCCTTTGCTATTGACCACTAGAGTAGGCTCTGAGATATAGTAAGCATCTGAGAAGGCGATTTCTTTTTTACGTTCTTCAGTAGGGCTCATCCCAGCGATAATCATGTCAATCTTACCAGAAGTAAGGGCAGGTACGAGTCCTTCCCATTTGGTTTTGACAACTAGGACTTTTTTATTAAGAGCGCTAGCGATTTTTTTGGCGATTTGCACGTCATAACCGTTAGCGTATTGGTTAGTCCCTTCAATCTTGACAGCGCCATTACTATTATCATTTTGCGTCCAGTTAAAAGGGGCATAAGCTGCTTCCATCCCTACACGGAGGTAATCATCAGCCTGAGCTGTAGACACCCCTCCAAAAAGAATAAAAAGAGCTGCTGTGATACTTAGAAAAAGTTTCTTCATGACATAACTCCTGTAAAATAAAATACCAACTCTATTTTATAAGAAAATACCACAAAAGGCAATAGAGCATTAAAAGACACGGTGTCAAAATCAAGGGTGATAAGTATTTGTTATCGCCATGATAGTAATTTTATATTAGTGTTATAAAGGTAAACGTGCTATCATATAAGCATATTGATTTCAGAAAAAAGGAGATAATATCATGAAAGTGAAGAAATTATTGGGTATTGCAGGTTTGACGTTAGCTGCTGGAGCGCTTTTAGCGGCTTGCAGCTCAAAGTCAGATAGTAACTCATCTAGCAGCAAAAGTGGTAAAACAGAAATTACCTTTGCGACTGTTGGGACAACAAAGCCCTTCTCATACGAAAAAGATGGCAAATTGACCGGTTATGATGTCGAAGTGGCAAAAGCTGTCTTTAAAGGTTCTGATAAATATTCTGTTACCTTCAAGAAAACAGAGTGGTCTTCTATCTTTACCGGTATCGACGCCGGTAAATACCAAATGGGCGGCAACAACATCAGCTTTTCAACAGAGCGTGCAAGCAAGTACCTCTTCTCAACACCTATCGGCTCAACTCCGGCAGTTCTAGTTGTTCCAAAAAACAGCAATATCAAGTCCTATGATGACATCGCAGGACACTCAACACAAGTGGTGCAAGGGACATCAACAGCGACTCAGCTAGAGAACTTTAACAAAGATCACAGCAGCGACCCTGTCAAAATCAACTACACAGAAGAAACCATCAGCCAAATTCTTGGAAACCTAAACAGTGGTAAATACGACTTCAAGATTTTTGATGCGCCATCTGTAAACTCTATCATCAAAGAGCAAGGCTTGACTAATCTCAAAACCATTGAATTGCCATCAGATGAAAAACCATATATCTACTTCATCTTTGGTCAAGACCAAAAAGACCTTCAAACCTTTGTCAATAAACGCTTGAAAGAACTTCAAAAAGACGGCACACTAGCTAAACTTTCTAAAGAGTACCTTGGTGGCGATTATGCTCCAAGTGCGGACGAATTGACTGTGCCTTCAGCAAGCTAATCTACAAAACATCTCAAAAGTAATTTTGAGGTGTTTTTTATAAGGTTTAGCGGGTTAGTTATAGTTTTTAGCTATAACTAACCCATCAAAATAACAATTTGAAAGATGAAATAATCTATGCGATAATAAATGCATATCAAAAAGAGAGAAAGAGGAGTCTCCATGAAGTTTAAGAAAGTCATTACAGGAATTGCATTAGCAACAGCAGCTGCATTGTCATTAGCTACTTACACAACACAAAATGCAGAAGCAGCAAGCAAATCAAGCAGCAAAACAGTTAAAGTAGGGGTTATGACCTTCTCTGACACTGAAAAAGCACGCTGGGACAAAATCAAAGAACTTGTCGGCGATAAAGCCAATATTGAATTTACAGAGTTTACAGACTATACACAACCCAATGAAGCAGTAGTAAACAAAGAGATTGACATCAATGCCTTCCAGCACTACAACTTCCTTGAAAACTGGAACAAAGAAAACAAACAAAATCTTGTAGCTATTGCAGATACTTATCTTGCTCCTATTCGTTTGTACTCTGATAAAGTGAAAAAAGTGAAAAGCATTCCTAAAAACGGAACAATCGCCATTCCAAACGATGCGACCAACGAAAGTCGTGCGCTTTATCTCTTGCAATCAGCAGGCTTGATTAAGCTAAATGTCTCAGGAACTGAGATTGCTACAGTGGCTAATATCACTAAAAATCCTAAGAACCTAAACATCCAAGAACTGGATGCCAGCCAAACAGCTCGTTCGCTAAAAGACGTTGATGCTGCTGTTATCAACAACACTTACATCGAACAAGCAAACTTGACAACAGATGATGCCATCTATGTTGAAAAATCAGACAAAAACTCTAAACAATGGGTCAACGTTATTGCAGCACGTAAAAACTGGAAGAAACAAAAGAATGCTGCTGCTATCCAAGCCATCATCGACGCTTACCATACGGACGAAGTGAAGAAAGTTATCAAAGATACCTCATCAGATATTCCACAATGGTAATGGTAAGTATCTATAGTGTATAAACTAGAAGAAGTTGGGACTTTGGTTTCAACTTCTTTAAACGATTGAGGAGAAAAGCATGTCATTTTCCACTGAAAAAGAACAACTTGCTAAATTTCAACAGGATGAGATTAGTCAGCACTATTTTGAAGTGCTGAGGACACTCATTTCCAAAAAATCTATCTTTGCGCAAAATGTAGGTCTGAAAGAAGTAGCGACTTATCTCGGTGAAGTTTTTACAGCTGCGGGCGCTCATGTTATCGTAGATGATAGCTATACAGCGCCATTTGTCATCGCTGAGTTCAAATCGTCAAAAAAAGACGCTAAGACCATCATTTTTTACAATCACTATGACACTGTGCCAGCTGACAATGACCAGCCTTGGACGGATGATCCATTTACCTTGTCTGTACATTATGGTATGATGTATGGACGTGGTGTTAATGACGACAAGGGAAATATCACAGCTCGTTTGACTGCAGTGAGAAAGTACATGCGTGCACATGACGATGATTTGCCTGTGAATATCACCTTTATCATGGAGGGGGCTGAAGAGTCCGCTTCGATGAATCTTGAGGACTATCTCGCCAAGTACAAAAAACGCCTGCAAGGAGCTGACTTGCTGGTCTGGGAGGACGGCTCGAAAAATAAAGAAGATCAGCTTGAGATTTTAGGAGGAAACAAAGGGATTGTCACCTTTAACCTCCATGTAGACTCGGCTGATGTGGATATTCACTCTTCTTTTGGCGGTGTCATTGACTCGGCGGCATGGTATTTGGTGAGAGCCTTAGCTAGTTTACGAGATGATAAGGGCAAGATCTTAGTGGATGGTATTTATGATCAGGTCATTCCGCCAAATGAGCGTGAGTTGGATCTGGTCAAGCGCTACGCCAATCGCTCTGCTTCTTCATTGACAGAAATATATGGCTTGCAATTGCCCATGCTAAAAACGGATACAGAAGAGTTGCTACGCTATTTCTTCTTTGAACCGTCTCTGACGATTGAGGGTATCACCACTGGCTACCAAGGAGATGGTGTTAAGACCATTCTGCCTGCGCATGCTTCTTGTAAAGCAGAGGTTCGTCTAGTTCCTGGCTTAACACCAGAAGGAGTATTAGAAGCCATTCGAGCGCATTTAGACAAAGAAGGCTTTTCTGCTGTTCAGTTGGAGTTCACGCTTGGTGAGATGAGCTATCGCAGTGACATGTCAGCGCCGTCAGTGCTAAAGGTCATCCAACTGGCAGAGCAGTTTTACGAAAAAGGTGTTTCCGTACTTCCGACATCGGCTGGAACGGGTCCTATGCACACGGTTTATGAGGCGCTGGGCGCTCCGATGGTAGCCTTTGGCATTGGTAATGTCAATAGTCGTGATCACGGTGGAGATGAAAATGTCAGCATCGCAGATTATTATACACATATTGAATTAGTGGAGGCTTTGATAAAATCTTATGAGTAATGAAGTAATGATTGATTTGAGTCATATTGATGTGACTTTTCATCAGAAAAAACGCACGATTGAAGCGGTTAAGGATGTGAGTTTGCAGATCAATAAAGGCGATATTTACGGGATTGTTGGCTATTCTGGAGCAGGGAAGTCAACGCTTGTGCGTGTGGTCAATTTATTGCAAGAACCAAGCCGTGGGACTATTACCATTGACAAGCAAGTCATCTATGACAATAAAGTCAAGCTGAGCGGAAGTCAGTTGCGTCAGCAACGCCGTGATATCGGGATGATTTTCCAGCACTTTAATTTGATGAGTCAGATGACTGCAGAGCAAAATGTTGCCTTTGCGCTCAAGCACTCAGGCTTGTCAAAAGCTGAAAAGAAAGAAAAAGTCGCTCGTCTTTTGGACTTGGTTGGTTTATCTGACCGTGCGCAGAACTACCCATCACAGCTCTCTGGTGGGCAAAAGCAGCGTGTCGCTATTGCACGTGCGCTAGCCAATGACCCAAAAATCCTCATCTCTGATGAGTCTACCTCTGCGCTTGACCCTAAGACAACCAAGCAAATCCTAGCACTACTCAAAGAGCTTAATGAAAAGTTGGGCTTGACCATTGTTCTTATCACGCATGAAATGCAAATCGTCAAAGACATCGCAAATCGTGTAGCGGTCATGCAAAATGGTCATCTCATCGAAGAAGGCAGCGTCCTAGATATCTTTACAAATCCTAAAGAAGAGCTGACGCAAGACTTTATCAAAACAGCGACAGGTATCGATGAAGCGCTAGCTAAGATTAAACAACAATCGATCATCAAAGACCTATCAGCAAATAGCCGCTTAGTACTGCTCAAGTATGCTGGAAACAGCACAGATGAGCCACTGTTAAATGGTATCTACAAACGTTTCAACGTGGAGACAAATATCCTCTATGGAAACATCGAGATTTTAGATAATGTGCCTGTCGGTGAGATGATTGTAGTTTTATCTGGTGAAAAGGATAAGGTCGAAGCGGCTTGTGCTGCCATTGAAGAGATGGATGTACAGATTACAGTATTGAAAGAGGGGCAAAAGGCATGATGGAATGGATTCAAACACATTTACCTTATGTGTATCAGATGGGCTGGAGTGGCCCTTATGGCTGGCAGACAGCTATCACACAGACGCTTTACATGACTTTCTGGTCATTTATCATCGGTGGTTTTATGGGCTTAGTCGGTGGACTATTTCTTGTTTTGATGGGACCTCGTGGTGCCATTGAAAACCGCTTGGTGTTTAATATCTTAGACAAGGTTGTCTCTGTTTTTAGGGCATTTCCTTTCATTATCCTCTTAGCTTTTATCTCACCTGTGACACGAGCTATTGTGGGAACGACGCTAGGGTCTGATGCGGCTCTTGTGCCTTTGTCACTGGCGGTATTTCCGTTCTTTGCTCGTCAGGTTCAGGTGGTTCTCTCAGAGCTTGATAGTGGGGTCATCGAGGCGGCGCAGGCTTCTGGTGCGACCCTTTGGGATATTATCCTCGTCTATTTGAGAGAGGGACTTCCAGAGCTTATCCGTGTGTCAACAGTGACCTTGATTTCACTGGTAGGAGAAACAGCTATGGCTGGTGCTATCGGCGGTGGTGGTCTCGGTTCTGTAGCGATCGCAAAAGGTTACAACTATTCTCGTGAAGACATCACACTAGTAGCGACGCTCTTAATTATGATTTTGATTTTCCTTATCCAGTTTGTGGGAGATTTTCTCACCCGTAAATTGAGTCATAAATAAAGTAAAAGACAAGGTTAGCGCCTTGTCTTTTTAAAAAATACTAAGAGAAAGAATAATGAGAAAATTTTGATAAGATTGACGACTTTTCTTGGATGTGCTATCATAAAAACATTGAAATAGTAAGGAGACACTATGAAACGCATTATTCGAACATGGAACAAAACGAGCCTCATCAAGCGTATCACAATAGGCGTTATTGTGGGGCTTTTGTTGGGATTATTACTACCAAAGGTTAGCGCTATTGGTATCTTGGGGGATTTGTTTGTCGGTGGACTCAAGGCGGTTGCACCGCTTCTAGTCTTTACCTTGGTTGCCAGTGCTCTCTCGCAGCACCAGTCGGGTCAAAAGACCAATATGACCACTGTCGTTTTTCTCTACATCTTTGGGACATTTGCAGCGGCTTTAGTGGCTGTTTTGGTCAATTATATCTTCCCGTTAACGCTTGTTTTGACCAAGTCAACCAAGTCTAATCTATCCGCACCACAAGGAGTCGGTGAGGTTTTTCATGATTTGCTGCTCAAGGTGGTGGACAACCCCATCAACGCTTTAGCGACAGCTAACTATATTAGTGTCCTAGCATGGGCAGTTGTCTTTGGCTTAGCGATGCGAACTGCTAGTCAGCACACCAAGGACTTGATGCAGACCATGGCAGAAGTCACGTCAAAGGTTGTGCGCTGGATTATCAACCTTGCACCGTTTGGTATCATGGGGCTTGTCTTTACGACCATTTCTGATAATGGGATTGGCATTTTAGCCAAGTATGGTCTCCTTATCGTGACCTTGGTAGGCACTATGCTCTTTGTAGCGCTTGTGGTGAATCCGCTCATCGCCTTTATCATGACTAGGGAAAATCCTTATCCACTTGTCTTTCGTTGCTTGAAAGAATCGGGCGTGACTGCCTTTTTCACCAGAAGTTCAGCAGCCAATATCCCTGTCAATATGAAACTCTGCGAGGACTTGGGATTGGATAAGGACACTTACTCAGTATCCATTCCACTAGGTGCCACCATCAATATGGCGGGGGCTGCGGTGACCATTAACGTGTTAACACTTGCTGCGGTCAATACGTTAGGGATTTCAGTTGATTTTCCAACGGCGCTGTTATTGAGTATCGTTGCGGCTATCTCAGCTTGCGGGGCTTCAGGTGTTGCAGGTGGTTCCCTACTGTTGATTCCTGTGGCTTGTAGCTTGTTTGGCATTTCTAATGACATTGCCATGCAGGTCGTGGGTGTTGGCTTTATCGTAGGTGTAGTGCAGGATTCTTGCGAGACAGCCCTCAACTCATCAACAGACGTCCTCTTTACAGCCATTGCTGAGAAGTCAGTATGGGGCAAGAAAAAAAGACAAACACAAGCACAAGTTCAGACACAGGCCGACTAACTAGAGAGACAGACTGCTCTGAATTTAAGATATGAAAATAGACTAGCAATCCTGCTAGTCTATTTTAAGTGACTGAAGAAAAGTAGTTTATTATATGATTTATTACACGTGTTGGCGGTAGGTATTAGGAGAAGAGCTTGTTTACCAACTGCAATCAACTACTTTGTTTTATCATCTGCTTTTTTCTTTTTCTTCTTACCAAGGAGGAAGGCTCCAAAGAGGGCGCCACTTCCTAGAAGCGCTGCACTAGAAGTTTCGTCACCTGTGCTTGGTAATTTAGCATTTGCTGGTTTTTGACGTGGCGCTTCGCTTGTGCTGTGGTTGTTAGAAGATGACTCGGAGATGGACTCTGATACAGACTCGCTTACTGATTCAAAAATGGATTCAGAAACCGACTCGCTGACTGACTCAGAGATAGATTCAGAAACTGACTCGCTGACTGACTCAGAGATAGATTCCGACACTGATTCGCTTACGGATTCTGAGATAGACTCGAATACAGATTCGCTAACTGATTCTGAAATGGATTCGGACACCGACTCGCTTACTGACTCGGAGATAGACTCAGACACGGATTCACTGATTGACTCTGAGATAAATTCTGAAACAGATTCGCTCACAGAGTCTGAAATTGACTCTGACACAAACTCGCTCAAGGACTCGGAAATAGACCCAGACACGGATTCGCTTACTGATTCTGAGATAGACTCAGACACGGATTCGCTCATGGACTCTGAGATGGATTCTGAAACGGATTCACTTACTGACTCGGAGATAGATTCTGAAACAGATTCACTGATTGACTCTGAGATAGATTGACGAATCGATTCCGAAGCTGATTCCGATACAGAATTTCGAACCGATTCAGAAGTAGACTCCGACATAGAAGCGGATTGTGAATTAGACAAGGATGTTTTTTCATCGCCTGACGCACTAGATGAACCGTTTTCTTCGACATGGTAAGCACCTTGAGCTACCCCTTGAGTGTAGTATGGGTTCGTTAAGGAAGCTGTGATTGTTACGGAATCTAGAGTAGCTTCGGGTGTCGCAACAACAATAACATAAGTAGTGCTACTACTTATAAACGTGGTTCCCAGTTAATGAGATAACCATCCATTGCTACGTTGTAACGGTCGGTACCGTTGACACGAGTAATGCTAAATTCATCTGTGACATCTGTTAATTTTGAGGTGTCATTGTGAAGACTGTCGTAAACAGATGATGGTGATGTCTGATAGATTTTCAGTGTAGCATTATCCCAATCCACTGTTCCAGAGCTTGTAACCACACGAGAAACTAACCCTTGACTATTATAAATGCTTGAGCCATCTGTATTGATACCAGCAACAAACTTAAGACTATTGTCTTTATTGTTAGTTTCTACAATACGGCTACTAATATTGTAAGCATTTAGGGAGTGGTGAACAGCATCGTAATTCACACCTTCTGTCAATGATTGTGTGTTGCCATTTACCGTTACTGTAAATGTTGCACTTGAAGTTGTATTTGGAACAGTAATATCATCAACAAAAAGCGGCATTGAAACAGAAGCCTCTAAGTTTGACTTTGCTGCTGCCTCTGCTGTAAATGTATAGGTAATTGTCTTGGTAGCATCATCGTAGACACCAGTTGCATAAACGGTATCACCTGACTTGATGGTAACGACATCGGATAATACCGAAGTTCCAGTTGCATCAAGAGTATCAGACAATTGAATGGTGAAGTGGTCCCCTTCGTTGACGCTAGGGATGGTAAAGGTAAGATTGTAAACAAAGGATTCTCCGCTTCCCGTGTTGACAATTGTATCCCCTAGGGTACGGCTAGAACCATTAACCAAAGAAGCAGATGTGATATTCAACTGTACTGTTACATCTGTCCCTGTTGTTGCACGTCGTGTTCTAACAGTGACATTGCTTTCTTTGGCAGTAGTAGCTTGGAGGCTTTTAGCCAGCCTATTAGCTCTTTGCGTAAGAGCATCTATTTGAAGTTGCGTTGCAGAAGCAGAGGCTAACAGATTTTCTGTTTCTTCAAGCACAGCTTTTGCCTCAACAACTTTGTCGGTGTAAACTTGGCGTTCTGTTTCTGTTAATTGTGATGTATCAGCTGTATCACTTGCTGCGATAGCTTGTGTTAGGGCATCTTTGGCTACACGTAAGCTACCTGTAGCTACTTTTGAAGTTGTCTCACTACTTACGTTGTTCTCTGAAGAAGTGGTTTCAGATGTACTGAGTGATTGGTGTTCTGAGCTAGTTATAGACTCTGAGACAATTTCTGCCTGCCTCTGTGATTCAGATGAAGAGGCGCTGCTAGAGTCACTCATCGATTCAGAGACAGACTCAAATGCAGATTCGCTAAGAGATTCACTGAGTGACTGTGACTCCGATAAAGAAATAGAGCTACTTAGTGACTCTGATGTTGAAAGTGATAACGAAGACTCATCAACTGTTGTTGGGCTTTCCTTACCTCCTTGCTGCACTGTGTTATCTATAGCTGTGCTACTTGATGGCATAGTAACGACATCAGTCCCTACTAGTGTATCTGTAGAAACCTCAGTCTCTACTGCTGGTGACTCATCAGCCAAAACCGTCTGACTGGCAACGCTACCTGCTGCGATAATGCCGAGGGCTGCAGCACCTTTTAAAATGTGACGTGACAGAGAAACATCATCAAGTGTTTCTTCGACTTGACTAATAGTTAAGTCGTCTATTTTGGCACCTTTAAAGAGACGCATCAAACCAATCTGTGACATGATGACACGCACCCAGTGTTTACCGGACTTGTGCATTTTGACACGAGACTTGCGGGAGGTCTCTTCAAAGTTGTTGCCAACTTTTTTATCCTTCATATCTTCCTATTTTCCTCCAATTTATTGGGATAAGGTATATTAAATCTTTCTAAAAAAAGGTTTAATACCCCAAACTATATTATCTCACCCCCAAAAAAATGTCAATAAGTTGTATTAAAATAATAATTTAGTTTAGAAACAAGACAAAAAGCAATTAAAAGTACAATAAAGTTAAATCTATGACACAAAAAGACCTTAGTTGTTTATGAAACTAAGGTGTTATCTATTTTTAATCAAAATACCCCAGATAATCAAACTTTTCAAAAGTGTCGTTGTTAGCGATAGCGACGATGATTTCGCCTTCTCTGAGGGGTTCTTGAAGGGCGATGTTGGTCTCTAGTTTGTTGGTTTTAGAGCGTCTGATACCGATAAGGTTGAGGTTATACTGCTTGCGGACATCAAGCTCAACGACGGTTTTGCCTGCCCAAGTTTTAGGGACGGCAAACTCAATGACCTTGACATCGGACTCAATCTCAAACACATCAGTGATACGGTGGCGTAAAAGCTGAGAAGCGAGGTAGCTCCCCGACTCACGCTCAGGTGAGATGACCGTGTCTGCTCCAATCTCATAGAGAACCTCTTGAAAAAGGGTGTTGCGAGCTTTAGCGATAATCTTAGGCACGCCTAGCTTTTTACAGTGCATAATCGCTAAAACCGAGCTCTCTAAGCTATTTCCAGTAGCAATGACCACACAATCACAATCCGCAATACCGACCCGCTTGAGAAAATCAAGGTCAGTAATATCGCCAATCGCTCCCTTTGTCACATAGTCAGCGACTGCTTGGACTTTTTCAGAATGGGTGTCACAAGCAATAACGTCTTGGTCAAACTTGCTGAGGTCTTGGGCAACGGTTTGTCCGAAAATTCCCAAGCCTAAAACGCCAAAAATTTTTGGTTTCATAATTGCCTTTCTATATCTAGCCAAGGATAATATCCGTTTTTGCGTAGGTTACTTTTTTTCTTCGATTTTGGAGAAGCGCCATGATGACAGTGATTGGTCCGACCCGTCCGATAAACATCAAAACCATAATGATAATGCGTCCAATTGTGGATAACTTAGTCGTGATGTCCATAGATACCCCAACGGTCGCAAGAGCACTAGTGGCTTCAAAAAAGAGAGCAAACGGACTCAAATGTGGTTCAAACTCTAGTAGTAAGAGATAAGCTGTCAAAAGGACGCTAAAGAAGAAAATCAGAACAACCAAAGTTTGTCGGATAATCTTTCGAGATACTGTCCGAAAACGATAGGTCACCTGTGTTTGCCCTCTGACTTCAGATTTTAAGAGGAGAAACAGAACAGCGACAACGGTCACTTTCATTCCCCCAGCTGTCCCGCCTGGGCTTCCCCCAATCATCATCTGGATGATATAAACGAGATTGGTCGAGTTTTCCGCTTGAGCGTAGTTGATTGTGGAAAAACCAGCCGTTCTCATAGTGACCGTCTGGAAAAAGCTGACAAGCCCTTGCTTAGCAAAGGAAAGCTGTCCGATGGTTTTAGGATTGGAGGCTTCTAGGAGCCATGAGAGAACCGTTCCTAGGATGTGAAGCACAGCTGTTGTCTCTAGTACGAGCAGGGTGTGATTGTTGAGCTGCTTTGTAAAAGCTCGCAATCGTCTAGGTTTGCTTTTAAAAAAGTGCTTTGCTGCATGGTAGAGGTCCCGCCAAACCATAAAGCCAAGCCCACCAGAAATGATGAGAAAGGCAATAACCAGATTGACTAGAGTGTTGGTTTGAAAATGTTGGAGACTGCTTCCTCCGAGATTGTCAAAACCAGCATTACAAAAGGCGGAGATAGCGAGAAACAGGCTATTAAAGATACCGTGAGACAGCCCATAGCGTGGGATAAAGTCAATCATCAAAAGAAGAGCACAGATACTCTCGATAATCAAAGTGACTCTATAAATGGTAAAGAGATAGCTTTTTAAGTTATTGGCGCTGTCGTAGGTGATAGCACTCTGCAGTAGATTTTGGTCCCGCAAAGACATTTTGCGATTTAAGACAAAATACGAAATGGAAATCAAAGTCACAAGACCAAGACCGCCAATCTGCATCAAAAACATGGAGATTACTTGACCAAAGCCATTGTAGACCTCTGCAACAGGAAAAACAGAAAGCCCTGTCACACAGACCATAGAAACAGCGGTAAAGAGATGGTCGAGATAAGTTGTCGCAGGGGCGTTGTGGTAGTGCGCAATAGGCAGCGATAGCAAGAGACTACCGATAAAGATAACCACCAAAAAACTAAAGCTCAACTGCTTGGTGATAGACATGCGATGGATATTAAAAATCGAAAACATAAAAACCTCACTACAGTGGCTTCTTAGCAGGAAGCCCAGCTCGTCTAGGGTATTTATTTGGCGTTTCTTTTTTCTTTTCGACGATTGTCAGATTGCGCTTATCTCCGTTTGGTAGTTGGTAGTCACGACTGCTGATGACGCTAGAAAAAAGCAGGGTCAAAGCAGTTTTAGCCTCACTTAGTTCACTACCTGCTGCCGAAGCCTTGAGAGCGATGAGGCGTCCATTGAGTTTTAGAAAAGGAATCGTCAGTTCTGACAACACCTGCATTCTAGCGACAGCACGTGCGGTGACAATGTCAAATTGCCCACGAAAAGCCTTGTCATGTCCAAAATCCTCAGCCCGTCCGTGGTAAAAATGCACACCGTCAAGCTCTAACTCCTCTGCCAAATGCTTTAAAAAAGTGATACGCTTATTGAGCGAGTCGATGATGGTCACGTCAAGTTTAGGAAAGATGATTTTCATAGGTAGGCTAGGAAAGCCAGCACCCGCTCCAATATCAAGCAATCTGATGTTTTCATTCTTAATATCTCCAAATAAAATAGGGCTAATAGAGTCGTAGAAGTGCTTGAGATAAACGTCATTTTTCTCTGTGATGGCTGTGAGATTTATCTTTTGGTTCCACTCCACAAGCAGCTCAAAATAGCGCTCAAACTGCTCTTTTTGCTCTTGCGTCAGGTGGATATTTTGTTGCTCTAACTGTTGGTAAAATTCTTCAGGTGTCATGTGTCCTCCTTTAGGTCTATAGGCTTTTATTTTACCAAAATGCTGGTAAAAAATATATCAGAAACAATGTCTTTATCTTGAGTTTATCTAAAAAATTGTTATAATATAATAAAACAGATAAATGGAGGTTCTACAATGATCTGGATTATTTTGGCTATTATTGTGATTATTGTCCTTTGGCTGATCATCAGCTACAATGGTCTTGTTAGAAGTCGTATGCACACACAAGAAGCATGGAGTCAGATTGATGTGCAACTCAAACGTCGTAATGATCTTATTCCAAACTTGATTGAGACCGTTAAAGGTTACTCAGCTTACGAAGGAAAAACACTAGAGAAAATTTCAGAGTTGCGTGCACAAGTGGCTAAAGCGCAAAATCCTGTGGACGCTATGGCAGCAAGTAATGAGCTTAGCCGTCAGGTGACAGGTCTCTTTGCAGTCGCTGAAAACTACCCTGACTTAAAAGCTAACGCTAGCTTTGTTAAATTGCAAGAAGAGTTGACAAACACCGAAAATAAAATCTCTTACTCCCGTCAACTCTACAACACCACTACAGCGAACTACAATGTCAAACTGGAAACATTTCCATCTAACATCGTAGGTAGTCTCTTTGGCTTTAAAGCTAGTCAGTTCTTGGAAATTCCAGAAGAAGAAAAAGAAGTTCCTAAAGTATCGTTTGATTTTTAAGGACGCCATTTAAGGATTAGAAAGGACAATCATGCTTTACAACCAAATCGCTCAAAACAAAAGGCGAACTGTTGTCTTGCTCTTTTTCTTCTTTTTACTACTAGGCTTGATTGGGGCTGCAGTTGGCTATCTCTGGCTAGGCAATGTCACAGGTGGCGTGCTGATTGCTCTTGTTATTGGCTTTATCTATGCAGTTTCCATGATTTTTCAATCCACCAATATCGTCATGTCTATGAACAATGCACGTGAGGTGACCGAAGAGGAAGCACCAGACCTGTATCATATCGTTGAGGACATGGCGATGGTAGCACAGATTCCTATGCCACGTGTCTTTATCATTGATGACCCGTCTTTAAATGCCTTTGCGACAGGTTCAAGTCCACAAAACGCTGCGGTTGCTGCAACGAGTGGGCTTTTAGCGATTATGAATCGTGAAGAACTTGAAGGGGTTATCGGGCATGAGATTAGCCATATTCGCAACTATGACATTCGTATCTCAACCATTGCTGTGGCTCTAGCCAGTGCTATTACGCTGTTATCTAGTCTTGGTAGCCGTATGATGTGGTATGGTGGCGGTAGACGTCGTAATGACGACCGTGAAGAAGGCGGAGCAAATATTTTCATTCTTATCTTTTCAATTTTGGCTCTTATCTTAGCGCCACTGGCTGCAACGCTTGTTCAACTAGCGATTTCACGCCAAAGGGAGTACCTAGCAGATGCTAGCTCAGTAGAGCTCACTAGAAATCCTCAAGGGATGATTAGAGCGTTAGAAAAATTAGAACAGTCGCAGCCCATGCAACAACCTGTTGATTCTGCAAGCGCTGCCTTGTTCATCAATGATCCCAAGAAAAAAGAGGGAATGAAATCACTTTTTTACACGCACCCTCCGATTGCTGATCGGATCGAGCGTCTAAAGCACATGTAGTTTTCTAAGTTGCTATAGGCTTTTTGGGCACATATAACACTTAGTGGAGTTTGAGAAAAAGTATCTCAAACTCTTTTCGCTAAATGAATGATTTGACTTCAAAATAATTAGATTAATAAAACAAACAAATTATTATTCTTTTTTAATTTAATATGTTATAATTGTATGGGAGATTACAGACTTCTAAAACAAGATGAGGAGAAATGATGCTCACACTAGCAGAGATTCGTAAGCAAGCCGAAGGTTTAGCGTTTGATGTAACCTTAGATTTAAATGATGTATTAAAAAAACGCAATGCAGATATTATTTCAGTAGATGATATTCATGCGGTAGGTCTTGCTTCTTATGATGACGGACTTTACTTATTACATTATCAGTTGACTTATCGTATTACCCTACCTTCAAGTCGCTCGATGCAGCCCGTTACTCTTGCAGAAAAAGAGGTGGTTGATGAGGTGTTTGTTGAGACGAGTCATCTTGTCTCTAAAAAAGACCTTATCGAGCAAAATTTAGCTTTAGTCCTTGATGGCGATAGTATTGATTTGAAAGAGAGTGTTGCTGATAATATTTTACTTTCGATTCCATTAAGTGTATTGACTGAGGAGGAGATAGCTGGAGAAGGCTTGCCGTCTGGCAAGGATTGGACAGTTATGACTGAGGAGCAATACGCTTCACTACAAGCTGAAAAACAAAAAGAAGCTAATCCGTTTTCAGCTTTAGATGGTCTTTTTGAGGATTAGTTCAGTAACTGTTTGGGAGCAGTTTTAATGTTAAAGGGTTAGTGAGAAAATAATTTAGTGGGTTGGGGGTGTTTTACCACATGAAAAAAAAGGTACTTATTATTGAGCCAGAAAAAAGTTTGGCACGCCTTTTATCTTTGGAGTTGATGAATGAAGGTCATATCGCTGAGACAGCGCACAGTGCGCAGTCTGGCTTGAAGCGTGCATTAGAAAAAGACTATGACCTGATTTTGCTGGATGCTGGATTGTCAACGGACGGTGAGGAGACGCTAGTACATCGTCTGCAAGAAAAGCAATCTGGCTATATCATCATGCTCATGTCACGTGACTCGGCGATGGATGTTATCTCTGTGCTTGAGGATGGTGCAGATGCTTACATCACAAAGCCGTTTGCCATTGAGGAGTTGATGGCACATATTCACGCTATTTTCCGCCGTCAAAGCAAGACTGGTCATGATAGTCCTGTTGAGCCTAAAGTGGCAGCGCACGATTTGGCATTAAACAAACAAAACCGCTCTGTCAAGCGTGGCGATAAGGAAATCGCTCTGACCAAGCGTGAGTTTGACTTGCTGAGTATCTTGATGCAAAATATGGGACAAGCCATGAGTCGTGAGAGTCTGCTTGAAAATGTTTGGCAGTATGACTTAGAAGCCAAAACCAACGTCGTTGATGTTTACGTGCGTTATCTGCGTGGAAAAATCGATATTCCAGGTAAAGATTCCTTTATCCAAACGGTTCGTGGGGTTGGCTACATCATTCGTGATAATTAGTGATAAAAGCAGGTTGGCAAGCAGTCAGCCTGCTTTGTTTTCTGGTATTTTAGACGAAAACATGGTATAATACACTACTATGGTAAAATGGTTTGTGTCGGCTAATTTGCTAGCTAGTATCTAATGGAGGTCTTATATGCGTTGTCCGAAGTGTCATTTTAATAAATCGAGTGTTATTGATAGCCGTCAAGCAGAAGAAGGGGCAACTATTAGGCGTCGTAGGGAGTGTGAGAACTGCCATTATCGCTTTACGACCTTTGAGCGTGTGGAGTTGTTGCCCTTACTTGTTGTCAAAAAAGACGGCACACGTGAGCAGTTTTCACGTGAGAAAATTTTGAATGGGATTGTGCAGTCAGCCCAAAAACGTCCTGTCTCTAGCGATGATATCGAGTCTGTGATTAGCCGTATTGAGCAGCAAGTCAGAGCAGACTATGAAAATGAGGTGCCAAGTACCGTGATTGGAAATCTTGTCATGGATGAGTTGGCAGAGCTTGATGAGATTACCTATGTGCGCTTTGCTAGTGTCTACAAGTCCTTTAAGGATGTAGATGAGATTGAGGATTTACTGCAGCAAATCACTAAGCGTGTGCGTGGAAAGAAAAAGAAGGCGGAAGTCAAAGATGATGCCGATTGACACCTTTCGTTACGTCAAAAATAATCAAACGAGTAGAGACCTAGACAATCTCACACAGCTCTATCAGCCGATTATCGGCAATGACGCACAGGCGCTCTATCTTTATTTTCAAAGTTTCTTTGACAATGGAAACTATGACCATAAGGTCACAGATATTTTGAACCATTTGCAGTTTGGGGCTCCTCGCTTAAATGAAGCTCTTGATTTTTTGACAGCTATGGGCTTGGTTGCGCTCTACCAGACTGTGGAGGGTGTTTATCTGGTCAAGCTCAACTCACCCCTTGATAGAGAGCATTTTCTAGCGCATGCTGTTTATCGTAAGCTTTTAGAAGCTAGGATAGGTGAGGTAGCTGTCAAGGAGTTGGAGTATGTTTTGCCTCAGGATGTGACCAATCAGTCCAAACGTTTTTCAGATGTTTTTGGGCATGTGGAAAAAAGTGCGTCTGCTAAAACGGTGACGTCTTCCACTGTGCAGTTTGATTTGGAGAGTTTCAAGCGCCTTATGCAGCGTGACGGTTTGTTCTTTAAGGATGAACAGGCGGATGTGGTGACTTTGTACTCGATAGCTGAGCGCTACCATCTCAACTGGTTTGACACTTACCAGCTTGCTAAAAGAACAGCTATCGATGGTGAGATTGCACCTAAAAGAATGGTCAAAGGCCATCAAAATGAGACGCAGCAAACAACGACAACAAGCTTTACAGAGAGTGAGCAAGCGCTCATCCGTGAAGCAAAATCCAGTGCTGCTCTGCCATTTTTAGAAAAAATCAAGCAAACGAGACGTGCGGTTGTGACCTCTAGCGAGAAACAGCTGCTTAAAGACCTAGCTGCCATGAGCTTTTTAGACGAGGTCATCAATATCATGGTCCTCTACACGCTCAATAAAACCAAATCCGCTAATCTCAACAAACCTTATCTCATGAAGGTGGCAAATGATTTTTCTTATCAGAAAATCACGAGTGCAGAAGAAGCGGTGCTAAAGATGCGCAGTTTCACAGAGCGCAAAAAATCACCCTCTAAACAAGCAAAAACAAAAACCAAAACCAATGTTCCGTCTTGGAGCAATCCTGATTTTAAAGACAATACAACACCTGAAATGCAGGCTAAGCTTGATAGTCAAAAGCAAGGCTTGCTCGAGAAACTGAGAAAGGCTGGTGAGTAGATGAAGTCTGTAGGAGAGTCTATGGGGGAGCTTAATCGTCAGGTTGATACTGACTGGGTGCAGGCGATTTTGTCAGACCCGCAGGTGGCAGAGTTCATCACAAGCCACCAACTGACCCAGCACGAAATCGACATTAGCTTGTCAAAATTTAACCAATTTTTGCTGGAGCGCAGGAAATATGAGACAAACGATGCGACTTATCACGCTAAGGGCTATCGTCCTATACTGGTGATGAATGAGGGCTACGCTGATGTCACTTATCAAGAGACAAAAGAGCTCATTGAAGCGCAAAAAGCGCAAGCTATTACTAAGAATATCAATCTTGTCAACCTTCCAAAGTCGTATAAAAACATCACGTTTAGAGATATTGACCCGACAGCGTCTAAGTTAGCTGTTCTCAATATCTTGGTGGATTTTGTCGAGCAGTACCCAAAAGAGGGTCAAAAAGGGCTCTACCTCTACGGTGATATGGGCATTGGCAAGTCCTACTTTATGGCGGCACTAGCGCATGAGATGTCTGTTTTAGGGGTTGCTACGACCATGGTGCATTTTCCAAGCTATGTCCTTGATGTCAAAAATGCCATCTCAACTGGCACGGTAAAGGAAATGGTGGACGCTATTAAGTTAGCGCCGATGTTGATTTTAGATGACATTGGTGCAGAGCAGGCGACGTCTTGGGTGCGTGACGAGGTCTTGCAGGTCATCTTACAGTACCGCATGACGGAGAATTTGCCGACCTTTTTCACTTCCAACTATTCTTTTTCGGATTTGGAAGCCAAGTGGGCAAATATCAAGGGCAATGATGAGACCTGGCAGGCAAGACGTGTCTTAGAGCGTTTACGCTATCTGGCTAATGAATTTCACTTAGAAGGTGGCAACCGCCGCCACGACGCTATGGAAGAATAGAATAAATTATAAAAGAAAGAAGGTTTTTATGGCATTACCAACAGTTGCCATTGTTGGTCGTCCCAATGTCGGGAAGTCAACATTGTTTAATCGTATTGCAGGAGAGCGCATTTCGATTGTCGAGGATGTCGAAGGGGTGACTCGTGACCGCATTTATGCGACTGGTGAGTGGCTCAATCGCTCTTTTTCGCTCATCGATACGGGTGGTATTGATGATGTAGATGCGCCTTTTATGGAGCAAATCAAACATCAAGCTGATATTGCCATGACAGAAGCGGATGTTATCGTTTTTGTCGTGTCTGGAAAAGAAGGTGTCACAGACGCTGATGAGTACGTCTCAAAAATCCTCTACCGCACCAACAAACCCGTCATTTTGGTGGTCAATAAAGTGGACAATCCAGAGATGAGAAGCGATATTTATGATTTTTACTCACTCGGACTTGGTGACCCATATCCAGTGTCATCTGTTCACGGTATCGGAACCGGTGATGTGCTAGACGCTATCGTGGAAAATCTCCCTATCGAAGCGGTCGAAGAAAATCTAGACATCATCAAGTTCAGTCTCATCGGTCGCCCAAATGTCGGAAAATCAAGCCTTATCAACGCTATCCTTGGTGAGGAGCGTGTGATTGCTAGCCCTATCGCTGGAACGACTCGTGATGCGATTGATACGCATTTCACAGACAGCTCTGGTCAAGAGTTCTTGATGATTGATACCGCTGGTATGCGTAAGTCTGGCAAGGTCTATGAAAACACGGAAAAATACTCTGTCATGCGCTCTATGCGAGCTATTGACCGCAGTGACATTGTCCTTATGGTGATTAACGCTGAGGAAGGCATTCGTGAGTATGATAAGCGTATCGCTGGTTTTGCCCACGAAGCTGGAAAAGGCATTATCATCGTTGTTAATAAATGGGACACCATCACAAAGGACAATCGCACCGTCAAAGAATGGGAAGATGATATCCGTGATAACTTCCAATACATCAGCTACGCTCCGATTATCTTTGTATCAGCACTGACTAAACAACGCCTCAATAAACTGCCAGATATGATCAAGGCAATCAGTGAGAGTCAAAACAAACGTATTCCATCAGCTGTTTTGAACGATGTTATCATGGACGCTATCGCAACCAACCCAACGCCAACGGACAAGGGCAAACGCTTGAAGATTTTCTACGGCACACAAGTTGCCGTCAAACCACCGACCTTTGTCATTTTTGTCAATGAAGAAGAGCTCATGCACTTTTCTTACCTACGCTTTTTGGAAAATCAAATCCGTGCTGCTTTTGGCTTTGAAGGCACACCGATTCACTTGATTGCACGAAAGAGAAAATAGCCATGTCGGTTCGCTTTGAAAAGGTCACAAAGGAAAACAGAGCAGCTGTTCTTTCTTTGCGTCTCCATTCCTTTCAAAAAGGCTACACGGAGTCAATAGAAGAGAGCTTAGAAGAGGCAGAAAAATACCTATAGTGGCAGCCTTGTGCGGTGTATCATGGAGAGGAGCTTGTCGGCTTTACCATGTATGGATATTTTGCTGTGGATAGTGAACTGTGGATTGATACCATTGTGATTGACCGCTTTTGTCAAGGTAAGGGCTACGGTTGCAAGCTTTTAGAGCAGCTCTTAGAGCTACTAGCTGAGCGCTATTCACACAAACCTATCTATCTCAGCGTTTTTTCGGACAATTACTCAGCCATTCATCTCTATCAAGACCTAGGCTTTCAGTTTAATGGTCAGCTAGATACCAAAGGTGAGCAGATAATGGTCTATACGTTTGAGGACTAGTCCTCTGGTATTCAAAAATAAACTGAAAAACCAGCGTTAGCTGGTTTTTTCTTTACACAACGTCAAAAAACGTCTCATTTCCATTTAATAAGCAAAACAATTTTTACTTTTAAGCCAAATTAAAGACATTTTTCACATATATTTGTTATAATAGAGTGATAAGGAAATGGTGGTATGAGAGTATGAGTAGAATGATTCCAGGGCGTGTCCGCAATCAAGGAATTGCTCTTTACGACGATGGTTCGATCGCATCCGTTTCAGAGCAAAATGGGACAATTATCGCCAATATTCAAAATGAAAAACTCCAATACACTTTAAATGGTGATGTTGTAGACTGTACGTGCCCGCTTTTTTCGAGTAAGGGCTACTGTGAGCATTTAGCAGCCTTAGAGTATTATCTCAAGAACGCTCCAACTGGGCAAGCGCTTGTTGAGAGCTTGGAAGTTCCAAAAGAAGAAGTTAAACTTCCAAAGGAAGCTTCTTTTAGCAACCTCTTTTTAGATAGTTTACTAGGTAGTGATGATGATACGACACGCTACCGTCTTTGTGCTTATGGCGAGATAAACGCCAATGGCAACGAGGTTTGGTGGACACTCAAGCTAAACCGCCTGCCAGACAGTAAGAGCTATGTCATCAGAGACATCAGAGCTTTTTTAGCGACGGTTCAAAAAGAAGGTTTCTATCAGATTGGTAAGCACTATTTTGAGTCGCTCTCTTATGGGCAGTTTGATGAGAAGAGTCAGGAGTTACTCTGCTTTTTAGCAAAATTGTTGCCAGATTCTGACCAGTTTGGGGCTGAGAACTGTCTACGTCACAACGGACGTTATCTCTTTTTTAGCAGTGGCTTTTTCACTGAGGGCGTTGCTTATTTACAAGCTCTTTATGACTTTAACTTTGAAGCGGACAATAAGTCCTACGCAAAACTTGTGACCAAGCGACTGGAAGGCAAGGACAATCTTTTTGTTTTTACAGTGGTTGTAGAGCGTCATAGTGTTATTTTGACCATCGCTGAGCATGATTTTGACACGCTCTATGGCAGTCGTATTTTACGTCGTGACAATACCTTTTACCTGCTCGACCCTAAGCAGCTTAGAATCTTGCAAGCCATTCACAGTTTGCCGATTGAGACGGATGATAAGCGTCATCTTTTCTTCACGCATGATGACCAGCCTTCTCTTGCCATGAGTTTACTTGATTTTCAGCTTTTAGGAGTGGTGCATGCCCCTAAAAACTATCAGGTTAAGGACTTTACGACGCACTTTTACTTGGACATGCCAGAGGATGACAGGATTAGTTTGCAGCTCGTTTTTGACTATGGGGACGGTCTTTTGGTGGACAATCAAAAGGATTTGCAGGAGTTGCCCTTTACCAGTCATTATCGCCACCAAGAGCGTCTTTTCCGCTTTTTGGTCAGTAAAGGCTTTGGTAAACGCTTTAAAACCAGCCTCGTCTTAGAAAATGCAGAAGACGTCTATTACTTTTTTGTGGAGTGGTTGCTAGAATTTGAAAAACGTGGCGTTGTGCATTTGTCACCTTTCCTAGCTAGTCAACGTATTCAAGAGCAACCTAGAATTGCCCTTGATTTTCAAGGTGGTTTTCTAGATATTTCCTTTGACTTTTCAAGTCTTGATGAAAAGGATATCGACAAAGCCCTTGACGCCCTTCTTGATAATCAATCTTACTTCGTCAATAAAAAAGGGAAGCTATTGGTTTTTGATGAGGACACGCAAAAGGTCAGTAAAGTCTTGCAGAGTTTACAAACCAGCACGCTTTCTGATGGGCACTTGAAGGTGCACCAAGCAGAAGCTTACAGGCTGTCTCACCTGCTGTCTTCTGAGAGTCAGGTGGTATTTTCTAAGAACTTTGAGCAGCTCGTACATGACCTTAGATACCCAGAGGAGTACGCCCTGCCAGATATTAGTGTGCAGGCGACGCTTAGAGACTATCAGCAGTTAGGAGTACGCTGGCTGTCCATGCTTGCAGACTATGGCTTTGGTGGTATTTTGGCAGACGATATGGGGCTTGGTAAGACCTTGCAGACCATTGCTTTTTTGAGCTCACGCTTGACCAAGCAGTCACGTGTCCTTATCTTAGCGCCGTCTAGTTTGATTTTTAACTGGCAGGATGAGTTCAAGAAATTTGCTCCGCAGTTAGATGTGGCTGTTTCTTACGGCTTAAAGCCAGCACGAGACAGTATCATATCTGAAAATCCCCAAGTCATTATCTCAAGCTATGCTGCTTTTCGTCAGGACTTTGAGACTTATCAATCTCAAGGTTTTGCCTATGATTATTTGATTTTAGACGAGGCGCAGGTCATGAAAAATGCCCAGACCAAGATTTCAAAACGCCTACATCAGTTTGAGGTCAAACACTGCTTTGCCCTTTCTGGAACACCGATAGAAAATAAATTATTAGAAATCTGGTCTATTTTTTCTATTGTCATGCCAGGACTTTTGCCGAGCAAACGTGAGTTTCTCAAGTTAAGCTCTCCGCAGGTTGCCCGCTACATCAAGCCTTTTATCCTACGCCGTCGTAAAGAGGATGTACTGCCAGAATTGCCAGAGTTGCTTGAGATGACCTATACCAATGAACTGGCAGACAAACAAAAAGCCATGTATTTAGCGCAATTGCGTCAAATGCAGCAAAGTATCGCTGGTGCTAGTGATAAGAGTATCAGCCGTCAGAAAATCGAGATTCTATCAGGTATCACTCGCTTACGTCAAATCTGCGACTCCCCAAGTCTTTTTATGGAGGATTATGATGGGGAGAGCGGTAAAGTGGAGAGTCTTCGCATGCTACTTGCCCAGCTAAAGGAAAATGGACACCGTGCGCTCATCTTCTCACAATTTAAAGGCATGCTGGACATTGCTGAAAGAGAACTTAAAGCCCTTGAGATGACCAGCTACAAACTCACAGGGTCAACCTCATCTGTTGACCGCCAAGAGATGACCAAAGCCTTTAACAAAGGAGCAAAGGACGTCTTTCTCATTTCACTAAGAGCAGGAGGTGTTGGGCTCAATCTCACAGGCGCAGACACAGTTATCTTGATTGACCTTTGGTGGAATCCAGCAGTTGAAATGCAAGCCATTAGCCGTGCCCATCGTATCGGGCAAAAAAGCACCGTGGAAGTCTACCGCTTAATCACACGAGGCACCATCGAGGAAAAAATTCTTGAGTTGCAAGAAAGCAAGAAAAATCTAGTCACCACAGTCCTTGATGGCAATGAAAGCAGAAGCTCTCTATCTGCTGAGGAAATCCGTGAAATACTCGGTGTGGATGAACCAGTCACTTAAATCTGCTATTAAACTTTGAAAAATGATAGATTTTAGTTTATAATGGGAATGTTGTCACTTAGAGGTGATAAAGGATGACACGTCGTAGCAAGAAAATCTTGCTGCCATGTTTAAAAGAAATTGTATTAGAGAGGGTGACGCTATGCACAAAGACAGAAGACCGTTTCCGCTAGTAGCGGATGGTGAGCCAGTCAGTACAGAAGAGACTGTAATGTCCTTGTATGACAACGAAGATTTGATTAGTAATATTCATGGAGTTTACCATGAAAAATCTTACGATGATATCAAACCAAGTCACAAGACCTTGCAGCCAAATCAAAGACAAGCCCAGCGTCATCAAAAAGACATTGATAGTGGTAAGTCCTACGCTAGACAAGCAAGACAGCAGGCAAAAGTAGATGTCAAAAAGAAACGTCAGACCTATCTGACCAAGGACATCACCAAAACCACAGGCTTTGAAATGCCTAAAAAAGTGGTTTCTGTGCCTACCAAAAAGAAACGTCAGGGCGATTATGCCAAGTACTCTAGCAGACTATCGCAAGACAGCTATATCTTAGCTGAGTTGCCAACGGTTTACAAAGAACCTCAAAATAAGCCCGCTATCAAGTCGAAAAAAAATAATTATGATTTCTTGAAAACAAGTCAAATCTATAATCCAAAAGATAAACAAACACTCCATGAGCCTGCTCAAGAGCTGAACTTAGCTCGTTTTGAAGGCTAGTTTATCTGTTATCTTAAAGAGGAAAAAATATGTCAAAAATCTATCATTTTATCGGAATTAAAGGCTCAGGAATGAGTGCGCTTGCCCTAATGCTTCATCAAATGGGCTACAAGGTTCAAGGAAGCGACGTTGAAAAGTATTATTTTACACAGCGTGGCTTAGAGCAAGCAGGTATTACCATTCTCCCTTTCTCTGAGGCAAATATCACAGAAGATGTTGAGTTGATTGCTGGAAATGCCTTTCGTGAAGATAACAATGTAGAAGTTGCTTACGCTATTAACAATAATATCCCGTTTAAACGCTACCATGAGTTTTTAGGGCATTTTATGGAGCAGTTTACAAGTCTAGGTGTGGCTGGAGCGCACGGTAAGACCTCAACTACAGGGCTTTTATCACATGTTCTCAAAAACATCACAGATACGTCTTACCTTATCGGGGACGGGACAGGGCGTGGCTCTAAGGATGCTAAGTACTTTGTCTTTGAGTCGGATGAGTACGAGCGCCATTTCATGCCATATCACCCAGAGTACTCTATCATCACCAACATTGACTTTGACCATCCAGACTATTTCACGAGCATTGATGACGTCTTTAATGCCTTTAACGACTATGCTAAGCAGGTGAAAAAAGGCTTGTTCCTTTACGGAGACGATGTTTATCTTCGTAAGATTGAGTCTGACGCACCGATTTATTATTACGGTTTCAATGACAATGACGACTTTACTGCTTTTGACATCACACGTACAACAAGCGGTTCTGATTTCAAGGTGAAGCACGATGGTAAAGTCTTAGGGACTTTCCATGTGCCAGCTTTTGGACGTCACAATATCCTCAATGCGACAGCTGTTATTGCTAACTTGTATGTCGTAGGGATTGATATGGAGCTAGTAGCTGAGCACTTAAAGACTTTCTCTGGCGTTAAACGTCGCTTTACTGAAAAGGTTGTCAACGGCACTACCATCATTGATGACTTTGCCCATCATCCAACTGAAATCATTGCAACACTGGATGCGGCACGTCAAAAATACCCATCTCGTGAGATTGTGGCGATTTTCCAACCGCATACCTTTACACGTACCATTGCTCTCTTAGATGAGTTTGCAGAAGCACTCAACCAAGCGGATAGCGTCTATCTAGCGCAGATTTACGGCTCTGCACGTGAGGTGGACCACGGCGATGTTAAGGTTGAGGACTTGGCAGCTAAGATTGTCAAGCCAGCACAGGTGATTACAGTGGAAAATGTCTCACCGCTCCTTGACCATGACGACGCTGTCTACGTCTTTATGGGAGCTGGGGACATTCAGCTCTACGAGCGCTCTTTTGAGGAGTTGCTTGCAAGCTTGACTAAAAATAGACAATAAGATCTCACCTCAACGGTTGATAGTAAAGACTGGGTCTAGTAAGACTCAGTCTTGTTTGTAGGAGAAGTATATGATGATTAGAAATGTAAAACCAGATGATTTTGAGACCATCTGTCAGATCGAGAGAGCAAATTTCTCAGCTAGTGAGGCAGCAAGCTCGCAGGCGATGAGAGAGCGGATAGAGCGTCTAGCAGATACTTTTTTAGTTGCTGAGATAGGGGGCGAGATTGCTGGCTATGTTGTGGGTGCTGTGACTTTTGATAAGTACCTAGACGACGCTCTGTTTGAGGCAGTCACTAAAAATCCAGCGCAGGGTGGCTTTATTGCTGTGATGAGCTTGTCAGTCTCAAACAACTATAAAAAGCAAGGTATTGGAACAGCTATGCTTGCGGCGCTAAAGGATGTGGCTGTAGCCAGACAAGCTAAAGGCATTACGCTTACTTGCCATGAGGAGCTGATTGGCTACTATGAGATGAATGGCTTTTGCGATGAAGGACAGTCACTCTCAACGCATGGTCAAGCGACTTGGTACAATATGCTCTGGTACTGCTAAGCAGCTCGCTACAGCGCTAGAGCTTGATTTTACTAGCTTTTTAAGGTATAATAGCTTGATTACTATTAGGAGGACGATGCTTTGGCGGATAATCAAGACGACAAGCAGAGGGCTAAACAGGAGTTTGGCAGCTTTAAAGAGCGCATCCTAGCGGAGTTGGAAGAAGCCACCCGTATCAGACAGGAGCGTGAGGAGAGAGCTTACCAAGAACAGCTAAAACAGCAAGAAGAAGCCAACCTGTTAGCACAACAATTGAAAAAGGATTCCCAACCTAATCTTATCAATACGACATCATCTGAAAGTGATAATTTTGAGACGCAGGAGACAGAGCTCCTTAGGACCTCAGAAAGTAACGATCAGCCAGTTTCCTCGGAAGATTTAATCCAACCTTTAGAGGAGACCTCTGAGCTTGCGAGTGAGAGCAGCTTGCCTCGTGCGACCTTTGTTCCTGATTGGAATGAGACAGACCTTGCTCAGGTTGAAAAAAGTGCGTCGCAAGAGAGTGAGCCTTCAATTGATGAGACTTCAGAAGATGATGTTCATCAAACCTTGGGAAATATAGAAGAAGTTGAGCAAGATGATAGGACAACGTCTGAATCTGATGTTGGTACATACCAAGCGTCAGAAACATTTACAGTTCATCCTATCTCAGCCTCTGATGACCAGATAGAAGTTGACAATCTCGCTGCTAATGACAGTGCGGGGCTAGAAGTTGATTCGCTGCTTGATGTGACTGCAGGGCGTACCGAAGTTCATCAAGTGTTGGATAATCTGGAAAAAGTCTTTAGCCCAGAGCTTGAAGTATCTGAGGCTTCTGCTGTGGAGCCTGCTAGCGAGCTACCAACAGAACCAGAGCCTCAAGTATCTGAGATGGCACCAGTTAGCTATGAAGCGCCCCTTGAGACCGCTCCTAGCGTCTCTGATGAACAGCCAGAAACTGAGGCCATCGAAGTCAAGCTCGCTCAGTCTGAAGAATTTGAAGAGGAAATCTCATCTGAAAGCGAGTCGCTACTTGATGTGACTGCGGGACGTACCGAGGTACACCAGGTGCTAGATAACTTGGAGAAAGTCTTCAGCCCCGAACTCGAGGATGGCACTCCTGTAGCCTTTCCACCAGTTGAGGACAAGCCTACAGCAGAGGTGGAGCAAGAGGTTTCAACAGAGACTCCTGTTTCTGAAGGTTCTAGCAAAGTAGCTGTATCTGAGTCAGATGAGGAAGAGTTGAAGGAGAGTGTGGGGAAACGTAGAAAGAAAAAGTTGGTGCAAAAGAAGCGCCAGAGACGTGAGAGTCTCGCTAAAAAGTTAGCCTTATATATCATTTCCATAACCCTAGTTATTTTATTAGCGGTTGGTGGATTTGGGGCGTACTATATCTCAAACAGCTTAAAGCCAGTTAATAGCAAATCAACAGACTATGTACAAGTCGAGATTCCAGCAGGCTCTGGTACCAAGATGATTGGGCGAATTTTGGAGAAAAAAGGTCTTATCCGAAATGCTACGATTTTTAACTATTATTCTAAGTTTAAAAATTATAGCAATTACCAAAGTGGCTACTTTAACTTGCAAAAGAGTATGTCGCTTGATGAGATTGCAAAAGCGCTCCAAAAGGAAGGGACAACCAGCCCAACCCAGCCTGTACTTGGTAAGGTACTCATCAAAGAAGGCTATACTATCGAGCAGATTGCAAAAGCTATCGAGGTCAATGCCAACAGCAAGAAATCAAGCAAGACACCGTATAGTGCTAGTGATTTCTTGAAGTTGATGAAAGACGAGTCCTTTATCAAGGAGATGGTTGAGAAATATCCTAAGCTTTTGGCTAACCTACCGTCAAAAGACGAAGCGGTTTACCAGCTTGAGGGTTATCTCTTCCCAGCGACCTATGACTACTATAAGGCGACGAGCCTTAAAGACTTGGTCGATACCATGCTTCAGACCATGGACACGACACTTGCAAACTACTACACAACCATTTCAGAAAAGGGCATGACGGTCAATCAAGTCTTGACACTTGCTTCTCTTGTTGAGAAGGAAGGGCAGACGGATGAGGATAGAAGAACCATTGCCAGCGTCTTTTATAACCGTCTAAATGCTGGACAAGCGCTTCAAAGTAACATTGCTGTTTTATATGCAATGGGTAAACTTGGTGAGACCACCACACTTTCTGAAGACGCTAATATTGACACAAGCATTGATTCGCCTTATAATGATTATACTCATACAGGACTCATGCCAGGACCTGTAGACAGTCCAGGACTTTCAGCTATCAAGGCAGTGCTCAATCCTGAAAGTACAGATTATTACTACTTTGTAGCGGATGTCAAGACTGGTAAGGTTTATTATGCAAATGACTATGAAACCCATCAGAAAAATGTTGAAAAATATGTCAACAGTCAAATTTCAAATTAGAAAAGAGAGTAATTAACAATGGCAGAAAAAACATATCCTATGACACAGGCTGAAAAAGAGCAGCTTGAACAAGAATTAGAAGAGTTAAAATTAGTGCGTCGCCCAGAGGTCGTTGAGCGTATCAAGATTGCACGCTCTTACGGTGACCTTTCTGAAAACAGCGAGTACGACGCAGCAAAAGACGAGCAAGCCTTTGTTGAAGGACAAATCTCAACTCTTGAAACTAAAATCCGCTACGCAGAAATCATTGATAGCGATGCCGTTGCCAAAGATGAAGTGGCTATCGGAAAAACAGTTGTTGTCCAAGAAGTGGGAACAACGGACAAGGATACTTACGTTATCGTGGGTGCAGCGGGAGCTGATATCTTCTCAGGTAAGATTTCAAACGAAAGCCCAATCGCACAAGCCCTTATCGGTAAAAAGACTGGTGACCAAGCAGTCATTGAGTCACCGGCTGGTGATTACACCGTTGAGATTATCAGCGTTGAAAAAACAAACTAAGAAAAATCCCAAGAGTTACTCTTGGGATTTCCTGCTATCTAAAAACTCTCAAGTTAGCCTTGAGAGTTTTGGTTTATTTCTTACGTTTTTTCTGTTTACCAGCGTTGCGTTTTTTGTGCTGTTGTGAGATGGCAGCTTGATTTGTGTTCTTTGGTTTTTGTGTGACGTCTTTACGACGTTTTGGTGTAGAGACACGAGGAGGATTTTTCTTGTATTCTTCCTCAACACGCTGACGTAAACGTGGTTTCATGATGTAGGTTGTAATCAACTGTTGGATGATACTAAAGATACCACCGACAAACCAGTAAAGAGCGACGCTTGCTGGCAGGCTGATAGACATAAAGAGCATGACCAGTGGCATGGTATAAGTCATGGTCTTCATCTGACTGCGTTGCGTTTCAGGGGCAGCTTGGAGTGACAGCCAAGACTGCACATAGTAGAGAGCAGCGATGATAAGTACCAAGATGAGGTTTTGCTTACCAAGGTCCATCCCAAGGAAGGTCGCTTCTGAAACCCCTGCAGTGTAGCGAGTCGCCACAAAGATAGCTGAGAAGAAAGGCATTTGGATGAGCAGTGGCAGACATCCCATACCACCAAACATGCTAACGCCAGCTTCACGCTGAGCCTGCATGAGCTCTGTCTGCGCAGCCATTTTTTCCTCTTGTGTTGTGGCATTGCGGATACGCTCGTTGATTGGCTCAAAGATAGGTTTGAGATAGTTCATCTTTTCAGCTTGGTAGCTTGCTTTATAGGACTGATAGAGTCCAAGTGGCAAGATAATCAAGCGAACAATAATGGTCACAAGGATAATAGCAACCCCAAATCCTAAACCTTGATTTTTGGCAAAGAAAGTAATGAGATTTGCCATGGGAACACCAAGGACATTCCAAACCGTTCCAGTTGGCTGACCATTTTTAACGTTGACACAGCCAGAGAGTAGCACTAGCATGGATAGTGCTAACCCTGAGAAGAGAAGACGCTTCGTATTTTTTTTCAATGATATAATCCTTTTTCTAAATTTAGTCTTACCTTACTATTTTACTTTTTTTTTAGGTAGAATACAATAGTTCTTGAGACGGATTTTTAATTGGCGATTTTAAAATCGTGATAATCGGGGAAGTTGTCCATCTTAACATCCACATAAGTGACCTTTGCCCACTGAGAGGGACCTTGTCTGACGCCTTTAATAAAGGTAGCCATTTTGCTGTTATCGTCGGACTCAGCAAGAATCTCAACAGTGCCATCATCATTATTCCAGACACGACCGTAGATGTCACCAATTTCTAGTGCGAGAGCATAGGTGGAGTAGCGAAAGCCAACTCCCTGAACACGCCCAGACACAAGCATACGTACTTTTTTCATGTTCTCCTCCTTTGTTTTTTCAATCTTGTGGGATTTGTGTTATACTTTCTCTATGACTATTATAACCTCAAAAGCAAATAATCTCATCAAAAAGACTAAAAAATTACTCCAAAAAAAGTATCGTAAGACATCCTACTTGATTGAGGGCTGGCATTTATACGAAGAAGCTAGGGCAAATGGAGCTGCTATTTTATGTGTCTTTGTGACGGAGGAGTTTTTAGAGCGTGTAGGTGATGAAGGACAGGTTGTTGTCGTTTCCTATGATGTGCTAAAAGAGCTGACAGAGTCGCAAACGCCACAAGGTATCGTCGCTGAAATAGCGCTAGAGAGTAAAAAATGGCAGGCTAGCGCAGGGCGTTTTTTGATTTTGGAGGATGTGCAAGACCCAGGAAATGTCGGTACCATGATTCGCACAGCGGACGCTGCTGGTTTTGATGCCGTTATCGTCTCTGACAAGTCAGCAGACATCTACAGCCAAAAGACCTTGCGTTCCATGCAGGGCAGCCACTTTCATCTCCCTATCTACCGTATGCCCATGTCTCGTGTGCTGGATGATGTGACGGAGCACAAGATTCCACTCTTAGCCAGTACCTTGTCAAAAGACTCGATCGACTATCATCAGCTGGAAAAATTTTCTTCCTTTGCTCTTGTTATGGGAAATGAAGGACAAGGTATCTCAGACGAGATGGCAAGCTGTGCTGACTATCTGGTGCATATCGACATGCCTGGACAGGCTGAAAGCCTCAATGTCGCTGTCGCTGCGGGTATTCTTATTTTCAGCCTTATTTAAGTCAAAGTGGTATAATAGACTACAGAGGTGATTGTGATGAAATCTTATAAAAAAGATAAAGAATACATGTCTCTTGTTGGACCACTCATTGACCATCCTCGCTTTCAAAAGTTAGATGGTATCGTCCAACATCACCACTCTACTAGACTAGAACATTCGATAAACGTCAGCTACACCAGCTATAAAATTGCCAGGCGTCTCGGTTGGGACGCTAAAAGCACAGCACGTGGTGGGCTGCTACATGACTTTTTCTACTACGATTGGCGTACAACCAAGTTCAACAAAGGACATGCTTGGGTGCACCCACGCATTGCTGTGCGTAATGCTAGAAAAGTCACGACACTGAATAAACGTGAAGAAGATATTATCCTAAAACACATGTGGGGAGCTACCATTGCGCCACCACGCTACAAGGAAGGCTATATCGTCACTATGGTTGACAAATACTGGGCGGTGCGTGAAGCGTCTCGTCCCTTGAAAAAATGGTTCAAAAAACCGATTGCCTACAGCAGAAAACTGCTAGGTAGTCATCATCATTAAAAGCTGGGCTTTGCTTGGCTTTTTCATCTCCCTGATTTTTCAAAAAGGGTACAAATAATAGACGTTTAAGAAGCTTTTATGTTAGAATAGGACTATTACAAGTTGAGAGGACATTGATATGAATGATAATGTGATTTATACACAGAGCGACGCTGGTCTCAATCGTTTCTTTGCCAAGATTTATGGACTGGTTGGCATGGGGATTGGTCTGTCTGCTTTTGTGTCGTACTTAATGCTTTATGTCTTTACAGATAATTTGATTGCCAGCTACTCTAATCCTGTGATTTACTACGGAGCGTGTATTCTAGAGTTGGTTTTAGTCTTTAGCGCAAGTAGCGCAGCTCGCAAGAATACGCCAGCGGCTCTGCCTTTATTTTTAGTTTATTCAGCGCTCAATGGCTTTACGCTTAGCTTTATCATTGCTACTTATGCACAGGCTGTTGTTTTGCAGGCATTTTTATCAGCTATGGGTGTATTCTTAGTGATGGCGTTGATCGGTGTGGTTGTCAAACGTGATTTGTCAGGCATTGCCAAGGCAGCTATGGCGCTTTTGATTGGTGTTATTATCGCAAGTGTGCTCAATATCTTCTTTGCTAACGGCACGATGAGCTATATCATCAGTCTCTTATCAGTTGCGATTTTTTCAGGTTTGATTGCTTATGACAATCAACTTATCAAGCGTGTTTACCAATCTACAGGCGGTCGTACAACAGATGGTTGGGCGATTTCGATGGCGCTAAATCTTTACCTTGACTTTATCAACCTGTTTCTAAGTTTACTACGCCTCTTTGGCGATAACGATTAAGAGTAAAAACTGGGGTAACCCAGTTTTTTTGTGGACTTTCTTGTCAGAATTTTCTATAAAATTATCATTTTTATGTTATAATAAGAACAATACACCAAAGGAGAATACGATATGAAGACACCATTTGTGAGTAAAGAGCAAGTAGACCTTATCACCGAGCAATTTCCAACACCTTTTCACCTCTATGATGAAAAAGGTATTAGAGAGACGGCTCGTGCGGTAAATGCAGCCTTTTCATGGAACGAGGGATTTAAAGAATATTTTGCGGTCAAGGCAACACCCAATCCAACGATTTTGAAGATTTTAAAAGAAGAGGGGTGCGGTGTGGACTGTGCGACAGATGTGGAGCTGATGATGAGCCATAAAGTGGGTTTTAGTGCTTCTGAGATTAGCTTTACCTCAAACGATACACGCCCAGAAGAGTTTGTCTATGCCCGTGAGATTGGAGCGACCATTAACCTTGACGCTTATGAGGACATTGCCTTTTTAGAAAAAGCATGTGGTCTGCCGGATAAAGTATCGCTTCGCTTCAATCCTGGGGGTGTCTTTGCGCTAGGCACAGACATCATGGATCATCCAGAAGAGTCCAAGTTTGGGATGACCAAAGAACAACTCTTTAAAGGCTACAAGGAATTAGCAGACAAAGGCGTCACTTCCCTTGGTCTTCATGCCTTTTTGGCGTCCAATACAGTGACCAATGACTACTATCCAACGCTTGCCGCTCAGCTCTTTGAGCTGGCTGTTGAGCTGAAAAATGAACTTGGTATCAGCCTCGACTTTATCAATCTATCTGGCGGTATCGGTGTGGATTACACATCAGAAAATCGCCAAAATGATATCGCTGCGATTGGACAAGGTGTCCACGAACAGTTTGATAAGATTTTGGTGCCAAATGGTCTAGGTCATATCAGCATTTACACAGAGCTTGGACGTTACATGCTAGCACCACACGGTCATCTCATCACAAAGGTCTTGCACCGAAAAGAAACCTATCGCACCTACATCGGACTGGATGCTTGTGCAGTCAATCTCCTGCGCCCTGCCATGTATGATGCTTATCATCACATCACCAATCTCTCTAATCCAGATGGAACACTGGAGACAGTTGATGTGGTTGGCTCTCTATGTGAAAACAATGATAAATTTGCCAAAAATCGTGAATTGCCTGAAGTGAGAATCGGTGATATACTTGTCATCCACGACACGGGAGCGCATGGCTTTTCAATGGGTTACAACTACAATGGTCGTCTGCGCTCGGCTGAGATTCTCCTACAAGAAGACGGCACAGCTCGTATGATTCGACGTGCTGAGACGCCAGAGGATTATTTTAACACTTTGTATGGCTTTGATTTTGACAAATAAGATAGCAAGGAAGCGCTTGTTTTCTTGTCTCTCTATCTTTATTTTGGTATAATGGGTAAGAGAATTTATAGAGGAGAATGCTAGAATGAATACTGCACTTTGGATTTTATTGGTTATCATTGCGCTCTTTGCGGGAGCTGTTGGAGGAATTTTTATTGCTCGCCGTCAGTTCACCAAAGAAGTTAGTGAATATCCTCGCCTAACACCAGATGCTATTCGTGAGATGATGAGCCAAATGGGACAAAAAACAAGCGAAGCTAAGATTCAACAAACCTATCGCAACATTATCAGACAATCAAAAGCAGCTGCCAATAAAGGCAAAAAATAGACAGTCAACAAGATTGTCCAAAAGAGTGAGTCAGTGTCCACTAAACTTGAAAACGGGTCAGGCTTAGCTCAGATGATGAGAGAGTTTGGGGCAGAGGTCTCAAACTCTTTTTTAGCAAGATAGGCAAAAAAGGAGAAGATATGGATAATCGTCCAATCGGTTTTTTGGACTCTGGTGTTGGTGGCTTGACTGTCGTCAAAGAGATGTTTAAGCAACTGCCAGAAGAAGAGATTATTTTTATCGGGGATCAAGCACGTGCTCCCTATGGTCCAAGACCAGCCGAGCAAATCAGAGAATACACTTGGCAGATGGTCAATTTCTTATTAACACAAAATGTCAAGATGATTGTCATTGCCTGCAATACTGCAACGGCTGTTGTCTGGAAGGAAATCAAAGAGCAGCTGACCATTCCTGTTTTGGGGGTTATCTTGCCCGGTGCTAGCGCAGCCATTAAGTCTACGCAATCAGGAAAAATCGGCGTCATCGGTACTCCCATGACGGTTAAATCCGACACTTATCGTGAAAAAATCCAGCGCCTAGCGCCTGAGATGGAGGTGGAGAGCCTTTCTTGTCCCAAGTTTGCGCCTATCGTTGAGTCTAATCAGATGATTTCAAGTGTCGCAAAAAAGGTGGTTTATGAGACCTTGGCGCCACTAGTAGGCAAGGTTGATACGCTCATTCTAGGTTGTACGCATTATCCTTTATTAAGACCGATTATCCAAAATGTGATGGGGCAGTCGGTTAAGCTCATTGATAGCGGAGCAGAGACGGTGCATGATATTTCCGTCTTGCTCAATTACTTTGAGATTAACCGCAACCGTAGGCAAAAAGAAGCGCAACATCACTTTTACACAACAGCCAGTCCCAAGGGCTTTAAAGAAATTGCGGAGCAATGGATGGGAAGAAAAATTACCGTGGAGCATATCGATTTATGACAGAAAAAATATTTGAATACAAAGATGACAAAGATTGGTACGTCGCAAAACTCAAGGTTGATGGGTGTAGATTTTCATTCTCAGATGAAATCGATATGATTGTGACATCTTTAAACAATCTCCTATTAGATGAGGACAATCACTTTAAAATCGCACTGGGTGTGATTAAATACAGCTCTCCCTATCGCTTGATTCGTTTTTATTTGGAGCTGATAAATGCGCTTGAAAAACGTTCGCTAAAAGCGGTGGCTCATAAAGGTGCGGTGCTTGTTGTTGAGGATGATAAGGTGCTGTTTGTTCACGTGCCAAAAGGTGGTGTAGAGGTGTCAGCCTTCTTAGATGGTGCTGAGCTTGATTTTGGCGATACCATTTTGATTGCGACACGCAATGAAGGCAAAACCAAAGAATTTCGTCAGTTATTTGCTAAGCTCGGTATCACCGTACAAAACCTCAACGACTATCCAGACTTGCCAGAGGTTGAGGAGACGGGCATGACCTTTGAGGAAAATGCTCGTCTCAAGGCAGAAACCATCTCACGCTTAACGGGTAAGATGGTGCTGGCTGACGACTCAGGGCTCAAAGTGGATGCGCTAGGTGGGCTTCCAGGCGTGTGGTCCGCTCGCTTTTCAGGACCAGATGCCACGGACGCTAAGAACAACGCTAAGCTCCTCCATGAGCTGGCTATGGTATTTGAGCCAGAAGACAGAAGCGCTCAATTTCACACGACCTTGGTCGTCGCAGCGCCCAACAAAGAGAGCCTAGTGGTTGAAGCAGATTGGAAAGGTTATATCGGTGTGGAGCCAAGAGGAGAAAACGGCTTTGGCTACGACCCACTTTTTCTGGTTGGACACACAGGACGTACAGCAGCAGAACTCTCTGCTGAAGAAAAAAATGCCCAATCTCACAGAGGACAGGCGGTTAAAAAACTGATGGAGGTATTTCCACAATGGCAACACAATTTGTAGTAATGAGCGACTCACACGGTGATTATGACATTGTCAAAGATATCAAGGATAGATACCAAGGCGAGGTAGATGCTATTTTCCATAATGGGGATTCTGAGCTCAAGAGCTCTGACCCTATTTGGGATGGGATTTATGTGGTGCGTGGCAATTGTGACTATGATGACGGCTATCCTGAAAATAATGTCGTCGAGCTTAATGGGATAATAATTGCACAGACCCATGGACACCTCTATCAGATTAACTTTATGTGGGATAGACTGGATTTATTTGCCCAAGAGGCTGGCGCTGATATTTGTCTATATGGGCATTTGCATAGAGCCAGTGCTTGGCGCATGGAGGACATTGTCTTTATCAATCCAGGAAGTGTCTTGCAGCCACGAGGTGAGGTGATGGAAAAACTCTATGCCTTTGTCACAGTGACAGACACGACCATAAAAGTAGACTTTTACACCCGCAACCATGAGCTATACCCACAATTATCACAGGAGTTTACACGATGATTGCAAAACCGTTTGAAGATTTTTTATTAAAACATTTGGAGCACTATCTGATTCTTGCGGATGAGCTGGCGATTTTTATTGATACCCACAATGCAGACCATGTCATGCTGGTTTTAAGTGCCAACGGCTTGTCACGTGTCCCTGTTATCACAAAAGACAAGATTTACGTGGGTACGATTAGTATAGCTGATATGCTAAGCTATAAGGCTAGCCACCACTTGTCAGACTGGGAAGTGACTGGTAGTGACATTGCGCCTATGGTCAATACCAAGATTGAGCCTTTGCATAAGGACGCTGATTTGACTGAAATTATGCACAAGCTTGTGGATTATCCTTTCTTGCCTGTTGTGGATGACGAGGGTGTCTTTCAAGGGATTATCACACGAAAATCTATCTTAAAAGCTGTTAACAGCCTGCTTCATGACTTTACCAACGACTATGACCTCATCCCAAAAGAAACTGACTGATTGGTTAGATGACTTTTTAGCGCACAAGCGTTTGTCGCAAAATTCGCAAATGAACTATCGCTACGACATCAAGCAGTTTTTAGAAGATGTTGACAATCAACTGACGCTTGAGAAATTGCGTCTCTACGAGCAAAAGCTCTCGACCAAGTCACCAGCTGTCAAAAAGCGCAGACAATCCACGCTCAATCAGTTTTTATGGTTTTTGTATAGGGAGGGAGTTCTTGATTATGCTTATAAGTTTCATGTCGCCTCTCAAGCGAGCTCTCCTCAGCTCACAAAGCAGCCACAGCTTTTAGATAAGTCTCTCTTTTACGCTGCTACTTCTGATACAGATGGTCAGCTGATAGCGTTGTTGATGGTAGAGTTGGGGCTGACACCGACTGAAATTGCCCGCCTTGACAGTGAAAGAATTGACCTTGAGTTTGGCATTATCCGCCTTGAGAAAAAGGACTGTGTGCGTATTGTCAAGTTGCCTAAGCCCCTAGTTAGAAGTCTTGAAAAAAAGATGGTAAACACAGGCTATCTCTTTTCTCATAAGGGGAAACCTTACTCAAGGCAGTGGTATTTTAAAAAATTGAGCGCTTATTTGGAGACGATTGGTATAGCCGATGAGACAGCTCAGTCGCTTCGTACGCAGTATATCTTGGGTGAAAAAGCTGCTGGAAAGACAGCACAAGAAATCGCACAGCAGTTAGGACTGAAAAGTGCAGTGACACTGGAGAAATATTTTTAATGGATATTAAGTTAAAAGATTTTGAAGGTCCGCTGGATCTTCTTCTTCATCTTGTTTCAAAATACGAAGTGGATATTTACGATGTTCCGATTGTGGAGATTATCGAGCAGTATCTGGCTTACATTGCTACACTCAAAGCTATGCGGCTTGAGATTGCTAGCGAATATATGGTTATGGCAAGCCAGCTCATGCTGATAAAGAGTCAAAAGTTATTGCCCACGGTTGTTGAAAATCTCCCTAATGAGGAGGATTTGGAGCAGGAGCTGCTCAGCCAGATTGAGGAGTATCGCAAGTTTAAAGAGCTGAGCGAAGAGCTTGGTAAGCAACACGATAAGCGGGCTCAATTTTACTCCAAACCCAAGCAAGAACTCATCTTTGAGGAGACGACACTAGCGCATGACAAGACCATCATGGATTTATTTTTGACTTTTTCAAAGGTCATGGCGAGTCGGCAAGAGACGCTTATGCAGCAGCATACAGTCGTTGAGCGAGATGACTATCGCATTGAGGACATGATGGAGGATCTTCTGTATCGCTTGGGCAGTCAACAAAAGCTTTGCTTACAAGAAATTTTTGAGACATGCCAGCAAAAAAACGAGATGATTACCCTCTTTTTAGCGACGCTTGAGCTGATAAAGCTGCAGCAAGTAGATGTCAAGCAGTCTGAAAACTTTGGTAAGATTTACCTAGCACTTCCTAAGGAAAATAAAACAGAAAAGGTATAAAGGCGAGATGAATTATTTAGCACGATTAGAGGCACTTCTTTTTGTGGCAGGTGAGGATGGGCTTAGTTTACGCCAGTTAGCGGAGCTATTAGAGCTGACACCGACAGCACTCACACAGCAGCTGGAAAAATTAGCGAGTCGTTATGAAGAGGATGCAGACTCTAGTCTTTGCTTGTTAGAGACCTCACAGACCTACAAGCTGGTGACAAAGGACAGTTTTTCAGACTTGCTTAGGGATTTTGCCAGCTCACCAATCAATCAAACCTTGTCACGAGCTAGCCTTGAGGTGCTCTCGATTATTGCCTACAAGCAGCCAATTACCCGCATTGAGGTTGACGCTATTCGAGGGGTTAATTCAAGCGGTGCCATTAGCAAACTGCAAGCCTTTGGATTGATTAAGGAAATAGGGAAAAAAAAAGTTATTGGACGTCCCAAGCTCTATGCGACGACGGATTATTTTCTCGACTATATGGGAATCAATCACCTCGATGAGTTAGTAGACGCTTCTAATATCCAGTTGATTGACCAAGAGTTGACACTTTTTAATCTCGAAGAAGACGAAAGGGAAGAACAAGAATGAGAATAAACAAATACATCGCACATGCTGGTGTTGCTAGCCGAAGAAAGGCAGAAGAACTGATCAAAAACGGACATGTCACGATCAATGGTGAGGTCGTTGACAACCTTGCTACACAGGTCAAAGCAAGCGACCGTGTCGAGATTGATGGCAGTCCTATCTACAACGAAGAAAAGGTCTACTACCTACTCAACAAACCTCGTGGGGTCATCTCAAGTGTCTCTGATGAAAAGGGACGTAAGACCGTCGTGGACTTGCTGCCTGAGGTGAGAGAGCGTATCTATCCTGTTGGGCGTCTCGATTGGGACACATCTGGGCTGCTTATTCTAACGAATGACGGTGACTTTACCGATAAGATGATTCACCCAAGAAATGAGATTGACAAGATCTATCTGGCACGTGTCAAGGGTATTGCAACCAAGGAGAACTTGCGTCCTTTGACCCGTGGGGTTATGGTTGATGGCAAGAAAACAAAGCCAGCGCACTATCATATCGTCAAGGTGGACAAGGAGAAAAACCGCTCGGTGGTTGAGCTGACGATCCACGAAGGGCGCAATCACCAAGTCAAGAAAATGTTTGAAGAAGTGGGGTTTATAGTAGACAAGCTCTCACGCATTCGCTTTGGGACGCTGGATTTGGCAGGGATTCGACCTGGTGAGTTTAGAAAATTAAGCAAAAAAGAAATCAGTCAGCTGCACAACGCAGCCATCAACCATAAATGATAACACGTTTTTTTATCTGGCTTGTTAAGCTCTATCAGCGCTACATTTCCCCAGCCTTTCCAGCGACTTGTCGCTATCGTCCTACCTGCTCAGCCTACATGATTGAGGCGCTGCAAAAGCATGGCTTAAAAGGGCTTGTCATGGGAATCGCTCGTATTTTGCGTTGCCATCCCTTTGTCAAGGGGGGAGACGACCCTGTTCCAGACCATTTTACACTCAGACGATCACAAAAATAGCGGTGTCAATGACACACGCTATTTTTTTATAGTTTAGACCATGTTCTAGGTAGGAGCAAGAGGATGATAGGATAAATCTCAAGACGCCCTGCAATCATGGCAAAGGATAAGAGTAATTTTGAGAAAGGGCTAAAGATAGCAAAGGTATCTGTTGTTCCTAGCATAGGTCCGATATTGTTAAAGCAAGAAGCTGCTGCGCTGACCACCACCATGAAGTTGTTGTTATCAAGGCTCAAAAAGAGAGTAAGCGCCAAGAAAATCGCTCCGTAGATGGTCAGATACTTGAGCACGCCGTGCTGTGTTTCCTTGTCAATGACACTACCATTGATATGCAGAGACAGCACACGGTTAGGGTAGAGATTTGAGAGGATATGATTGCGTGAGATTTTGGCTAAAATCAAAGCTCGCATGACCTTGAGCCCCCCAGCTGTTGAGCCCGCTGAACCTCCGATAAACATCAAAAGAAGCAAGATACATTGGGAGAATAAAGGCCAATGCGCAAGGTCTGTAATTCCAAAACCAGTCGTTGTGATGATGGTTGACACTTCAAAAAAGACCTTCTCTAAACCGTCTGTGAAGTTATCATACATACCAAGGACATTGAGCGCAATGAGAGCTGTTGCCGCAAGCACGATACCTAGATAAGTGCGCAATTCCTCATCTTTAAAGAAAGCTTTGAGTTTACCTAGTAAGAGCAGGTAGTAGAGGTTAAAGTTGACCCCAAAGACCAACATACCAATAGCTACGGTATTGGTGATGAGTGGGCTGTTGTAGTGAGCCATACTGTCGTTATAAACAGCAAAGCCTCCAGTCCCTGCCGTTCCCATAGCGGTCACAAAACTATCAAAGACAGGCATGCCCTCAAAGATAAGGATAACCGTAAAAATGGCAAACATAATCAAGTAGAGAATGTAGAGGATTTGTGCGGTTTCCTTTAGCTTAGAGACGACCTTACCAAAAACTGGTCCAGGCACTTCAGCCCGCATGACCTCAAGGTAGCTGCTTTTGCTATTTTCCATAATGGCAAGGGCAAAAACTAACACCCCCATCCCTCCGATGAGGTGGGTAAAGCTCCGCCAAAAAAGCAGTGAATGCGATAGCACACTCACATCTGGTAAGATAGTCGCCCCCGTCGTTGTAAATCCTGAGCTAGTCTCAAAAAAAGCGTCAATGATATTTGGAATTTGCCCTGAAAAGACAAAGGGCAAAGCTCCAAAGAAAGACCAGAGAATCCAACAAAGGGCGACAATCAACATCCCTTCACGAGTGTAGATGTGATGATCACGAGGCTTAAAGCCATTTCCAATCGCTCCAATGACCAGCAAGATAGCCATAGTCGCAAGGATACTCAGAAGTATCTTAGGAGACTCATGATAGATTAGCGCCACAATCAGTGGGACAACTAGGAGCGCAGCCTCGATAAAGAGCAATTTTGAGAGAAGATAACGTACCATATGTCGATTCATACTCTACCTCGCAATCAAATCACTCAGCTGTGTGATGTTTTGTTTGAGGGTAATCACGACAATCTTGTCATTACATTGCAGTTTGTCCTCACCTGTTGGGTAGATGGCTTTTCCATGTCGGATGATAGCTGCAATCAGAATATCTGATTTGAGTTTGAGACTGGAGAGTGGCTTGTCCACAATTTTTGTCGCCTCTGTAATCTCAAACTCCAGCGCTTCAATGCGACCATTTGCCACGTGATGGAGCGACTCCAAGTTAGAGTCCTTAGCATTGTAGCGTCCACGGATGAAGTGCATGATACTATCCACTGCGATGTTCTTAGGCGTGATGATAGTTGAGAACTCCTTGCGGTCAATGATTTCTAAGAGACTGGTGCGGTTAATCTTGGTGATGTTTTTGCTGACACCGAGCGACTCTAGGTACATGGACGTGATGATATTTTCCTCATCGACCCCTGTCATGGTAGCGACCGCATCGTAGTGGGTGACGTTTTCCTCCATGAGGATAGGTTTTGCTGTCCCGTCACCAAGGACGATATTGACATTTGGAAACTCCTGACTAAAGAGTTCAGCACGTTGGCGGTTAATCTCGATGAGTTTGACCTTTATGTGCGTGTCTTTTAGGAGATTGAGCAGATAATAAGCAATCCGCCCTGCTCCAATCAACATCATGCTGTTAACCATTTTGGATTTGAGAGAGTTGTGGAAAAGCACCATCTCAATCCGATTTCCCGTTACAAAAATGGTATCGCCCTCTTGGATAGTTGCCTCACCATTTGGGATGAGCAGACGTCCATCACGCTCAATAGCACAAATGACGATATTGCCAAAGCGTTTTCTAAACTGGCTCATGGTCAGGTCAGAGAGCTTGCTGTTTTTAGAAATCTTAAACTCCATCAGCATGACACGCCCATTGGCAAAGTGCTCAACAGACAGGGCATTTGGAAAGTCAACGATATTGGCAATCGAGCGAGCTGATAAAAGCTCTGGATTGACAATCATGGAGTAGCCAAGGAAGTTTTTCTCCTTAAAGTAGGCGTTTGAGTATTCAGGATTACGCACACGCACAATGGTTTCTTTGGCGCCCATTTTCTTAGCCAAAACAGCCGCAATCATATTAAGCTCATCCTTATCGGTGAGGGCAATGAAAATATCACAATTTTTGACCTCAGCCTGCTCTAAAATCTTAAAGTTTGCACCATTGCCGACAATCCCCATGATATCGTAGCGCTTAGTGACACGCTTGAGGACACTTTCTTTTTCCTCAATGAGAATGACATCATGTTTTTCGCCGACAAGTGAGCGACAAAGTGCTGTACCCACCTTGCCGCCACCGACAACAATAATCTTCATATTTACCTCCGAGTTATCTTTCTATCATACTCTTTTTTTGCAAAAAAGTAACTACCCCTGAGCAAAAAGATATAAAATACATGGAACTGTTTACGTTTTGTAATAAATCTAAAAAATAACTTAAAGCTATTGGGAAAGATTTTCTTTCCCAATGGTTCTTTTTCTTGTTTTTGAGAAATGACTATGTTAAACTTATATTCGTTCAAAAAAATAAACGAAAGATAAAGCGATATGGAAAAACTGTTAAAACTTGCTGATTTATTTGAAAAAAGCAAGCCCAGTCTACTCGCTATGGGCAATGAGACTAGGTTACACATCGTGATGACTATGCTAAGGCTGGACTGCCATGGTGTGCGAGTGGGCGAGATTACGGCGCACACTCATTTATCACGACCAGCCGTATCTCATCACTTGGGTATTTTAAAAGAGGCGGGCATCATCGGGCTACGCCGTGAGGGAACGAAGAATTACTATTTTTTAGACTCTGACCTGACGTCACTTTCTCAATTGGAGGAGTTGATTAAGTTGGTCAAGCAAGTCATTTTGGAGGAAAACCGTGAGCAATAAAAAGATTTTAATTGTGATGACAAATGTTGAAAAATGCGCTACAACAAACCGTGCAACAGGTCTTTGGTTGAGTGAGCTGACTCATTTTTATGACAAGATTCACCGTGCAGGCTACGACGTTGATTTTGCTAGTCCAAAGGGTGGCTATGTGCCTCTTGACCCCCACAGCCTGCGTTTTGCAGATGAGACGGACTGGGCTTTATATCATGATGAAGACTTTAGACAGAGAGCTCTAGCTACTAGCTTGTCTGTTGATACGATTGATCCAAGCCAGTATGTGGCGATTTACTACACAGGTGGGCATGGTGTCATGTGGGATTTTCCAGATAATCAAGCCCTTCAAAAAATTGCAGAGAGCATTTACCAAAATGGCGGTTACGTCACAGCCGTGTGTCATGGTGTGGTAGGACTTCTCAATCTCAAAGCTGAAAATGGAGAACAACTCATCAAAGGACGTCATGTGACTGGCTTTACCAATACCGAGGAAACTCTCAATCGAACGACCAAGTTTGTGCCTTTTTTGACCGAAACAGCGCTCAAAAGCCAGGGTGCACAGTTTACGAAGCGTCGTTTTTTCTCAAGCCACGCTGTGCGTGATGGACGCTTGATTACAGGGCAAAACCCACAGTCACCAGCAGGTGTCGCTGATTTATTAGTTAAAGCATTGGAGGAAAACTAACATGAAAAAGGAACAACAATAGGAGTAGGGCTATTATTAGGACTTATCTGCGTCGTTTTTTGCTGGTGGTCTGCTATCTTCTTTTTACAAGTACCGTTCACACTGGACAATCTTTTCTTTTTGATGCTTAATCGTATGGGATTAGGTCTTGCTGTTGCGTTAGGTCACATAGCTTTAGAGGGTAAGTGGTATCTAAGAGGACCTATGATTGCTTTTGTTATCGGACTTTGCGTGACTTATTTTGATTATATGATGGGCTACGGCTGGGTCTTAACTCTTGCAGTTAACTTCATGAGTTTAAGCTACGGTTTTGTCATTGATGGGATTTTGACTTATGGGGATAAACAAAGATAAAAATCATATCTCGCCTAAAAAATCCTCAAAAAGCTATTGACAGACAGTCCATAAGTGTTATAATAATGATAACGATTCGTTGTTTTAAATCAAACCTGTTATGATTTAAGGTAGCGAGCAACCACAACCACATTGTTTGCTGAGCTTGACTCCGGGCAATGTGGTTTTTATTATGTTTAAGAGAGGACCAGCATGAATATCGAAGCAATCAGCCAGCAAAACCACCGCAGTGACAGCAGTTCTAACCACATCGTTTTATTTGAACCACAGATTCCAGCTAATACTGGTAACATCGCCCGTACCTGCGCTGCGACCAACAGCCCCCTTCATATCATTCGCCCTATGGGTTTTCCCATTGATGACAAGAAAATGAAGCGTGCTGGGCTTGATTATTGGGATAAGCTTGATGTGACGTTTTACGATAGTTTAGAGGAGTTTTTAGAGGCTTGTGATGGCAAACTCCACTTGATTAGTAAGTTTGCTAGTCGTGTTTATTCTGAGGAAAATTATAACGACGGCTGTGCCCACTACTTTTTGTTTGGGCGTGAGGATAAGGGGTTGCCAGAGGAGTTTATGCGCCAACATGCTGACAAGGCTCTGCGTATCCCTATGAATGACCAGCACGTCAGAAGCCTCAACCTCTCAAACACTGCCTGCATGATTGTCTATGAAGCGCTGCGCCAGCAGTCATTTTCCAATTTAGAGTTGAGCCATGTCTATGAAAAAGACAAGTTGAAATAAAACATTACAATTGCGTGTCTACCAGCTTAAAAAATCTTAAAATTCCTTGAAAAATGCCTAAAATCATGCTAACATAAACATATAGGAAAATAGAAATGAGGATATTTAGGATGCACTATTCACGTATGGAGAGATTACATCAACACAGAACTGTTCGTAAGCAACGTTTCGGTATTCGCAAAGTGTCTACTTTGGGTGCCGTATCGGCTTTGCTTGGGACAGTTGTTTTCTTTTCTGGTGCTGTACAAGCCGACCAAGTGACAGCAACGCAGCCACAAACAACGAACACTGAGACCGTTGTCGCAAGTCCGCAAGAGACGGTAATTGACACTTCAACCGCAGTTACGTCAACTTCTTCTGAAGCAGCTAGTCAAGTCGTTGACCAGACGTCAGAAACAGCAGTTGTTGCAGCAACGAGCGAGCTAGCTAGCACAACAGCTACTAGCGAAAGTGCTAGTAGTGTAGCGAGCACAGAGAGCGTTGCCACTTCTGAAGCTGCTAGCGCTACAGCAGTCACTACACAAGAAACATCAGAAGTAGTCAAACCAGCTGACACAAGTGTGACTATGCAAAGATCTGCTGCCGAAGGGATAGCACCAGCAACTGCCACAGTAGCAGAAGAAAAAGCTTCTGCAGGTAACGAAGAGTCTAGCAATCCAGCAGTTGGCGTTATCAACTACGACAAAGATAAGACCACTTTTGATGTTGCCGTTGTGGGAAACGCTAACATTAAAGCGATCAAAGGTGCTCGTATCGCCGTTTGGTCAGCCGACAAAGGTCAGGATGATCTCAAATGGTATACACCGGTGGCTGTCAACAACCAAATCCGTCAAACCATCAATATCTTAGACCATGCAGGCAATAGCGATGACTACTATGTGCATGTCTACACGGACTACACAGACGGTACAACCTACGGTGTCAGCTTAGGCACATATCATTTTGATGTTCCAGCAGACAAGGCATTGGTTGGTTCTGCTTCGCAAGGTCAGTATAATGTCATCAACAAAGTTGTTTACCTTGACGCTGGTCATGGTGGGTATGACCCAGGGGCAACCTACTTTGGACAATACGAGAAAAACTTGACCTTAGCCGTTCAAAACCGTGTCAAGGTAAAACTAGAAGCAGCAGGCTATACTGTCGTGACTAGCCGTAATACCGACACATCTGTTGAACTTTTAGAGCGCTCAGCTAGTGCCAACAAGAGCAAGGCAGACATTTTTGTCAGCTTGCACTTTAACGCCGGCGCTCAAAGCGCAAATGGTGTTGAGACTTACTATTATCAGTATGATAGCGAATATCCATCTCGAATCAATCAAACTTACCACAACGATGCTGAGCGCCTCAAACGCAGCAGCGAGTTAGCGCAAGCTATTCAGGCAAACGTTATCGCTCAAACGGGAAGTAAAAACAATGGAGTCAAACGTGAGACCTTTGCTGTTGTGCGTGAGACAACAGCGCCAGCTGTCTTAGTAGAGCTAGGCTTTATTTCCAACCAAGCAGAGTTTAACAAAATCAACACCGCTGCCTATCAAGAAAAATTAGCCGAAGGTGTGACAAAAGGTATTTTAGCTTACTACGATAAATACCGTCCATCCACAACGACTACAACACCTACAGCTAATCCAGAAGTCAAGGTAGTCAATTACGATAAAAACAAGACAACCTTTGATGTCGTTGTTACAGGAAGTAATAAGACCAAGACGATTAAAGACGCCCGTATCGCCGTTTGGTCAGCCGATAAAGGCCAAGATGACCTTAAGTGGTACACCATAACAGCCAGCAACAATCAAGTGCGTCAAACGATAGACATCAAAAATCATGCCGGCAATAGCGACAATTACTATGTGCATGTCTACACTGATTTTACCGATGGTACAACCTATGCTGTTAGCCTAGGCACTTACCGTTTTGACATTCCAGAGCCCGCAAAACCAGAAGTCAAGGTAGTCAACTACGATAAGAACAAGACAACCTTTGATGTCATTGTTACAGGAAATGACAAGACTAAAACGATTAAAGACGCCCGTATCGCCGTTTGGTCAGCCGACAAAGGCCAAGATGACCTTAAATGGTACACTCCAACAGCCAGTAACAATCAAGTCCGCCAAACGATAGATATTTTAAATCATGCCGGCAATAGTGATGATTACTATGTGCATGTCTACACCGACTTCACGGACGGTACAACCTATGCCGTTAGCCTAGGCACTTATCGTTTTGAAGTTCCAGAGCCCGAAAAACCAGAAGTCAAGGTAGTCAACTACGATAAGAACAAGACGACCTTTGATGTCGTTGTTACAGGAAGTGACAAGACTAAAACGATTAAAGACGCCCGCATCGCTGTCTGGTCAGCTGACAAAGGTCAGGATGATCTTCAGTGGTACACTCCAACAGCCAGCAACAATCAAGTGCGTCAAACGATAGACATCAAAAATCATGCCGGCAATAGCGATAACTACTATGTCCATGTCTACACCGACTTCACGGACGGTACGACCTATGCTGTTAGCTTAGGCACTTATCGTTTTGAAGTTCCAGAGCCCGAAAAACCAGAAGTCAAGGTTGTGAATTATGATAAGAACAAGACGACTTTTGATGTGGTTGTAGCAGGAAGTGACAAGACCAAGACGATTAAAGACGCTCGTATCGCCGTTTGGTCAGCTGACAAAGGTCAAGATGACCTTAAGTGGTACACCCCAACAGCCAGTAACAATCAAGTCCGCCAAACGATAGATATTTTAAATCATGCCGGCAATAGTGATGATTACTATGTGCATGTCTACACCGACTTCACGGACGGTACAACCTATGCCGTTAGCCTAGGCACTTACCGCTTTGAAGTTCCAAAGGCAGTCACTGCCACCTACAAAGGTACTGGCAATTACGAGCTAAGAGCAACAGCGGTGCCAAGTTCAGGAGATATTTTGTTTGCCGTTTGGTCTGATGCCAAGGGACAAGATGATTTGAAATGGTACAGCTCTAGTCGTCAAAATAGCCAAGCAGTGACAAGAATCAACGTCACTGATCATGCTGATACAGGTACTTATCATGTCCATGTCTATCAAGTAGAAAACGGCAAGTCTAATTTCTTGGTTGCGAATACCTTTACTGTTGATCGAGTTAATTATAAGACTCCTTACTACCGTCAACGTGATCCAAGATGGGCAAGTAAGGTTTATGGCTTGTCTAATCTAGATAAAACAGGCTGTGTGCCAACAAGTCTTGCTATGGTCTTTAGTTCCTTGTCAGGAAAAGAAGTCCTTCCAACAACTGTGGCAGATTATCTCTACAATAACACTGACCAGTTCAACAAGCAATGGACAGGTACAGGAGCTGTAGGGATACTAAAAGCCGTTGACCACTGGGGCTATACAGCAACACCGCTACCAAGTCTTTCTGCTGTAGCAACCGCTCTGCAAGAAGGATATCATGTGATGGCAGCTGTGCAAAATGACATTTTTGTCAGAAATGGTAGCCATGAGCTTGTCCTAAAAGGCTACAATAATGGCAAGACTTATGTGTCTGACCCTTATACACCGATGTTATCTGGTTGGTACCCTATCTCTCAACTCTGGTCTGAACAAAGTTGGTATTCAGAAGACCGTGTTGGTCTCCCTTCAACCTTTATCAAGATTACAGATATCTAAGTATGAAGCCCTTGCATTTGCAGGGCTTTTTTGTTATCATGGAAATGTCTTCAGGGCAGGGTGTGATTCCCGACCGGCGGTGACACTTATATGATGAGTGAAGTCCGCGAGCGCAAGCTGACGTGGTGAGATTCCACGACCGACAGTATAGTCTGGATGGGAGAAGACAAAGGTTTTTTGTGTACGCACATACCTTTTGGGCTTCTTTCAATTTGTAAAAATTGGAGGAATTTTTTATGACAATGACAAACACAAGACGTTTGACGCTTTTAGCGGTACTCTCTGCACTATCGTTTGTGCTCATGTATGTGAGTTTTCCCCTCATTCCGGGGGCAAACTTTCTAAAGCTCGACTTTAGTGTGATTCCCATGCTTTTAGCCTTGGCACTTTTTGATTTTAAGAGTAGCGTAGTCGTTCTTTTTTTACGCTCGCTTTTAAAACTGGTGCTCAATAATCAAGGGGTGGAAACCTACATCGGGCTTCCGATGAATATGGTGGCTTTATTTGTTTTTCTGTGGGCATTTGCCTTTATTTGGAAAAAACACATGGTGCTTACAGCCTATCTGAAAGCAACTGTATTAGGGACGCTTATCTTGACGGTTGCTATGGTATTGATAAATCTCTTTTATGCCGTGCCACTGTATGCCACCTTTGCTAATTTTGACATCGCAGCAACGATTGGGGTTAGTCGCTACATTGTAGTCATGGTCATCCCTTTTAATATCATTGAGGGTGTGCTCTTGGCTCTGGTTTTTTATATCGTCTATACGTCTTGTAAACCGTTTATAGAAAGATATCAATTGAAATGAAAAAAAGACAACACTATTGGGTAATTGCCTCTTTTGCTTTTTTATTCTTTGTCATGCTAGGTTATGTGGTCAAATTTTATCCTGAAGCTTTACGACCATTTGATACTAGTGTGCAAAGTACCATCAGAGGAGACCTTCCACAGCCTCTAACGGTTTTCTTTAAAACCATAACCGTTATTGGAAATCCAAGTACCCAGGCTATCATTGCCGCTGTTGCTGTTATCGTCTTATGGCTAAAAAAATGGTATGCCGAGGCGATTTACGTCGCTACAAACAGCATTTTAGCGGGTATTTGTATCGTGTCGCTCAAGTATATCTACCAGCGCCCAAGACCTAGCATTACGCACTTGGTCTATGCGAGTGGCAATTCATTTCCGAGTGGTCATGCTACGGGGACCTTTTTGATTATTGGAAGTATCCTTGTCATTTGCTTTCAACGCTTGTCCTCACAGACTGCCAAATGGACGGTGGCTATCCTTTTAGGGCTTTTGATTTTCTGTATCGCCTTATCACGGATTTATCTGGGCGTGCATTATCCAAGCGATATCTTAGGTGGCTTTTTACTCGCCTATGCTATCCATAACTTAGTGTTTCCTTACTATGACCAATTGCGCTTTAAGTGGCGCTTTCAAGGTAAACAAAAGTAATTTTAAGAAGAGACCAGAAGCAAGCGCTTCTGGTCTCTTTTTTAGAGCAATTTTGGTGAAAATCTCATGATTTGTGTTACAATAGAGTCATGAAAAAACGTTACAACACCCTAAATGACTATTATCGTTTAATTTTTGGTGAAAAGATTTTCAAAGTGCCGATTGACGCTGGATTTGACTGTCCCAATCGAGACGGTACGGTAGCGCACGGCGGCTGTACTTTTTGCACAGTATCAGGGTCGGGTGACGCTATCGTTGCCCCTGAAGCGCCCATTCGTGAGCAATTTTACAAGGAAATTGACTTTATGCACCGCAAGTGGCCTGAGGTCAAGAAATATCTGGTCTATTTTCAAAACTTTACCAACACACACGACCGTGTGGAGGTTATCCGTGAGCGCTACGAGCAGGCTATCAACGAACCTGGTGTAGTTGGTATCAACATCGGGACACGCCCAGACTGTCTGCCGGACGAGACTATTGCCTATCTATCAGAGCTAAGTGAGCGCATACATGTGACGGTGGAGTTGGGATTGCAGACGACTTATGAAAAGACCTCGGAGCTTATCAATCGTGCCCATTCTTATGATCTTTACAAGGAAACGGTGGAGCGTTTGCGCAGGCAAGCTCCAAAGGTAGAGATTGTCTCCCATCTTATCAATGGGCTGCCAGGTGAGACGCACGAGATGATGTTAGAGAATGTCCGTCGCTGTGTCACTGACAACGACATCAACGGTATCAAGCTCCATCTCTTGCACTTGATGACCAACACCCGCATGCAGCGGGATTACCATGAGGGGCGCTTGCAATTGCTTAGCCAAGAAGAGTATGTCTCTATTATCTGCGACCAGTTGGAGATTATCCCAAAAGATATTATCATTCATCGTATCACTGGCGATGCGTCTAGGGATATGCTCATAGGACCTATGTGGAGTCTCAATAAATGGGAAGTTTTGAACGCTATCGATAAGGAAATGGAGCGCCGAGATGCCTATCAAGGCTGCCGCTTAGTTTAGAACAAGTTTGGAGAAAAGCAATGATAAAACGTCCAATCACCCTCTCTCATGACTTTTTAGCAGAAGTCATTGATAAGAAGAGTATTGTTGTTGATGCGACGATGGGAAATGGTCACGACACTGCCTTTTTAGCAAAGAAAGCAGGAAAAGTCTACGCTTTTGATATTCAAAAGCAGGCGCTTGACAAAACCAGTCAGCTCCTAGAAAGTCAGGGACTGACAAATGCTGAACTCATCCTAGATGGACACGAGACGCTTGACCACTATGTAGACGAGCCTATCACAGCTGCTATTTTTAATCTGGGCTATTTGCCAAGTGCAGATAAGAGTCTTATCACAAAACCAAGCACGACGCTTGAGGCGCTAGCCAAGATTTTGGAGCGCTTAGTGGTGGGTGGTCGGGTGTCCTTGATGGTCTATCACGGGCATGCTGGCGGCGCTATTGAAAAAAAAGAAGTGCTTGCCTTTGTCGAAAATCTGTCGCAAGAAGACTTTGCCACCATGCTCTATCAGCCGCTAAATCAGGTGAATACGCCGCCATTTTTGATTATGATTGAAAAATTGAGGTAAAGATGATGTTAAAGGAATGGTTAAATACAACAGGATTTGAAAAAACACGTGAAGCCAAGAAAATGGCGAAAATCAAAAAGAAATTGATGACGCTTGAAATCGAGCGTTGCCAAAAGAAAATGACCCATTGTGACGTCACAGCAGTGGATAAAAAAATCGCTGACCACAAGAGCGCTTATGCGAAAATGTGTGAGGATAAGCGTTAGGAGTGAGTTGGAGATTTTGTTGAGATGCACGTTGCTGTTTTAATTATTGTTTTTCTGTTTGCACTGATTCTCTCGAACTTAATCAACAGGCTCTTTCCAAAGGTGCCTCTGCCTTTGATTCAGATTGTCTTTGGTGGGCTTTTGTGTTTGATTTTTGGAGAGCATTTTGTCTCGCTAGATAGTGAGCTCTTTCTAGCCTTTGTCATTGCGCCGCTCCTTTTTCGTGAGGGAGAAGAGAGTGATATCACTAATGTTTTGAGGCATTGGAAGATTATTTTGTATCTGATTTTTCCAGTGGTTTTTGTTAGCACCCTTACCTTGGGTTTTGCTACCTATAAGCTATTGCCAGCTGGGGTGTCCTTGGCAGCCTGCTTGGCGGTAGGGGCTGCGCTTGGACCAACGGACTTAGTTGCTTTTAACTCGCTATCAAAGCGTTTTCGCTTTCCAAAGCATGTCCAAAATATCTTAAAAGGGGAAGGTCTGCTCAATGACGCTAGTGGCTTGGTATCTTTTCAGGTCGCCATCACTGCTCTTACAACGGGTATCTTTTCCCTGCAAAATGCCAGCCTTAAACTTTTGTTGTCTGTTTTTGGCGGGCTTCTGGTTGGGCTGATTGTGGCACTGGTCAATCGTCTCTTTTTAGCTATTTTAGATAGTATGGATGTGGCGGATGTGTCAGGTGTTATGCTGCTTGAGTTGACGCTGCCTTTTATTGCTTACTTTTTAGCGGAGGAAATCCACGGCTCTGGTATCATTGCTGTCGTGATTGCTGGTATCTCGCAAGCCAGCCGTTTTAAGAAAATAACCCTTTTAGATGCCCAGATTGACAATGTCGGAAGCGTCATGTGGGGCATGATAGCTTTTCTCCTCAACGGTGTGGTCTTTTTGATGTTAGGAGCAGAGTTGACCAAGTTTGCAAGACCTGTGCTTCTCAGTCGAGAAATTAACACGCTCTTGATTTTAGGGGTGATAGTGCTGGTGACGCTTTTGCTCTTTGCCATTCGCTTTGTGATGATTTGGCTGTTTTACGCTTATCGCAGCCGTCATCTTAAAAAAGGGCTTAAAAAGTACCTCAAGGACATTCTTGTCTTGACCTTTTCTGGTGTCAAGGGAACGGTATCAATTGCGACTATCTTGCTGCTACCGACTTTGACAACAGTTGAGCATAGTATGTTGCTCTTTATTGTGGCGGGCGTTACTCTTTTGAGTTTTTTAGTTGGTATCGTCGTTCTGCCAAGACTTGCTAGCGCAAGTAGCAATAGTCCTGACCACTACATGCAAATTGCGATTTTAAATGACGTGATTTGGCAGTTGCAACAAGACCTCAAAGAGGATAAAAGCAGGACTGCCCTCTACGCCGTGATTGACAATTACAATAAACGCTTAGAAAATCTCATCCTAGATCAGGAGTCTAACGAGGTTAAGTCTGACTTGGCTCTGATTAACATCATGATTTTAGGAATTGAGAGTGATGGTCTTGAGAATGCCTTTTTAAACGGTGACATTGATATGAAAGAGTATCGTCTCTATCAAGGTTATCTCAAGTTTTTGGAGCGTCGGATTAACCGTGGTTTCATCTCAAACTTGACCTATGTCCTAGCGGTTCTTTTGCGGGCGCTTCCGCAAATCTTGCATGAGATTTTGACCTTAGGGTCTACCATTCGTCAGTTTTTGCGAGCGAGAAATAACCAGCAAGCTATCACCAAGGAAAATAGACAGCACTTGATTGCCCTCTATCAAGCTAATACCGCCTTGGTTTTAGAGGCGCTGCAAAATCTTGATGATGTCTACAGTGCAGATCTTGTCGGCTATCTGATTCACTCCAGAAAGCAGGAAGCGCAAATCATCCAGTCAGGAGCCTTTGTCGAGCGTGTCATCACGAGAAATGTCCCAGACAATGTCGATGAGATGTTACGTGGCTTCTATCTAGAGCGTAAGGTCATTGCCGAGTATGAGGCGGAGGACTTGATTAGCCGCAGATACGCTAAAGCCCTGCGTAAAGAAGTCAATGCTCTTGAAAATTACTCCCTAAAAGAAACGGTCAATACCCTTTCCTATGACCTCTTTAACTACACGAGAAGTCGGTTGAATAATTAAAAAAGTGCCAACAGGCACTTTTTATATCGCTACAACACAGGCTGGATAAAAAAACGTGTGTCGTCTAGCGGGATGAGTTTAACTGGGCTTTGGTAAAAGTCTGCTAGGACTTGTGGGGTGAGGATGTCTTCTTTTTTGCCTTTTGCGACAATGGCTCCCTCACGTAGCAGTAGGATGTGTGTCATCTTAGCAGTGATTTCCTCAGCGTGGTGAGTCACGTAAAGCACAGTAGGTGCGTGTGGCAAATCAGCGATACGCTCGACTTGATGGAGCAATTTTTCTCTCGCAAAAAGGTCAAGCCCAGTCGTCGCTTCATCTAGGATAATCATATCTGGATTTTCCATGAGACTCCTTGCGGTTAAAAGCAATTGCTTCTCGCCTTGAGAGAGACTAGCATAGATACGCCCAAGCAAATGCTCGCCACCAAGTGCAATCAACATTTGCCGAGCTTCCTCTAAGTCCCTCTCTTCATAAGCCTTGTAGAGGATACTGCTCTTGTATTTTCCGGTTAGGACGACCTTTTCAGCGAGCATGTTGCCTGCGATACGCTCCGAGATAAAAGAGCCAACCACTCCAATCTTGGTGCGCACTCCAGTGATATCACCCTGCCCAAAGCGATAGCCTAAGATCTCCATCTTCCCACTTGATGGAAAATACTCTGCCATAATCATCTTGAGTAGAGTCGATTTGCCAGAGCCATTCAGCCCTAAAATCGCCCACATCTCGCCCTTTTCTACCTGCCAGTTAAGATTGTTGAGCAATAACTTGCCTTGTCGCTTCAAGCTGACATTTTCAAGTGAAATCACTGCCATTATCTGTTCTCCTCTTTACTTCCTAAACTTAATAGATGACATATATTACAGTATTTATTATAGCATAAGAGGGGCAAAGTGTGGTATAATGGAGGTATTACATTTTAGGAGAAAAGATTTCATGGAAGACCCTAGCAGTCAGAATCTGCTGTTTCAATTTATTTTACTGATTATCTTGACCATTTTAAATGGCTTTTTCTCAGCGACCGAGATGTCCTTGGTATCATTAAACCGCTCTCGTGTCGAGCAAAAAGCAGAAGAAGGCGACAAGAAATACCAGCGCCTCCTCAAGGTTCTTGATAATCCTAACAATTTCTTATCAACCATTCAAGTTGGTATCACCTTTATCAGCTTGCTTTCTGGAGCTAGCTTGTCGGCTAGTCTGGGCGAGGTAATTGCAGGTTGGTTTGGTGGTTACGCTTGGGCAAAAACAGCAGGAAGCGTTTTGTCACTGGTCTTTTTGACCTATGTGTCTATCGTTTTTGGTGAATTGTACCCTAAGCGTATTGCGCTTAATCTAAAAGACAGCCTAGCTGTTGTCACAGCCCCAGTTATTAGTGGACTAGGCTTAATCATGCGTCCTTTTGTGTGGTTGCTCTCAGCCTCAACCAATCTTCTCAGTCGCATAACACCGATGACGCTGGATGACGCTGATGAGAAAATGACACGTGATGAAATCGAATACATGCTGACAAACAGTGAGGAGACACTTGACGCTGAGGAAATTGAGATGCTTCAAGGGGTGTTCTCGCTTGATGAGTTGATGGCTCGTGAGGTCATGGTGCCTCGTACCGATGCCTTTATGGTCAATATCAATGACGATACACAGACCAATATCAAGGATATCCTGCGTCAGAGTTTCTCACGTATTCCTGTTTATGATGATGATAAGGACAAGGTTATCGGTGTCTTACACACCAAACGTCTCTTAAAGGCAGGCTTTGAAGAGGGATTTGACAAGCTCAATCTGCGTAAAATTTTGCAAGAACCGCTGTTTGTTCCTGAGACGATTTTTGTCGATGATTTGCTAAGAGAGTTGCGAAAGACGCAAAATCAAATGGCGATTTTGCTGGATGAGTACGGTGGTATGGCAGGGCTTGTGACACTTGAAGATTTGCTTGAGGAGATTGTCGGTGAGATTGACGACGAGACGGACAAGTCCGAGCAGTTTGTCCACGAAATCGCAGACAACACTTATATTGTCGTAGGTACTATGACGCTCAATGAGTTTAACGATTACTTCGAGACGGACTTGGAGAGTGATGATGTGGATACCATTGCTGGCTTTTACCTAACGGGTGTCGGCAGTATCCCGAGTCAAGAAGATAAGCAAACCTACAGTCTTGATAGTAAAGACAAGCACCTTGAGTTAACTAACGATAAGGTGCGTGACGGTCGTGTGACAAAACTCAGACTCTATATGACTGATATAGAACCCGAGACAGAAAAAGACTAGGCAAAATCTAGTCTTTTTTTCATGGAACGTGATATAATAAGAATAAGATGAAACGGTTACATAGGAGGCGACTACCAGTATGGAAACGATAGATTATAAAAAAGTGACAGGAATGATTCACTCAACAGAAAGTTTTGGCTCTGTTGATGGTCCAGGTATTCGCTTTATTGTCTTTATGCAGGGCTGTAAGATGCGTTGCCAATATTGCCACAACCCTGATACTTGGGCGATGGAGACTAACAATTCTCGTGAACGCACGGTTGAGGATGTGCTAGCTGAAGCGCTTCGCTACAAGCACTTCTGGGGTGATAACGGAGGAATAACGGTCTCTGGTGGCGAGGCGCTGTTGCAGATTGATTTTGTCACAGCACTCTTTACAGAAGCTAAGAAATTAGGTATTCATTGCACGCTAGATACTTGTGCTATGCCTTTTAAAAACACGCCAGAATATCTGGAAGTGTTTGACCGTCTGCTTGAGGTGACGGATTTGGTGCTGCTTGACATTAAGGAAATCCGGGATGAGCAGCACAAGTTTGTCACTAAGCACACCAATAAAAATATCTTAGAGTGTGCGAGGTACCTCTCAGACAAGGGAGTGCCTGTCTGGATTCGTCATGTGCTTGTCCCAGGGCTGACTGACATTGATGAGGACTTGGAAAAGCTAGGCGAGTTTGTAGCGACCCTCAAAAATGTACAAAAGTTTGAAATCCTGCCTTACCACACTATGGGTGAGTTCAAATGGCGTGAGCTTGGTATTCCTTATCCGCTTGAGGAGGTCAAGCCACCAACTCCAGCCCGTGTCAAACATGCTAAAGAGCTTATGCAAACAGAACGCTACACAGACTATCTCAAACGTATTCATGGCTAAGGCAACCAGCAAATGATGCTGGTTTTTTTGCGAAAAAAAAGCTCATATGTATTGTAAAGCTGGTACAATAATGGTATAATACTTTAAAAGAAATCGAGAAAGGAGTTTATCATGAGAAAAAGAGAGAGTTTAAAAGCAGAAGCTAAGGATTTGCTGCGTGGCAATTGGTGGTCAGGGATTAGTCTCAATACCATTCCCTATCTTATCGTCATATTGGTTAGTGTTGTGTCGTGGATGGCTATTTTCCCAGTTTTGTTACCTTTGGTTGGTCTGGGGTTGCTTCAAGATACCTACACAGACACGACAGGGGTCGGTGATATTGGTCTCATTCTTGGTGGGATTATTTTAGGCATTATTATATTTGTTCTTTCTATCCTCATCTCGTTTGCGACAAATATCGTGACGATTGGTATTGCAGCAAGTGACCTTGACTGGGTCAAGACAGGAGATGCCAGTGACGCTGGTTTTGCGAAGGCCTTTCGTTATTTCAGCACCAAGGACTTTTGGAAAGTTTTTGTTCTATCTCTTAAGCAGGTACTCTATGTTTGGCTGTGGGGACTGATTCCAGTTATCGGACCTATCATCAGTTTTGTTAAGACCCTCGCTTACTCACAATCAGCTTATATCTACAGACAAAAAGGTGATGTGTTGACGTCAGGTGAAATTATCACAGAAAGTCGTAAGCTCATGGACGGCAACAAACTAGACTACTTTGTCTTGCAATTGAGTTTCCTTGGTTGGCTTATCCTCGCAACGCTTAGCTTTGGGATTGGGCTCATCTGGCTAGTGCCATATTACAATATGACCCTATCTGTTTACCACAAGGATTTGCGTGAATCTGCTACAGTTATTGACTAATAGAATAGGGCACTCTAACTTGTTTAGTGCCTTTATTTTTGTTACAATAAAGGAAACGATATAAAGAGGTAAAACTATGTCTAAAATTTTTGTCTTTGGTCATCAAAATCCAGATTCTGATGCGATTGGTTCATCTCTTGCCTTTGCTTACTTGGCAAAAGAAGCTTACGGCTTAGACACAGAAGCAGTCGCACTTGGCACACCAAATGAAGAAACAGCTTTTGTGCTAGACTACTTTGGTGTAGAAGCGCCACGAGTGGTCACATCTGCTAAGGAAGAGGGCGTGGACACTGTTATCTTGACAGACCACAATGAGTTCCAACAGTCTATCTCTGATATTGCTGACCTGACTGTTTACGGTGTGGTTGACCACCACCGTGTGGCGAACTTTGAAACTGCTAGCCCACTTTACATGCGCTTAGAGCCAGTTGGTTCAGCGTCATCTATTGTTTACCGCATGTTCAAAGAAAGCAACGTCGAAGTGCCTAAAGCTTTGGCAGGTCTCATGCTTTCAGGTTTGATTTCAGATACGCTTCTTTTGAAATCTCCAACAACACACGAAACAGACCACCAAGTCGCAAAAGAATTGGCAGCTATCGCTGGTGTTAACTTAGAAGAGTACGGTCTTGCCATGCTTAAAGCAGGAACAAATCTTGCCAGCAAATCTGCTGAAGAATTGATTGATATCGATGCTAAAACGTTTGAGCTTAACGGCAACCAAGTGCGTGTCGCACAGGTCAACACTGTTGATATCGCTGAAGTGTTGGAACGTCAAGCAGAGATTGAAGCCGCTATCCAAAAAGCACAAGCGGACAATGGCTACTCAGACTTTGTCTTGATGATTACAGACATCATCAATTCAAACTCTGAAATCTTGGCACTAGGCAGCAACACAGACAAGGTTGAGGCAGCCTTTGACTTTGTCCTAGAAAACAACCACGCTTTCCTAGCAGGTGCTGTCTCTCGTAAGAAACAAGTTGTCCCACAATTGACAGAAAGCTTCAACGCTTAATCAGCTAAAAAGACTTTGAGTGTACTCAAAGTCTTTTTGTGATTTTCCATAGAAAAAGGGGCTCTCTAGTGCTATAATGAAAGGTATGATTATTGTTATTAACCCTGATAAAGTGACGGGGCAAGCTTTTTTTACAGACCTTGTCAACTACTTGTATGCTCATGAGGATGTGACCCTTCGTCAGATAAAAAAGGCATTTCCAGATGTTAAGTCTATTGATAGAGCGATCGAAACCTACGTGCAGGCTGGCTACATTACCCGTGCCAATAAACGTTATGCGCTTGCTTTTTCGCCACTAGAGACAGGCAAGTTGCCACAGCTAGATGAGATGGTTTTTGTGGAGACGACGTCCGAGATTGCTTCTGACTTGCAAGAACGAGCTTACACCACTAAATTGTCCAATCAGACCAACGGTCTTGTCCTTCTTGAGCGGACAGACTTTTACCGAGATAGCTTGACGCTGTCCAATTTCTTTTACAAGCTGGCGCATGGCTATGCCTTGTCTAAACAGCAAGAAGAACTCTATGCCCTACTCGGTGATGTCAATCCCGAGTACGCCCTCAAGTACATGACCACTTTCCTCTTAAAATTCACTCGCAAAGAGCTGGTCAAGCAAAAGCGTCCTGATATTTTCGTGCAGGCATTGGTTTTACTTGGCTACATCAAACAGGTGGATGAGGTGACCTATCAGTCTTGTGTTGCTATTGACAAGGATAGCTTAGAAGTGTTGACTTATGGATAAAAATAGCTGGGACACAAGTCCTAGCTATTTTCCTTTGTTTTTGACATGAGCCATAAAAAGTAAGGGGCGCCGATACAAGAGACGACAAGTCCCGTCGGAATGCCAGAGCCAACCAAAAGCACCCGTCCGATAGTGTCTGCGACGAGAAGAAGTATCATGCCAGTCATCATACCAAAAGGCAGGATGATACGGTGGTCACCGCCCATAAAGCGCCGTGTGATATGCCCAGCCACCAAGCCGACAAAGGTGATATTGCCAATCATGACCACGCTAAGTGCAGCAAGGGCTGTGGATAGGATGATGGTTATCAAGCGCTCACGCTTGAGGTCAAGCCCTAGAGCGAGAGCCGTCTGCTCATTGAGCGCCATGATGTTGAGATAGCGACTGCGGCTATAAGTGATGAGCCATAACAGGACAAAGATGGGCGCAAAGAGAGCGATATTTTCCCAAGTAGCTCCACTCACCTTACCGCTGAGAAAAGAGATGATATAGTCCATCTTGTCAGGGGAGAGGGTACTTGTGATAGAGACCATGACACCAGAGAGCATGGTTGAGACACCAACACCAGTGACAATCAAGTGAGTGGGGCTTATGCCATGATTTTTCTTTCTTGCCATGAGATAGACAGTAGCAATAGTGGCAATACCGCCAAGCATTGCCATAAAAGGAAGCAGGCTAATAGCGCTTGCGCTAGTCATATCCAGATAGCCAATCACAAGAGCAATCATAAAGCCAGCGCCTGTATTGATGCCTAGAATCCCCGAGTCAGCGAGAGGATTTTTAGTCAGTGTCTGTAGCAGCATGCCAGATAGAGCAAGAGAAGCGCCGCCAAAGAGACAGGCGATAATTCGTGGCAGACGGATGGTCGTCATGATAAAGGTCATGGCAGATCTGGATTGCCCTAGGATGAGGTCAATCACATCAAGAAAAGATGACCTAGCATAACTCATAGATAGCGATAGGAGAATAGAAAGCCCCAAAAGCCCTGCCAAGACAAGATAGGACGTGATGAGCCTTTGACGTGTCATCATAGACTTTTCCCCTTTCTAATCAACCACAAGAAGCAAGGCAAACCAACAAGGCTGATGATAGCACTGATTGGCGTCTCAGCTGGCGGATGAATAATGCGAGCAATAACATCCACCCAGAGCATAAAGGTCGCTCCTAGAAAAGCGGTCAGCGGCAGAAGCAGTTTGTAGTTTTTGCCCACAAACAGTTGGACAAAGTGTGGGATGATGAGCCCTACAAAGGAAATGGTCCCCACCAAAGCCACAGCTCCGCTAGACAGTATCAAAACAACAGCTAAAAGGGAGATGGTCGTCAGAAGAGTCCGCTGTCCAAGGGCTTTTGCGACCGTTTCATTGAGACTGAGGATGGTCAGCTGATGGCTAAGCACTTGAGCGAGCAGTAACCCAATGATGAGAATAGGCGCAATGATGGCAAGCATTTTCCAGTTGGTCTGTGCCAGTCCACCAGCTTGCCAGCCGATGATGGTCGTTGAGAGGTCAAAATAGAGTGTGATGGCTTGTCCAATTGCTGAAAAGAGTGTGGACACCATAGCACCTGCAAGGATAAGACGCAGCTGACTGTAGCCTCTTTGTCTGCGGTAGGAAAGCCCAAAAACCAAGAGAGCAGCAAGGAGTGACCCCATAAGACAAGCCAGTAAAACGCTGGTGTAGTGTAGGCTACCAAAGATAGCATAAGCTAAAATCAAAGCCAGACCAGCGCCAGCATTGATTCCTAAAAGCCCGGGGTCAGCGATGGGATTACGTGTGACACCTTGGATGATAGCGCCTGCCTGCGCCATACTAGCGCCAACGAGAATGGCAGCAAGAGAGCGTGGCAAACGTAAATCAAAGATGACATCTTGAGCACTAGAGTTTGTCAGAGGATGTTTTGCTACCTCTAGCAAAGTCTGATTGCTGTAAGAAACGGCGCCAAAGCGTAAGCTAGCGTACCAGCCAAAGAGAAAAAGAATGAGCGTGATGAAAAAAACAAGCCAAAGGTGATTTGGCTTTGTTTTCTGACGCAAAGGTGATGTCGTCATAGAAAGCCCTCTACTTGTCCATTTTCTTGATGGCAGACACAAAGGCTTTTAATTGAGCGTCAAGAGATAGTGGGTCTGAGAAGTAGAAAGTACCCTCAGATACCTTGAGGACATGCCCAGCCTTGACGGCAGGGATATTTTTCCAGACGTCGCTTTCTTTTAGACTAGCAGCTGCTTGGCTGGTTTTGCTGTCGACATTTAAAAGGGCGTAGTCACCAATGTACTCTCCGATGACTTCTTGTGAAATATCTAGCCAGCCTGGCTTAAAGACATCTTCTTTGACTTTTTCAGGGGCTTGGTATCCAAGGGCGTCGTAAATCAACTCTCCCCCACGTCCCCAGTTGTTACCGTAGAGGTAGAGACTCTTGTCGTAAAAGTCCATGACGGTAAAGGTTGACGTTGGTGAGATGTAGTTAGCCAATTCTTTTTTGGCTTTAGCGACGGATTTTTTCCACTGAGCTAGCCAAGCCTTGGCTTTATTCTCTTTACCAAAGACTTTTCCAAGGTCTGTTAGCATTTGCAAATAATTGCGCTCGCCATACTTGATTTCAAAGACAGGAGCGATTTTTTTGAGGGATTCAAGGTTTTGGTCTGTTGAAAAAGCGATAATCAAGTCAGGCTCTTGTGCAGCGATAGCTTCAGTATCGTCTGAAGTGAGCTGCACAGCCTTAGCTTTTTTGAGGTCATTCCCAAAGACAGGGCTATTTTTTTCTAAATCCAGCGAATAGCTGTTGACATTGACACCCAGCTCTAGGAGATAGCCGGTGTAGGAGTAGGCGAAGTTGACGACTTTTTTAGGATTTTTAGGGATATCTCCGTGATAGGTAAATCCAGAAATCTTTGGCATGCTAGAGATTTCGTTTGTACTTGTGCTTGTTTTACTTTGATTGCCACAAGCGACTAGGACAAGTGCAGCTAGTAACAGTGTGAGCCATGAGGCGATTTTTTTCATAGGGTTTCTCCGTAAAATCTATAATAACTGATAAGACAGTAGCGTAGGACGATTAAAGATAGGGTCTGTGACGATTTGCGCTTTGATATGAAAGATGTCTTTTAGAATAGCATCTGTCATAATTTCTTTTGCACTTCCTTGGTACTTGATTTTGCCGTCTTTCATAGCGACGAGACAATCGGAAAAGCGTGCAGCAAGGTTCAAATCATGCAGAACCATGATGATGGTCTTATGGTTTTCCTGATTGAGGCGATAGAGGAGCTCTAGGATTTCCAGTTGGTGATTCATATCCAGATAAGTCGTAGGTTCATCTAAAAAAATCGTATCCGTATCTTGAGCGAGTGCCATAGCAATCCAGACACGCTGGCGTTGCCCACCAGATAAGCTATCCACATCGAGGTTGGCGTAAGGCGTGACCTTGGTCACTTCCATAGCCCAGTGAATCTTATCACGGTCAAAGCTGGTCAAGTTTCCTAGATACTTTTGGTGCGGAAAGCGCCCATAAGAGACCAATTCATACACTGAAATACCTTCTGTTGCTTCTAACACCTGCGGCAAGAGAGCGATTTTCTTGGCGACTTCCTTGGTGGAAAGTTTTGCGATAGCTTCCCCATCAATCAAAATCTGTCCATTCTTAATCGCTTGAATGCGAGTCAGTGCTTTTAAAAGCGTCGACTTGCCACAACCGTTGCTGCCGATGATAGTCGTGATATTGCCATCAAGCAAATCAAGAGATAAATCCTCTAAAATGACCTTATCCTCGTAAGCAACCGAGATATGTTCAGCTGAAATCTGTGACATACTGACCTCCTTTCTGTCTAACTTTAACTGCGCAAAGCACAGCAATACCTCATTATAACATAGAAAAGAGACTTATTTAAGTCTCTTTTAAGGGTTTCGTGTATATTGGAATCGTTTAAAATAAGCTGTTTATAGATACTGGCTGGCGATAGCTCGGTCTCCTGCGTAAGCGGTGCGCTCGCCATTAACTAATTGGAAAGCGTCAGCGCCTTTTCCAGCGATAATGACAGCGTCATCACTAGTTTTGGTCTTAGCGAGCGCTGTCTTGATAGCAAGCGCTCGATCCACAATGATCGTAGCGGGGCGGTTGATATGCTCAGCAATTTCAGCGCAGATAGCATTTGGATCTTCAAAGTTTGGGTCGTCAGCGGTGAGGATGGGAGAAATACGAGGGTGTTGGCTGATGACCTTACCAAAGTCCTTACGTCTGCTCTCGCCTTTATTACCTGTCGCCCCGATAATCAGCGTGATATTCCCCGATTGATGAGGCTCAACAACGCTGAGGAGTTTTTCAAGACTGTCACCGTTATGAGCATAGTCGATAAAGACCTTGGCACCATTTTTCTGGGTCAAGACCTCCATGCGCCCAGGCACGCTGGTTTTGGCAATCCCTGCTTGAATGTCCTCAAGTGTAATCCCAAGCTTGTGGCAAGCAAGCGCCGCTGCGGTAGCATTTTCTTGGTTAAAATGCCCGATGAGCTGGATACTGTAATCTCCTGCACATGTACCCGTCAAGCTAAAGCTGAAAGCTTCAGAGTTTGTGATACAGTTATCACTTTGACTTCCGTAAAAGTCATGTGGTTTGTTAGCGACTTGCTCAGCAACGACAGCGAAGTGATCCATATCACTATTGACCACAACAGCTTTGCTATTGTCCATCAAAAGACGCTTGTGGTAAAAATAATCCTCAAAGCTAGGGTGCTCAATCGGTCCGATATGGTCTGGGCTGATGTTGAGGAAAACACCGACATCAAAGGTCAAGCCGTAAACCCGCTTCATGAGATAGGCCTGACTAGACACTTCCATGACCAGGTGCGTCCTGCCATTGTCACGGGCTGTTGCCATCATAGCAAAAAGGTCCAAACTCTCAGGTGTGGTCAGCTGAGACTTAAAAAAGGTCTTGCCGTCTAGTGTGGTGTTCATAGTTGAGAGAAGCGCTGGCTTGTGATGTTCAGCTAGGATATTGTAGGCAAAGTAAGCGGCTGTTGTCTTTCCCTTTGTCCCTGTGAAGGCGATGATGGCGAGGTCATCTTGTGGATTGCCATAAAAGGCTTTAGCGATAAGGCTCATGGCTTGTCTGACATCATTGACAAGGATAGCTGGAATACCGACCTGATAGTCTTTTTCAGCGACATAGTAGCCTAAGCCAGCAGCCACTGCCTTTTCTAAATAGTCTGGCTTAAAGTTAGCTCCTTTGACAAAAAAGAGCGTCTCGCTATCGACATCTCTGCTGTCATAAGAGAGCTTTTGAAAGGTTTTGTCTTCTGACCAGTCGTAGTGATAGGTGTCATTTAGGACAATATCTCGAAAATTCTGGTCTTTTTTTAAAATCTCTAAAATATATGCTATAGTAATCATAAGTCTATTTTAGACTTAATGTTCTCGTTTTACAAGTCTTGTGCAAAAGTTTATAATAACTTTAGGAAATTCAAACTTTTTATAGAAAGAAAACTATGTCAGAAACTAGAAAACTATCTCAACAAGAGACAATGGTGCGTGGGACTGCTTGGTCCACAGCTGGAAACTTTATTAGCCGTCTTATCGGGGCTCTCTACATTATCCCTTGGTATGCTTGGATGGGAAAAAACGGTGCTGAAGCCAATGCCCTCTTTGGAATGGGCTATGAGATTTACGCTATGTTTTTATCCATCTCAACAGTCGGGATACCTGTTGCTGTTGCGAAACTCGTCTCTAAGTACAATACCTTGGGGCAGTCTGAGACCAGCATTTACATGGTCAAAAAAATCCTCCACATCATGGCGCTTCTAGGAGCTATCTTTGCAGCTATCATGTATATCGGAGCACCATTTTTTGCTTCGCTCAGTCACGGCGGTGAGGATTTGGTGCGGGTGCTGAGGAGTTTGACCTTGGCGGTTCTGGTCTTTCCATCTATGAGTGTCCTGCGGGGGTATTTTCAAGGGTATAATAACTTAAAACCTGGGGCTATGAGTCAGATTGCTGAGCAGATTGTGCGTGTCATCTGGATGTTAGTCACTGCCTTTTACATCATGAAATTCGGCTCAGGCGATTATGTCAGTGCGGTGACACAGTCTACCTTTGCTGCCTTTGTTGGTATGTTTGCTAGTATCGCTGTTTTGGTGTATTTTTTATGGAAAGACGGCTCACTTAGGCTTATCTTTGGCAAAAGCTCGACTAGCCACTTAGTTATTGATACCAATGCTCTTGTCATCGAGACGGTGCGTGAGGCGATTCCTTTTATCATCACAGGTTCAGCCATTCAGGTCTTTAAGATTATTGATCAGTTCACTTTTGGTAATGCCATGGCTTGGTTTACCGACTACTCAAACACAGAGTTGCAAGTGCTCTTTTCTTACTTCTCAAGTAACCCAAGTAAAGTCACCATGATTTTGATTGCTGTTGCAAGTTCTATCGGTGGTGTGGGGATTGCGCTCTTGACGGAAAACTATGTCAAAAAAGATAGAGTCGCTGCGGCAAGATTGGTTATCAACAACATCCGTATGTTGATGATATTTATCATCCCAGCAGTTATTGGAGCGACAATTTTAGCAAAACCGCTCTACACGGTCTTTTACGGCGTGCCACAAGGGCAGGCTCTAGGCTTGTTTGTCGTGTCGCTGCTGCAGGTCATTATTTTAGCTATTTACACGATTTTAGCGCCAATGCTTCAAGCACTGTTTCAAAATAAAAAAGCCATCAAATACTTTGTCTACGGTATGGTAATTAAGCTGATTATTCAGATTCCATTTATCTATGTCTTTCAGGCTTATGGACCGCTGTTGTCAACTGCAATTGGGCTTATCGTACCGATTGTTTTGATGTATCGTGAGATTCATGCCATCACCCACTTCAATCGTGAGGCGGTCAAGAAATCAACGCTTCTCGTTTGTATCTTGACGGCTATCATGGGAGTTGTGGTCTGGATTGCTTACTGGCTGCTAGGATTTATCCTGCCAGAGGGTGGGCGTGCTACTAGCTTTGTCTACCTAGTGGTGATTGGCTTTATTGGTGTAGCTGTTTATGGTAGCTTAGCCTTATTGACACGTCTTTTAGACAAGGTTATCGGCAGTCGAGCTGATATCCTACGTCAAAAATTTCATATTTACTAAAAGAGGAAGGTCTTCCTCTTTTTTATAGTCTTAAACTATAGCTAAATATGAAAAATGACAATGTAAAACCCTCTATAAAACTAAGGAAAATCGTGGTACAATAGAGGGCAAACAGATATAGGAGGAGACTATAATGGTTAGAGAACAAGGAATTGATACGATTTTAGCGCATGCAGGGATAAACTCAGATGAAGTAACAGGTGCTTTGACCGCTCCCATACATTTTTCAACGACCTATCAACACCCAGAGTTTGGGCAATCGACAGGCTACGACTATACCCGCACCAAAAACCCAACCCGCTCAACCTTGGAAAAGACCTTGGCAGCTATTGAGAAGGCTTCCTATGCCCTAGCGACAAGCTCAGGCATGAGTGCCTTGGTGCTAGCCATGGAGATTTTCCCAGTCAGCTCAAAAGTGGTGGCAGCACGTGATTTGTACGGTGGTTCTTTTCGTTGGTTCAATCAAAAAGAAACAGAAGGACGCTTTTCTTTTACCTACACCAATACACAGGAGGACATGCTAGCAGCCATCACAGAAGAGACGGATATTGTCTTTATCGAGACACCGACCAATCCTTTGATGATTGAATTTGATATTGCTACAATTGCTCAAAAAGCACACGCTGTTGGTGCTAAAGTCCTTGTGGATAATACCTTTTATAGTCCTATCTATCAAAATCCTATCACGCTTGGTGCAGACATTGTCATCCACTCAGCGACCAAGTACCTCTCAGGGCACAATGATGTTTTGGCGGGCGTCGTCGTGACGGATGACGAGAGTCTTTACGAGAAACTCTTTTACAATGCCAACACAACTGGTCCGACTTTGTCTCCGTTTGACTCTTATCTTCTTATGCGTGGACTTAAGACGCTGAAACTACGCATGGAGCGCTCAACACAAAACGCTCAAGCTATCGTTGCTTTCCTACAAGAACACCCAGCCATCAAGGAGGTGCTCTACACAGGGACAGGTGGTATGGTTTCCTTTAAAGTGAACAATCAAGACAAGATTCCGACCATTTTAAATCACCTTGAGGTATTTACCTTTGCAGAAAGTCTAGGGGGTGTGGAGAGTCTCATCACTTATCCAGCGACACAGACCCATGCAGACATTCCTCGTGAGGTGCGCCTTTCTTATGGATTGACCGATGACCTGCTGCGTTTATCGATCGGTATCGAGGATGTTAATGACTTGATTGAGGATTTGCGCTTAGCTTTTGAAGCTTAAGGAGGACGATATGGGATATGATTTTACGACGCTACCAGAGCGTTTTGCAAGCAATGCCTACAAGTGGCAAGAAACACAAAAAGATAAGGAGGTATTGCCTCTTTGGATAGCAGATATGGATTTTGTTGTTTTTCCAGAAATGACAGCTGCGCTTGAGGACTTTGCTAAAAGCCAAGTCTTTGGCTACGACGCTCCCAAAGACAGCCTCTATCAAGCTGTCCTAGATTGGGAAGAAAAGCAGCACGGCTATCGTTTTGAAAAAGAAGCCATTCTCTTTATTTCAGGCGTTGTGCCAGCCATCAGTGTCGCTATTCAGGCTTTTTCAAAAGAGGGAGAAGCGGTGCTTATCAACAGCCCTGTCTACCCGCCTTTTGTACGAACGGTCAAGCTCAACAAACGCCGTCTCATTAGTAATTCCCTTGTCGAACACAAGGGGCGCTTTGAGATTGATTTTGAACAGATGGAAAAGGATATTGTGGATAATGAGGTCAAGGTCTATGTCCTCTGTAATCCTCACAATCCTGGAGGTCGTGTCTGGTCAAAAGAAGAACTGCAAAAAATCGGACAGCTCTGCCGTAAACATGGTGTCATTTTGGTGTCAGATGAGATTCATCAAGACCTGACCCTCTATGGCAATAAACACCACAGTATCAATACAATTGACCAAAGTTTTAAGGACTTTAGCCTTGTTCTGACAAGTGCGACCAAGACCTTTAACATCGCAGGCACCAAAAACAGCTTTGCTATTATCGAAAATCCGAAACTACGCAGAGCCTTTAGCCAGCAACAGTTGGTCAACAATCAACACGAGGTCTCAACACTAGGGCTCATCGCGACAGAAGTCGCCTACACCAAAGGAGGAGCGTGGCTAGAAGTGCTAAAACCTGTCCTTGAGGACAATATCAACGAAGTTGTCACCACCCTCAGCCAAAAAACAGCCATCAAGGTTATGAAGCCAGAGGGAACCTATCTGGTTTGGCTGGATTTCTCAGCCTATGGGCTCTCGCATGAAGAGCTCCAGCACAAAATCCGCAAGGAAGCAAAGCTGGTCCTAAACGACGGACTCAGCTTTGGCGCAGAAGGAGACAAACACTTCAGACTCAATGCAGCTGCACCAAAATCGCTCATCACAGAAGCGCTTGGTCGTCTAGTTGCTGTCTTTGGGGTGTAATGTTCGGTTTTATCTCTATCAGATGACAAAAAGTTTAAGAAAGCGTTAAGAATCATTTGACAAGTGTCAGAGATTGTGGGGGACAATAGGAGATAATAATTTTAATCATTAGGAGAAAAGCATGACTTATTCACGTCTAGCACGCTTGCAAGCCGAACAAGCGATGAAACAGGAAAAACGGAAATACAGCATTCGTAAAGTATCAACGATTGGTGCGACTTCAGCTTTGATTGGGAGCCTTGCCTTTATCTCAACACAGGCAAAAGCTGACGAAGCGACAACTGCTCAGACTGAAACATCAGTTGTTGTGGATAATGCTGCGCAACCACTGACCAAACAGCTGCTGTAGACAATGCAGCGACAGCAACATCTACAGCAGCTGAGACACCAGAAGCAACATCAACTTCAACAGAAGAAGCACCAGTAGCAAGCATAACTGCTAGTGCAAGTGAATAAAATAACACAACTTCTGAAACTGCTGAAGCTACTGCAACGTCAGAAACAGCAGACACTACAGCTGCTACAGCAACAGCAACTACTGTCAAAGAAAATGACGAAAAAGCAAACGCTGCTGACACAAGCAAGGCAGACAAAGCGCAAGCCACAGCAGAAGTGGACAAGCTAGCTGTTGATGAAAATGGACTGACTGAGCAAGCCAAAAAGATTGCTGAGGAAGCAGGACTTGACATCGCAAAACTAACAGACGCTCAAAAAACAGCGCTCAATAAGATTTACATGGATAGCACTGCTGAGACAGGCACTCAAATGACCTATAAGCAGTTCCAAGAAATCGTAGACACCTTGCTTGCCCAAGATGAACGCTACGCTATTCCTTACTTCAACGCTGCTGCTATCAAAAACATGAAAGCAGCCACAACTGTTGATGCGCAAACCAAGCAAGAAGCTGACCTTGATGTGTGGGATTCTTGGCCAGTACAAGACGTGAAAACAGGTTAAGTGGTCAACTCAGACGGCACAATCCAACTCTACTACACAAATGTAGACACTTCAGACAACAACTCCAACAACCAAATGCTAGCGACAGCTACCTTGACTCTAGCTGTTGAAAATGGTCAAGTGGTGATTAAGTCTGTGGATAACAACCGTATCTTGACCCCTAAAGGTGGAGATGGTTATTATTACCAAAGCTACAAGCAATGGCGTGCGACCTTTACAGGTGCGGACAATATCGCTATGCGTGACCCACACGTCATCGAAGACGAAGATGGACAACGCTACCTTGTCTTTGAGGCAAGTACTGGTACTCAAAACTACCAAGGCGACAACCAAATCTACAACTGGAAAAACTACGGTGGCGACGCTGCCTTCAACGTTTCTAGTCTCTTTGATATCTTAGCCAATAAAGATATGTATGAGCGTGCTTCCTTTGCCAATGCTGCTATTGGTATCGTGCGCTTGACAGGCAATGAAAAGACACCAAGCATCGCACAATACTATACACCACTTCTTTCAGCTACTATGGTGAGTGATGAGATTGAGCGTCCAAACGTTGTCAAACTTGGCGGTAAATACTATCTCTTTGCAGCTTCTCGTCTCAACCACGGTAGTAACGACATTGCTTGGAACAAGGCAAATGAAGAAGTCGGCGACAACGTTGTCATGCTTGGTTATGTCTCAGATAAGCTCACATCAGGTTACAAACCACTCAACAAGTCTGGTGTCGTCTTGACAGCTTCTGTGCCAGCTGACTGGCGTACAGCAACTTACTCTTACTATGCTGTCCCAGTTGAAGGGTCAGATGATACTCTCCTTGTCACAGCCTACATGACAAACCGTAACGAAGTCGCTGGTAAAGGCAAGAACTCCACTTGGGCACCTAGCTTCTTGATTCAAATCCTACCTGATGGGACAACTCGTGTGCTTGCTAAGATGACTGAGCAGGGTGACTGGATCTGGGACGCAAGCAGTGAGCCCCAGACAACTGTTGGAACACTTGAGACATCTTATCTCCCAGGTGAAAATGATGGCTATATAGACTGGAACCTCATTGGAGGCTACAACCTAAAACCACACATGCCATATAAACCAACAGACCCAACAACTCCACACACACCAGAAAATCCAGATAAACCAGACACACCAACACCTGATAGTCCAACTCCAAACACACCAACGATACCAAACAAAGGTCAAGGCAAAGTGCCAAATGTGCCTGCTGTCGCAAAAGCTGGTATCCTACCTACTACTAGCGATAGTGACAACAGCCTAGTTGCAACTATCGGCTTTGCCATTCTTGCTTCTATGACAGCCTACGTCGCATACGGTGGTTACAAACGCAAATACCAATAAGAAAAAAGAGGGTTCTCCTTCTTTTTTGATAAGAGCCAGAAAACGTTCGCAAAATCTGGCTTTTTATGGTATAATGCAGACACATAAGAAGTAGAAACTTCAAAAATTAGAAGGTGGTCATGAAAATGGGAAAATTTCAAGTTATTTCACATCCATTGATTCAACACAAGTTGTCAATTTTGCGTCAAACCTCAACCTCAACAAAGGATTTTCGTGAGTTGGTCAATGAAATTGCGATGCTCATGGGTTATGAAGTGTCACGTGATTTACCAGTCGAAGATGTTGAGATTCAGACACCAATGGCAAAGACAGTTCAAAAGCAATTGTCAGGGAAAAAACTCGCTATTGTGCCTATCCTACGTGCTGGTATTGGTATGGTTGATGGTCTTTTGAGCTTGGTACCTGCAGCTAAGGTTGGTCACATCGGTATGTACCGTGACGAGGAAACCTTGCAGCCTGTAGAGTATTTGGTAAAATTGCCAGAGGATATTGACCAACGTCAGATTTTTGTAGTAGACCCAATGCTTGCGACAGGTGGTTCCGCTATTCTTGCTATTGATTCTCTTAAAAAACGTGGCGCAGCCAACATCAAGTTTGTCTGCTTAGTTGCCGCACCAGAAGGGGTCAAGGCTCTGCAAGAAGCACACCCAGATATTGACATCTACACTGCTGCACTCGATGAAAAACTTAACGAAAACGGCTACATTGTTCCAGGTCTTGGAGACGCTGGCGATCGCCTTTTCGGTACAAAATAAAAGAACAAACAAACTGGTTTTCACCAGTTTGTTTTTTGTTTAAAATCGTGTTTCTTATTTGACCTTTTTTGACCAATACGTTATAATAATAACAATTATCAAAGAAACGGAGAAAAAGGATTATGGTTCCAGTAGTTATTGAACAAACAAGTCGTGGTGAACGCTCTTATGATATTTACTCACGTCTTTTAAAAGACCGTATTATCATGTTGACAGGTCAAGTTGAGGACAATATGGCAAATTCTATTATTGCGCAGCTCCTCTTCTTGGACGCTCAAGACAGCACTAAGGACATCTACCTTTATGTCAATACCCCAGGTGGATCTGTGTCAGCAGGTCTTGCCATTGTCGATACGATGAACTTTATCAAAGCGGACGTGCAAACCATCGTTATGGGGATGGCAGCGTCTATGGGGACAGTTATCGCCTCAAGCGGTGCTAAAGGCAAACGCTTCATGTTGCCAAATGCGGAGTACATGATTCACCAACCAATGGGTGGTACTGGTGGCGGTACACAGCAAACAGACATGGCGATTGCTGCTGAGCACTTGCTTAAAACCCGCCAAAATCTTGAAAAAATCCTTGCGGATAATTCAGGACAACCCCTTGAAAAAGTACACTTGGACGCTGAGCGTGACAATTGGATGTCTGCTCAAGAAACCCTTGAGTATGGCTTCATTGACGAAATCATGGAAAATAACGCCCTAAAATAAGCGCTAAGTAGCACCAGTCACTAGTGATTGGTGCTTTTGTTAAGCCCTAAAATAGTGTATAATGAAATTATGTTAATCATTGACGACCAGTTATTAGAGTTAGATGATACGATTGAGGAGCTTGTCACAGCTATCACTCAGACAGACCAAGCAAAGTCTTATCGAGCGGCAAAGAGAGCCTTTGATAGGGATGAGTGCTTACAAGAGATGATAGCTGACTTTACGCTTAAAAAAACAGCCTATGAGCAGGTGGCAGATTATACTGCCTATCTGCCAGAGGTCAAGGATAAGAAAAAAGCGCTCTATAAACTCAAACGACAGCTTGATTTACATCCAAAGGTCATAGCCTTTAGACAAGCAGAAGTAGCTCTCCAAGAGCTTTTAGCGAGCGTGACTACAGCTTTAGCGCAGGCAGTTTCACCAAAAGTTTTTGTCGATACAGGCTTGCCCCTAGCGCCTCATAAAGCTCCTCACAAGAAAAATGGTAGCACAATTAGAGAAAGTAACGAACATGATCAATAATCCCAAACGAAAGAGCTTAGCAGTTTATCTGTACTACAATCGTGATGTGAGAAAATTGCAAAAATACGGAGATATTTTGTACCACTCTAGGCGCATGCGCTATGTGATTTTATATCTCGATGCGATTTTATGTGAAGATACGATAGCTGAATTAGAAAAATTAAAATTTATTAATAAAGTGAGACCCTCAAAACAAGATGATCTTGATAGAGATTTTGTGGGAAATCTTTCTAGAATCGCAGCAGATGAACAATTAAAAATTACGCCACAAAAGGATATAACGCTACTCAAATAAAGGTGAGAGGGCTTTTTCTGAAAGCCTTTTTCAAATGATTTGCAATAAATTAAAAGAAGAGCCTTGACAGTTTTCTGATAATTCTGTATCCTTATACATGTATTTAATTTTAAGATAGAATTAAGGAGAAGGATAGATGAAGAAAAAATTTGCTCTTGCAGCAGTTGCCTTTATCTCTACTGTTTTTTTAGCAGCTTGTAGTTCTCCGCCTAGTGTCAGCTCATCAGCAGCTGGTACAGAGATTGGTGAGACATTTAAGCTTGGTTTGAACTTTGAGTTGACAGGAAGTGTGTCTGCTTATGGCTCGGCTGAGAAAAAGGGTGCCATGATGGCAGTCGAAGAATTGAACAAAGCTGGTGGTATTAATGGGAAAAAAATCGAAGTCACCTCTAAGGATAATAAATCAGACAACAGCGAGGCGGCAACGGTAGCGACGAGTCTTACGACTCAAGAAAAAGTTAATGCTATCGTTGGTCCAGCGACATCTGGTGCGACAGCGTCAGCAGCGCCAAGCTCACAGTTAGCAGGTGTTCCACTGGTGACACCGTCTGGTACGACAGATGACTTGACGGTTACGAAAAAAGGTGAAACCAAAGAGTATGTCTTTAGAACAACTTTTATCGACAGTTATCAAGGTCAAATCCTTTCAACCTTTGCTTCGAACAACCTCAACGCTAAGAAAGTTGTCCTCTACTACGATAACTCTAGCGACTACGGAAAAGGGATTGCTAAAGAGTTTAAAAAGCACTACAAAGGCACTATCGTTAGTGAGCTTGCCTTCCAATCAGGCGATACCGATTTCCAATCTGCCTTGACTAATATCAAAAAACTTGATTTTGATGCCATTATCATGCCAGGTTACTACAATGAAACAGGTACCATTATCAAGCAAGCCCGTGAAATGGGCATTAGTCAGCCGATTGCTGGACCAGATGGCTTTGCCGACGCTAAGCTCATCGAGCTTGCTGGCAAGAAAAATGTCAATGACATTTACTACATCTCAGGATTTTCAGCAGCCAGCTCTGATAAAGCAGCAGCTTTTGCTAAAAACTATGAGAAAAAATATGGCGAAAAACCTTCAATGTTTGCTGCCCTAGCTTATGACTCTGTCTATATGGTCGCAAAAGCGAGTGAAAATGCTGAAAATTCAAAAGATATCGCAAAAGCACTGGCTAAGTTGAAGAATTTTGAGGGTGTGACAGGTAAGATGACTATGAACAGCAAGCACAACCCTGTCAAGTCAGTCCCTGTGATTGGTTTGACAAATGGTGTAGAAACATCATCAGTCATCGTCAACCCTGACGAGTAGGAAGTTTACATAGAGTTAGTAAGATGGGAAGTGGAGTGACTGCCAAGTCGTGTCAGGTTTCTTCTGCTTCCCTTATTATTTGTTAGAAAGTTAGGTGAACAACATGTTACAACAGCTCGTTAATGGGCTTATCCTAGGAAGCGTTTATGCGCTGCTCGCTCTAGGATATACAATGGTTTATGGTATCATCAAGTTGATTAACTTTGCTCACGGTGATATTTACATGATGGGGGCGTTTATCGGCTATTATCTCATCAATACCTATCATATGAATTTCTTTGTGGCGCTTGTCTTGACAATGGTTGTCACTGCCTTTTTAGGAGTGGTTATCGAGTTTCTTGCTTATCGTCCACTGCGCAATTCCACACGTATTGCAGCCTTGATTACAGCCATTGGTGTGTCCTTTTTCCTAGAGTACATCATGGTTTACTTTGTAGGGGCTGACAAACGTGCCTTTCCACAAGCGATTGAGACCGTCAAATACAACCTAGGCTCTATCAGTATCACAAACGTGCAGCTGATTATCCTTTGTGTCTCTATCGTTTTGATGGTTGCCTTGCAGTTTATTGTCAAGCAAACTAAGATGGGGAAAGCCATGCGTGCGGTGTCTGTTGATAGCGATGCTGCGCAGTTGATGGGAATTAACGTCAACCATACTATCAGCTTTACTTTCGCTCTTGGCTCAGCGCTAGCAGGAGCCGCTGGGGTTTTGATTGGACTTTACTACAACTCAATTGACCCATTGATGGGTATGACACCAGGTATTAAAGCCTTTATCGCTGCTGTTCTTGGAGGAATTGGTATCATCCCTGGTGCAGCACTTGGTGGTGTGTTGATTGGATTGCTTGAGACCTTCTCTATCTCAGTTGGTTGGTCAAGTTTCAGAGATGCCGTTGTTTATGCTGTTTTGATTATTATTTTACTCATTCGTCCAGCAGGTATTCTTGGAAAGAATGTAAAGGAGAAGGTGTAAAACATGAAACAAAATCTAAAACCAATACTGTCTTGGGCTGCTGTCATTGTTGTGATTTATCTTCTGCTTGCCTTTTTGACAGGTACAGGTATGTTAGGTGCCTACTACATTCAGATTATGATGGGAGTGGGTATCTCTATCATCATGGCTATGGGGACAAACTTAGTGCTTGGTTTCACAGGGCAATTTCCTCTTGGTCAAGCAGGATTTATGGCGATTGGAGCTTATGCAACAGCTATTATTACAGGCTACAATGACACTTATGCTGGCTTTTACCTCTCAATGCTAGTTGGTGTATTGATTGCTGGAGTTATTGCAGTCATCGTTGGTTTTCCAACGCTACGTCTAAAGGGAGACTACCTAGCGATTGCTACACTTGGGGTTGCTGAAATCATCCGTATCGCTATCGTCAACGGTGGCGAGCTTACTAATGGTGCGGCTGGTCTTACAGATATCCTTCAATACACTTCATGGCCAGTTGTTTATGCCTTTGTTGTTGTGATTGCGATTTTGATGTTGAATTTCTTGCGCAGCTCTATTGGACGTGAGGTCATCTCAGTGCGTGAGGACGAGATTGCAGCTGAGTCTATGGGGGTTAATACGACCAAGATTAAGGTCATGACCTTTGCCTTTGCGGCTATGACAGCAAGTATCGCAGGTTCTCTTTATGTCGGCTATATCGGTACCGTTGTACCAAAAGACTTTACCATTATGAAGTCCATTGACTATCTCATCATCGCTGTGCTAGGTGGACTAGGCTCTATGACAGGAACCATTGTGGCTGCGATTGTGCTCGGTGTATTGAACATGTACTTGCAGAATTTCTCTGACTTGCGTATGGTTATCTACTCTCTAGCGCTTATCTTAGTCATGGTCTTTCGTCCAGGAGGTCTCCTTGGCACTCGTGAGTTGAAATTATCAACGTTCTTTAAAAAAGATAAGGAGGGCAAAAACTAATGGCACTTCTTGATGTCAAACATTTAACGAAAAACTTTGGCGGACTGACAGCTGTAGGGGATGTGACCTTGGAGCTAAATGAAGGCGAGTTGGTTGGTCTTATTGGACCAAACGGTGCTGGTAAAACAACACTCTTTAACCTTTTGACAGGCGTCTATGAGCCAAGTGAAGGGACGATTACACTGGATGGCAATCTCCTAAACGGTAAAAAGCCCTATCACATCGCAGCTCTTGGGCTTTCACGTACTTTCCAAAATATCCGTCTCTTTAAGGAAATGACTGTTTTAGACAATGTGCTTGTTGGGCTTGCTAACAGTCACAAGCAAAATATTGTCGCAAGTCTCTTGCGTCTACCAAGCTACTACAGCAGTGAAAAAGAGTTGAGACAAAAAGCCCTAGATTTGCTTGCCATCTTTGATTTGGATGGCGAGGCAGATACTCTGGCTAAGAATCTTCCGTATGGACAACAACGTCGTTTGGAAATTGTGCGAGCTCTTGCTACTGAGCCTAAGATTTTATTTCTTGATGAGCCAGCTGCTGGGATGAATCCGCAAGAAACGGCAGAGTTGACCCAGTTGATTCGCCAAATTAAAGAAGAATTTAACATCACAATCATGTTGATTGAGCATGATATGAGTCTTGTCATGGAAGTAACAGAGCGTATCTACGTTCTTGAGTATGGACGTGTGATTGCGCACGGAACGCCAGATGAGATTAAAAACGATAAGCGAGTAATCGAGGCTTATCTTGGAGGTGAAGCATAGTGAGTGCAATGTTAACAGTTGATAATCTATCCATCCATTATGGCGTTATCCAAGCTGTCAAAAATGTCTCCTTTGAGGTGAACGAAGGCGAGGTTGTGACGCTTATCGGAGCGAACGGTGCGGGTAAAACATCTATTTTACGTACCATTTCAGGGCTTGTACGCCCAAGTGAAGGCTCTATCTCTTTCTTGGGAGAATCTATCGAAAAAGCACCTGCTCGAAAAATCGTCGCCAATGGGCTATCGCAAGTCCCAGAAGGACGTCATGTTTTTTCAGGATTGACCGTTATAGAAAATCTGGAAATGGGTGCATTCTTACATAACGACCATGAGCAAAATCAAAAAAATCTGAAGATGATTTTTGAGCGTTTCCCACGCTTGGAAGAACGTAAAAATCAAGACGCTGCAACGCTCTCAGGTGGTGAGCAACAAATGCTTGCTATGGGGCGTGCATTGATGAGTCGTCCTAAATTGCTCCTTCTTGATGAGCCATCTATGGGGCTTGCTCCAATCTTCATTCAAGAAATCTTTGATATTATCCAAGACATTCAAAAGCAAGGCACAACAGTGCTTCTCGTTGAGCAAAATGCCAACAAAGCGCTAGCTATTGCTGATCGTGGTTACGTGCTTGAGACAGGAAAAATCGTCCTCTCAGGTACTGGACAAGAGCTGCTCGCTTCTGACGAAGTGCGTAAAGCTTATCTTGGTGGTTAAAAAACAGAAGCCTAGGCTTCTGTTTTTTGCATGGACTTGGTCTGTTGATAGGCTATAGAAATTATAGCCGTTTAATCATTTTATTCTATGCGATTGCACAATTTCCTTTTTATCGTCTTTTTTCAGGTGCTATTATAACAAAATATCTTATTTTTGAAAATGTGAGCATAAAACGATGTGAAAACGGTTAAAAAGTGATATAATAGAATAGAAAAAGATTTCGCTTTAGAAAGAGGAAAGAGCTATGGCAGTTAAAGATTATATGACAAAAAAAGTTGTGTTTATTTCACCAGATACGACGGTGGCGCAAGCAACAGACCTTTTGCGTGAGCAAGGTTTACGTCGTCTACCTGTGATTGAAAATGACAAACTAGTCGGTATCGTGACAGAAGGCGTTATGGCGGAGGCAACGCCATCAAAAGCAACCAGTCTCTCTATCTATGAGATGAACTATCTGCTCAACAAGACTAAAATTCGTGATATTATGATAAAAAAAGTCTACACGGTGTCACGCTATGCTAGTCTTGAGGACGCTATCTACATCATGATGAAAAATAATGTGAGCATTTTGCCTGTTGTGGACAATGACCAAGTCTATGGTATCATCACCGACAAGGACATTTTCAAAGCCTTTCTAGAAGTGTCTGGATATGGTGAAGTGGGAACTCGTCTTGTACTCTTAGGAGAAGACAGTGTCGGCACACTTGCCAAGGCTGTTGACGTTATTTCTAAAGCAGGAATCAATATCAAACGCATTGTGATTGCGGAGCACAACACGAGCAAATCCACTATCGAAATTCAGCTTGAAGGGCACCACTCTGATGATAAAGTCAAGGCGATTTTTTCAGATGTTCCTGTAACCATTGAGGCTGTTGAGCAAACGCAGGCTAAGGCTCTCTAAGTTGAAAACACCGCCACGCTTAGCGGTGTTTTTTTGCTGATTTTTTGGTACAATAGAAGAAATTACAAAAGGAGAACTACAGGCTATGACAAACGGCTACTTGCTATCATTTGAAGGACCAGATGGAGCAGGCAAAACAACGGTTTTAGAGAGGCTGCTTCCTCTTTTGAGAGAAGAAGTGTCTCAGCCTATTTTAGTCACTCGTGAACCCGGAGGTGTTCAGATTTCTGAGCGTATTCGTGATGTGATTTTAGATGTCAATCACACGCAGATGGATAGTAAGACGGAGCTTTTGCTCTACATCGCAGCTAGACGTCAGCACTGGGTGGAAAAGGTAGCACCTGCATTAGATAAGGGCTGTCTTGTTTTGATGGACCGTTTTATTGATAGCTCAGTAGTCTATCAAGGAGCAGGGCGAGGGCTTGATAAGGTGGCTATTGCTTGGTTAAATGACTACGCTACTGATAAACGAAAGCCTGACTTGACCTTGTATTTTGATGTGCCGTCTGAAGTGGGCTTAGAGAGAATCAATCAAAATGCCAGTCGTGAGGTCAATCGCTTAGACTTAGAAGCGCTGGAACTTCACCAAAAGGTCAGAAATGGCTATCTGGCACTGGCTGAGAGCGAGTCAGATCGCATTGTAACCATTGATGCTACAAAACCGCTTGATGAGGTCGTCAAAGAAACCTATGATACCGTTCTTAGATTTTTGGAGAAGGTTGTCCTATGACATCAGAGATTGAACAGTTACAACCTCAGCTTTTTCAGCAGTTTAAGACCATTTTACAGACTAATAGGCTCAGTCATGCTTATCTTTTTTCAGGTGGTTTTGCTAGCTTTGAGATGGCGCTATTTTTAGCGCAGAGCCGTTTTTGTGACAATCTCCAAGACAAGCTGCCCTGTGGTATCTGCCGTTCTTGCCGTTTGATTAGTCAAGGTGAGTTTTCGGATGTCAAGCTGGTGGCACCTAGTGGCAATAGTATCAAAACTGAAACCATCAGAAACTTGATTAAAGAATTTTCAAGTTCTGGCTTTGAAGGTGAAAATCAAGTCTTTATCATCAAAGACTGTGAAAAAATGCACGTCAACGCCGCAAATAGTCTCCTAAAAGTCATCGAGGAGCCGCAAAGCTCGGTCTTGATTATTTTACTGACCAGCGACGAGAGCAAGGTGCTGGCTACTATCAAGAGTCGTACGCAAGTTTTTCATTTTCCTAAAAATCAAGCCTATCTCGAGCATATGGCGGAGAAAAATGGCTTTCTAAAGAGCCAAGCTTATCTCCTAGCTGGTGTGGCAAAGGACAGTGCAGACCTCGAGCAGTTGATGGCAGATAACCAGAGCTTAGCGCTCATCAATGAGTGTCAAGAGTTTGTGGACATGCTGCTCAAAAATCGCAATCAAGCCTATCTTGAGGTTTCACGCTTATCCGCACTTGCCAGTGATAAGTCTGAGCAGGAGCTTGCTTATCAGTTTTTGATCTTGCTTCTAGCCAAACACCTCAATGAAAAAGCTGCACGAGAGCTTTTAGAGGGTCTCCATCAGTCCTACGACATGTGGAGAAAAAACGTCAGTTTTCAAAATGCACTAGAATATATGGTATTATCATGACACAAGTAGTAAAGATAAAAGACAGAGAAACAGGGCAGGTGAGCTATCTAGAAACAGAAAGTGCCCTTGCTCTAGAGAGCTTTGTCGTTGTCAAGCACAAAAAAGGCACGCACTTGGCACAAGTCATCACAAAACCTAAAGAGATAGAGGCAAATCGCCTGCTAAGTAAACTGCCTACCTTTGTGAGACAGGCAGGCAAGCGTGATTTTCAGATAGCAGATGAAAACCGAAAGCAAGCAGCAGACGCTTTTTCTGATGTCAATGAACTCATCAAGCGCAGCAAGCTCAAGATGAACCTAGTGACTATTGCTTTTCCGCTGGATCGTGACCATGTGCTGATTACCTTTACGGCTGATGGGCGTGTGGACTTTAGAGGTTTGTTGCGTGATTTGGCGAGCTATTTTCGCATGCGGATTGAGTTGCGTCAAATCAATAGCCGAGAAGAGTCAAAAGTTTATGGTGGTCTTGGACCTTGCGGGCGAGCGCTTTGCTGTTCGACTTTTCTAGGTGAGTTTCCGCCTGTTTCCATCAAAATGGTGAAAAATCAAGGTCTATCTATCACCTCAGGCAAGGGCAATGGGTTGTGCGGACGACTAAAATGTTGTCTCAATTACGAAGAAGCTTTTTATGAGGAAGCAATGGCTGACTTTCCTGATGTTGGTGAGCTCATTGATACTCAAGATGGTCAAGGAGAGGTTTTAGCGATTGACATCTTTGCCAAAACCATCAAAGTCTCCTTAAAAGGAGCGGTGGTTCCTGTTATTTATACCCTAGAGGAGTTTCAATCACATGGATAAAAAAGAATTGTTTGACGCTTTTGACGATTTGACCCAAAACTTGATGGTCACTTTAGCAGAAGCTGATACGCTCAAAAAACAATTTCAACAACTCATCGAAGAAAATACCCAATTGCGCATTGAAAATACCAAGTTGAGAGAGCGCTTGGGTCAGCTCGAGCATGAAAAGCAGGCTAAAAACTCGACGCAAGGAAAAGAGCACTTAGAGAGTATCTACGAAGATGGTTTTCATATCTGTAATTCCTTTTACGGACAGCGTCGTGAAAATGAAGAAGAGTGCATGTTTTGCCAAGAGTTGTTAGATAGGGGCTAGCCATGCAAGTACAAAAAAGCTTTAAAGGCAAGAAAGAGCTAGGGACGCTCTATCTGGTGCCTACCCCTATCGGTAACCTTGAGGACATGACTTACCGAGCGATTACAACGCTACAGACCGTTGACTTTATCTGTGCGGAGGACACGAGAAATACAGGGCTTCTCTTAAAGCATTTTGAGATTGACACAAAGCAAATCAGCTTTCATGAGCACAATGCCTATGAAAAGATTCCCTATCTTCTTGATTTGCTAGCGTCTGGAAAATCGCTGGCGCAGGTTTCTGATGCTGGAATGCCATCCATTTCTGACCCAGGGCATGATTTGGTTGTGGCAGCTATTGAGAAAGACATCCCTGTTGTGGCACTGCCTGGTGCTAGTGCTGGTATCACAGCGCTTATAGCCAGCGGCTTAGCGCCACAGCCACACGTTTTTTACGGCTTCTTACCTCGTAAAAAAGGACAGCAGCAAGCTTTTTTTGAGGCGAAAAAAGACTATCCAGAGACACAGATTTTCTACGAATCGCCTTATCGTGTTGCAAGCACGCTGGAAAATATGAAAACGGTCTATGGCAATCGACAAGTGGTTTTGGTGCGAGAACTAACCAAGGTCTTTGAAGAGTACCAACGTGGCACTATCACAGAACTTTTAGAAGCCATCAAAGAAACACCTCTAAAAGGCGAGTGCCTGCTCATTGTTTCTGGAAAAATACAGAATGAAGAGTTAGAAAACCTAACATCTGATGTTGACCCTGTACAGGTAGTAGAGCAGTATATTTCTAATGGATTAAAGCCAACACAGGCTATTAAGAAAGTGGCAAAAGAGCTTGGCAGAACACGTCAAGAGGTCTACGATACCTATCATCAGCTAAATAAGTAAGAGAATACGATATTTCTCTTGCTTATTTTTTTAGCTGACAAAAGATGATAGATTAGAGAGAAAATCCAGAAAAATTAGAAAAAGTCATTGACTTGCTGAAAATATTGTGTTATATTATCTAACATATTATTTCAGGAGGTCATTTATGAATACTGGTAGTTTAGCATTTATCTTTATCTGTACTGGTTTGGTCTTTTTTATGGTACCTGGTTTAGCTTTCTTTTACGGTGGGCTTGGTAGGCGTAAAAATGTCATCAATACCATGATGATGTGTGTGGTGCCGATTGCCATCGGGACACTGCTGTGGTTTGCAGTAGGTTATTCTCTGTCTTTTGGCGGAGATGGAGATTTTATTGGAAATTTCAGTCATCTCTTTTTTAATAACGTTAGTGAGACGACGAGCAGTAGAGGATTAGGCATTCCAGATGCCTTGTTTGCCATGTTTCAGATGATGTTTTCCATCATAGCAGTAGCCATTCTAACAGGGGCTGTTGCTGGTCGTATGCGCTTTTTGCCGATGGTGATTTTCATGGTTTTCTGGCTGCTGTTGGTCTACTATCCATTTGCACACATGGTTTGGGACGAAGGCTTTCTCGCACAGCTAGGAACCATCGACTTTGCAGAGGGTGATGTGGTGCACATCACATCTGGTGTCTCTGGCTTGGTGTTAGCCCTTATGTTAGGAAAAAGACGCAACTATCAGCGCTTAGAATACCGTCCGCACAATGTTCCCTTTGTGTTGCTTGGAGCGGGGATTCTCTGGTTAGGTTGGTTTGGTTTTAACGCAGGCTCTGCTCTTTCTGCAAATAGCCAAGCCGTTCATGCTTTACTAACCACGCATTTATCAGCGTCTGCAGCCATGTTTTCTTGGATAGTGATTGAGGCTTTCCTCACTAAAAAGGTCTCTCTTGTCGGTGCTTCGACGGGGTTAATCGCAGGACTCGTTGCTATAACACCTGCTGCTGGTTTTGTATCCACATGGAGTTCTATTCTTATCGGTCTTGCGGTCAGTCCTATCTGCTATGCAGCCATCTCTGTTTTGAAACATCGCTTGGGCTATGATGATGCTCTCGATGCCTTTGGTTGTCACGGTGTTGGCGGGATTTTTGGAGGTTTAGTGACAGGTATCTTCACCCTACCTAGTCTGGCGCTAGATAAAGAAAATGTTGGGATTATTTATGGTAATGGTCATCTTTTATGGATTACGATTATTGCTATTCTTGTGACGGTGCTTTGGTCTGCGATTGCTACTTTTGTTATCGTCAAGGGTATTCAAATCTTTATGCCTATACGTGTCACAGAGCGTGCAGAGGCGATTGGTCTTGATGATAGCGAGCATGGTGAGACTGCCTACCCAACCTTTATGGGATTAGATTCGTAATTTAGAGAGGAGTTGTCAATGAAAAAAGTAGAAGCGATTATCCGTTCGGATAAGTTAGAAGATTTAAAAGACGCCATGACAAAGCAAGGGCTTGCTAGAGGAATGACCGTCTCACAAGTCCTAGGTTATGGGAATCAAAAAGGTTTTGCGGAGTATGTCCGTGGTCAAAAGGTCATCCCAGCACTTCTTGCCAAGGTCAAAGTAGAAGTCGTCACCAAAGACGATGAGGTTGACACATTGGTTGCACTGGTGCGAGAAGCCGTCCAAACTGGGGAAGTCGGTGACGGCAAAATCTTCATCATCCCAATTGACGATGTGATTCGCATTAGAACCGGAGAACACGGCGCAGATGCTTTGTAGAAGAGTAAGATAAAAAGGATAGCGATGCTATCCTTTTGTTTTTGAGAAAAATATCACAAAAAATCGCTGGAATCTTTACAAAATTCAGAAAATTGTGTTATAATCGTAAAATATAACGGAGGTATTCTTATGACAATTTATAATTTTTCTGCAGGTCCTGCAGTTTTACCAAAACCAGTGCTAGAGAAGGCACAGCGTGAGTTTCTTGATTATCAAGGCAGTGGTATGAGTGTTTTGGAGATGTCTCACCGCTCCAGCGAGTTTGATGCTATTATCAAGGACGCTGAGTCGACTTTGCGTGAGTTGATGGCAATTCCAGACAATTATAAAGTCATTTTTCTACAAGGGGGTGCCTCCACTCAGTTTTCGATGATTCCGCTCAACTTTGCAAAAGGTGGCAAGGCTTATTATCTTGTCGGTGGTTCTTGGGGGAAAAAGGCTTACACTGAGGCTGTTAAGCTCTCTGAGACCATTCCTTTTGAGCCGATTTTACTAGCTTCATCTGAAAAAGACAATTATAATCACATTACGACTTTTGATGCGTCAGCGATTGATCCGGAAGCGTCTTATGTCCATATCACAACCAACAACACCATCGAAGGCACAGCTATTTACGACTTGCCAGATACCAATGGTGTGCCCATTATCGCTGATATGTCGTCTAATATCTTAGCAGTGCGCTATAATGTTGAGGATTTTGCCATGATTTATGCGGGTGCGCAAAAGAATATCGGACCTGCTGGGGTAACAGTGGTCATTGTGCGTGAGGATTTCCTAAACGACACACCAGCCCTATCAAGCATGCTTGATTACCGCATTCAAGCGGATGCTGGCTCACTTTACAATACCCCACCAGCTTACAGCATTTATATCTCAAAACTCGTTTTTGACTGGGTCAAGGAAATGGGTGGTGTGGACAAGATGGAAGCAATCAACCGTGAGAAGTCTCAACTCCTCTACGACTTCATTGAGCAATCAGACTTTTACACAAGCCCTGTCATTCATAAGGAAGAGCGCTCTGTTGCTAACATTCCTTTTGTGACCCCAAGTAAGGAGTTAGACAGCAAGTTTGTGGCTGAAGCGACTCCGCTTGGTTTTAAAAACATCAAAGGACACCGTTCAGTCGGTGGTATGCGAGCTAGTCTCTACAATGCCTTCCCACGTCAAGGGGTTGTGGACTTGATTGCATTTATGGAAAAATTTGAAAAAGAAAACAGCTAAAAGCTGTCAAGAGAAAAAAGAAAGGCGTTAGCAATAACGAGTGTGGTGCGTATGGTTTTTAGTGTCAGAACCTATAACAATATCAATCAAATCGGTCTCAAAGAGCTGGGCAATCAATTTCAAGTGGATGGTGATAAGGCGGACAATCCAGACGCTTTTATCATTCGCAGCCAAAATCTTCATGGTGAGACTTTCCCAGAGAACTTAAAAGCAATCGCAAGAGCAGGAGCAGGGACCAACAACATCCCAATCGACCAAGCCACAGAGCAAGGGATTGTCGTCTTTAACACCCCAGGAGCCAATGCCAATGCGGTAAAAGAAGCCGTGATTGCGTCCTTGCTCTTATCAGCTCGTGATTACATCGCAGCCAATACTTGGGTCAATCAGCTAACGGGTGACGACATTCCAAAGCAAGTCGAAGCAGGGAAAAAGCAGTTTGCTGGTAGTGAAATTGCAGGTAAAACACTTGGTGTCATTGGTCTAGGGGCGATTGGAGCACGCATTGCCAATGACGCCAGACGTCTTGGTATGAACGTCCTTGGCTACGACCCTTATGTCTCCATTGAAGCGGCGTGGAACATCTCAAGCCACGTTAAGCGTGTCAATGATTTGAAAGAAATCTTTGCTAACTGTGATTACATTACGGTGCATGTGCCTTTGACGGATGACACTCGTCATACTTTTGATAAGGACGCTTTTGCTAGCATGGCAAAGGGCACGACGATTATCAACTTTGCACGTGCTGAGTTGGTGGACAACAAGGCTCTCTTTGACGCCATTGAAACAGGTGTTGTCAAGCACTATGTGACAGACTTTGGGGATAAGGACTTGCTTGGTAAAGAGCATATCACGGTCTTTCCTCACGTAGGTGGCTCAACAGCAGAGGCTGAGCTTAACTGTGCCATCATGGCAGGGAAAACCATTCGTCGCTTTATGGAGACAGGTGAAATCATCAACTCTGTCAATTTCCCACGTGTTGAGCAAGCCTTGGTAGCACCTTACCGCATTACCTTGATTAACAAAAATGTCCCAAATATTGTCGCTCGTATCTCAACTGCCGTATCAGACCTTGGCATTAACATTGACAATATCATCAACCGCTCTAAAGGCGATTACGCTTATACCCTTTTAGACCTTGATGAGGATGATCGTGCTAAGATTGACCAATTAGTTGCAAAATTTGAAGCAAGTGATAATATTGTACGTGTACGCTTGATTGAAAAATAAAGCAGGACTTTATTTGGGAAGGGCTATTTCATATGACATCTATCAAGGTTTATAAAACCATCTACACCTCACCGATAGGACAATTGTCTCTGGTTGCGACAGATAAGGCACTGACAGGCGCTTGGTTTTTAGGGCAAAAATACTATGAAGCAAAACTAGAGGACGCTGATGTCCAGAAGAGCACAAACCCAATCTTAGCTGAGGCTGTGTCTTGGCTGGACGCTTACTTTGCAGGAAGTAGTCTGCCTAGTAAGCCAGCGTTATCGCCTATCGGGACACCTTTCCAGCAAAAGGTTTGGCAGGTGCTAGCCACCATTCCACAAGGTTCTGTCATGACCTACGGTGAGATTGCAGATTGTCTAGGATGTCAGTCTGCTCAGGCTGTTGGCGGTGCTGTCGGTCGCAATCCCTTGTCTATTTTCATTCCCTGCCATAGGGTGTTAAGCAGCACTGGAGAGCTGACGGGCTATGCTGGTGGCTTGGATAAAAAGATATGGCTCTTAGAGCATGAGGGTGTCCATCTGAAATAACAGCCTTTCTTAACCAAAAAGGAGAACACATGTTACAATTTTACCAATACCCGCCTTGCACGACTTGTAAGCGAGCCAAAAAAGAGTTAGAAGAGTTAGGACTTGACTTTGATAGTATCAATATCAAGGAAAATCCTCCGCAAGTAGATCAGTTTGAAGCCTGGCTTGCTCAAGGTCGCTTTCAGCTCAAACAGTTTTTTAACACCAGCGGTCAGGTCTATCGTGACCTCGGACTAAAGGACAAGCTCGCTACCATGGACGAAAAAGAGGCACTCGCTTTACTAGCAAGTAACGGCATGCTCATTAAGCGTCCTTTGCTGGTCAAAGACGGCGAACTGTTTCAGATTGGGCACCGCACGAGCTATCAAGATTTATGGAAGCAATAAGAAAAGACTGGTCAAGTGACCAGTCTTTTTAGATGTCAATCTCAAGTACAATAGGGGTGTGGTCTTGGCGGCTACCAGAGTCAATCATATCAGATTTTGTGATTTTGTCTGCGATACGATTGCTAGCTAGCCAGTAGTCAATTCTCCAGCCGGAGTTGTTGATTTTACTGGTCTTGCTGCGTTGCGCCCACCAGCTATAGACATTTGGCACATCGCCGTGCATGTAGCGGAAAGTATCAGTGAAGCCCTTACCAAGCAGTTGTGTAAAGCCCTGACGCTCTTCATCGGTAAAGCCAGGTGATCTGCGGTTGGCACTTGGATGAGCAAGGTCAATTTCCTTGTGGGCAACGTTGTAGTCACCAGTAGCAAGGACTGGCTTTTGGCTATCAAGCTTCTCTAGGTAGTCAGCGTATTTCTCATCCCAAATTTGGCGTTCAGCCAGACGTTTGAGACCGTCACCAGCGTTTGGCGTATAGACTTGTGTGACAAAAAAGTCCTCAAACTCAAGGGTGATAATGCGCCCCTCACTGTCCATGGTTGACGGTGCGTCGATTTCTGGATAGGTGATGATGGGACTAAGCGTTTTGCGGTAGAGAAACATGGTGCCAGCGTATCCTTTTCTTGCAGGCTCGACAGATGAGCGCCAAGTAACAGCATAGTCTGGGAAATAGTCCTCTAAGATAGTCAAGTGTTTTTTGGTTGGGCCTTTGCTAGAGAGTTTGGTCTCTTGAATGGCGATGATGTCTGCATTTTCCTTAACCAAGGTATCAAGCACCTCACGAGATAGCAGTGCACGAGCAGAGTCGCTAGTCAGCGCAGCATTGAGTGAATCAATATTCCAAGAAATGAGTTTCATAAGCATCCTTTAGTCTTTTTTAGCTTTATTATAGCAAAAAAGCACAGACTTTGCCGTGTCTGTGCTTGGTTTTTAAGAGTTGAAAATGTCAATCTTCTCAAAGGCTTTGCGTAGGTAAATAGTGTCCCAAGGCAAATGCTCTGCAATAGACAAGCCTACAAGCTCAGCTTGGGTGCTCATGTCCTTGAAGATACCAACGACTTGGTCAAGCGTCAATTCACCAACAGCTGCTGGGAAAGCCTCAACAGTGCTCTTTGGATCTGCTGGATAGACAGACCTAAAGTTATAAGGCGAGAGCACGTCCAAGTCGAGATGGACAGCAAGCACCTCAATATTATTTTCTTTTATCCAGTCAAGGATAACTTGGTTATTCTTTTTGAGATCGCTAGGTGTAGCGTAAGCGATTTTATCTAAAACGAGAGGGCGTTCTTCCTTGCGGAGGTCTTTGTCAATCAGTCCAGCATACATGACTTTTTGGCTATCAATAGGGCGTTTGACCTTGTCATCAAAGCTTTTAGCGCCTTGTCCCATGAGGTTAGCAAGAACCATTTCATGGAGGTGGCTTGAAAAGTCAGGTGTGGCAATGTCTGGGTGGGCGTCCAACCAGAGAACACCGAGCTTGTCGCCGTATTTTTCAGAGAGATAAGCAAACGGTGCTTGTGAGATAGAGCAGTCGCCTCCAAAGGTAATCACCTTTTCAGGAGCTTTTTGGGCTAGAACGTCCAAAACAGTCTGCGTTTGGTCTGCTAGCTCATCATAGCGGTCAATCCCATTCTTAGTTGCCAGTGGAGCATCAAAGTTTGTCGGCACGTCAATTTTAATCATTTCATCCTTTGATGAAGGTGGCGCAATAACGCTCAAGAGCTCCGCACCAAGAACATAGTTGGGATTCATGCCTCCTTGCCATTGTGGAAGGAGTAAACGTAGTGTCGTCATAAAAGACCTCCTTATTGAAGTTTTTGTGTGGAAAAGCACTCTAAAGCACATGCTTTAATAACGTTGCATATACATCAAAACGTCCACGGTTACCTATCTTAACAGAAAGAAAGACAAGTGTCAACCCTCAAAGCTTTAATTTCCTTTGCCTTTTTTCCAAATCATAATGGCCACGCAGCCTTGCGCCATCATGCCAAGGTAGCCAAAAGCTGCGATGGGATTGCCAACAGATAAAAAGAGAAAGAAACTGAGCAAATCCACCAAAAGCCAGATATAAAAGCCGTCAATGTGCCCTTTGACTTGGCGTTGCTGTGCGGTGAAGGACAGTCCGTTTGTGATAGCGTCTAGGATGATACGTGTCCCACCCATGAGGTAAGACACCACACCAAGTCCAATAGTCCAAAAGAAAATGGCGATTAACACATCTCGCACTCCAAAGCGCTTATCAACGACCAACTCACCCGCTTCGTTACGTCTTTTTTGCCAGCTGTAGTGTCCGACAAACTCTGTAATCAAATAGTAGACACTGGTAAACATGTGCCCGTAGACATGCTGGATACCAGCTACTGATATGCTAGCGATATTTTGGATACCATTGGCTTTAAAGGTGTGTTGCCACTGCAGAGCCAGCGTCCATGTCCCGATAAAGCCAAAAATGGACATAATAATAGAGAGGGTGTTAAGCAGTGTAAAATCCCCTCTCAAGATAGTCGGTAATATCCCATAGCTGGTAAAGCCAAGTGAGACACAAAAGGCGATAAGCGCAAAGACTTTTTCCGTGCGGTTAAAGCGTGACCAAGCGATGTCAAAGGCTTTTTTGAGGGATAAGTTGTTGAGATTGTTGTCTGTTTCTATTGTTTCTACTGTTTCTGTTACGTCTAGTGCTGTGTTTGTTGTTTCTGTGTCCACCTTAGTCTCCTATTCCTAGCTCTTGCATTTTGTCTTTGATTTGCCCAAAGACTTGTTGCCAATCGTCGTCGCAGGTAATGTCAATATCGTCTGTCTTGATGAGCATTTTTGGGCTATAGTCGTACTTGTCATACCATTCGTGATAATGGTTGTGAAGCAGACGATAGTAGTCCTCAAGACCATTTGTTTCAGTTGGTTGCTCATAGCTGCGCCCACGTTTTTTGATATTACTCATAATATGCTCAAAGCTAGCGTCAAGGTAGATGAGAAGGTCTGGCGCTTTTTTAGGCATGCCGTCAAGCTCTTCCATCATATTGTCCAACAGCTCAAGGTAGATACCGTATTCCTGCGTTGAGATGCTGCCTTGTAGCGTGTTGATAAAGGTAAAGAGCGCATCCTCGTAGATGGAGCGGTCAAGCACATTGTCATCTCTATGGTAAGCTTTTTTGATAGCTTTAAAACGTTTGTTGAGAAAGTAAATCTGCAAAGCAAAGCCGTATTTTTCAGGATTTTCATAGTATTTATCCAAAATAGGATTGTCCTCGACAGGCTCAAAAAAAGCTTCAGTTCCCAGTTCTTTGGCTAATTGGGCGGTGTAAGTAGTCTTACCAACGCCAATCATCCCTGCTAATATAATCACGATTGTGATACACCTCCAGTTAATCGTGCTAGAATATGCATCTCCTAACACCAATCTATCATCATATTGATGTGTTTTTTTATCTCTTTGCAACAACATATTGTGTTACAAATAAAATTTTAGCACTATATATTGTGTATTGCAAGCCTTGATATTTTTTTATTTTGTGATATACTGATAGCCTTTAGTCAAAAAAAGGTGTGACAGATATGTCTATTTTATCGACAATTGTGACAGGTATAAGCAAAACTTAAGCTATTTTTCGGAAATGTTTAAGTTGGGCTCTCTATACTAGCAAACAACTAATTGTTAAAAAATAAGGAGTTCATTATGACATCAAAACATACCAAACAAACCTTTTCTTTTCGTAAGTTTAAATTTGGCTTAGCCTAGGCGCTGATAGGTCTGACAACCTTTGGGATTATGGCAGGAAGTGCAAGCGCAGATGAAGCAAGTAATAGCGAGCCTAGCTCAGCTCTTGTCACCCAAACAAGCGATTCAACGACGACAGATACCGAAGCTTCTACGGATACTACAGATACTACTAGCACAGATACAACAGCGAGCACAGACACAGTAGCTTCTACCGAGTCTAGCAGTACAGCTTCAAATAGCAGTGAAAAAGCAAGTGCAGATTCAGTAGAAACTACTACAGAGGCAAGCACAGATGTAGGTGCAGAAAACAAAGTAAACACCAGTCAAGAGTCAACTACAACAGAGAACACCACAGATACAAGTGCCAGCACAGAGGATACAGATAATGCCACTAGTGAGACAAGCACCAGCTCAAGGTCAGACAGCACAACAGACACTCAGAGTATCACAGTAAGCGCAGACAGCACGACAACCATCGTTGACAATACCAGTTATGTCATCACAAGTGCTGGGACTTACACCTTTACAGGTACGGCAGAAAACAGCTCTATCACTGTTTCTGAGGACGTCTCAGCTCAGGTGACGGTCAACCTTGACAATGTCAATATCACAAACAGTGCTCCAGCTATCTCCTCACAGGGCTTAGCGACTGTACTTCTCGTGACATCTGGCACCAACAACATCACCTCCACCTCATCTGTTGGTATTAACGTTAGTGGTGACCTCAATTTCGCAGGTGACGGCTACACTGCAATCGCTTCTGGTTCTGGTAGCAACGGTATCTATGGCGACACTGTGACTATCGAGTCAGGGACTTATGTCATCTCGTCTGGCAGTGATGGGATTGAAGCGACGACGGCTATTAACTTGCTCGGAGGTGACATTACTATCATTGCTGGTGGGCAAGGGATGGCAACTATTGATACAGAGGACTTGACCAATGGTGACATTACCATTGATGGGGCAAATCTGACCATCACTTCAACCGACCGTGGTATCCATGCTGGGCATAATTTCACGCTTAACTCTGGAAATGTCTCTATCAAGACGGACGACGAAGGTATTGAGGCTTGGTACTTGACCATCAATGGCGGTACGCTTTATGTGGACGCTGCAGATGACGGACTCAACGCTACGCCAAATGAAAATGCTGGCATGCTAGCGACAGACCAGATTGAACTTAACATCAATGGCGGTACAGTTTATGTCAATGCTGGCGGTGACGGCTTTGACTCTAATGGAAATCTCACCATTACAGGTGGTACCATTGTGGTCTACGGTGGTTCTGGTCAGGACGGTACCGACACAGCGCTTGACTATGATGGTGAGGGTATCATCACAGGCGGTACGTTGATTGCTGGTTCGGCAAATGCTGTTATGGAAGAAGCCTTTGACAGCAGCTCTAGCCAAGATTTCCTAGCGACAAATCTCACAGCAAGCGCAGGGGAAACAGTGACCATTACAGATAGCGCTGGAAATACCGTTACAAGCTTTACCACACCGATTAAGCTAGCGCACTTGGTTTACTCAAGCGCTAGCTTGACAGACGGTAGTGACTATACGATCAGTGCGGGTAGCAATACGACCACAACGACAGCCACTACAGAGTACACCAATACTTATGCCCCAGGCGGTCAAGGTGGTCCGATGAATGGGCAAATGCCAGGTGATGGCACAACGCCACCAGATCTGCCAGACGGTATAGTACCAAGTGATATGCCAACCCCACCAAATGGCAGTGGAGCATTTGATGGCACAGCTCCAAGCGATGTACCGACTCCGCCAAACGAAACGAACGGTGCAACCCCACCAGAACGCCCAACTGGTGATAATAGCAACCAAGCAACTACTACTCAGCCACAGGCACCATCTGACGCAACCACAGTAGACCAAACAGGCGAGGAAACACCATCGAGAAACACGGCTTCACAAATGCTTCCTGCCGATATGATGCCTACAAGCACACAGGGCAAACCTTCTGAGGACTTTGGAGCACCGACTGGAAATGGAGTAGCTGGAGGCTTTGCCCCGAGCCAAATGCCACCAGTAGATGGTAAGCCAGCTCCAACCAATCAAGCACCAGCAATGCAAGCGCCTACCCAATCTGGTGAAGGAGGACTTACGTTAGCTAGTCAGACAAACTCACAAACAGCTACAACGACAAGTCTCCCAGAGACAGGAGAAAGTCAATCCCACTTTGAGTATGCTGGCGTAGGTCTTATCGGCTTAGCTTCAGCTCTTGGATTAGCAGGACTTAAAAAGAAAAAAGAAGACGCTTAATCATAAAAACACCGCTAGAACTCTAGCGGTGTTTTGTGTTTGAAAAAGTGCTAGTTGATTTTGCGTGCCAGCATAGTGGCAAAGCGCAGTTGGATACGATTGCCGTTTTCATCTAGGCGGTGGAGCTCACCGACATTTTCATTGTGCTTGAGCAACTCCCAGTCTTTGTAGTAGTCTTTGAGCTCGCCCTCTTTAAAAGTAAAAGGAAAGGGAATAGGGCAGGGATAATCTTTAGTATCCATAGCGCAGACGATGAGATTGTAGCCACCAACTGCAGTGTGTTCCTGTATATTGTGGATAATGTCAGGAATACGGCTTGCCTCAAGAAACATCAGCACAACTGTGGAGATGATGAAGTCGTAAGTCCCACTGATGTCAGCGGTGGCGATATCGTATGCTTTTGTCGTGAGGGACAAGCCTTCACGACTGGCAAGATTTTCTAGAAAGGCAAGGCTTTCGGTATTTTTATCCACAGCAGTGACATCGTGTCCAAGTAAAGTCAGGTAAAGTGCATTGCGCCCTTGTCCACAGCCCAAATCTAGCGCACGACTGTTTGCCTTTAGATAAGGAGCGATAAAGATGACCTCAGAGTGAGTCTTGGTGAGGTGGTATTTTTTAGCGAAATAATCCTCTTTTTGGCAATAAAAAGTTAGATAAAAGCGCAGGTTGCTGGAGGCTGGCTTGATACGGTGTCAGACCTGTGGTTCCACAAAAGGAATGGCAGAGTCACTATCAAAGCGAGCCTCAGACACAACCTCACCCTCTTCATCCAACTCAAAATAATCCAACATCCCCTCTAAAATCGTGAGTTTTCCCCAAGTGCCGACCTTGGTGTTGTGCATATCTAGGAAAAGCTCAGGAATATCGTCCGCTCCCCAAACAGGCAGCTGCTTGTAGGCAATCAAATCTTTTGTATCTATCATAGTCTAGTCCTCTCTTACTAATAAACTACTGCCATTATACCAAATTTACAGTCAAGACGCTTGATTGCAATTAGCAAAAGCCCCTCAGCCTTTGGCTGAGGGACACTCTTTTAGTCAATAGTGTAGTTTGGTGCGTCTGTGGTTAGGTGGTGAATGTCGCCTGTGACATCCATTTCGTCACTTAGCAGTTGCTTGAGTGCTTCCATAGCAGCTCTAGCACGCTCTGCTTGCTCTGGGTTAATAGCTTCGATAACGAGGATAGCGTCTTTGGTTTCCTCAGTCAGCATGGTGCGCTTGGCTTCTCGCCAATTGAGGCAACGGCAGATAGCGCCGTCTTCATCGTAGTAGATGAGCTCCTCAGGAAGAGCAGGGGCGTCTTTTTCTGCGCCCAGTGGGAAGAAAGGCTCGCCACCTTTGGCTTTTCCAAGGTGCAAATCACCTTGAATCTTGTCCAAGTCCTCACCACCGCAAGGTAAACCATAGCTTAGCGAGATGCTGTTGTAGAGGTCAACGAGCGGATTGATTGGGCTAAAGCGTTTGCCTTGGCTAACTCTTTTGAGCAGCGCTTCAATAGATGATCGTGCTCCTTTTTTGGTTTTGAATTTGGTAAAAGCGGCACGCCATTCTTGGATGACTGTGTTTGCTGTGAAGGGCTCTTCGGTGATGAAACTCTCTGCTTTCTTGCTCGCCTCATCTAGAAGTTCCTGAAAATGCGGGTCTTTTGACTCGTCAATGTGATTGTCTAGCCCCTTAACCACAAGGATACTAATCTGTGCTTCTGGAAAGAGTTCCCAAAAAGTGCTATCGATTTCGACTTGCATATATTTACCTCTCTTTTATAATTATAAATCAATTTTATTATAGCACACCAGTCGCAAAATGCAAGGCTTGGCTTTTTCCATCTCGCAAAATCCCCATTTCTATGGTATAATAAAGTGCTATAGCAGTTAGCTGACTTTTGTAGTCAGCCAACAAAACAAGCTCATTTGCTTGGAAAGGATTTATCATGACTGAAAAGAAATCATTTTACATTACGACTCCGATTTATTACCCATCTGGTAAGCTCCACATCGGCTCTGCCTACACGACCATTGCCTGCGATGTGCAGGCTCGCTACAAACGTCTTTTGGGCTACGATGTTTATTATCTAACTGGGCTTGATGAGCATGGGCAAAAGATTGAGCAAAAAGCTAAGGAAGTAGGCATTGACCCGCAGACTTATGTGGATGGCATGGCTGAGAGCGTCAAAGAGCTCTGGAAATTGCTAGACATTTCCTACGATGTCTTTTACCGCACGACCAATCCTGAGCACGAAAAGGCTGTTCAGCGCATTTTTGAGAAATTGCTAGCGCAGGATGACATCTACCTCGGTGAGTACGCTGGCTGGTACTCTGTCTCAGATGAGGAGTTCTTCACTGAAAGCCAGCTGGCTGAGGTTTTCCGTGATGAAAATGGCAAGGTGACTGGCGGGATTGCTCCGAGCGGTCACGAGGTAGAGTGGGTGAGTGAAGAGTCTTATTTTTTCCGCATGGGCAAGTATGCCGACTGGCTCTTGGACTTTTACAAGGAACACCCAGACTTCATCAAGCCAAACAGTCGTATGAATGAGATGATTAAAAACTTCATCGAGCCGGGTCTTGAGGACTTGGCGGTTTCTCGTACCAGCTTTACTTGGGGTGTACCTGTGCCAAGCAACCCTAAGCACATCATGTACGTTTGGATGGACGCCCTCTTTAACTACTACACAGCGCTTGGTTTTGAAAATGACCTTGAAAACCGTGTGGACAAGTTCTGGCCAGCAGACATTCACATGGTCGGAAAGGACATCCTGCGTTTCCACTCGATTTACTGGCCAATCTTCCTCCACGCTCTAGGACAACCTATTCCAAAACGCTTGGTAGCACACGGCTGGTACGTCATGCAAGACGGCAAGATGTCCAAGTCTAAAGGAAACGTGGTCTATCCTGAAATGCTGGTAGAGCGCTATGGACTTGATCCGCTTCGCTATTATCTCATGAGAAGTCTGCCTGTCGGCTCTGACGGTACCTTCACACCAGAGGACTATGTCGGTCGTATCAACTATGAGCTGGCAAATGACCTCGGTAACCTCCTCAACCGTACGGTGGCTATGGTCAATAAATACTTTGACGGCAAGGTGCCTGCTTTTGCGTCTGGTGTGACAGCTTTTGACAACAGCCTTGAGGCAGAAATCGCTAGTCAATTAGCCACTTACCACAAGGAAATGGAAGCCGTAGACTACCCACGTGCGCTCGAAGCTATCTGGGCAATCATCTCTCGTACCAACAAATACATCGACGAGACAGCACCTTGGGTCTTGGCAAAGGACGAGGACAAACGTGACGAGCTGGCTGCGGTTATGAGCCACTTAGTGGCAAGTCTGCGTGTGGTAGCGTACCTCATTCAGCCATTTATGATGACAACCTCAAACGCCATCATGACCCAGCTCGGTTTACCAGAAGTAACTAGCCTTGAAAACTTGGCGCTTAGCGACCTACCAGAAGGTCTTATTGTCGTTGCCAAAGGAACACCAATCTTCCCACGTCTTGACATGGACGAGGAAATCAGCTACATCAAAGAGCAAATGGACGCTGGCAAACTCGCTCAAGAAAAAGAATGGGTGCCTGAAGACGTCAAGCTCCTCGAAAACAAAGCACAAATCAAGTTTGAGGACTTTGACAAGGCAGAAATCCGTGTGGCAGAGGTCATCGACTGCCAAAAAGTCGAAGGTTCTGACAAGCTCCTCCAGTTCCGCTTGGACGCAGGAGACAGTGAACACCGCCAAATCCTCTCTGGTATCGCAAACTTCTATCCAAATCCAGAAGAGTTGATTGGGCTTAAAGTGCAAATCGTTGCCAACCTCAAACCACGCAAAATGATGAAAAAATACATCAGCCAAGGCATGATTCTCTCTGCTGAGCATGAGGGCAAACTGACCTTGCTCACTGTGGACAAGTCTGTGCCAAACGGCAGTATCATTGGTTAAGTAAAAGCTTGATATTATCTCAAGCTTTTTTCGTTAAAAAATAATAGGAAAATAAGACAATATTTACTTTCATTTAAGATGATGGTGCTAATCTATAAGTTAATGAGTTTTTAAAAATGCAATAAGGAGAAGAAAGTGTTAAAAATTTTATCCAAAGAAGCCTATCAAGAAGCTAGCAAGAACTACACAGAGCGCTCTTTTATGCAGACGGTGGAAATGGCAGAGCTGCTTGAGCGCCGTGGTTTTAAGGTCACTTATCTTGGTTGGGTGCGTGACGGTGAGGTGAGCGTCTCAGCTATCCTCTACAGCATGCCTGAGACAGGTGGTCTTCGTATGGAGGTCAACTCGGGTCCAGCCTCCTCGAACCCAGAGGATTTAAAGCCTTTTTACAGTGCTCTGCGTGATTATGCTAAGGCGAATGGAGCGCTGGAACTCATCATCAAGCCCTACGACACTTATCAGACCTTTGATAGCAATGGGGAAGCGACCAGCGAGGAGAGAAAAGAGTTGATTGCTGATCTGACGGACCTAGGTTATGCGTTTGATGGTTTGCAGACGGGCTATCCAGGTGGTGAGCCAGACTGGCACTATGTCAAGGACTTAACTGGCTTGACAAAGGAGACATTGCGCAAGTCCTACAGCAAAAAAGGGCGTCCATTGGCAAATAAAACCAGCTCTTTTGGTATCAAAGTGAGGACTCTTACGCGTGACGAGTTGTCTATCTTTAAGGAAATTACCTCATCGACCTCAGAGCGCCGTGAATACAAGGACAAATCGTTAGACTACTACCAAGATTTTTACGATAGCTTTGGCGATAAGGCGGAGTTTGTGGTGGCAACGCTCAACTTCAAAGACTATCTCGCCCATCTCCAAAAAGACATGGCAACTCACCAAAAAGAGCTGAATGAGGTCAATGAAAAGCTAGCAGAAAATCCCAACTCAGCCAAGCAAAAGAAGGTCAAAACTCAGCTGGAAAAGCAGTTAGCCACTTTTGAGACACGAGTGGAGGAGGCAAAAGCTTTTATTGACAAGTACGGTGAGGAAGATGTGGTGCTAGCAGGCAGTCTCTTTATCTACACACCGCAGGAAGTCGTCTATCTCTTTAGCGGATCTTACACGGAGTTCAATAAATTTTACGCTCCTGTGGTCTTGCAAGAGCATGTCATGACAAAAGCCATCGAAAAAGGCATTCCTTTTTATACTTTCCTAGGTATTCAAGGTATCTTTGATGGGAGTGACGGGGTTCTTCGCTTTAAGCAAAATTTCAACGGCTATATCGTGCGCAAAATGGGGACTTTCCGCTATTATCCAAAACCAATGAAATACAAGATGATTAAAGGTCTCAAAAAACTGCTCAGACGTTATTAGACACCAAAAAATCCCAGTTTCAACTGGGATTTTTCTTATGCTTGGAAATAAGTCATGTTTTTCAGACTTTGGCGCAGTTTTGGGATAATGAGGCTGATGAGAAGGATTTTCACTAGCTCAACAGGGATAAAGGGCACAAAGCTTGCTAGGATACTTGCTGTCCAAGTTAAGTGCCCAAGGAAGTGTAGGGACATGATACCGCAGACAAAGAGGCACAAATCGCCAAGGACATTGGCACCAAAGAGCGTGACGATGTTTGTCTTAGGGAGGAGACTAGTCACTAAGGCATAGAGGATAAATCCCCAGATAAAACCAGAGCTGGGACTAGCTAGAGTGGCAATCCCAGACCCGCCGCCTGCAAACACAGGCAGTCCGATAGCACCAAGCAGAATGTAAAGAGCGACCGCAAGCAGGGCTTCACGCCACTTCAAGAGACTAGCGACCAACCCAACGGCAAATGTCTGCAAGGTAATCGGCGTTGTTCCGATAGGAATGGTCAGCTGTGAGAGAACAGCTAAAATAGCTGTTGAGACACTAATCATCAGTAGTCGGTAAATAGCAGGCATGTAAATCTCCTTTATATATTAGAATAAATCAAAAATCAGTTTGATGTTTAAAAAGGTCAGAACGGTCGCTACCGCATAGGCAATGACGGTGTTCCACTTGGCATTGGTAAATTCTCCCATGAGTTTTTTATTAGATGTGAAGTAAATCAATGGGAAAATGGAGAATGGCAGAGCCACCGATAGGAACACTTGGGAGTAGACAATGAGCTGGTCAAGCACTGTTTCCTTGTCTCCAAAGAGGATCGCTGCGATGATGACAGGCAGTAGCGCAAGCAAGCGTGTTGTCAAGCGGATGAGCCATTGAGGCATCTTGAGATGTAAGAAGCCTTCCATGACGATCTGTCCCGTCAATGTCCCTGTGATGGTCGAGTTTTGACCACTAGCAAGTAGGGCAATGGCAAAAAGTGTAGAGAGCAGGCTGCTTGCCACGCTTCCAGCGATAGTGCTGTCTGAGAGGGCATTGTACATCTGCGCAAAAGCGCTAATCTGACTAGCATGCCCATAAAAGAGCGAAGCCCCTAAAATGAGTAAGAGCGAATTAACGATGAAAGCCATAGACAGCTGGAGGTCTGAGTCCCAAGTCATAAATTTCACCGCTTTGCGGATGGACTCAGGCTTATCATAGTCGACCTTGCGGGTCTGCGAGATAGAAGAGTGCAGGTAGAGATTGTGCGGCATAACAGTCGCACCGATAATCCCTAGAGCTAGTGTCAGCTTGGTATTGCCAGCGACAACTTGGCTACTATCAAAGACCGACAAGCTTGGGAGATAACCCATCAAAATTCCAGAAATGCTAGGCTTTGAGAGGACGGTCAGATAGATGAAAATCACTAAAATGGTTATAATCAATGTCGAGACAATCGCTTCAATCTTGCGAAAGCCCATTTTCATGATAGACAGTAACAAAAAGACATCTAAAATTGTGATGAAAATAGAAAAGAGCAAGGGCCAGCCAAAGAGCAGGTGCAGGGCTATCCCTGAGCCGATAACCTCGGCAAGGTCAGTCGCCATAAGTGCCAACTCCAAGATGACAAAGAGAATATAGCGAATGCCTCGTGGCAGGTGGTTGGCAGTGGCTTGTGCTAGATCTTGGCGAGTGACGATACCTAGCTTTCCAGCCATTTGCTGCAGTTGCATTGCCATTAGTGATGACAAAAGCACCACAGAGAGCAGGAGATACTTGTAGCTAGCGCCTCCCACGACACTGGTAATCCAGTTACCTGGATCCATGTAGCCAACAGCAACCAGCGCCCCAGGTCCTAAAAAGGCACGCAAAGTCCGCCAAAAAGAGGCATTTTTAGGGACATCAATACTCTGATTGACCTCACTAAGAGAAATTTTTGACGCCGTGTGATAAGATTTCATAAAACTTCTTTCTAAGAAAAGACTACTTTTTAGATGTCACATAGTCAGCAATCCCTATAATAGCAAAAACAAGCCCCAAGATAAGAAAGACAACCTTTCCAGCTAAGAGACCATAGCCCATAAAGATAGCAGCTGATAAAAAAGTAACCCAATATCGTGACAACATACGCAGTTCTTTTCACTCCTAATACTTAATATCCCTATTATAACCTAAAAAAGCACAGATTAAAAGTTAAGCATGCTTGCTTTTTAAAAAAATTAACCGTGCTTAAAAATGGAAGAGTTTAGGGGGAAGGAGGAAAGAACAAAACTGATGATGAGTATAAAATAATTTATTTGTAATAACCTGAGCGTGACACCTTTAAGAGCTGACATAAGGTTTGAATGGGAATATCTGGTTCTTTATCATGA
>NZ_JBCLSK010000001.1:0-122612 GCF_041225505.1 Streptococcus hyointestinalis | reverse complement strand
ATATAGCTGATAACAAAGTTTTGATAATTTTTTGATATTCCATTGTAAGTGATGGGATTTAGCGGTATACTGTAAGTGGCTCATTTGGACTAACCTCCTGTTTGTTTGAACACTTACAGTATAGTCCTTTTGGGCTTTTTATTGTATTTTAAAATCAACTAGCACCACAGGTATATAATTATATTTGTCAAGTATTTTTTATAAAACCTTGACTTTTTTGCTTGCATGAAAAGCTAGGAAATCCTAGCTTTTTTCACTCTATAAGGTCTTTTGATTGTTTTTACTTTTTCGTTGGCATCTTGAGCATATCTCGTACCGCCCAAAAACCGAGCAAGGTCATGGCAAGACTAACATAAAATTCACCCGACATGTCAAAGAAAGTCACAACCCCAAAAACAAGCGCAATCATCAAACACACGACAATCCCTACCATCACAAGCGGATTGAGTGTATTTTTGATTGTCTTTGGAGCCATAAAAAAGTAATACAGCAAAATCAAAATCAAGACGATCAAGTAAAATATCATAGCCATTCCTTTACTAGGGGATTAGCACGCTCACGCTATTAGTCTTCGGCAGCCATTTTTTTCTTTTTAGCCGCTTTAGCACGTGCATTTTTATCCAAGATTTGCTTACGCAAGCGGATAGACTCTGGTGTTACTTCCATGTACTCATCATCGTTTAGGAATTCAAGCGATTCTTCCAGTGTCAAGATACGTGGTGTTTTAATGACAGCTGTCTGGTCTTTTGTTGCAGAGCGGACATTGGTCATTTGTTTTGCCTTGGTGATGTTTACAGTAAGGTCGTTTTCACGAGAGTTTTCCCCGATAATCATCCCTTCGTAAACTTCTGTACCTGGGTTGACAAAGATTGTTCCACGCTCTTCGATAGACATGATAGAGTAAGTGGTTGCCTTACCAGTATCGATAGAGACAAGAGCACCACGGTGACGTCCACCAATCTCAGCATTGATAACTGGCATATATTGGTCAAAGGTGTGGTTCATAATCCCGTAACCACGTGTCATAGAAAGAAACTCAGTTGGGTATCCAATCAAACCACGTGCTGGCGCTAGGAAAATCAAACGTGTTTGTCCGTTACCAGTTGATTGCATATCAAGCATCTCACCCTTACGCTCAGAAAGCGATTGGATGACAACTCCTTGGTATTCTTCAGGGGTGTCGATTTGGACACGCTCAAACGGCTCCATCTTCACACCGTCAATCTCTTTGATGATAACTTCTGGACGAGACACTTGAAGCTCATACCCTTCACGGCGCATAGTCTCAATGAGGATAGACAAGTGCAACTCACCACGACCTGAAACTGTCCATTTATCTGGTGAATCAGTCGCTTCAACACGAAGGGAAACGTCTGTTTGAAGCTCAGCAAGCAAGCGCTCTTCAACTTTACGTGATGTCACGTATTTTCCTTCACGCCCTGCAAATGGAGAGTTGTTAGCAAGGAAAGTCATCTGAAGCGTAGGCTCATCAATACGAAGTACTGGTAGTGGCTCGATAGCGTCTGTTGGGGTGATCGTCTCACCGACAAAGATGTCCTCCATACCAGAGACCGCAATCAAATCACCTGCTTTTGCTTCTTGGATTTCACGACGTTCAAGACCAAAGAAACCAAAGAGTTTTGTGACACGGAAGTTTTTGGTTGTGCCGTCAAGTTTTGAAAGAGTTACTTGGTCACCGACCTTAACAGTTCCACGGAAGACACGTCCGATACCGATACGTCCCACAAAGTCATTGTAGTCAAGAAGAGACACTTGGAACTGCAATGGCTCATCTGAGTTATCCACTGGTGCAGGGATGTGCTCGATGATGGTATCAAAGATAGGTGCCATTGTGTGCTCTTGATCAGCTGGATTATCTGATAGAGATGATGTTCCGTTGATAGCTGAAGCGTAAACCACTGGGAACTCTAGCTGGTCATCATCAGCACCAAGCTCGATAAAGAGCTCAAGCACTTCGTCAACGACTTCTTCTGGGCGAGCAGATGGTTTGTCGATTTTATTGACCACAACGATAGGTGTCAGATTTTGCTCAAGGGCTTTTTTCAAAACGAAGCGCGTTTGTGGCATAGTACCTTCGTAGGCATCAACGACTAGGACAACACCGTCTACCATTTTCATGATACGCTCAACTTCACCACCGAAGTCCGCGTGCCCTGGGGTATCCATGATATTGATACGTGTGCCGTTGTAAGCTACGGCAGTATTTTTTGCCAAAATCGTGATACCACGCTCTTTTTCAAGGTCGTTTGAGTCCATGGCACGCTCTTCAAGCTCTTTACGCTCATCGAGTGTATGGGATTGTTTTAACAACTCATCAACCAAGGTTGTTTTACCGTGGTCAACGTGGGCAATAATAGCGACATTACGAATGTCTTCTCTTAGTTTTGTCATGATTTCCTCTGTAATCTTAAAGTATTCAACTTATGAATTATACCATAAATTGCGGCAAAAAACAGAACAGGAGCAATTGTAAATGTTTTCAGACTTTGTAAACCGTTTCTTTTGACAAAAGTTTCATCTTAGATACCTTTTTTTAAACAACAAGTAAAAAGAGACAACGATAAACAGAACCAGCCAAGCTAAAAAGCTAAGTAATGCTATTGTCTTTAGGAGCCGAAATGATTGGCACTCTTTTTAAGCTATAAAGGAGCAAGAGAAAGGTGGCAATCAGAAACAGAAGCACTAGCTGATTTACCGTCAACACTAGAATCAAAACAGAAACCAGCAGACGAGAAAAGACAGTTCCTAGTTGAAAATAGGTCATCAAACCACCCTCAATCGTAGCTAGCTGCTCTTCTGGCAGACGATTATAAATCAAAGCATTGTATTTAGGGTTGATTGCCCCAGTAGCGACACCTGTAAAAGCCAAGCACAATAACAGGAGATAAGGCTGATGAAGAAAAAGGCTGACAAACATGAGAAAAACACCCAGTGTTCCCATGCGTAAAAGAGATAAAATACTCATCTTTTTCAACAGATTCATCACCCAAGACGCTCCCCACAATCATCCCCACTGTCATTGCAATATTAACCTCAGCAAGTGTGACAGAAGCATTTTCCAGCATAAAAGCCGTATCTTGAGCTATCATCAACACAAGCAAAGAGGGAAGAACAACAAAGATACTATTGATAACGGGAACAATCATCATAGACAGGCGCAATTCTGGAACACTTGTGAGCTCTCTGACAGCTAGTAAAAGACTTGACCACAAGCGACCAAATCCACCTTTTTCGTCTCCATCCTCTCTATTTTCTGTCATTTTTATAGGATTTTTTGCTAATAATTTCTTAATAGAAGGTGTCAAAAGCACTAGGATGAGAAAGGACATTAGAAAGGTAGCAGCATTCAAAAAAGCCAACTGACTGTAAGTGAAAAAGCTCATCAGTGCTGCTGAGGTAGTCTGAAAAAGTATGATAGAAACTGCAAAGACAGACTGACGAAGCGCCATGGAGTCAGCTCTTTCCTCATCTGAAACGACCCTGAGGCTGATGGGAATGTAAAGACCGTTTTCGTACTGACCTGCAAAATCACCGAAAACATTGAACACACTAGCCAAAATCACAATCCACAAGGCTGGCTCAAAAGTCATGGCACAGCCGATTCCTACATACAAGACCACTCGAAAGAGCTGGGTGAGTTTAATCGTGGCTAACTTATTTCTAGTCCGATCAGATAAATAACCTGTCAAAAGGGAGAGAAACACAGGAAAAATTTCAGAAAAATTGACAATAGACAGGGCTAACTTAGTATCTGGCAATTGCAAAACATAGTTCATCAGCGCCAGATAATAAACCATGTCTCCAAAATTAGACAAAAGGTCAGCCCCCATCAGAGACATGTACAAGCGGTTGGACAACATTTTTTTCATCAAAAAAACTCCTTTCACTGACAAGGTCGAGCACAAGATTGACTAGACCTTATATCTAGCTTTATTATAGAAATTTACCTTTGAAAAACAAGGTCTTTTAAGCAAGTGGTTAGGTAACACATAGTAAGTGGTTAAAAAAGGATAGTAAAAAAGTAGATGATCGTACTTAATCATCTACTTCATACTAAAGTTTTTCTATTGCTTTTTTTCCTTTATCTTCCCATTCCAATAGTCAAGCCCGTCTTTTAGGACGTAGAGGTCTTGGTAACCTGCTTTTTTGAGCATGATGATAGTTCGAGGTAGCGATTGACTGCGAGTGCTATCGTAGATAAGCACAGGCTTGTCCTTACGGATAGCAGACAGGCTATTTTTTAGTTGGCTCGCTGGTAGATTACGTGCGCCCAAGATATGCTTTGTCTGAAAGCTGCTTGGCTCACGAATATCAATCAACTGACCTGTATGTATCTTTTCTTCAAAGCTAGGATTGTCTAGAAAGGTCGCTGCACGACGCACTCGAAAATAGTTCCATGCGGTATAGAGCATGACACAGACCATAATGGCAACTAAAACCCAAATGAGCATGCCTACCTCCTAGTCTGCCATAAACTTGCTAGCAAGGCTAGCTGCTCCGATAATACCTGCGTCATTTCCAAGCTCTGCAATTTTAACCTTAGTTGACTTACGAACTTGTGGGAACGTATAGCGTGTGAAGTATTTTTCCACACGGCTACGCAAGAACTCACCCGCAGCAGACACACCACCACCGATAACGATAGAGTCAGGGTTTAGGATATTTGAGATGTTAGCTGTTGCTAAACCGAGATATTGTGATACTTTATCAACAACAATCAATGAAAAAGTATCGCCATCTTTTGCAGCATCAAAGATGTCTTTACTTGTCACGGCTTCTCCATTGTCAATTGTAGCCTTGATAGGAGAGTCTCCCTCATACTCTTCTGCAATGCGGCGTGCCACACGCACAACACCTGTTGCTGAAGCCACTGTCTCAAGACAGCCGATATTGCCACAAGTACACTCAAAACCATCCTCAGGCTCGATAACGATATGCCCAATCTCACCACCAGCACCCGCAACACCGTGGATAAGATTGCCATCAGCAATCACTCCACCTCCAACACCAGTGCCTAGTGTCACAAAAACAACGTCTGGATTGTTGGCACCAGCACCAACCCAACGTTCACCAAGTGTTGCGACATTGGCATCATTGTCAATAGCAAATGGAATGCCCAATTCCGCTTCGATGACAGAGCCGACCTCTTGAGTCTCTGCCCAGTTTAGGTTAAAGGCACCTGTTACCGTTTTCTTGTCACGGTCAACAGAACCTGGAGACCCCATCCCGATACCGATAAAGTCATCCTTTGTCAAACCGTAAAGACCCATGCGATGTTTTAGGGAAGCAACGATATCAGGAACGATGTGTTTTCCGTCTTCTAAGATGTTGGTATCAATCGCCCATTTTTCCTGAATGGTGCCATCTTGCGTGAGAATACCAAACTTGATCGTTGTTCCACCAAGGTCAATACCCAGAAGTTTTTTAGTCATTTGCTTTCTCCTCTTCTATACGATGTTCGCGCCTTAATATCAATTCCGCTTTGAGGTAGTCGTCCTTTGTGATGAGTTGATTTTCATAAAGCTTTTCAAGCTCTATTTTCATCACCTCAATGTCGTAAAGACGCTTGCCCACGTAGACATAAATACCAAAACGTTTCAATAACTGCTGCACATCATAAAGTGTTTTCATGCTGTTATTTTATCAAAAATAGTGAGGCTTTTCAATAGCTTTATGCAATCGTTTGCACTTTCTTTGTTTTTGCAATCAAAAAAGCTAGAGTGACTCTAGCTTTTCACTTTATTTACGAAGACCTGGTGCTTGACCAAGCTCAGCTTGAAGCATCCAGATAGTCTTTTCAACATCAGCTTGCGCATCTGAGAAGAGGTCGTTACTTGGGTTGTCGCCTTCTTCATCAGTCACATCAAGACCTACTTGGTAAAGGTTTGAAAGGTAAGTGTAAACTTCTACCAAACGTGCTAAATGCTCAGCCATTGGTTTGTCAAAAGAACCTTTTGTTTCGCTCAAACGAGAGTTTTCATCAAACTCTTTGAGTGTTGAGTAAGGCGCACCACCAATAGTGATCAAACGCTCACTCATTTCATCAAGAGTGGCATTGAGGCTATCCATCAATTCATCCATTTTTGGATGGAGGTAGTAAAAACCAGCGCCACGCATGTACCAGTGTACTTGGTGCACGATAGAGTAAGCTTTTGAAAGGTCAGCAACAGCTTGGTTCAAAACGGCTTTTGTCTTGGCATTTTTTGCACCTGGAGCTGTGACATTGTGTGTAACAGCAGTGTAGATAGCTTCTTTGTCTAAAATTTGAGTCATGTTCTCGTCCTCCTGTGTGAGATGGTCATAAGTTATGCTAATCGTTTCTTATTTAGAATAATTATCATTTGATTATATTACTATTATATCTTTTTAGCGCTGAATTGCAAGAATTTAGCACTCTTTTGCGAATAAAAAGGTATGAACATTCTATTATATTTTAGCCTTGCTGCTTCTATCGCCTCTTTTTTAGGTCTTGTTGTTGACCGTTTCCCTGAACATTCCATTGTTCTTCCTGCCAGTCATTGTGACCATTGTCAAAGCAAGCTTGGCATTAGTGAGATAATTCCCATTTTATCGCAAGTTTACTACGGGAGTCGCTGTAAACACTGCAAACACGCTATTCCAAAGCGCTACATGGTTATCGAAGTCATTTGCGGCATTTTATTTGTTCTTTTTGGGCTTGGGCAGATGCAGTTGACGACACTTCTCCTACTCTTGATGAGCTTGACGCTATCACTTTATGACCTCGACCAGCAGGAGTATCCTGTTTTTGTCTGGTTGATCTTTACTAGTCTTTTGCTGCCTTTTGCTCACAGCTACAGCCTTTTTGGGGTTTTGTGTCTCTTTGGCATTTTAGCTTATATGGTTCCGCTTAAAATCGGCAGTGGCGACTTTTTCTATCTCGCTACGCTTAGTCTTATCATGGACAAGATGAGCTTCTATGGATTATCCAAATTGGCTCTTGGCTAGGTATTATCACTATTCTAAGTCGTAAGCAAAAAAGAACCCCTATCGCTTTTGTTCCCTTTTTAGCAGCTGGTTTTGTTCTTGTCCTCCTTATGCAACAGCTTGGACTGTTCCTTTAAGATAAGTCTTTTGGAAAATGATAGAGTTGTGGATACTTGTAACACTCAGGATTTTTAGGATGGCAAATCGCTCGTCCAAAGGAAATCATCGCTTGATGGGCTTTTAGCCACTCTTCTTTTGGCAAAACATCCATGACACGCTTTTCAATCTCAAGCGGTGTCGCATTTTGCTTACAAATCTGATGGTGTTTGCAAATACGTGTCACGTGTGTATCCACAGCAAAAGCAGGAATGCCATAGCCAACACTAAGCACAACATTTGCAGTCTTTCTACCAACACCTGCTAAACTCTCCAATTCTTCTCGTGTTTTTGGCACCTGACCATCAAAATTTTCGAGCAGTTGAATAGCACACTTGTGGAGAAAACGGGCTTTGTTGCGGTAAAGCCCCAGTCTTGAAATGTAGGGCTCAATCTCTGTTGGTGTTGCCTTGGCAAAACTTTCTGGATCTGGAAAGCGCTCAAACAAGGCAGGTGTGACTTTATTGACCGCAGCGTCTGTCGTCTGTGCCGACAGCATTACTGCCACTAAAAGTTCAAAAACAGAGTTAAAATCTAAACTTGGCTTGGCGTCGGGAAAGAGTTTGATAATCTCACGAATAACATATCTTGATTTAGCTTTTGATAGCATGGTCAACTCCTTTGTTTTTTTCTATTATATCATGTCAAAAGCCAAGCACACTTGTAAAAGCTCGCAAAAAGCTAGGACTAAGTCCTAGCTTTTTAGTCCACAATCACCAACGACTTAATAGCTGTTCGTGCATCCATCGCTTCATAAGCTTTTGCAATCTCATCTAAGCTGTAAGCATGTGTAAAGACCTTTCCAGGTTGAATGTCTCCTTTTAAGACAGCGTCAAGTAAGCGTGATTTGACGTGTGTGGTAACAGCTGCGATACCGCCACGCAGTCCAATATTTTTGACAAAGAGCTGGGTTGTATTGATCTCTGACTTTTGAGGAACGCCGACACGACCGATGATTGCTCCAGGGCGTGTTGCTTGAATAGCAGTCGCTACAGACTGCTCGGTGCCCACACATTCCAAAACAGCGTCCACACCAGAGCCATCTGTCAAATCTAAAAGGTGCTTGACAGCTTCATTGCCACGCTCTTCGATGATATCTGTCGCTCCAAAGGCGAGCGCAAGTGACTGACGATTGTGGTGACGACTGGTAGCGATGATACGCTTAGCACCAAGTAACTTAGCTGATAGGATACCACAAAGTCCTACAGCACCATCTCCTAAGACAAGAACGGTATCTCCTTTTTTGACCTCAGCGGTTATAGCAGCGTGATAACCTGTAGCCATCACGTCTGAGAGCGTTAAAAGCGAGTTTAGCATGTCTTCGCTATAGTCACTAGGCTGACCAGGGATTTTGACAAGACCGCCATTGGCATTGTAATAGCGGACATACTCTGCCTGATAGCCTATATCATGAGCGCCGGGATTATTTTGACAATTGCCATCAAAGCCCGAACGACAAGCCACACAATAGCCACAACCATGCGTAAAAGGAACCACGACAAAGTCACCGACCGCAACAGAAGTCACTTCACTTCCTACCTCATCGACAATACCGATTGCCTCGTGTCCTGCTAGTGTATCGCTATCTCTCTTAGAAATCCCACGATACCACCACAAGTCAGAGCCGCAAACGCAAGTGCGCAAGACACGAATGATAACGTCTGTTTTACTCTGCAGTTGTGGTTTGTCAACCTCCTTGACCTCTACTCTTCCTGGCTCTATAAAAACCGTTGCTTTCATAAATATCCCCCTTGATAGTGTATTCTGTAGTTATTGTAGCATAAGTTTGCCCCTTCGTCACTTAATCGTTGATAAAAAATATGAGGTTGCCTTTGGCAACCTCATGTCTTTCTTATTTGGCTTCGATAAGTCCTAGCTCACCGTCTTCACGACGATAAAGAACGTTTGTTGTAGCGTCTTCTGCGTCTGTGTAGATGAAAAAATCATGTCCTAGAAGTTCCATTTGTAGGATAGCTTCTTCAACATCCATTGGTTTTAAGCTGACGTGTTTAGTACGAACAACCTTTGTTTCTGGAACTTGCTCAATAGCTTCTGCTTCAAATTCATCTGTGAAAACTTGTCCAGCTGGTACTTTTTCACGGTGTTTTTTAGCGATTTTTGTTTTGTTTTTGCGGATTTGGCGCTCGATTTTATCAACAACCAAGTCAATAGAGCCATACATGTCTTGAGAAACATCCTCAGCACGAAGCACAACGGCATCCACTAAGATAGTCACTTCAACTTTTGAAGATTTTTCACGGTAAACTTTCAAGTTGACACGTGTGTCCAGTGTTTGATCTTCATTAAAATATTTTTCAATTTTAGCAAGTTTGTTTTCAACATAAGAACGAAGGGCATCTGTAACTTCGATGTTTTCTCCGCGAATACTAAATTTAATCATAAAGTACCTCTTTCTTGCGCTCATCACGCTTTCTTTATTATCATTATAACCGCTTTCATGAAAGTTTGCAAGTTTTTAACGCACTAATGAAAAAGTTCTTATCTGCTTGACACCATTTTCCTTTAGCAAAGAGACGATATCATCTAGTGTAGCGCCTGTGGTGTAGATGTCATCAACCACTACTATCTTGTCTGGTAACGGCACCCCTGCTACCACAGAAAAAGGATTGTCATGAGAGAGACGCTCCTGCCTTGAGAGGCTTGACTACTTGGTGATATGGGCTTTTTGAAGAATTTCTTGATAAGAGACTTTAGCAGCGTCTAATAGAGCAGTGACTTGATTGAACTGACGCTCTTGGTAGCGCTCAGGGCTAACAGGTACTGGCGCTATCGTGTAGCCTTTAAAGAAACGTAAATGCGCTTTCAATTCATTTGCAAAAGCATGGCGTAAGAGATAATCTCCCTCAAACTTAAAGGCAGAAAAATAAGCTTTCATGTTATCGTTGTACTGATAGAGCGCTTGATGATGGACGGTGTAGCCTTTTTTTGACCATTCCTTGCAGTCTTGACACTGCTTGTCTATGTGTGATTTAAAACAGGTCGGGCAGTGACTTTTTGAAACTTTCTCAAAGCCTTGATAACAGTCTGGACAAAGGCGATGTTGGCTAGGTCTTAGACTTAGAATATCTGAAAAATGCAAAGGTTCTTCATAGTAACTCCCACAGAGCAAACAGGTCATTAAAAACCTCCTTTTTTGTTCATATCTTTGATTTCGGCTATGGATTGTTTGATGGCTTTGGTGAGTCCGGCATGGAAAAAGAGAAGCTCGCCTGTTGGACGCTCCATACTCCTACCTACCCTCCCTGCAATCTGCACCAGAGCACTTCTAGTATAGAGCCTGTGGTGCGCTTCAATCACAAAGACATCCACACAAGGAAAAGTCACACCACGCTCCAGGATAGTTGTCGAGACAAGCATGGAAATCTCTTGCTTGCGAAAAGCTTCGACCAGCTCTAATCTATTTTCCGTCTGGCTAGAGACAAAGCCTACCTTTTCGTATGAGAAATGACGCTCTAGACACTTAGCAAACTGCTGACCTTCTTTGATATTGGGATAAAAAAGCAAGAGGGGAAAGCCTGTTTGCCGTTGTTTTTTGATATGATAGTATAAGGTCCTTGGTAAGCGCTGTTTGGTCAGACATTTAAGGACATTTTCCTGCCAAATGGGCTTTGGGACGACAAGTGGATTGGCGTGGAAACGCCGTGCCAAGTGAAGTTTTTGCAGCTCTCCTTTTTTGACCATTTTCTCTAGAGCATCTGTGGAGGTTGCAGTTAGATAGACAGTGACTCCAGCTGATGTCACAGCATGCTTTGCCGCATGATAGAGACTAGGATTGTCCACAAAAGGAAAAGCATCCACCTCATCAATAATCAGCAAATCAAAAGCCCTGTAGAAAGTCATCAGCTGATGTGTCGTTGCGATAACCAAAGGCGAGCGCTGGTAGGCTTCTGACTCACCATGCAAGAGACTAATCGGACAGGAAAAATCCCGTCTCAAGCGCTTATCAAGTTCTATACAGACATCCACCCTAGGACTTGCCACGCAAACAGCACCGCCCTTGTCAATGACACTAGCAATAGCCTGATAAATCATCTCAGTCTTTCCGGCACCTGTCACCGCATGCACAAGCAGATTTTGCCCCTTAGCAATGCCATCCACCAAACCATCTGACACCTCTTTTTGAAAAGGCGTTAGCTGACCAGACCAGTTGAGACACTGGGTCTTAGGAAAAGCAATTTGTGGAAAATGACAAAGCTGGCTGGTGCTGGTCAAACGCCCAAAGACGATACAAGTCCTACAATAAAAATTTCCTGTGGGAAGCAATGTCGCCTTATCAACCTTTTGTCCACAGCGCAGGCAGATGTCGCTATTGCCCTGCTTTTTAAAGGCTGGCACAACTTGAGCTTGCTGGGCAAAAACGTCTGGCACTCTTTCCTTGGGCAAGCGGCGCCCGTAAAAATCTTCTAATGTCTCCATACCTATCTATCCGAAAATCCTTGCTAAACGAGGAGTTTTTGGTACAATTTTGATATGGACTATAAAACAATCAAAGAAGACGGTATTGTCGAGGAAATTATCAAAAAATCACGCTTTATTTGTCAGCTAAAGCGTATCACAAGCGAAGAAGAGGGGCGAAACTACATTGCTGCTATCAAAAAAGAGCACTACAAAGCCAACCATTCCTGCTCTGCTATGATTATCGGCGAACGTGGAGAGATTAAGCGCTCTAGTGACGATGGTGAACCTAACGGAACAGCTGGTGTGCCTATGCTGACTGTACTTGAAAAGCAAGAACTGACCAATATCGTTGCTGTCGTGACACGTTATTTTGGTGGTATCAAGCTCGGTGCTGGCGGGCTTATTCGTGCTTATGCTGGCAGTGTCGCTCACGCTACCAAAAAAATCGGACTGGTGCATGTCAAGGAGCAAGCTGGGCTTGAGTTGACACTGACTTATCCCCAGTACCAAGTTTTTGCCAACTTCCTAGAGCAAGAAAATCTCACCGAGCAAAACACACAGTTTTTAGAGCAGGTGACGACTGAACTTTACGTGGATCCTGAGGTTCTTGATGCGACACAAGAACACCTCATTGATTTTTACCAAGGCAAAATCACCATGACTAAAATCGACCCACAGATTATCGAAGTGCCACTTGAGCTAAGTGATAAAGAAGACCTATCACGGTGATAAAAAATGTGTATTTTACAATCAGGAAAAGGGCGTTTATACTAAGACTACAAACCTAAAAAGCGAGGTAAACCCTATGTCAACGATTTACAACTCTATTACCGAATTGATTGGAAATACACCGATTATCAAACTCAACCGTATCGTCCCTGAAGGCGCAGCTGATGTTTATGTCAAAGTCGAAGCTTTCAACCCTGGCTCTTCTGTCAAAGACCGTATCGCTCTTGCCATGATTGAAGACGCTGAAGAACGTGGTATCATCAAGCCTGGTGACACTATCGTTGAGGCAACTTCTGGAAATACCGGCATTGGACTTTCTTGGGTTGGGAGTGCCAAAGGCTACAAGGTTGTCATCACTATGCCTGATACCATGTCGATTGAACGTCGCAAAATCATCCAAGCTTACGGCGCAGAGCTTGTCTTGACACCAGGAAATGAAGGCACAAAAGGCGCTATCATCAAGGCTCAAGAAATTGCTAAAGAGCGTAACGGCTTTATCCCAAGCCAATTTGAAAACCAAGCCAATCCTGCTATCCACGAAAAAACAACAGGTCAAGAAATTCTCAAAGCATTTGGCGAGGACGGCTTAGACGCTTTTGTAGCAGGTGTCGGTACAGGTGGAACGATAACAGGGGTTTCACGTGCTCTCAAAAAAGCAAATCCAAATATCAAAGTCTACGCTGTTGAAGCAGATGAGTCAGCTATCCTCTCTGGTGAGCAACCTGGACCACACAAAATTCAAGGTATCTCTGCTGGATTCATCCCAAACACACTTGACACCAAGGCTTATGACCAAATCATCCGTATCAAATCTGACGACGCCCTAGCCACTGGACGCACTATCGGTGTCAAGGAAGGCTTCCTCGCTGGTATCTCTGCTTCAGCTGCTATCACAGCTGCCATCGAGGTCGCAAAAGAACTCGGTCAAGGCAAAAAAGTGCTAGCGCTTCTGCCTGACAACGGTGAGCGTTACCTCTCAACTAGTCTCTATGATTTTGATAATTAAACCAAAAAAGAAGGCTCATTGAGACTTCTTTTTAGTTATGTTTTTGTTGTTTCAAAAAGACCTTTGCTTCTCTTATCCAGATGGGCAATTCTTCAACAAAAGGTTTAAAGCCAATCTTGTAGCGGCTGTTTGAGAAACGGTGGCGATGTGGGAAATGGTGTTTTTCTTCCTCCAAGGTGCGCATAGATAGGCTTGCCTTTTGGCTAAACTCATCATAATCCACCACCTGCACCAAAACCTCCTCACCAACAGACAAGGTTTTGTAGATATTGTCAATATAGCCCGTCTTAATCTCAGAGATATGGATAAGCCCAGTCGTACCATTTTCTAGTAAAACAAAGGCGCCATAAGGCTTAATGCCTGTGATGGTTCCCTTGTATTTTTCACCAATTTTCATCTATTCACTAACCTCGATTGTCTCAATAACGACATCCTCAACTGGTCGGTCTTGCGCTCCTGTCTCAACAGTAGCAATCTTATCAAGTGTCTTGTAAGACTCTTCACCAACCAGCTGACCAAAGACAGTGTGTCTGCGGTCTAGGTGCGGTGTACCACCGTTTGCAGCATAGATTTCTGCGATTTCCTCTGGCCAGCCACCACGCACCAGCTCTTTTTTGGCATAAGGAATCTTGCTATTTTGAACAATGAAGAATTGACTGCCGTTGGTGTTTGGACCGGCATTTGCCATAGAGAATGCCCCACGGACATTGTAGAGCTCTTCTGAGAACTCATCCTCAAAGCTATCGCCATAGATGGACTCGCCACCCATACCTGTACCTGTTGGGTCACCCCCTTGAATCATGAACTCTTCAATCACACGGTGGAAAATGATACCATCGTAGTAGCCTTGTTTAGCAAGACCTAGGAAGTTTGCTACTGTTTTTGGTGCATGGTCTGGGAAAAGCTTGACGCTCATATCCCCAAGATTAGTCTTGATGGTCGCAACTGGTCCGTCAAAGTCTTCGATATCTGTTTGTGGGAAGGATAATTGTTTGTCAATCAAACCAAGAGCCACAAGAGCATCTCTGATACCATGCTCTTCAAGCGAAGTCGTTACGTAATCTGCTTTTTCTTTGAGCTCAAGTACACCGTCTCCCATAGCCACAGAAAGCCCAGCATAGTCAAAGAGTTCCATGTCATTTTGTCCATCACCAAAGACAAGGATGTTTTCAGCACTAATGCCGAGTTTGTCAGCTACTTCTTTGACACCAGTAGCTTTTGAGATGTGTGCTTGAACAACGTCTGAAGAGTTTTCATGCCAACGTACCAAACGAAGACTTTCTTGCAATTCTTTTGATAGTTGCAAGCTGTCGCCGACTTCCTCAAAAGTCCACATTTGATAGACATCGTTGGTCTTGTAGTAGTCTGGCTCAACATCACAGACGCCGTAAACTGGCACCATAGCATTGTCAATCAAGTCTGAGCGTTCTGAGACAACAGGCTTGTCAGCACCGCAAAAACCGTAAGCAATCTTATTTTCCTCTGTCCAAGCGATGTATTCTTCGATGACTTCTTTTGAAATCGGGTGTTTTTGAATTGGCTTTGCATTCTTATCAAGAATATAAGCGCCATTGATAGTCACAAAATAATCTGGCTTGAGGTCACGAATCTCTGGCACAACACCGTAGTAGGCACGCCCAGAAGCAATCCCAACGGTGATACCTTTTTTCTTGAGCTCAGCAAAGACAGACGGAATACTGTCTGGGATAAGACCTGTCGCTTTTCTGCGAAGTGTGTCGTCAATATCGAAAAAAACAGCCTTAATTTTTTTAGCTTTGTACTTTACTTTGGCATCCATGATAGACTCCTTTAGTTCTTAAATTGTTTATATATTCTCTATTATACCATTTAATAGTCATCTTGTGGAACCAGATGATGTTGAAAGGCATAAACAACAGCTTGCGTGCGGTCAGCGACTTCTAACTTGGCAAGGATATTAGACACGTGGGTCTTGACTGTCTTTAGCGAAATAAAAAGTTCGTCAGCAATCGTTTGATTGTCATAGCCTTTAGCAAGCAGCGCTAAGATGTCACGCTCTCTAGCGGTCAATTCCTCATAGAGCTCTGGCTGACTGTCGTGAGCTTTTATTTTTTTGTCCACTTCAGTTTCGATGGCTAGCTCATTTCTTGCGACCTTGCGAATGGCATGTAAGATCTCAGAAGCGCTAGAAGTCTTGAGCATATAGCCTTTAGCACCAGCCTTGATAACTGGATAAATCTTGCTGTTATCGAGATAGGAGGTCAATACCAAGATTTTCACATCTTCCCATTCCTTTAATAGCGCAAGCGTCGCTTCAACGCCGTCCATCTCAGGCATGACCAGATCCATCACCACCACATCTGGACGCTTCTCAAGAGCAAGGCGAATGCCTTCCTCACCATTGACCGCCTCGCCAACGACCTCGACGTCCTCTTGTAAATCTAAAAAACTCTTTAAGCCAATTCTGACCATCTCGTGGTCATCTACTAAAATCACCTTAATCATCGTCGTTCTCACTTTCTTGCGTCTCTTCTACATCCTCAGCTATCAAGGGCAAGCGAATATCTAAGCTCGTGCCCTTACCAGCTTGACTGAGCAATTGAATGGTTCCTGCCAAATCATCCACTCGGTCTCTGATATTTTTTAGCCCATAGCTCAGCTCATGGTGCTCGTCAATATCAAACCCAACACCGTTATCCACCATTTTGAGCTGCAAGCTGTTGTCTGTCTGGTGGAGGTAAACCTCAAGCCGTGTGGCTTTGGCATGTTTTAGAGTATTGCTGATAAATTCCTGACCAATCCGAAAGACATTCTCCTCGACTTTTTTAGGCAATGTGGTCACGTTATTTTCATAGACCACTTGGATGTTGCTCTTGTCGGTCAGCTCTTTTAAGATAAGGTCAAATCCTTCAGATAACGTGCGATTTTCAAGCTCAATAGGGCGCAGGTGCAAGAGCAAAATCCGCAAATCATTCTGCGCTTTCTCAAGTGTATCTTCGACCACTTGGAGTTGCTTGGTCATCTTCTCGCTGTCGATATGGCGAGCGTTTTGGATGAGCCCTGATAAAATCATGGTCGCTGCAAACAAATCCTGACTCACCGTGTCATGCAAATCCCTGGCAATACGCCCTCGTTCTTTTTTGACGATTTCCTCATCGTTTAAAAGACCTGTGTTTTCAGTGTTTTGCAGGCTCGTTGTCAGCTGTGCCATCTTTTTAGACAAGCGCTTCAAGTTGGTGTTGAGCTCTGTGTCTTCCTCAAGTTTTAGCGGTGTATTGGTGAGGATACGGCGCAGGTTGCGATTGATCTGGCGCTTACTCAAATCATCCAAAATCACCCAAAACAAGAGAAGTAAAACCGTCAGAGACACCGTGATGAAAAAGACTGAAAAGACAAAGCGCTCCGCTAACCAGATATTTTTAAAGGAATGCAACAAGTCAATCTTGAGACTATCCAGCGTCACAAAGACAATGGCAGACACCGTCAGAAGCGCATAAAAGAGCAGAAGCAGATAATATTGCTTTTTCATTGGCGTCTCACCTCCACATCTCCTGCCAAGGTGTTGACCACTAGCTTGACCCGCTTGACCTTTTTACTATCACTATCTTTAAAAAGGCTAATAGTTTCATTGCGCAAATCATACTGGTCAAAGTCCAGATAGCGAATGCTACCGTAAATCGAGCTCACCTCTGCCTTGATGGCAACATCAATAGGAACGATAATAGTCGTTGGACCAAACACCTTACGGATGAGAATGACATTATCTCGCCCCTCGACAATGACCTGCGTCAAGTCAATCGTGTCACTGCCCACCATTCGGATGATATTGATGTCATCAAAGGCATAGCTATCACTCTCATGCACGTTACTGCCAATCCACTGATTGCGCTCGTGTTTGGCTGTGAGAAAGGCATCCTGAAATTGCACAAGAGCATAGCGTTTTTTCTTTTTGACTTGAGAAAAATGATTGATAACCACATAAATCACCGCAAACACCACCATGAGGACAATGTAGGGATTGAGCATAAAGATAAAGAGCAAGAGCAAAAGGCTTGCGCTCAAGAGAAAATCCCCTCGGTTATCTTGATTGTAAAAGCGTACCACCATCAAAAGCGCTGCAACGATGAGAATAAAACGGGATAAATCCTCCTGTAAAATCGTCAGCAAACCCAGTGTCAGCAAAACGACCTCGACAATCACAAAAAATTGAAACTTTCGCATAGCCTGCCTTTCTTTTCTAAACTAAAAATGAGGATGAGACAAATGTCCCAGCCTCATTCATCCTATTTCTGCTTTCTGGCTTTCTAGTCAGAAGAATCTTGTGATTCTGTGCTACTGCTTGCTTCTGTTGAGGCTTCAGACTCACTGCTATCGCTAGTTGAGCTTGTTTGCGTACTACTTTGACTGCTTTGTGTAGACTCTTGTGAGGATGAGCTTTGAGTGCTTGACTCACTGCTACTTGCACTACCAAAGTAGAGGATAATCTCGTCAGAAGAAAGATCGATACGACTGCCTGCATACGGCTCTTGTGCCATGACAATATCAGATTGGCTGACGCTGCCAGACACATAGCTAGCTGTGCTGCTATTGTAGATGTATGTCCTAATACGGCTAGTCTTGACCCCTAAGCTCTTCAACTGAGCAAGCGCATCTGCATAGGTCATCTGATAGAGATTCGGCATCTCAACGCTGTTATTTTTAGCGACAGTAAAGGTAATCTTGCTTGTGCCACCAACAGTGAAGCTCTCACCCGAGCTAGGAGTTTGGCTGATAATGGTGCCATTTTCATACTCGGTGGTAGACACAGTTTTCTTTGTAATTTGCGAGCTCTTGATACCATAGCTACTCTTTAGCGTAGCGACAGCAGAAGAATAGCTATCACCTACAAAGTCCTGCATGGTAATGGTCTTGGTCGCTGAGGCAACATAGATGTTAATCTTTGAGCCTTGCTTTCTAGTGGTACCTGCGACTGGGTCAGTTCTGACCACCTGACCGCTATCAACATCTGAGCTTTCTATCTCCTTGACATCACCTACTTTAAGTTCCTTGTCTGTAATGGCTGTCTTAGCTTGCGCTAAGCTCATTCCTGCGACATTAGGCACTTCGACATTAGTTGGGGAGGTGAACGCTAAGTAAGCAATCACTACGATGATAACAGCTACTAGAGCAATGAAAGCCTTCACCGCTCCACCTAACCAACGCCTACGCAAGGACTCTTTCTTTTTGCTCTTGCCAGCTGACTTGGTCTGCGTAGCCTTGCTTGCTGCTTGTGATGAGGTCTGCTCCTCACGCTCTCTGGCTGCTTTTTGCTTTTCTAAAAGCTGTGCTGTTGAGAGATTAGTTTGCGTTTGAGAGACCTTTGGCAAGGTTTTGGTTGTCTCATTGTCTCCAAAGACGAGCTTTGGTTCATTTTTTCGGCTATCGCTAAGAGCTGTCGCCAAGTCACGACTCATCTCAATAGTCGAGGTGTAGCGGTCGGTCAACTTTTTAGCTGTCGCCTTGATGACGACATTTTCTAAAGCCTGCGGAACAGCCTTATTTTCTGCAATGATAGAAGGCAAGGGTTGCTGAAAATGCTGCAGGGCAATCGTAACGGCGCTATCGCCATCGTAAGGAATATGCCCTGTCAACATCTCAAAGAGCATAATTCCCATAGCGTAAATATCACTCTGCACCGTCGCTTTTGAGCCACGAGCCTGCTCTGGCGAGAGATAATGCACAGACCCTAACATGGAGTTGGTCTGTGTGAGACTGGTCTCAGCAAAAGCGACCGCAATCCCAAAGTCTGTCACCTTGACCGTTCCGTCACGGGTTAGAAGAATGTTTTGCGGCTTCAAGTCACGGTGGATAATTCCCTGCTGGTGAGCGAGTGTCATAGCAGAGAGGACTTCCTCCATGATACGCACCACAAGTGGATTTGGCAGTGGAGCGTGCGCTTGAATGTAGCGCTTGAGGTCAGGACCATCAATATACTCCATGACCAAGAACTGCTGCCCATCCTCCTCACCGATGTCACGAATGGCAACGATATTGGGATGGTTAAGCTCTGCCATGGCACGTGCTTCACGTTGAAAACGTGCCACCGCAATCTGGTCTGTTTGGTAATTGGTACGCAGCACTTTGATAGCGACTTCTTCATTGTCTAAGATTAAGTCACGTGCCAGATAGACATCTGCCATGCCGCCTCGTCCAATGGATTTTAAAATCCTATAACGACCAGCAAACAACTTTCCAATTTGTATCATGTGCTTGCCTCACTTTCAAAATGAACCAAAGCGACAGAAATATTATCTAGCCCCCCACGTTCATTTGCAAGTGCAATCAAAGCTCTACTCTTATCATCTAAGGACATATCCTCTGCCAAAATAGCTGTGATATCCTCTTTTGAAATCATGTTGGTAAGACCATCACTATTGATGACCAGATAATCACCTGCCTCAAGGACATGAGCCGCTAAGTCTGGCTCTACAGGGTTTGCTTGTCCGATAGACTGGGTGATGATATTTTTCTTTGGATGCATTTCTGCTTCTTCTTCGGTGATTTCACCAGCTTGTACCAAGGCATTGACCAAAGAGTGGTCGCTAGTTAATAGCTGATAATCACTTCCTCGAACAAGACCAATCCTAGAGTCACCAACATGGGCAAAAATAATATTATTGTCAACAATAGCTACGGCTTCAACAGTTGTCCCCATACCACGGTATTCTTCTTGCTGTCCCATCTCATGAATCTTTTGATTTTCCTCTTCGATGACATGAAGCAGCCAATCACGAATGTCCACTAACTCTGTAAAGCTAGTCTCCTCCCAAAGTCTACCAAGGTCTAGGACTGTCATCTCGCTGGCAACATTTCCAGCACGGTGTCCTCCCATGCCGTCAGCTAAGACCACAAGAGTAATCCCATTTTGATTTTCAAAATGGCTCACATAATCTTGATTGCTTGATCGACGTTGCCCAACGTCCGTTAACAGTGATAATTCCATAGTTTTTTCTTCCGACTGTTGTCTATTCTTTCTAAACACTCATACCATGCGTTTGAGCTGCGCAATGAAAAAGCCATCGCAGCCATATTGCTCTGGAGTGATGGTGATACAACCATCTTCGACAAGCTCCTGGCAAGGGTGTGTCAATTTTACTTGTGTAAAATGAGGATGTTCTTTTAGGAACTGTTTAATGACTTGACGGTTTTCAGTCTCAAAAATCGTGCAAGTACTATATGTTATTATACCACCTTTACGTATGGTTTGACAAACACTATCTAAGATTTCGAGCTGGACTTTGGCTAAAGCTTCAAAATCTTGGTTGGCTTTGTTGTATTTGATGTCTGGTTTACGTCTGATAAGCCCAATCCCTGAACATGGAGCGTCGACCAAGGCTTTATCAAAACTGCCTTTTGGAAAGACTTGGTGGACTTTTGTGGCGTCTAACTTTTTGGTGGTGATTTTATCAGCGACATGTAAGCGTTTAGCATTTCCCTCTACAAGTGCTAGCTTGTGGTCGTAAAGATCAAGCGCTGTGATATGTCCGACGGTCAAGTAAGATGCCATGTGGCTGGTCTTGCCACCAGGGGCGCTACAAGCGTCCAGAATAGTTTCATCTCCTTCTATGTCTAAGGTCGGTGCTACCAACTGACTAGACTCATCTTGAATGGTGATTTGTCCTTCTTGGAAATAACGTGACGCTGAAAAGTGCCCTGTCGCAGACACCAAGGCAGACTCCGCTACAAGCGAGTTCTCAAGACCAAGAGCCTCTTTGATTGCCTCTTTGTCCTCTAAGTTTGTGACACGCACACTGGCTTTATTGCGGACAAAAAGACTCTCTAAAATCGCCTCAGCACGCTTCTCACCATACTCATCTATCAATTTTTTGACCAGCCAGACTGGTGTGGAGTAGGTAATAGACAAGCGTTTATTTTTACGCTTAATACTAGCTAGGTCTGGCAAGCCCTCTCTAAGAATGCGACGTAACACGGCATTGACTAGCTTGCTGCTTTTAGGGTGTGCCACTTGTTTAGCAAGATTGACCGCTTCATTGACCACCGCATGATGAGGAACCTTATCCAGATAGACTAGCTGATAAAGACTCATCATCAAAAGTAAATAAATCTTTTTATCAAGCGTCTCACGGTCTGCGATATAGTGAGACAGATACCACTCAAGCGTTAGCTTTCTTGCCACCGTACCGTAGACAATCTCTGTGACAAGTCCCTTATCCTTAGCTGTGAGCTGGCTGTTTCTGAGCTGTTTATCAAGGACGATGTTTGAGTAAGCACCCTCGGTAAAGACATCCTCCAAGGTTTCAAGTGCTACCAAGCGTGCCTGTTTTGTTTTAGTTTCCAAAGTAATCTCCTACTTGTAAATTGCGACCGACACCGTTTAGAAAGTCAGCAATCGCCATTTTCGGCTTGCCTGCTGGCTGAACGACATCAAGGGCCAGAGCACCATCACCCGTTGCTACGATCAGCTCTTTCTTGCCTTTTTGGATAATCTCACCAGGTTTTCCACTACCTGCAACCTCGTGCACTTGATAGAGTTTGAAGCGTTTGCCATCAAGCAGTGTATGCGCCACAGGCCAAGGGTTCATTCCACGCACATGATTGAAAATCGCGCGAGCGGACTTTGTCCAGTCGATACGCTCTTCTTCTGGCGTGATATTAGGTGAGAAGGTCGCTTGGCTAGCGTCCTGTAGGACAGGTTTTAATTGACCAGAGAGATAATCTGGCAGGCTATCAAGCAATAAATCACGTCCAATCACGGCTAACTTGTCAAACATGGTTCCGACATTGTCCTCATCCGTAATCGATGTTTTGCGAGTCGCTATCATATCTCCAGCGTCCATCTCCTTGACCATCTCCATCAAGGTCACACCAGCTTCCTCATCACCATTGATAATGGCATAATGAATCGGTGCTCCACCACGGTATTTTGGCAGCAGTGAGGCATGGACATTGAGCGCAAAGTCAACACTGTCTAGAAGCTTACTTGGCAAGAATTGCCCAAAGGCTGCTGTGATGATACCATCTGCACCTAGTGACATGATGTCTGCTAACTCCTGACTGCCTGAGAGTTTTTCAGGCTGGTAGATAGGCAAGTTATGTTCAAGCGCTACTTCCTTGACCGGTGTCATGCGGATTTCTTTTTTACGTCCAACCGCTCGGTCTGGCTGCGTGACAACAGCTATAACCTCGTAGCGATTATCCGCTAACAAGCCTTTAAGCACTGTCGCTGAAAAGTCTGGCGTTCCCATAAAAATCAGTTTTGTCATAATCTCTCTTTTCTATATGTTTTGTGGTTCATTATCAATCTGAACCCACAGTTTTTTGTTGTCCTTTTCCTGCGTCCAATCAAGGATACGATTGAGAACTGTCTCTAGATTGTCCTCAAAGCGGTATTTGATAATGATGTGATAGTGGTATAAGTTATGCGTTCTGGCAATCGGTTTTGGCGTTGGACCAAGGAGTTTTGCTTCAGGGCTCAACGCTTCCTTTAGCATGGCTAAGACCTGATAGGCTTTTCTGGTCAACTCAAGCTCGTCTGCTAGCGAAAGCGTAATGCCCACCGTGTAATAATAAGGTGGATAAGACATCTGCTTACGCACACTCATCTCGTAGCGATAAAAGGTCTCGTAGTCCTGCTTTTTAGCTAGCTGAATGGCGTAGTGGTCTGGATTGTAGGTCTGGATGACCACCTCACCAGACTTGTCTCCTCGCCCTGCACGCCCTGCCACCTGCGTCAGCAATTGAAAGGTGCGCTCCGAACTGCGAAAGTCTGGGAGATTGAGCGACGTGTCCGCATTCAAGACGCCAACCAAGGTCACATTTGGAAAATCAAGCCCCTTGGCAATCATCTGTGTACCGAGTAATATGTCAGCTTCGCCATTACCAAAAGCCTTTAAAATCTTCTCATGTGCGCCTTTTTTGCGTGTCGTATCCACATCCATCCGCAAAATCCGAGCCTGTGGAAACACCTCCTGCAACTCGTCATAAGCCTTCTGCGTCCCTGTCCCATAGTAGGCAATGCTGCGACTATTGCAGTTGGGACAAGTCCTTGGAATAGCCTTTGTAAAGCCACAGTAATGGCAATTCATGGTCTTTGTGTCCATGTGCAGCGTCAGAGAAATATCGCAGTTGGGGCAGTTATCCACATAAGCACACTCCCGACACATGATAAAGCTGGAATAGCCCCTGCGGTTGAGCATAAGAACGCTCTGCTCACCCCTCTCGAGGCGATTGGCAATCTTCTCTAAAAGCAAAGGCGTGTAGTTGCTTGGGCTTTTTTGCCCTAGATAATCTCTAAAATCTGCAATCTCTACTTGAGGTAAGCTAGCCTTAGGATTAGCTCGCTTTGTTAACTGTAGAAAATGGTAGACCTTGCGACTAGCCCGTGCTCGACTCTCGATACTAGGCGTTGCAGAGCCCAGCACCACAACAGCCTTGTGGTATTTAGCACGGAGAATAGCAACGTCTCTAGCGTGGTAGCGAGGATTGGACTCTTGCTTGTAGCTTGCCTCATGCTCCTCATCGATGATGATGGCTCCGATATTATCAAGCGGTGAAAAGATAGCCGAGCGTGCGCCAACGACCACACGGGCTTTACCTGACTTTATCTTGCGCCACTCGTCGTACTTCTCTCCATCAGACAAACCAGAGTGCATGATAGCCACTTGCTTGCCAAAGCGGGAGATAAAGCGGTGAGTCATCTGCGGGGTCAAGGAAATCTCAGGCACAAGGACAATCGCTGTTTTCCCTTGCTTTAGGACCTTGTCAATAATATGCAGGTAAACCTCGGTCTTTCCAGAACCTGTCACACCTTCTAGTAAAAAGGGGGTGCTATCCTTGCCAATCGCTGCGCTCACCGTCTCAACGATAGCCTGCTGTTCGTCATTTAAGGTCAGAAAATCCGTCTTTTCCACCGTCTCAAAATAACTATCCGCACGGTTAACAAGGCGCTCAGACAGCGTGATTGCTTGCGCTTCGATGAAAAACTGAACCACATCACGTGAGTACTTTTCTCGTAAATCACTGAGCTTGCCCTTTGGAGACGTCTCTAGGTACTCTTTCAACGCTTGACGCTTCTTAGCCCTTTGGCTAATCTCTAGAGAAGCTAGGATAGCAGAGTTGACTTGATAGTACTTCTGCGTTTTAACCGTCTTTTTGTCCTTGGCGAGATAATCAAGGGCGACCTTTTTTTGCCTAGCTAGTCTGGTAAGAAGCTGTTTTTGGGCGTCTGATACTTCTGAGTAGCGCACGCTAGCTTGTCCTGAAAAAGCACTGTCAATGACATCTTGAGGCGTCTCATCCGTCACGGAAAAAAGCTTGTCATACTGTGAGTTTAAAAGGCTTGGCAGCATGGACTTGAGGATAGAAATCTTATAGGAAAAGACTGTTTTTCGCATGGCGTCCGCAAGCGCTAGCTGTTCTTCATTGAGAACTGGCTCTGGGTCGAGCACTTCTGCGATTTCCTTTAGAGATTGTGAACTGTCTACCTGCTCCTTAAAGCCAACGACAAAGCCCTGCAAGAGCCGATTACCAGCCCCAAAAGGCACGTGAACTCGACTACCAAGCGCAACATCCTCTTCTAAGTCCTTTGAAATAGCATAAGAAAAGGGTTTATCAGTCTGCATAAGAGCAGCATCCACAATGACTTGTGCAACTTTCACGTCTCCACCTCCTACTTCTTGGCTTAGCTGTTTTATTCATTATATCAAAGAATATGAAAAATCTAAGATTAAAAACCTTAGATTTTTTCGCCGTCTTCTTTTTCTTTTGCGATACGCTCTTTGATTTTGCGCTCTTCTTCTTCTTTAAGCAAGCGCTCTTCTTCGATTTTAGCACGCACTGCTGCACGCTTAGCCTCTGGGTCTGGGTGAATAATGACATTGCCAGACTCGATTTCTTCAAGCGCACGAAGTGTTGACTTGACTGAGGTGAACTCTTGAGTTGGTTTTGCGCCAGCTTCTAGCTCGTGAGCACGTTTGGCTTGGAGAACAACCAAGGAATATTTTGATGGTACCTTGTCTAGCAAAGTATCAATCGATGGTTTTAACATCATAAGCTTTTATCTCTTTCTATCTTTTTTACAGTTTGGGTGTTGATTTGACCATGTCACGGTAGTGACCAATAACACGCTCTACACGGTAATGCTCTGTCTCAATGATATGCTTGACACGCTCAGCAGCAAGGGCAACCTCGTCATTGACGACAGCGTAATCATACTCACTCATGAGCGCAATCTCTTCTTTGGCACGCTCAATGCGTTTTTTGATGACTTCTTGACTATCTGTCCCACGACCCACCAAGCGATCTTGAAGCTCGTCAAGGTCAGGTGGTGTTAGGAAAATAAAAACACCATCTGGTACTTTGGACTTGACCTGAAAAGCCCCTTGCACTTCAATTTCCAAAAAGACGTCAATGCCCTTGTCAAGCGTTTCATTGACATAGGTCAAGGGTGTGCCGTAATAGTTGCCGACATACTCAGCATACTCCAGCATCTCACCTTTTTTGATGAGCTCTTCAAACTCCTCACGGCTTCTAAAATGATAATCAACGCCGTCAACCTCACCAGGACGTTGTGGGCGTGTCGTCATTGATACCGAATATTCAAATTTATGGTTGGGTGTTGAAAAAATCTCTTGTCTCACAGTTCCTTTGCCAACACCAGATGGACCTGAAAAGACGATTAACAAACCACGTTCAGACATGTCAAACCTCCACATTCATTCTCTTTAGTTTACCAAAAAACATAGGGGATTTCAAGCTCGCTTTTCTAAAAAGGAGAAGATATCACTATCTTCTCCTTTGTCTGCCAAAGAGTTCATCTTTATTTTTACGATCGGGTCTAGCATATAAGACCATCATGGATGGGAGTGTCCGTCCTTGCTTGGCTAGAGCACGTCCGACTCTATAGCGTCTGACAAAGGTCACCACTGGTAAAATCAAGTAGGTGTAAACCCCGACATTTGGGTTAAAGTAAGCAAAAATAGCAAAGACAAGAATCCAACCATTTGTCCGCACGGTAAACTGTCTGATCCGATTTTCTAAGGTTTCTTTTGAAATGGTGTCTGGCAGATTTTTAATAAAGCCGTAATTGATATAGCGGAGCCTGATGATGTCTTGAAGCAAGCTAATGACAAAGTTCAACAAAACATAAGCCACAACAGCGATAGAGCGGTCTTCATAGTCCATCATAAACTTGGTCATCAGCGGAATCAGACAGACCAAGAGATGGTTAATCGCATCTAGGACGATGATTTCATCGTTGGTATTGTCTGTGCTAACCTCATTTAGCGTCCTCTCATACCAAAAGTTGAAAATCATGGTAAAGCTCAGCGCAAAAAGCCCGATGTGATTGATAAAGCTACCGAGCTCTTTACTGTTGGTTGGTGCGCTGATTTCTAAGACCAAAATGGTCATAGCAATCGCTACGATAGCATCTCCAAGAGCATCAAAACGCTCCTTAAATTTCTGCATAAAACTTTCTCCTTTTTTCCTTTAGGATACTAGTATAGCATACTTTAGAGCGCATTTACAGCCAATCTTTTTGGCGGGCGAGCTGAGTGGCTTCCATACGATTAGAAACACCAAGTTTGCTAAAGATACGAGAGGTGTAATTGCGCACAGTCCCGTCAGATAGATAAAGCGCTTTTGCGATTTCCTTGCTGGTGAGACCTTGTTCGATATGCTTTAGTATCAAGCGCTCTTGCTGCGTTAATGGATTGTCATCGTAGGCAATGCCCTCAACAAGCTCTGGTGAATATTCTTTGCCGCCAGCAAGGACGGTATTTATGGTTGTCATGAGCTCTGACGTGGAGCGGTCTTTTAGGACATAGGCGTCTACTTTTGCGGCTAAGGCTCGCTTAAAATAACCTTTTCGTCTAAAGGTCGTAACGATGATGACCTTGGTGCCCTTGTGCTCACGCACCCACTCCAGCACCTCTAGCCCAGACTTTTCTGGCATCTCAACATCTAAAATCGCCACATCAACTGGTTCTTTTTCTAAAAGTGTTATCGCTTCTAAGCCGTTGCTGGCTTGATAGACAGTATCCACACTTTCTTCCATGAGGAGCAATTGGCACAGCGCATCACGCAGCATAGACTGATCCTCAGCCACTAATAATCTCATACTCTATCTCCCTCTTGTAACTCAATACGGACAATAGTCGGATGTTTCAAGGAAACAACTTGACTAGTCCCATTGACCAACTGCAAGCGCTCACGAATGCTTTTAAGCTCCTGCCCAGTCAGCTCCTTAAAGCCGACGCCATCATCCTCGCACTCAATAAAGAGCTTGCTGTTACTGTCACGTCCCAAGGTCAAGCGACAATGCCTTGCCTCACTATGCTTGACAACGTTATTAGTCAGCTCACGTAAAACCATGGTGATGGTCGACTGCAGCACAGGCGACAAGCTCTCAAGTTCTAGCTTGTTTGTCAGCTGCAAACTAATCCCAGACAGGTCAAACAAACGCTCAATCTCCTGCAGTTCCTCAGCTACCGTACGGTACTTGAGATTATTGACAATCTCTCTGACTTCATACATGGACTCGTGGCTGATACGATTGATGTCCTCGATTTGCTGCTTAGCGCTCTCATACTGCTTGTTTTCCAGCTGCTTTAGGGCAAGCTCAGTCTTTAGCGTCATCATAGCAAAAGTATGCCCAAGTGTATCATGCAAATCACGTCCGATACGATTGCGCTCATTTTCAGCAGACAAGATGTTTATGGTGCGGTTCTTCTCCACCAACTCCTGCTTGATGAGATGTGCCTGGTGGTCTTTTTTAGAGGCTACTGTAATCCCCATGATAAAGACCAGCACAACCAAAAGCTGCATGGCATTTACCGCTGTCATGCCGTCTCTCACAACCACTGTCGTAACAGCACCAAAAAGGGTCAGATAAAAGAGAATGAATTGCCAAGAAAACCAGTCAGCGTTGAACTTGTAAACCAAAAGGTTAGTCGCAAAGAAAAAGTACCAGACAAAGTTGACATCGCCAAAAACCACCATGCCATAGATGTAAGCAAGGATAAGAAACCAAAACAGCCAGTTGCATTTCGCTAAAATATCTCGTACCAAAAAAAGGTAAGCTATGGCAAATATGATAGTCGCAGGAATCACAAGAATAGCGCTCTTCCAGTCATAAATGGAACTCAGCGCAAAGACAAGAAACAGCAAAGCGACATCGTAGCGAATAAATGACAAGGGGTGTTTTTTCAACGGTCTCCAAACTCCTTTTTCTGACTCGTCCAAAATAGCAGCAGCAAAGCAGCAAGTGCATAAGCAATGAGGACGAAAAATGATGTGTTTATTATTGTACCATTTTTGAGGTAGCTTGTAACTAAGTGATAAAAGTGATAGGTCGGTGTGCACTTGCTGACTGCCTGCAACCAGTCAGGAAACATAGTCAAAGGCATCCACATGCCACCAAGCATAGCTAAACCGATGTAGAGAAGATTTCCAACCGCAGACATGGTTTCGCTGGACTTTATGGTAGATAGTAGCAAACCAAAAGGTAAAAAGCACAGCATGGCAAACATGAGTAAAACCGCTGACATCAGCCACTCTGACATAGGCAGGTTAACTCCACGCACAAAGTGACCCACTGAAAAACTCACAACAATCGCTACAAGGTAAAAGAGAACAATCCGCAACATCTTAGCCAAATAGTAAAGCAGCATAGGAACTGGCGTGTGCTTTAAGAGACGCAAGCGGTTGGTTTTTCTATCCTCTACTAGAGAAAAAGGCAGAGTGAAAAAAGCAAGACTGAGACTAGCAAAGGCTGTCATCGTCATCAGATAGTCTCGTAAAACGGTTTGCTCAGCTGAGCTCGTCCCAACACCCTGCGAGAAAAAGAGAAAGAAACAAGATGGCAAAGCAATCGCCATCACAAGAGAAGTAAGTCCTCGTTTAGTTAACAACCATTCATTCCACATCAAAGCTTTAAACATCGTCATTTCACACTCCCATCATTAAAAATACTATCCATCAAACTACGATTGGTCATCTCGATATCAGCAATCGGACATTTTGCTTCTTCAAGCAAATGCCAGACCAGATCGACCTGACTGCTTGTAAAGCTGATATTGTCCCTTTTTTCCTCAATAGCCGAGGCGTCATCTATCCTCTCTAGCAAATTGCGGTAGCTAATGGGCACCGTAAAGATTTTCTGACGCTTTTCTTTTTTGAGGGCATACGGTGTCGTGTCACGAAGCAACTGCCCCTCTTTTAGAACTAGCACTCTATCTGCCGTCTGCTCCACCTCCTCGATATAATGAGAAGAGTAGATAATGGTTTTATCTTGCGCTTTTAAGTCGTCAATCAAACGCCAAAAATACTGACGTGTCGCCGTATCCATGCCTGCTGTCGGCTCATCTAAAAAGAGAATGTCAGGCTTTCCAATCAAAATCAAAACAAACTGCAACAAGCGCTTTTGCCCGCCAGATAGAGTACTTGCAAAACTGTCATACTGCTTGTCTGAAAAACGCAGCAAGGCTCTTATCTCCTCATCAGAGAGGGTGTCCTTGTAGATGGCTTTTTGAAAAGCGATGAGCTCACGCACCTTCATTTTTTCTTGGACCAAATTTTCCTGAAAAAGGACGGTCACTTTTGACTTTAAGTCCTTTGCCTGTGGCGACTGTCCGAGGATATGAATCTTGCCACCTGTCGTCTTGACATCGCCTAAAAGACAGGACATGAGAGTGGTCTTTCCAGCACCATTTGGTCCAATGAGCGCCACGCACTCACCATCTTCAATCTGAAAACTGATGTCTTTTAAAATGCTCTTATCTGCTACTGCTTTGTTTAAACTTTCTACACGAATCATGTCAAACTCCTTTCTTAAGACACTCTTAGTATAGCAGGAAGTAAAACATGCTCATAGACCCGCTTGTCATGACATGAGATGACTTTTGTCACTTCATCAATAAAACGTTTAGAACCTAGGTTCTAAACGTTTTATTTTGCATAAGTAATGGCACGTGCCTCACGGATAAGGGTGACTTTGATATTACCTGGATAGTCGAGATTATTTTCGATTTTCTTGCGCACTTTATGCGACAAAATCACCATCTCATCATCGGAAATCTTATCTGGACGCACCATGATACGAATTTCACGTCCAGCTTGAAGAGCAAAGCTGTTTTGAACCCCATCAAAACTATTGGCAATGTCCTCAAGGTCACGTAGACGCTTGATGTAGTTTTCGATAGACTCGTTTCTGGCACCGGGACGGGCTGAGCTGAGCGAGTCCGCTACAGCAACAAGGACAGCAATCACCGTCTCAGGCTCAACATCGCCGTGGTGGCTGGCAATAGCATTGACCACAACAGGGTGTTCCTTGTACTTGCGTGCCATCTCTGCACCAATCTCCACGTGACTGCCTTCGATTTCTTTATCGACAGCTTTTCCCATGTCATGTAGAAAACCTGCTCGTCTAGCAAGATCTACATTTTCACCAAGCTCACCAGCAAGTAAACCAGCAAGCTTTGCGACCTCAACAGAGTGACGAAGGACATTTTGCCCATAGCTGGTACGAAATTGCAGACGCCCCATAATCTTAATCAAGTCTGGGTGCAAGTTGGGTGCTCCCACCTCAAAAGCGGCGGACTCACCGTACTCACGAATGCGCTCATCCATCTCCAAGCGGTTCTTCTCCACCAACTCTTCAATGCGAGCTGGGTGAATGCGCCCATCCTGAATAAGCATTTCAAGTGTCATGCGAGCAATCTCACGACGAATCGGGTCAAACCCAGATAAAACAACCACCTCAGGCGTGTCATCGATGATGATGTCAATACCTGTCAAGCTCTCAAGCGTTCTGATATTGCGCCCCTCACGCCCAATGATACGCCCTTTCATGCTATCATCAGGAAGATGGACTGTAGTGACTGTCTGCTCAGGCACAAAGTTGCCAGCTAGACGTTGCATGGCTTGCGCTAGCAGATTTTTAGCAATCTTTGTTGAGCGCTCCTTAATGTCACGCTCTGCCTCACGAATACGCCCCGCAATCTCATGCGTAAGCCCCTCCTCAGTCCTATCTAAAATAAGCTGACGAGCCTCGTCCTTTGTGAGTTCTGCCAAGCGTTCCAGTTCTTGATGCTTTTGTTCTTCTAATGTTGCAACTTGTTTTTCACGCTCATCAATATGTCTAGTACGATCTGTTAGACTCTGCTCCTTGCTTCCAAGGAGCTTTTCACGATCGGAGAGCTTTTCATCTTTTCGATCAAGAGTTGTTGCACGCTCTGTCAAGCGTGTCTCCATTTGCTTTAACTCCTGTCTTTCAGACTTGAACTCTCTATCGACGTCTTCACGATACTTCCTAGCCTCTTCTTTTGCTTCTAAGAGATATTCTTTCTTTTGGGCTCTGCTGTCACGCTCTGCTGACTGGCGAATGTGCTCTGCTTCCAGCTCAGCTTTACTGCGAACATTGACAGCTTCTTGTTCAGCATTTAAAAGAGTTTGTTCTGCGGCGTCTTGCGACGCTTTAAGACGCATCATAATCACCGCATAACCAATAATCAAACCAATGAGGGCACAAACAACAGCAATGATAACATTAAGCATGTTTATACCTCAATCTAAATTTTACTAGCTTTCATTTAAGGAAAGACCACCTAAAATTCTATCATAATTTGTAACAATTCTCAATTTAAAATAACAAGCATTTTTCAAGATTTTATGATATGATAACTAAAAGATGACCTTGTTATAAGGAACACATAATCTACTCTATGAGTACATTTTACAGGAGGAAAACATGTCAAAAGACGTTATCATTGAGAGTTTTGAGCTAGATCATACTGCCGTTAAAGCGCCTTATGTGCGTTTGATTTCTGAGGAAGTGGGACCAAAAGGAGACATTATCACAAACTTTGATATTCGCCTCGTTCAGCCAAACAAAAATGCTATCCCTACGGCTGGGCTTCATACCATTGAGCACTTGTTAGCAAAACTCATTCGCACACGCATTGAGGGGATGATTGACTGCTCACCCTTTGGTTGCCGTACTGGTTTTCACATGATTATGTGGGGACGACACACCAGCACTGAGATCGCAAAAGTCATCACCTCAAGCCTAGAAGAAATTGCTAATGCCACGTCTTGGGAGGATGTGCCAGGAACTACTATCGAGTCTTGTGGTAACTACAAAGACCACAGCCTCTTTTCTGCTAAAGAATGGGCAAAACTCATCCTTTCAGAAGGCATTTCAGACGACCCATTTAACCGCCACGTGGTTTAAAAAAATCAGACGCATGCGTCTGATTTTTTTCTTAATAATCGAGTGCGTCAGAGTGACCAGCGGCATTTCCGACAAAGTAACCTGTCTTATCATTGATAGAGAAGAGATAAGTTCCGTCAGGTTTAAACATGTTGTAATAACCATTGCCGTTGATGATATTGACACGCTCCAAGATAAAGTTATTGCCTGTGATGTAGCCACGTTGGCGTGAAATCTCCAAAATCTTCTCAAGCACACCTGGATTAAATGTCCAAGCAGAGTTTGAGCTATCTGCAATCTTGCTAAAGTCGTATGGTACACGGCTACGGTCACGTTGCAAGATCGTAGGGTCGTAGTTGGTGATACCATAGCTTGACGCTGCAGATACCGTTTGTCCACTTGTTGCTTGAGTGCTGTCTGTTGAAGCTTGTGCTTGCGTTGTATCTGTTGCGGCTGCACTTTGTGTTGTCGTATCAGCTGACGTTGCTGCTTGAGCTGTTGCTTCTTGAGCGCTGGTTAATTGCGCACGTCCATCGGTAACAGCTGCCTGCAAGAGCTTGTCAAGCGTGCTGTTGCCTGTATTTAGCGTGCTGCTAGCCAAATCATCAAAGTTCGCATCTGACTTGACAGTAGCGTCTGTCTGACTACCATCAACAACTCTAGCAGAGTCAAACTTAGCATTCACCACTTGAATAGCCTTGATTTGCACTTCTAAACTGTCGTATTTGCTCTTAGCAGCCTTGTAATAGCTGGTATTTTTCAAAGCGTCTAGCTTGGTCTTTAAATCTGACAGTTGGTCAAACTGGCTGTTTTTGAGAGCTGTTTGCGTATTGTCTGTAAAGAAAGCGTCATAAGATTTTGTAAAGGCGCTGTTAGCTTCTTTAGCCGCCTTAGCACTTGTTGAGCTTGATGTACTTGTGCTGGTTTTGGTCGTTGATGACGTGCTAGTACTTGTTGTTTGGTTTTTATTATTACTAAACCATGTGAAGCAAAAAGCGATGATCGCTAGAACCAAGACAATCAAGCCGCCCCAGACAATACGACGAGAGCGTTTTTGATTGTCCTCTTCAACAAACTTTTCCTCTGGTGAAAGTACTATTTCCTCTTGAGCCACTTCTTCTTTCGCTTCGTTTTTCACAAGCGGTGTGACTTCTATCTCGTCAATGACAGGAGTCTCCTCAACTGGTGGTTGAGGCACTTCCTCGCTAGAAGCAGTCTCTTCTTTTTGGCTTTGCGCTTCAATCTCTTCGAGTTCTTGTAATTCTTGTTTTTTCTTTTCGATAAACTCATCAAGTGAAGCTGTATCTAACTGCTCAAGCTCTGCCACTTTGGTATCAAACTTTTCTGCGGTTACCTCATCACGGTGCTGTTTGATGTAGCGGTCTAACACACCGTCTTCTTCGGTGATACCTGCTTTCATGTCCGCTTCTGCTCTAGCTGCCTCACCGACCGTCATTTGCTGTGCTTTTTCAAAGTCAATGCCATCAGGTTGCTTGCTTTCTGGTTGTTTATCAGTGTCTTTTGTCACAATAAGCTCTCCTAGTTCGTTTTGCTTTGTCGCTTAACCCGTTGCCCAAAGAATTGGTACAAATCTACTCTCAAGGTTCCATTGTAGAGTTTGCGTTTCTTATCCGCTTGGCGTCCAAATTTTTTCTCAAACTGCTCATCGCTAGTCAAAATAAACTGACTCCAAGTCTTCAATGGGGCAAAGGTTTCACCCATTTCATTATACAAAATATCCACTGCTTTGTCATCAAGTAAGCGCTCACCGTACGGCGGATTGGAGATGATGACACCACCAATCTTATCAGTCCTAAAGTCCTGCAGACGCATTTGCTTGAAAGTGATAATATCATCGACACCAGCCGCCTTGGCATTTTCCTTGGCAATCTCGACCATGCGTGTGTCAATATCAAAGCCTGAAATATCAAGCTCAATCGTCTCGTTGATAGCTTTTTTAGCTTCAGCACGCACATTAGCTAGGACAGCTTTATCAACCCATTCCCACTGATCAAAGGCAAAGCTGCGCTTGAGCCCTGGTGCGATATTTTTGCCGATAAGAGCCGCCTCAATGCAGAAAGTCCCTGAACCACAGGTCGGATCCACCAAAGGCTTGTCTGGGTACCAGTTAGACAGCTCTAAGATAGCTGCCGCCATATTTTCCTTAATTGGAGCGCCACCCTTATCCACACGATAGCCACGCTTAAAGAGACTAGAGCCAGTCGTGTCAATCATAATAGTCGCTTGGTCTTTTAATATAGATACTTCGATTTTATACTCTGCTCCAATTTCCTGCAAAGGCACGCCTTCAGGACGATGGTAAACCTTTTGCAGTTTTTTAACAACTGCTTTTTTCGTGATGGCTTGCACACTGGGCTCATTGTGCAATTTTGACTTGACGCACTTAGCTTTGGCAATGGGAAAAGTCGCACCTAGCGGCAGGTAGTTCTCCCAGTCTAGCTTAAAGACACCTTGGAACAGCTCCTCAAAAGTCCTCGCAGGAAAACGTCCAACGATAATTTTGATACGGTCAGCTGAGCGTAGCCAAAGATTGGTCTTTGCGATTGTCTTAATATCACCGTCAAAGTAAACCTTGCCATTATCCACTTGGCAATCAATCCCAAGTGCTCTCACCTCACGCCCAACTATTGCTTCTAAACCAGCTGCTGCTGTTGCTACTAAATTAAAATGTTCTTTCATATCCTACCCTTACTTTCAAAAAGATAGGAGCTGAACCCATAGCCCAGCTCCTAAAAACCTATTATGCAATTTTCTATAAGCCATGTTTTGTTCCGGCGGCAACTAGGTCTTGCCACCTTCGATAATCATCTGTCTACTGCAAAAGCAGTCAGGATAGATCGTTCGTTTCCAACTATCCCATGCCCCTACCAAAGTTTGGGTTGCTAGCTTGAGGGGTTTACCGCGTTCCACTTTTTAGGTTTCCCTAAAAACTACGTCACTGTGGCACTTTTCAGATCTACTTGAGCATATCAAAGACTTAGCTCTTTTGATCGCCGTAAGGTATCGCTACCTCCCTAGGCTTATTTTTTCGCCTAGCACAAACACTACCGGCATCACAGCCAGTGCTAGCATGGACTTTCCTCATGGTATCTAAACACCACGCGATTATCCAAAAATTGCACAGTTTTTATTATTCTCTGATTTGTTTGCCGAAGACTTCCTTTTCAAGGCGACTAATACGTTTTAAAACATCTAGGTTAGTCGCAGTTTGCGAGCTTTTAACAGCTTGCGGTTGCTCCGCATAGAAAGAATTGATCTTGCGATAAGCTGAAGCCATGTCTTTTGGTTGTTCGGCATTGGCTTTTTTTAGGTTGGCATTTTCTGCCTTCAAGCGCTCAATCTCTGCCATAAAGGCTTCATAGTCCTTAATGACATCATCCAAAAATTCATCTACTTCGCTACGGTCATAACCACGCATGGCAACCTTAAAGTCTTTTTCAAAGATATCCTTGGGGATATATTTCACATTCATACGGCTCTAATCTCCCTTACATTCAAATCGTTAGCGCACTAAGTATACTAAGGGCTTCTTAATGATACCTAAATTTACGCTAAAAATCAAGCTAAATAAGGTCATTACACTAAAATATTACCTTTATTCTTCTTGTGCGATTTCATTTAAGCGATCAAAAGTCAGATAGGTTATGGGATAGTGGCTCTCACTTCTCATAAGCCCTAAAAGGTACTTGAGATTAGTCTCTAGCTCCTCATCATAAAAGAGATAAGCTTCGTCAGTGTTACTAATAGCAAAGCGATTGTGGTTGGCAAATTGGCTTGGATTGTCATAGTGAGGATACGAAAACTTAATAAAATCAACGTTTTTGAAAGCTTGTAACTTTTCTTGATTAGTTTCATTCCAGTTGCTACCGTGATTTTCAAAAGGAAATAGTGTTGCCATACTAAACTCATAACCTTCTTCTTTTAAGTCCTTTGCCACCTCAAGCGCCCAATACTCAAAGCCGAGATTGCCCATAAAAATGAACCAGTCTGTCCCCTCATCCAAAAAATGAATGAGGTCTTTTCGTATCGCTCGCTTAATAATCGCAAGCTTAGGATCGCTATCTGCAAAGATCCCCAACTCAAAACTTTTATAGCCCGAAATTAAAACTGCAGTCATTTTATGTAATCCTTTCTGAAAATATGGTATAATAGTATGGCTTATAACTTATAAGGAAAATGGTGTTAGGAGTTTTCAACAATGGTAAACTATCCTCATGGACTTATTCGTAAAAGCACCCCTCTTCGTTCTAACAAGTCTAAGCGTAAAACGGTGGATTTTGCTAACCGTGGGATGAGCTTTGAGGCAGCAATCAATGCAACCAATGCTTACTACCTCTCACGCAAGATAGCAGTCATCCATAAAAAGCCAACCCCTATCCAGATTGTCAAGGTTGACTATCCAAAGCGCAGTCGTGCTAAGATTGTAGAGGCCTACTTTAGGCAAGCTTCTACAACAGACTACTCTGGTGTTTACAAGGGACGCTACATTGACTTTGAAGCCAAAGAGACTCAGCAAAAGACAGCCATGCCTATGAAAAATTTTCATCAGCATCAAATTACGCACATGGCCAATGTTGTCGAACAAGACGGGATTTGCTTTGTACTTTTGCATTTTTCAACCTTAAAAGAAACCTATCTCTTACCTGCCAAGCTCTTGATTGACTTTTATCAAGTTGATTTAGGTGCCAAATCCATGCCTCTTGATTATATCAAAAAAAATGGATTTGAAATTGGTTTGGGCGCTTATCCGCAAGTTCCTTACTTGGAAGTTGTGGACGATCATTTATTTTAGGCGGTGATTATCATAAAAAAGACAGTATTTAAATGGCTGAAATATGGTATTGGTATTGCTATCAGCCTCTTCATTGTTGCAGTTATTGCCGGTGCTTCTTTATTTGCTTACTACGCAGCAACAGCACCAAAATTATCCGCAAAATCACTCAAATCAGCAAACTCCAGCTTGGTCTACGATGCCAATAACAACTTGATTGCTGATCTTGGTTCTGAAAAACGTGAGAGCGCAAAGACTAGCGACATTCCTCTCAACTTGGTCAATGCCATTACTTCCATTGAGGACAAGCGTTTCTTTAAACATCGTGGGGTCGATGTTTACCGTATCTTGGGTGCTGCTTTTCACAATCTGACCAGCTCGAGTACCCAAGGGGGGTCTACGCTTGACCAGCAGTTGATTAAGCTCGCTTACTTCTCCACAAAAGAATCCGACCAAACCCTAAAACGTAAAGCGCAAGAAGTTTGGATGGCTATTCAGATGGAGCGCAAATACACCAAAGAAGAAATCCTCACCTTCTACATCAATAAGGTCTACATGGGAAATGGAAACTACGGTATGCTGACAGCTGCCAAGTCTTACTACGGCAAAGACCTAAAAGACCTCTCTATTGCTCAGCTGGCACTGCTTGCTGGTATCCCACAAGCCCCAAGCCAGTACAATCCTTATGACCAGCCAGAAGCTGCTAAGACAAGACGTGATACCGTTCTTCGTGAAATGTACAAAGACGGTAATATCACGAAATCAGAGTACAACACAGCTATTACGACACCTGTCACAGATGGTCTGCAAGAACTCAAAGAGTCTACAAGCTATCCTAAATACATGGATAACTACCTTAAGCAAGTTATCGAGCAAGTCAAGGACAAGACAGGTCAAGACATCTTTACAGCTGGACTCAAGGTCTACACTAATATCATCCCTGAAGCGCAACAACAGCTCTATGATATTTACAACACTGGTCTTTATGTCAACTATCCAGATGATGATTTGCAAGTGGCTTCAACAGTTGTTGACGTCACAAATGGTAAGGTTATCGCTCAATTAGGTGGACGTAATCAAGATACCAACGTCTCCTTTGGTACCAACCAAGCGGTGCTGACAGACCGTGACTGGGGTTCAACCATGAAACCTATCACAGACTATGCACCAGCTATTGAGAGTGGTAAATACACCTCAACAGCTCAGCGTCTGAACGACTCGATCTACTACTGGCCAGGAACAAGCACGCAGATTTACGACTGGGATAGACAATATCTTGGTTGGATGACCATGCAAACTGCTATCCAACAATCTCGTAACGTTCCTGCCGTGCGTGCCCTTGAAGCAACTGGACTAGACTACGCCCTCAAGTTCCTAAATGGACTTGGCATTGACTATCCAGAGTTGCTCTATTCAAACGCTATCTCAAGTAACACCGGCAGCTCCGACCAAAAATACGGTGCTAGCTCTGAAAAAATGGCTGCTGCTTACGCTGCCTTTGCTAATGGTGGTACTTACTACGAACCACAGTATGTCAATAAGATTGAATTTAGCGATGGGACAACTGAGACCTACGACGCTAAGGGTAGCAAGGCGATGAGCGAGACAACCGCTTATATGATGACTGACATGATGAAAACTGTACTGACTTACGGTACAGGGACACGTGCTAGCATCTCAGGCGTTATTCAAGCTGGTAAAACCGGTACATCCAACTACAGCGATGATGAGCTTGCTCAAATCGAAGCGTCTACAGGTATCTACAACAGTGTCGTAGGTACTATGGCGCCAGATGAAAACTTTGTTGGCTACACCAACAAATACGCTATAGCTGTCTGGACAGGTTACAAGAACCGTCTCACACCAATCTATGGTAACGGTCTTTACGTTGCAACTGATGTCTACAAGGCGATGATGACCTATCTGACAAACGGTTACAGCTCAGACTTCACAATGCCAAGCGGACTCTATCGCAGTGGTGGCTACCTCTACTTGAGCGGCACAACACCAAGCTATTTGAGCACAGCAACTACCTATAGTAGCAGCTCAAGCACATCTACTAGCACGTCCTCTACTGATGAGAGCGAAAGCCAAGATGAAGAGGATGAGTCAAGCACTGAAAGCTCCTCTGACACAAACTCTCAACAAACAGATACAGAAGATGACGACAGCGAGGACAACAGTACCGTAAACAACGGTAATCATTTTAACAACCCATAATAAAAACCAACCTTAGGGTTGGTTTTTATAGTCAACTGAAACAAGAGCAGGACTTGCTATACAGAAAGCCCCATCCAATAAACATGACCACTACCAATCCAAGGACCAACAAGTGTCATGATAATGGCTATCATGCAGACATTAAACAAGATAGTGATGGTGATTTTGGCACTAAAACTATCTGTCTCTGCTGTAAAACGATTCATGAGCTTTTCTGCTGGTGAATGTATCAAAAGAACGAGAATGACGATAATCAGCCAAATCCTAGGTAGAAGCGTGAGAGTGTGCTGATAGGTCTCAAGCGAAAAGCCCTGCGTCAAGCAAGAAATCAAAGGTGCAATAAGATTGACAGAGATAAGAGACACAATCAGCAAAAACAAGGTAAATTCACGCTTGTTGCAAGGTAATCATGTAAAATGCCATTTTTCCTCCTAAAAGACAAAAAGAAACCAGCCACTGGGCTGATTTCTTTTACGCCTTATCTTTATGAAATAACTTTATGATGCTTTCATTATAGAACCTTTGGTCTGAAAAAACAAGATTAGTGACTTGCAAGAGCTCCCATTGGATCCCACGGTGCAAGTACTTGTGGCTCTGCTTCGTAGGCTTTGAGTTCTTCTTCGGTTAGCAAGTCTTTACGGACAACGATTTGGTAAGTGTACTCGTCCATCCAGCTATCAGATGCGACAAAGTAACCTTTTTGTCCGACCTTGTCTCCCCATGAGTTTTCAACTTTCCATTTGAGGGATTTACCATCGGCATCCAAATCAACACCTGTCAAGACCATAGCATGTGTCATGAGACTCTCACTGTAGTCTAGACGTCCTGCCTTGTCTTGAGTCAAGTGGATGTCCATGCTTGATGCGAAATCGTAAGTGTTTGTCGCCATGATACCAGCTTGACGGTCGCTTGATTGACCGACATCAGAACCAAACCAAACAGTTTCTCCAGATTGTAATTGAGCGATAGCGAGTTCTTTGAAGCGATCCATCTCAAGGTTGATGTACTTGACTGGGCGGCTACCCACGACATTTCCAAGGAGCTCAACAGTGTAAGATTTTCCAAATGGTTTGTCAGCTGTTGGGGCATTGATAACAGAAACGTAGTCAGAGAGTTTTAAGCCAACATACTTTTCAAAGAAAGCTTGCGGTGTGATGTCTTTTTCCACGTGATAAGCATTGTCTTTATCACGGAAAGCAAAGTCAAATTGACGTGGTGGCAAGCCAAGTGTCATAGCTAAGAAGTTAAAGATTTCTTGGAGAAGCTCTTCTTTCTTAGCTTGAACAGCAGCTTCGTCTGCTCCACTCTTAATCAAGTCACGCAAGATTTGCGCATCTTGGCGAAGGAGTTTGTTTAGGTATTGGTTCAGTTCACGGCTGTTGCTTGAAGCGACAGATTCTGGGTAGACGGATTTTGGTACAACACCGTATTTTTCAAAAAGGGAAACGACCATGTCCCATTGACCACCGTCTTGTTGAGGAGTGTCAAGGAGAAACTTAACCTTGCGGCTCTCTGTTAACTCAGAGGCGGTTGCGATGATTTGCTCTAAGAACCAGTTTGATTTTTCATACTTGTCCCAGAAAAAGGTGTGAGCTTGTGACAGCTCAAAGTTTTCAAGCTTGAACTCGCTGATGAGTTTATGGCGGAAAGTGTTTAGAGCAGCAAACATCCAGCAGCGTCCAGACGCTTTTTGGTTAGCGACTTCATCTTTTGTCAAATCAATAGAAAAAGCGTAGTCGTTGTCCACAGCACTTTGGCGGGTTTCAAGAGATTTCAAAAGCCCGTTGTGAGTGACGGCATTTTCAATAGCACGGTACTTGGCATTTTCTTCAAATGCTTGGTAGAGTTTGTCTGTAAAGTTTTGTGTTAATTCTGACATAATTCCTCCTTTGTTGCATTTTATATGTGATAACACTTAGCATTATAGACCTTTCTTAGATTTTTTCAAGTCGTAATGGCTTAGGCTTTCCAAAAATCATCAAATATCGTAATTGGCAGATGACGCTTGTGTTCGCCTTTTTTCCACCAGTTTGCGATAGTATCTTGGGCAGATTTAGAGATGGTCTTACCTTCTAGATAGTCGTCAATCTCATTGTAAGTGACACCGAGCGCTACCTCGTCGGCGATACCTGGTTTTTCCTCTTCAAGGTCGGCTGTTGGCACTTTTTCATAAAGCGCTTTGTCAGCTCCCAGATACTCAAGCAACTGCTTACCTTGACGTTTATTGAGGCGGAAAATCGGTAAAATATCCGCACCACCATCGCCAAACTTGGTGAAAAAGCCTGTGAGGTTTTCTGCAGCGTGGTCTGTCCCAATGACAGCACCAGAGGTCTCACCAGCTACTGCATACTGGCTAATCATGCGCTGACGTGCCTTGATATTGCCTTTGTTGAAGTCTGAAATGCTAAGTCCAGCCTCTTCTAGGGCAGCTACCTGCGCATCAACAGCGCCTTTGATGTTGATGGTCATGGTTTTATCAGGTTTGATAAAGGAAAGCGCCGCTTGCGCATCGTCCTCATCAGCCTGCACCCCATAAGGCAGGCGAATAGCGATAAACTGATAATTTTCCTTTGTCTCAGCTCGCAATTCCTCAACAGCTAGCTGAGCAAGACGCCCTGACAGACTAGAGTCCTGTCCTCCTGAAATGCCTAAAACATAGGTCTTAAGGAATGGGTGTTTTAGCATGTAGGCTTTTAGAAAATCAATGGATTTTCTGACTTCTTCTTCTGGGTTGATTGTCGGTTTAACGCCTAATTGGCGGATAATATCTTCTTGTAAGGTCATTTTACTTCTCCTTTGGCGTAGGTATCACGGCGGATACGGTCAATTAAGTTCATCTTGTGCTGCCAAACATCACGTGCCAAGTCCACAGGATAATCTTGCGGATTGAGCACCCGCTTGTACTCATCCCAGAGCTTGTCAAACTCTTTTCTAGCATAGACTTGGATGTCCTCAAGACTCGGCAGACTGTAGACCAACTCTCCTTTGTCAAAGATGTCTACTAAAAGCGGCACAGCGTCAAAATCACGCACGGTTTTGTTGATATAAGTATAGGTCGGATGGAACATCTCAATCTCATCAAGACTGGTCACATCGCTGTCAGAAAAGGTGATATAGTCTCCTTCAGACTTGCCCTTTTCACGGCTGGTAATGCGCCAGACCTGCTTTTTGCCTGGGGTTGAGACTTTTTCAGCGTTGTTTGAGAGCTTGATACGGTCAACCATTTGCCCATTATCATCCTCGATAGAGACAATCTTATAGACCGCACCGAGCGCTGGCTGGTCATAGGCTGTAATCAGCTTGGTACCAACGCCCCAGACGTCTATCTTAGCCTTTTGCATTTTGAGGTTGAGGATGGTATTTTCATCAAGGTCGTTAGAAGCGTAGATCTTAGCATCAGGAAATCCTGCCTCGTCCAGCTGCTGACGGACTTTTTTAGACAGATAGGCAAGGTCACCAGAATCTAAGCGCACGCCCAAGAAATTGATACTGTCTCCCAGTTCCTTTGCGACACGAATAGCCGTTGGCACACCGCTTCGAAGCGTGTCAAATGTGTCCACTAGAAAAACACAGTCCTTGTGAGTCTTAGCATAAGCCTTGAAAGCCTCGTAGTCATTGCCATAAGCCTGCACAAGCGCATGCGCATGCGTTCCTGATACTGGAATGCCAAAGAGCTTTCCGGCACGCACATTGGACGTTGCATTGGCGCCACCAATGACCGCTGCACGTGTCCCCCAGATAGCAGCGTCCATCTCTTGGGCACGGCGTGTGCCAAACTCTAAAAGCGGCTCATCATCAATCACCGAGCGAATGCGAGCTGCCTTGGTCGCCACCAAGGTTTGAAAATTGACAATATTTAAAATCGCTGTCTCCACCAACTGACACTGAGCCAGTGGCCCTTCGATTTGAACGATAGGTTCATTGGCAAAGACCAAATCACCTTCTCTTGCTGAGCGCACAGACAAGGTCATCTCCAAATGACGAAGATAATCTAAAAAAGGCTCGTCATAACCTAGCGTCTCTAAATAAGCCAGATCACTTTCAGAAAACTTGAGATTTTCCAGATAGCGCACGATACGCTCCAAACCTGCAAAAACAGCGTAGCCATTTTTAAAAGGCTCTTTTCGAAAATAAACTTCAAAGACTGCATTTTTATCATGAATGCCCTGCTCGAAATAGACCTGCATCATATTGATCTGATAGAGATCGGTGTGCAAGGTTAAACTGTCGTCTTGAAACATAGATACTCCTCCAGACGGGTTCGCCCGCTTTCATCATTAGTTAACATTATAACATATTTTAAAAATAAGGTTAAAACATTGTGATTTTTAGAACATATCACAGCAAAAAAAAGCCTAGGACTTTGCCTAGACTTTCTATTTTAGTAATGTTCTGTGATGTAGTGGTAGACACCCTGTCCTGCGATAGCGCCCTCACCAACGGCTGTAGCAATCTGACGGAGGTCTTTTTGTCTGACATCCCCAATGGCAAAGACACCAGGAACCTTTGTGGTCATGTCTGTATCTGTGATGACCCAGCCACTCTCATCGGTGATACCAAGGTCAGACACCATGTGTGAGGCTGGATTCATACCGACATAGATGAAAATGCCTCCAAAGGCATGCTCAGACAGCTCACCTGTCTTGACATTTTCCACAAGAACACCACTCACCTTTGTCTCATCGCCCTTGATTTCCTTGACGACTGAATCCCAAATAAAGTGGATTTTGTCATTGGCAAAGGCTCTATCTTGGATAATCTTTTGCGCACGCAACTCGTCACGACGGTGGATAATCGTCACTGACTTGGCAAACTGCGTGAGGTAAATAGCCTCCTCCACCGCAGAGTCACCACCACCGACAACTAGTAGGTCTTGGTCTCTAAAGAAAGCTCCGTCACACACCGCACAGTAAGAAACCCCACGGCTGGTATACTCTTCCTCACCAGGTACACCTAAGAGGCGATATTTAGCACCTGTGGCAAGGACAATGGTCTTTGCTTCATAGCTAGCATCCTCAGTGATGACACGCTTGATGTCACCGTCAACTTCTACTTTTTGGACGATACCGTAGATATTTTCAACTTTGAATTTCTCAAGCGGCTCGTACATTTTCATAGAAAGCTCTGGTCCTGAGATGTTATCATATCCTGGATAATTTTCAATCTCAAAGGTGTTGTTCATCTGACCACCAGGAGCTCCTTGCTCAATAATCCCTACCTTGAGGTTAGATCTAGCAGCATAGAGAGCTGCTGTCATCCCTGCTGGTCCTGAACCAATAATCAATGTATCGTACATCACATATCCTCCTTAACTGATAAAACGTCAACTGCTGTTTGTAGCCTATATTGTATAGCAAAAGGTCAAAAAAGCCAACTGTTATGCTCTCAACATGACAATCAGCGTGGTAAAGGCAAAGGCAAGTATAGGGACAGTAATCAAAGTGATGATAATCATATCATATAAAAATGACTGACGTTCTTTGGCTGTTTTATCCTTATGTCTAGACATCCGCCACAAGAGCCATATCCCACTCACAGCTAGAGTCACTATCAAAGCTGTCAACAAGCCAGAGCCGTAAAATTGCACCATTTGAAAAAACATACCAAAACCTCTTATCCTTAGATTATCATACGAAAAAGGTTGGGACTAAGCCTCAACCTCGCTATAAACATAACTTCTAAGACTGTTTAATGCGCTTATATATCACCTTTTTAGTGATAATCACTTTTCATTATAACAAAAGTTCCGCCTTAAATATAGGTTTTACTATAATTCGCAAAAAATTCTTTGGTGCGCTCTTTTTTAGGGTGCTTAAAGATTTCTTCTGGTGTGCCTTGCTCAAGGATACGCCCATCTTCTAAAAAGAGAACCTTATCTGCTACTTGATAGACAAAGTTCATGTCATGACTGACAAGCACCATGGTCTGTCCTTGCTTAGCTGCGTTGGCGATGGATTTTTCAACCTCTCCGACAAGTTCGGGGTCAAGGGCACTGGTTGGCTCATCAAGTAAGAGCACATCTGGCTTCATAGCAAGTGCACGAGCCAGCGCCACACGCTGCTTTTGCCCACCTGAGAGGTGTCTTGGGTAGTGGTTTTCACGGTCAGACAGTCCGACCTTGGCTAGCTCTTCCTTGGCAATAGCTGTCGCTTCTTGGTCAGACATTTTTTTGACCACTTTTAGACCTTCTTTGACATTGTCAAGGGCTGTGCGACGCTCAAAGAGATTGAACTGCTGAAACACCATAGCAAGCTTTCTGCGTAAGGCCAAAATCTGCTCTTTAGTGATGGTTTTAAAATCCACCTTGAAATCATCAATAGTGATAATGCCTGAATCTGGCTCTTCAAGGTAGTTTAAGCTACGTAAGAAAGTAGACTTCCCCGCACCAGAAGCACCGATAAGCGCAACAACCTCCCCTTGCTCAATGGTTAGGCTCAAATCATCCAGCACCTTATTGCCAGAAAAAGATTTTGATAAATGTTCAATGGTAATCATCAATGTTCTCCTTCCGTAATCACATTGGTAATCGTCTCTGGAGTCTTTATCGCCATACGGCGCTCAACGAAGTTGCCAATCTGCTCGATGATGATACTAATCACCCAGTAGACAAGGGCAACCGAGATAAAGCGCTCAAAGTAGCGATAGTCTGAACCACCTAAAATCTTGGCTTCGGCAAACATCTCAACAATCCCTGCGTTAAAAGCAAGTGATGTCCCCTTGGTCAAGCCAATCAAGCTGTTAATCAAGGTTGGGGTCGCAATGACCGCAGCATTTGGAATGATGACACGACGATAAATCTGAGCCGTTGTCATCCCCAGACTCTTAGCTGCCTCAATCTCACCATCATTAACTGCTAAAATAGCAGCACGCAAGGTTTCACTAGTGTAGGCAGCCTCGTTAAAGGCAAAGGCTGCAATGGCAAAGACCTCGGCAGGAATAGCATTGACATTCCAGTTGAAACCGTAGCGCTTATTGAGGTAATTGAGAAAGAGCGGAATACCGTAGTAAGTCAGCATCAATTGCACCAAAATCGGTGTCCCACGCAAGAAACTCACAAAAACCGCTTGGATAGGGTAGATGATTTTGGTTTTATTGATTTTGACAATGGCAAACAAAAGTGCTAGAAGTAAGCCAAACAAAGCGCCAAAAAAAGTTAAACTAAGGGTAATCGGCAGGCGGCTTAAAATCTCTGGAATGCCGTTAAAGACGGCACGTAGACTAAAGGTCTGACCCGATGGGATATACTCCATTAAGCGATCGTACCAAGCCCATGATGCTAAGACTAAATTCATCTGCTATTTTCCTTTTCTATCGTTTTTCTATTTTACCATTGTAACACCACAAGAGCGATTTTGTAAATGATTTAAACCTCATCCCGTGATAAGAAAAAGCTATCACTGTGATAGCTTTTTTATAAGACTCAATCAATATCACTCACATAATCTCCACCAAAATAAGTTTTGCTGAGTTTGGCTAGGGTGCCATCTTTTTTCAAGGCTTTGATACGCTTATCAATGAAGGTTTTGAGTGTTTGTCCTTTATCGTTCTTAGGAAGGAGCAGATACTCAAGACCTTCGGTTGATTTTTCGATCTTGTCCTTGACGCTTGAGACCGTCAAATCCATGCCTTGGTCTTTGACGATATAGCTAGATGAGATGGCGTCGTAGAGGATAAAGTCAATCTTGCCACTTTCGATATTTTTCAATCGGCTGGAGATACCTGTAGTCCCTTCGACATAGTTGATAGTGATTGGTGTCTTGTCGGGGTGTTCAGCGTTCCAATTTTCTAAAATCTGAGCATAGTTTGAGCCTGCGATAGCTTCTGTAGTTTTGCCTGAAAGCTGGCTAATAGAGGTGTATTTCTTGCCTTTAGCTGAGGTGATGGCGTAGTTAGAGCGTGAGATAGGATCTGAGAAAAGGTATTTTTGCGCACGCTCTTCATTGTAGTTATAGTCGTTAGCTGCAAGGTCATACTTGCCAGCATCCAAACCGACAGTGATACTATCAAAAGGGACAGTCTTGAAAGTGATCTTGTATTTAGACCCCTTAAAAATCGCCTTGACCACTTCGATGTCATAACCTTTAAAGCTATTGCCTTTTTTATAAGTAAAAGGAGCTGTATCAGAGTCTGTCGCAACGACAAGTGTCTCCTTGCTGTCAGCTTGAGCACTGAGGCTTACACCAGCTAAGAGAACAGCTAGACCAAGAAAAATAATCTTCATACGTTTCATAGACATACCAATCTTTCTGTTTAAGTTTGATGTAAGACTAGTCTAACACCAATTGACAGACTTGACTAATACCTCTTTTCTATCAAGCTATAAGAAAAAGCTATCACAAAAGCACCCCCAATTGAGGTGCTTGTATGGTTTTAAAAACTTTGGCGCTTGGCTTTACGCTCTGCACGTCCTTTAGCACGGTTGGCAGCACGGCGTTCTTTGCGGCGCTTTTCATCCACTTTCCACTGGATTTTCTTCTTGTAGCCCGGCTTGATTTTTTTCTTTTTCTTTTTAACCAAACCAATCATTTCAGTGTCTAGTTTTTGGTAAGATTTTTCACGGTTTGCCCTGCGGTCACGGTCGTAAGTGTCTTGAAATTCACCATTTTTGATGACCTTTGGTACAAAGCGAATGCCCATCTTCTCCAGCTCACGAATATCAGAGTCATCACTTGGCTGATAAAGGGTAATGGCAATACCAGAAAGCCCATTACGCCCTGTACGCCCAACACGGTGGACAAAGAAAGACAGATCTTGAGGAATGCTGTCGTTGATGACATGGCTCACGCCCTCAATATCAATCCCACGTGCCGCAAGATCCGTTGCGACAATGTACTCATAGTCTAGCTGCTTGACTTGGTTCATGATACGCTTACGCTCACGTGGCGAAATTCCTCCGTGAATCTTTGCCACCTTGAGCCCATTGCTGGACAGATAAGCATGCAAATCATCCGCACGTTCCTTGGTATTGACAAAAATCATGGCAAGAAATGGCTGCAAGAGTTTTGAAATTTCTAAGATTTGCGCATTTTTATCACGTCCTTTGGTAGAAATCAACCAGTTGTCGATAGTGTCTGCGATGACTGTCTCTGTCTTGATGGTTTCTATAACAGGATTGGTCAGGTATTTCTTCAAGAAGGGTTGCAATTTTTGTGGAATGGTGGCTGAAAAGACCAAAATCTGCACGTCTTTTGGCAGACTGGCTGCAATCTTGTCCACAGTCCCCAAAAAGCCCATGTCCAGAGTCATGTCCGCCTCATCCACAACAAAAGTGTGCGCCTTGTGAATATCAAGGTCGCCGGACGCGACTAAGTCATAGATACGCCCAGGTGTGCCGATAACGATATGTGGCTGGCTTGTCTTGAGCTTTTCAATCTGGCGCTTCTTGTCCGTACCGCCCACATAGTGCCCAATGCGAATAGGATTTTTGGCATGGCTTGCGATTTGCTTGGTTGCTTGGTAAATCTGGGTTGCTAGCTCACGGCTAGGCGCTGTGATAACCACTTGTGTTTCATTTTTAGCTTCATCTAATTTCTCAAAAATAGGGAGCAAGAAAGTGTGGGTCTTTCCTGAGCCAGTCTTTGACTCACCAACCAAGTCACGTCCAGAACGCACAACTGGAATCAGCTTTTGCTGAACGGGTGTTGGATCGACAAAGCGAAGCTCATCAAGCGCTTCTTGAATGTAAGGTTTAAAGTTAAAATCTCTAAAAGTCATATCTTCTCTCTCTTTGTTTTCGTTCTTTTTATTATAGCATGATTGCCCTTTAAAAAGCAAAAGACTGAGGAAATTCTCAGTCTATCGCCTTATAAATAGAGAATGGCTAAGGTGATGGCTGACATGACAATCCCAACACCCCACAAGAAAGCGTCAACTCTCCACTCACTCCAAGTTGACCCCTTCCCAGTCAAACCACCTAGCTCTAGGTGATGATGAAAAGGTGTCATCCTAAAGATACGCTTGCCTTCTCCTGTTTTTTTCTTGGTGTATTTAAAGTAAGTCACCTGTAGCATGACAGAGGCTGTCTCAAAGACATAGACAAAACCAATGAGAAGTAGTGTCCACTCTTGACGCAGGGCAATAGAGATGGCTGCTAGCATGGCACCAAGAGCGAGGCTACCGACATCTCCCATAAAGACCTTAGCTGGCTTGTGGTTAAAGACAAAGAAACCTAGCAATGCCCCAATCATGGTCACAATAATGGTCAAAATATCAAACTGCTTTTGCATAATGGCAATAACAGCGTAAGCAACTAAACTAATCACAACAGAGATAGACGCTAGCCCATCAATACCATCTGTCAAGTTGACCGCATTTGAAAAGCCGACAACCCAGAAAAGCACAAAGAGCAGATAAAAGACTCCTAAGTGCAAGTGATAGCCAAAGATGTTAATCGAGTCTGTCCCACTTGGACGCACATGGATAAAATAGAAGAGCAGCCCCGCAATAATCTGCAAGCTCATCTTCTGCCAAGGCGTGAGGCCTTCGTTGATTTGTTTGAAAATTTTCAAGAAATCATCTAAAAAGCCGATAATCCCATAAATCAAAACGACCAGTAAAATACCAAGCGGAGCGCCTAGAGGAGCTTTGTCAAACAAGCTAAAGACAAATCCTACAATGATAGCAACTGCTAGAAAGACTGTCCCTCCCATCGTAGGTGTCCCAGCCTTTGCTAGGTGCTGCTTAACATCTTCGTGCATTTGTTGACCACCAATTTTCTTTAATTGGTAATAACGGATAAACCTTGGCATTGCAAGAACGGTTAGTATAAACGCAATAGCACCTGCCAATAAACTGATTGTCATGTTAGTCTCCTAATATTATTGTTAATTTCTTCACTTTTTTGATAGCCTTACCTGACTCGACACTTTGCTTGGTGACAGTCCCTGACTTCTTGCCTTTTATGGTGATGTCAATGCCTGTCCACTTGGCAAAGGTCTCGACATTTTTCTTGGTCCAGCCATACATATCTGGCAGCTCTGTGAGTTTATCAGTAAGGAGCAAGATTTGCTCGTTTTCCGAGAGCTTGCTGCCTGCTGCTTTAGACACTTTGCTAATCTTGCTACCATTGCCTAGGATAATCGGCTGAATGATGTTTTGACGTAGCACAACAGCTTTAGATCCTGGGCTTTCTCCAACAATATTTGGCAAGGTGTACTTAGAAGCTGTCGCTTCTTTGACCGTTGAGGTTGTCAAGGTATCTTTCATTGCCATAGCTTGCTCAAGCACCGGATTGAAAATGGTAGACCACTCTGTACCTGTCCATTTTGTTGGTTGTTGGACAGTGACGTACATCATAAAGTCAGGATCATCAGACGGCACCATTGCGATAACAGAGTTAATCGTGTCGTTCTTTCCAGTCAAGTAAGAGCCATTTTCAGCGATTTGGGCTGTACCAGACTTGACGGCTACACTTTGATTGCCGACTTGGATGATAGGCTGACCGTTCGAGATAAGTGTCCCGTAGGTAGAGTCCGTTCCGACAGTGACCATGTAGTCACGGGTCTGACTGGCTGCCTTTTTCGAGATGGGTTTGCCGACAACTTCGGTCGTTGCGGTTCTGCTAGTGTCTGTATTTGGATCGTAGACGCTTCTGATAAACTGTGGCTCAAGCATGACGCCATCGTTTGAGATGGCTGAGAAGGCTCTTAGCATCTGCACACGGGTCACACCGATAGCCTGACCAAAGGAGGTCATGGTACCGTTGACACGTGTTAGGCTAGGAAAGAGCCCGCCGTCTTCATTGAGCATACCAAAGCGGGTCGGATAGCCAAAGCGGAACTTAGAGAGATAGCTAAACCAAGTGTTGTCTCCCATTTTTTCCTCTAAAATAGACATGCCGACGTTACTTGAGTGGGCAAAACCTTGGGCAAAGTTCATGTACAAGCCTTCAGTTTTTCCTTCATTGACGTCCCAGTCACGCACCGTCACGTCACCAACCTCGTACTGGTTACTGTAGTAATACTCTGTCGTGTTAAAGGCGCCACTGTCAATGGCTGACGCTAGGGTCATGACTTTCATGGTTGAGCCGGGTTCAAAGTAAGTTTGATAGAGGAGGTCATTTTTATTTGAAAGGTCATTATAAGTTTGAGGGTCAGTTGGGTTGTAGGTCGGACGCTGCGCTGTGGCGAGAATCTCACCGGTTTTAGCATTGACCAGCGTTGCAGTTATGTTTTTAGCTTCGACCTGACTTTGAAAGGCGTCGAGCTGCCCTTCAAGCAGGGTCTGCAATGGCTCAGAGAGAGTCGTGTAGACGTCCTTACCATTGACAGCTGGTTTTGACTTTATAACAGAACCTAGAAGAGTATTTCCATTGCTGTCTCTTTCGTAGGTGATATAGCCATCCGTCCCAGAAAGGAGGGTATTGAGCGACGCTTCTAAGCCGGTTTTTCCGACTAACTGGCTACCAGAGTCATCATCCTCTAGCTGAGCGTAGCCGACAAACTGGGAAGCAAAGATACCATTTGGATAGGTTCTCCCTGGGCTGGTCTCAAAGCCAATCCCATTGATATTCGCTTTTTTCATCGCCTCTTGAATAGCCGTCATGGTCGTGTAGGAAATCCCTTTACCTTTAGTTCCAAAGGAAACTTGGAAGAGATCTTTTTGCTTGAGCTGCTTGAGGACTTCTTTTTTCTCAATACCCAGCTGCTCATTTAAAATCTTTGCAACCGTATTGTACTGCGAGGGCTGGACATAGAGCTTTTTACCGCTACTATCTTTGTAACTCTTTGAGATAATAGCGTAAATGGTATAGGTCGTTGCGTCCTCAGCAATGGCATTGCCATCACGGTCATAAATAGTCCCACGCTTTGCCTGCACCTTAACGGTCGTTTGATAAACTTTCTTAGCTTCTGCGGACAAGTTCTGCCCAAACTTTTTATCTGTGCCAACAATTACGATAAAATTCACCACAAAAATGAAAAATAGAGCGATGGCTAAAATCATAAGATTCTGCCCTACACGCTCTCTATTTTTCTCTGGGCTTTTTCTATCCTTAATCACATACTTTAAAAAGCGATTGCGTTTCATCGTCTAATCCACCTTTTGAATATTTCCAGTCTTATTGGACAAGCCCGCATTATTAGCAATTTCAGTTACTCGGTCTCTAGTCGTGAGCTCATTGACCTCTTGCTTGGCGTCATCATACTCGGTTTGTTTTTGCGTAATCTGACTGTTTAAGTGCGATATTTCCTGCTTTTGCTGTAAATTACGGCTCTGCAAGAAAATAATCCCCACCGCCATGACAATAGCAGTGATGATGATACTCGCATAAAATGCTTTTTCAATACGGGAAAACTTGCGGATACGGCGCTGCAAACTCAGCGTTTCTTTTTCTTTAGTGTCATCTCTTGTCATATCATCTATCAGTCACGAACCTTTTGTGCCACACGCAACTTGGCTGAATGCGCACGGTTATTGGCTCTTAATTCTTCTTCACTTGGTAATATCGGCTTACGATTGACCAGTTTTAGTTTTGGTTGCATGTCTTCTGGGATAAAGGGAAGTCCCTTTGGTGCATGCAGTTCTGAAGCCTCTTTAAAGAGCTGCTTGGTCAGTCTATCTTCTAACGAATGAAAGGTAATCACAGAGATACGCCCATCCACTGCCAACAAATCAATAGCAGCCTGTATAGACTCATCTGCTGCACCTAGCTCGTCATTGACCTCTATACGAATCGCCTGAAAAATCTGCTTGGCTGGGTGCCCTTTTTTCTTGAGCTCACGAGCTGGCTTTGCTGACTTGATGATGTCAGCTAGCTCTGTTGTCGTCTCGATAGGCTTGGTCTTGCGGTAAGTCTCGATCTTTCTCGCAATTTGCTTTGAGAACTTATCCTCACCATATCTAAAAAAGATACGCACCAAGTCGTGATAATCATAGCCATTAACCACATCATAAGCCGTCAAAGACTGCTCACGGTTCATCCGCATATCAAGCGGCGCATCCTGCTTGTAGGAAAAACCACGCTCTCTCTCGTCTAACTGCGGACTAGACACTCCCAAATCATACAGAATACCGTCAATTTTATCGACACCGTGCTTTTCTAGCTCTTCCTTTAAGTGTCGAAAATTGGACTTGATAAAAGTGACCTGTCCTTTTTGGATATAGTCGGCTAGGCGAATCTGAGCGTTGTCAATCGCTTTTTGATCCTGATCAAAAACATAGAGGTGCCCCTTGTCATTTAACTGTGATAAGAGATAGCTGCTATGCCCAGCCCCACCTAAAGTAGCGTCCACATAGACACCGTCTGGTTTGACATCAAGCATATCAACCGTCTCATGCAATAAAACAGTGACGTGTTTAAATTCGTTAGTCATAACTTTTATTTTACCATAATTTAGGCAAAGGATAAACGAAAAAGCGATTTTACTCCTAGTAACTTGTAAAATCGCAAAATCCTTATTCTCTTATCTGACCAGAGCCATTGATGTAAAATTTGGTGCTTGTCAGAGCTTCTAGCCCCATGGGACCTCTAGCATGTATCTTTTGAGTGGAAATGCCAATCTCAGCACCCAAACCAAAGACAAAACCATCTGTAAAGCGTGTGGAGGCATTGACATAAACTGCTGCCGCATCCACCTCATCTTGGAAGCGCTCTGCGTGATTGATATTGGTCGTTACAATCGCTTCTGAGTGGCGTGTGCTGTAGCGATTGACCCAGTTAATCGCATCGTTTAGGCTGTCAACAACCTTGACAGACAAGATGTAGTCTAAAAACTCTGTCGCATAGTCCATATCACTGGCTGGAACTGCCGACTTAAGGTAAGACGCCGCTATCTCATCTGCACGAAACTCGACAGCATGAACTTTTTGAATAGCCTCCTCCAAGCGAGGAAGGAAGTCTTTTGCCACACTTTTGTGAACCACTAAGCTCTCGCAGGCATTGCAGACGCTTGGGCGCTGTGTTTTGGCATTGATGACAATACGTGTCGCCATCTCAAGGTCAGCATACTCATCCACATAGATGTGGACATTTCCAACCCCTGTCTCAATGACAGGTACTTTTGAGGTTTCCTTGACCGTCTGAATGAGCTTAGCCCCGCCTCGTGGGATGAGCACATCAACATAATCCACCGCCTGCATAAGATCTCTCGCCACAGCGTGGCTGGTGTCCTCGACAAGCTGCACCGCATCTGGTGTGATGCCTTGAGCTTCTAGACTCTTTCGCACCACATCAACCAGCGCTTTGTTTGAGTTGATAGCGTCACGTCCACCACGCAAAATAATAGCATTTCCAGTCTTAAAGGCAAGGCTAAAAGCGTCAACAGAAACATTGGGACGGCTCTCAAAAATCATGGCGATAACACCAAGCGGTACTCGCTTTTGAACGATTTTGAGCCCATCCATGTTGGTGTAGCCACGCACCACTTGTCCAATCGGGTCAGCCAAGTCCGCCACTTGACGAAGCCCTGTGGCGATAGCTTCTAGACGCTCTCTTGTCAACAACAAACGGTCAACCATAATCTCAGAAATACCGTTTTCCTCAGCTTTGTCGACATCACGGGCATTTTCAGCTAGGATATAGTCTTCACTCTCCAGCAAATCCTTAGCGATCTGGTAGAGTGCCTTGTTTTTGGTGCTAGTTGCTAGGTTGGCTAGGTCACTGCTGGCTGCCTTTGCCTGCTGTCCCAGTCTATCAATGATTGTCATCTCGTGTCACCTCACTTGCAAAATACGTTCCAATTGTCTCACCAGAGAGTGCCTTTAGCATTTGTCTTGGGTCTTTGCCGTTCATCAAAATCATCTGACCACCCACATCAAACATCATCTGAGCGCTCTTAATCTTGCTACGCATGCCGCCTGTGCCAAACTTGCTGCCAGCGCCACCTGCTGACTGCCAAATCTCCTCTGTAATCTCTGGCACATAACTGCGTAAAACAGCGTCGTCGTAGATATTAGGATTTTTATCATAGAGCCCATCGATGTCTGATAGCATAATCAGCAAATCCGCCTGTGTAAAGGCTGCTACAACGGCAGACAGACGGTCATTGTCCCCAAACTTGGTCTGGTGGTCCATCTCATCCACACTGATGGCGTCATTTTCATTGATGATAGGCACAATCCTCATCTTGAGCAGACTCTCGATAGAGTTGGTCACGTTTCTCAAGCTCTCTGGATACTCCACGACATCACGGGTCAATAAAACCTGTGAAACAGTGGTTCTATAGTGGTTAAACATCTGCGTGTAAAGACTCATCATAGCGACCTGACCAACGCTTGAGATGGCTTGTTGCTGGTCGATTTCCTTAGGACGCTTGTCCATATCAAGGACATTTAAGCCAAATCCCATGGCTCCAGACGAGACCAAAATCACATCTACCCCACGATTCATCAAGGTTGAGATGACAAAGGCTAAGCCGTCAATACTCTCTAAATTGATTTTTCCATTTGGCAAAATAAGCGTACTTGTCCCCACCTTAATCACCAAACGCTTTATACTCTCAAAATTTCGTTTCATATCCAAAATTATAACACAAAGCCAGCAAAAAACCTAGATAGGATTATCTAGGTTTTTCTTTATACTAATGTCTTCCAAAACAGACGATTGATGAGAAGCTGCAGGGCAGCTATGACAAGCGCCGACATGACAAGGATGACGCCACTCACAACCGTTGGATTGATTTTGAAGGAGGCAAAGATAGCTATGCAAAGGAGTACCACACCGACAATCAACTCAACAAAGAAGATAAGAGCCGTTAGCATTTGGCTATTGCCACGGTTAAAGAGCTGGTTGATATTTTGCCAGTTGAGATTGAGATGACGGTAGTCGCTGCGGTAGATGAATTGCCCTTGTATAAGAGCTGAGAGCAACATGCCAACAAAGAGACTCACCACTAAAACAGGGTGCATACCAAAAAAAAGTGTAGCAATAGACATGAGAAGAGCTGGTGGCAAGACCTGAACGCCATACAAGACCCAAAACTTCTGCTTGATAAAGCCTTTGAAAGAAAAAGGTAGGGTCTTGAGATAAGTGTAATTGTCCTTTTCTAAAGACAAACCAACGCCCAAAATGGAAGCAGACTGTGTCATAAAAAGCCCCAGCAAGACGCCTACTAGAAAGGTCACACCAAAATGCTTACTGTCAAAGAAAGTGCTAAACCTAATCATAGCTCCTGAAAAGGAAATCCCTAAAATAACAGGCACACTATAGGTTTGTACCAAGAGCGAAGCATGCCCTAGAGTAGAGAGATGATGACGTCGCATCAAACGACCCAAACTGCGTATTTTTATCGCTTTTTTTGACTGTTTCTTACTAGGTGCGACCTTAGCATAGAGCGTATCTCTGTAGTAGTTTGGCACAATAAAAGTGATAACAGCTACGATGATAAGCACCGTCACAGCGATAGGCAACCAATAGTTGAGAAGGCTCTCCTTTGAAAAAGGAGCACGTACAATATCCACAAAACCTCTAAAGTAAGGCAGTGGCGTGATGTGGGCGAGCGCTTGCTCATCATCTAGCTGGGAACTGGTCATATTGATATAAAGAATAGGAACAAAGGCTCCAAAGCTAGCAATAGCCGTCAAGGCTGTTGAAATTGTCTTTTGATGACGACTCTTGACGATATAGCGCCCAATCAAGCCTGTCACAAGAAGCGACAAAGAAAGCACCGTCACCGACAAAACAGCAAAATTGACGATACCTAGCAGAATCGTGAAAGGATTGCCTGTGATTTGCCAATAAGCAAAAGCAAAGAGTGTCAAGGTAGGCGCCAAGTACAAAAGACTCATCCCTAAAGAGGCAATGACCTTTGCGACAAAGAGCTCTCTTGACTCAATGGGCAGATAAACATAATTCTTCGTGTCGCCACTTTCGTAAAAGACACTATACATGGCTGAAAAGGACGTCATCAGCGCCATAACAGCAAAGACGATCGTCTGCTGACTCAAGAAGTAAGGATAGTGCTTATAGTCCACCATCAGTAGAAAATAACTAAAGCAAACCATCATCACGACTAGAAGAATGACTTGATTTTTAATCATCTCCTTGGCGATAGAAAAGCGATCTTTTTGCTTTTTTTCCTGCCTTTTGCGGATATTGGCTAAGTAATTACTATTTGAGTAGAGGATATTGACCTTTACTAACTCCCAAATCGTTGACCATTTCATAATAACCTCCTCATGCGCTAGTCCTCTTGCGCTTTTCTGCCTGCCAATTCCAGATAAATCGTCTCCAAATCTTTATTTGGATAGCTTTTCTTGAGCTCCTCGATGCTACCGACATAGATGAGCTTTCCTTTTTTGAGAATGGCAATGCGGTCACACAGCTGCTCAGCTACGGCAAGGACGTGCGTTGAAAAGATGACACTGTTTCCTTCTTTAGCATGCGTTTTCATCATTTCTTTCAAATCATAGGACGCCTGTGGGTCAAGCCCTGTCAAAGGCTCATCCAAAATCCAAATATCAGGATTGGACACCAAAGCCCCGATGACAATCACCTTCTGGCGCATCCCATGCGAAAAGCCATCAATGACCTCGTAGCGACGCTCACCTAGCTCAAACAGAGTAACCAGCTGGTCAATGCGCTCACTCGCTTCTTCCTTTGGCACGCCGTAGATAGTCGCTAAAAACTGCCAGTACTCCTGCGCTGTCAGATTTAAGAAAATATCAGGAGAGTCTGGCACATAGCCAATCTTGCGCTTAATCTCATCCCTGTGCTCAGAAAGCAGCAAATCATCCACATAGACCTCGCCATAAGTCGCCTCAATGATGGAGGTCAAAATGCTGATGGTCGTTGTTTTCCCTGCACCATTGTGTCCTATGAGCCCAAAGATTTCTCCATCATTGATAGTGAGATTGAGGTCGCTTAGCGCTTCTTTTCCCTCATACACTTTTGACACATGCTCAAACCTTATCATAGTTCTCCTCCTTTATCCTGCTAAGCAGGTATTTGTTTGTTCTATCAAACAAATACAATTTTCCTTTGGCTTCATTATACTCCTCATGAAAAGCCTTGTCAAGCGCTTCCAAAAAAATTCTCAATAAAAAGGTCTTACCTGAGCAAGACCTTTTTAAGACCTTCTTATTAAGAATTTAGGTCATCTAAGCTACGTCCGTGAAGTCCTTTTTCGCGTTGGACTTGGCGTAGTTTTTCAGGTGTGATGTCGTTGCCTTCTTCATCGACAATCTTGATACCCTCGATGTGGTGACGAACGGCGCGGCGATAGCCTTCGATGTATTCTTCACGAAGTTCGGCTTGCTCTACCTTTTCTTCTGGTGTCAAGCCTTCTTCTTTTTTCTTTTTAGCAAGCTCGTTAATACGAGCGATTTTCTTAGGATCCATAGTGTCCTCCTTTAAAGTTTACTTGGTATTGAGTTTATTAAAGGCTGCGACTTGGCTGGCTTTTGCAACAAGGCTAGAAAGCAGAGCGAGGCGGTTGTTTTTGAGGGCTTCGTCTTCTGCCATAACCATGGTATTGTCAAAGAAGGCGTCAATGACTGGGCTAAGTGCAAAGAGTTTGTCTAGATTTTCAGTCATATCAGCTGAGAGTTCTAAGGTCTCGATAGCATCGTGTAGCGCTTTTTCCTCGTCATTTTCAAAAAGACTAGGGTTGACCGTAGCACTAGTATCTGCTTTTTCAGCTAGATTAAAGACACGTGAGAGGCTCTCAACGGCTGCCTTGTAACCAGCGTCCTTACTCTTTGTCGCAAGCGCTTGGCTGGCTTCTAGCATGGTACCAACGACATAAGTTGATGAAGCAAGCGTTGCTTCTTTGATGTCTTTTGCGATGGCGCTGTCCATCATTTTTTCGATACGAGCCACGACAAAATCCATGACTTGGTCTTGATTAGCATAGTCTAGGCTATCAAAGCTAAGAGCATACAGGTCGCTAACCAGCTCATCCAGCGGAATATCCCATCCAAAAGCGTCTAAAATGCGGACAATCCCTTGAGTCGCACGACGAAGCGCATAAGGATCGTTAGAACCACTTGGGATAAGCCCAACAGAAAAGAAAGAAAGCACTGTGTCCAGTTTGTCAGCAATAGCTAAGATTGCTCCGACCTTAGTCTCAGGCAAGTCTCCGTCTGCTGAGTTTGGCAAGTAGTGTTCACGGATAGCAGTCGCAACCATTTCAGACTCGCCAGCGAGAGTAGCGTATTTTTCACCCATGATACCTTGTAACTCATCAAACTCACCAACCATACCAGTCAATAGGTCAAACTTGTAGATAGATGCTGCGCGTAAAACAGCTTCTTTCTCATCAGCGCTCAAGCCTGCCTTGTCAGCCAAATAGCCAGCAATGACTTTTGTGCGTTCCATGTGGGCAAAGAGAGAGCCAATTTTTTCGTGGAAAGTGACGTGTTTGAGCTTTTCAACTAAGTCAGCAATCACTAATTTTTGGTCCTCACGCCAGAAGAAAGCACCATCTTCAAGCCTTGCTACTAAAACTTTTTCATTTCCTTTGATGACATTTTCAATGAAGTGGCTATCGCCATTACGCACTGAGATAAAGTGCGGAAGGAGTTTACCAGACTTGTCACGCACGACAAAGTAGCGTTGGTGATTTTTCATAGATGTCACCAAAACTTCCTCTGGAACCGCCAGATATTTCTCATCAAAAGCACCCATAAAGGCTGTTGGATACTCGACGAGATTAAGTACTTCATCGAGAAGCTCATCGTCAATCTCAACGACAACGTCGTGTTCTTCTTCGATAGCTTTGATTTGAGAAACAATCAAGTCCTTACGTTCCTTGCTATCTGCGATAACAAAGCTGTGGCGCAAGTCCTCCTCATAAGAATCCGCTGACGCTACCTCAACTTCTGTCCCTAGGAAGCGATGTCCACGACTGGTGCGACCTGATGTGATGTCAAGAAAATCAAGGTCAAGCGCCTCATCATCAAGCAGCACAATCAAGGTATGCACAGGGCGGATGTACTCAAAAGTGTTGTTTGCCCAGTGCATATTGACAGGGAAGGTCAAGTCTTTGAGGACACTTGTGACGTTTGTAAGAACCTCACGGGCTGGTTTTCCTTCTTCGTGCTTGGTCACATAGACGTACTCTTCACCCTTGACCTCACGAAATGTGATGTCGTCAACGCTCAAGCCCTTACCACGCACAAAACCTTCTGCTGCTTTAGTGAAATTGCCATCAGCGTCCAGTGCAATTTTCTTTGCAGGTCCTTTGAAGTCTTCTTCTAAGTCAGACTGTTTATCAGCTAAGCCTTTGACACGCACAGCGAGGCGACGTGGTGTGGAGAATACTTCGATGTCCTCAAAGGTGAGACGATTGTCCGCTAGGAAAGCCGTCATCTTTTCTCCAAGTTGCTTCATGGCAGGTGTCACCACGTAGGCTGGCATCTCTTCAAGTCCAAGTTCGACAAGTAAATTATGAGTCATGATAGCTCCTTTCTTAGTCTTCTTTTGCTAATAATTCATGGCGTGTCTCTTCGTCAAGAAGCGGATAGCCTAGACGCTTGCGCTCAGCGACAAAGGTCTTTGCGACCACACGAGCGAGATTACGAATGCGAGCAATATAGCCAGCACGCTCTGTTACAGACACCGCACCACGGGCGTCAAGCAAGTTAAAGGTGTGTGAGCATTTGAGCACATAGTCATATGCTGGGTGTACTAGATTATCCTCTAGCGCACGCTTTGCTTCTGCCTCAAACTTGTCAAAGTTTTCAAGCAACATGTCTTGGTCTGACACTTCAAAGCTGTATTTGGAGTGTTCGTACTCAGGTTGCTTAAAGATCTCACCGTACTTAACGCCAGGAGCCCACTCAATATCATAGACAGAGTCGACCTCTTGGATATAAGACGCCAAGCGCTCCAAACCGTAAGTCACCTCGGCAGTAACAGGTTGTGTCGCAAGACCTCCAACTTGTTGGAAGTAAGTGAACTGAGTGATTTCCATACCATCAAGCCAGACTTCCCAACCAAGACCAGCTGAACCTGTTGACGGGTTTTCCCAGTTGTCCTCTACAAAGCGAATGTCGTGCTCAAGCGGATTGATCCCCAAAAGCTCTAATGACTTGAGGTAGAGCTCTTGGATATTGCTTGGACTTGGTTTCATAACCACTTGGAATTGGTGGTGTTGGTAGAGACGGTTTGGGTTTTCCCCATAGCGTCCGTCTGCAGGACGACGACTAGGCTCTACGTAAGCTGCATTCCAAGGCTCAGGTCCAATGGCACGCAAGAATGTGTATGGGCTCATGGTTCCTGCTCCTTTTTCATTGTCATAAGCCTGCATGAGCATACAGCCTTGATCGTTCCAATACTGCTGGAGCGTCAAAATGATTTCTTGGAAGGTTAATTTTTGTGACATCTTATCGGTATCCTCCTATTAGCCTAATGTAAGCGATAAATAAAAAGAACCGCCCACACACCTATGTAAAACATAGGGGCGTTGGTACGCGGTTCCACCCTAATTTATAACTTCATTGGTTTATCAAACATAGCAAAAGAGCGCCAATCACACTAGGCTCCGCTTGGCTCACACCAACCCCAAGCTCGCTTTTGAAACCCACAAGGTGTCATTTTCTCTTTTTACAAGGGTAATTATAGCAAAACTAGTGACTTTTGTCCATGCTTATCTACTAAAAGTCAACTTGGTCTGGGTCAGAGGCTCCTGAGACACCAGAGAGTGTATCAAGTGCTTTCATATCCTCAGCGCTTAGAGTCATATCTGGGACATCTAGGTTTGATGTGATACGCTCAGGTGTTACAGACTTAGGTAGTGGCAAAAAGCCGTGAGCAAGACTCCAGATAAGAGCTAGTTGAGCAATGGTGACTTGATATTTTTCAGCCAAGCTTTTAGCTACTGGGTGGCTAAAGAGCTCACCTTGACCAAATGGTCCCCAAGCTTCTAACAAGATGTTTTTGTCCTGACAATAAGCGACAACCTCTTCTTGTAAGACACCTGGTGCTAGGCGGATTTGATTGACCGCAGGAGTGATAGTTGCTGTCTCAAACAGCGCTTCTAGGTGGTGCACCATAAAGTTGCTGACACCAATAGAGCGCACACGACCGAGTGCCACTTCCTCTTCAAGCGCTTGCCAAACGTCGGCATTACGCTTTTTCCAAGCACCGTCACGAAGCGGTTTTGGATTTGGCCAATGCACCAAGTACAAGTCAACATAGTCAAGCCCTAGTTTGGCTAGTGATTCATTCAAGGCTTGATGGGCTTCTTCCTTGGTGTGGGCTGTGTTCCAGAGTTTTGTCGTGATAAAAAGCTCTTCTCGATCTAGCCCTGAGTCTTTAATCGCACGTCCGACACTTTCTTCATTGCCATAGACAGCAGCTGTGTCGATATGGCGATAGCCTGCCTTGAGAGCGGCTAGAGTAGACTGATAAGCTTCCTCACCGTCTTTTGCTTTAAAGGTTCCAAAACCAATAGCAGGGATCGTTTTTCCGTTGTTTAATGTGTAGGTCTTTGTCATAATAGCCCTCCTTTTTTTACTTAGTTTATCCCCTTTTGTCTGGCACGTCAACAGATTTTATCTCCAAAAATAAACCGCTACCACAAAAAGTGTGTACTTATTTGGCATTCGGCTTAATTTATTCTTAATTTTAGCTTTTCTTTTGGCGCAATTAAGGGTATAATGAGATGAATATCTTTTTAAGGAGTTTCCATGAAACAGTCAAAGAGTGAATTTTTCTTCTTTATTTTGAGTATTATTTTGGTTATCTTTTTAGGAGCAGCTTTTTTCATCTTTAGAGATAGTGAAAGCAAGGCTGAAAAGATTGACTATCAAACGACAAGCCAGTCTACCACCACTTCTGGCTCCACTAGCGAGGAAGACACCACTAACATTGAGCAAAGCCTAGCAAGCCTCAAAGCCAATCCAACACAAGACGGTATCAGCTCTCTTCAAGCGGAGCTTGACAAGGTCAGTGATGGCATTAAAAAGGCACAGCTGCAAGAAGAGCTCAACGTCATCGCAGCCAATCTCGCTATCAGAACAGCAAATAGCCTAAGAACAGCAGATAGTGTCAATGCCGCTCAAGAAGCGATTAACAAAGTTAGCGATACAACCTCTAAAGCCAACTTACAGGCAGAGCTTGATCCTATCAGCCAAGCCGTCTCTGCAGCTGCTATGGCTACACAAAGCTACACAGACACCTACGAGGACGAAACTGGCTCAGCAGCTCTAACGACAGATTATGCTCAATAATACAAGTATCGGGCTCGTCTTCTCCAGTATCGGAGCTATCTGCCTAGCCATCTCAACCTTCAATCCGTCTAAAAAGCACATGCTGCTCTGGCAGGTGAGTGATTATGTCTTTACCTTGATTGCAAACCTCCTCTTAGGTGGGCTCACAGGTGCGCTTACTATCGCTGTATCCATCGTGAGAAATACACTTGCAATCACAAAGCGTGACAATCGCTGGACGACACTTATCCTAGTCATCCTTCAAATCGTGTTGGGCTATTACTTTAATCGTCTGGGCTACATTGGCTTTTTGCCTATCGTAGCTAGTGTTTCCTACACGATTGCTATCCAGATGACCTCATCCACGCAGATTTTACGCTTTGTCATCATTGAAAACATGCTCTTGTGATTTATCTATGACGTCACCATTCGTGCTTATCCTGCTGCCATCATGGACATTGTGATTACACTATTAAGTGCTGTATCGATTTGGCCTTTTTATCAAAAGAAAACCTCGTAAAACCATTATAAAAATCTGAGCTTAGCTCAGATTTTTTGCGTTTCATAACCAATCATGACACCACCCTGCTCAGCGTAAAAACTGCACAAGCCTGATGTCGGGTAAATGGAAATAGCAGCTTCAGGAAAGTCACTCTCAATCAGTGCGGTTAGTTGCTTACATAACTTAGCGTTGTCCTGATGGGCAATAACGAGACGTCCACCTGCGTAGCCATGTTGTTTCAGTTCTTGGTAGATTCTTTGCAGGGCTTTCTTTTGCCCACGTGGTTTTTCAAGCACTTCTAGCGCACCCTCTGGGCTTGCTTCACCGACCAAGCGGATGTTTAAGAGCCCAACGACTTTACCAACAAGTTTTGACAGACGTCCATTTTTGACCAAGTTATCCACTTTTGATAGGGCAAAAAGGAGCTTACTTTGCTGTTGATAAGCCGTGATTTTGTCAACCACTTCCTCAAAAGTCAGTCCTTGGTTGATCAAGCGCACCAGCTCTAAGACCAACAAATCAATCTCACCACCTGCAGACAAAGAGTCAATCAAGTGAATATTGGTCTTGGGATAATCTTCCTCTAACATCTTTTTGGCTAGAAAGGCGCTGTTGTGGCTACCTGACATCTGGCTGGTAATTGTGATGGCAATCACATTGTCAGCGCCCTTATAAGCTTCTAAAAAGCGGTCTGGACTAGGGCAAGCAGAAGCTGCTGCGCTGTCTGAAGCGTCCATAGCCCTCATCAATTGCTCAACATCAAGCCCCTCGTCATCCACATACATTTCATTTCCAATCTGGATGATAAAAGGCACACGCTCATAAGCAATAGCCACATCATCTGTTGGTAGCGTCATTATATCACAAGCCGAATCGACTACAATTTTCCAAGTCATAACATTTCCTCCTCAATCTCAATTAGTTTGACAAACAAAGTATAGTTGATTAAAATAAGAACAAGTTAGTAAAACTCATTCTGAATTCGTTACTTAATTAAAGTATATCACTACTTTGCCGTTTAGGTAGCAAAAAAACATTCGGATGTTACAAGAAAGGGGAAAGTGTCTTGTCGGAAAGTAGTATCTCGCAAAAATCACTGCAAAATCTTAGCCAGTATAACAAGGAAAACAGACGATTGACCCGTGAAGCCTTGGAGACAGCTCTTCTGGCTCTGCTTGAGAGTAAGGAGCTGGCTAGTATTTCTATCTCCGAGCTGGTCAAAAGAGCTGGCGTTTCTCGCAATGCTTATTATCGTAATTATAAGAGTAAGGAGGCTATTTTCGAGAGTATCTTAGAAGGCAGTGTCAAGCGGATATTTGCTGGGCTCAAGCCCTTTAATCTAAAGACTCAGACCTACCAAGCTTGGCTCTATCTTTTTAGCGAGGCTAAAAAAGAGGGGCAGCTTCTTGCTATTCTCTTTCGACAAAATAGCGAAAAGCTTCTCATCGCTATCGTGGCTAAGCGCCTTCGTGCCTATCAAAAATTGAGCGGCAAACAGCTCTCCCAGTACATCATCTCCTTTTGGAGCAATGCCATTATCTCTGTTCTTGAGAAATGGGTAGCCGAGGACATGAGTGTTTCTGAAGAAGAGCTAGCTGGCATTGGGTTGCCGCTTTTGCCCTAACCACCTTTTTTACTAAGGTGGTTTTTATTTGACCCCAACAACTGCTGCGATAACGACAAGGGCAGCAAGTCCTAGATAGTATTGGTTAAAAGCAAAGCCTGCCAACATGATAAGCGATAGCACCAGCACAGCTAGAAAACGAGGGCTTAATTTTTTCATACTAACCTCTCTATTCTATAAAGCGTAATCGTAGATGGCTTTGGCGACGCCATAGTCGTCGTTTGAGCTTGTCGTGTAGCGACATCTTTTTTTGATGTCGTCTGTGGCATTGCCCATAGCGACACTGACGCCTGCAAAATCAAGCATTTCAATGTCATTTGCGGCATCCCCAAGCGCCATAATCTCAGCAGGTTCGATGTCCAGTTTTTCCGCCAACTGTCTCAGCCCACTAGCTTTGGTAGCGCCTTGTGGCAAGACCTCGTAGATGTATTCTTGACTTCTCACCGTGCTAAAGTCTTGTGACAAATCCCCATATACCGCCGCTTGGAAAACATCTAGATACTCTTTTTTTGCCATGTACATGGCTTGGAAAATCAGCTCACCCTCTGCCTTTAAGTCTGCCATATCAACAGCTCTAGCCGTATCAAAGACAAGACTAGCGTCATACTGCACCAAGTCAGGCACCTCATCTGCTAAGGCATAGTAACTCTTATCTCCCGTCAGCGTCAAGCAGACCTCAGGATAGCTAGCGCAAACCTGCGCCAAGCGCTCAATCTCATCATAGGTCAACTCCTCAGAAACCATCAAGTCCCAATTTTTAGTGTTGTAAACACTACAGCCATTGTTCATGATGATGTACTCCTCATCTGTCAACCCAAGCTGCTCAAAATAGGGCACAATGCCAGATTTTGGACGCCCTGTACACAGAACAATCTTGATACCTGCTTGGCTGGCTTTTTGGATGGCAGCGATATTTTCAGCAGGAATTTTCTTTTGGCTGTTTAAAAGCGTCCCGTCCATGTCAATGGCAATCAATTTTACACTCATCTTTTCTCCTCATTTCTAGCGTTCTTGTGACTATACTTTTAGTTTACCATTTTTAGTGCCGTCTGAAAACAATCTTGTCAAACAAAGTGACTTTTAGTACAATAAAACCAGTAACTACACACAAGGAGATGTTATGCCTACTATCGTTGCTAAGCGTGTTTCAAACTATGAATTGTTTTATGATTTGGTCTTTGTCTATGCGACCAGTCGCCTAACGACGCTGCTCCACCAAGATCATCTAGCTTTTGGAGTCATTCTCAACTTCATCATCTCAAGTATCCTAGTGCTATCCATATGGATGCAACAAAATTTTTACCTCAATAAATACGGCGAGCGTGACCGGCTTGATATTTTTACAAATATCCCTTCTATGTTTATCGTAGGGAACTTTGCGCTTAATATCGGCAAGCTCAACTACACGACAGTTGATGTCCTCGTCTACAATGGGCTCTTGATACTGGCTTATGCACTCATCGTTTACTAGTACTACATGCGAGGGCGCCAGCACGGCTTCACACAAGACATCAAGGTCAGCATGTGGACTTTAACGGGCTCAATGGTAGGCTTTGCCCTTTTGACAGGACTCTGGCTTTTGATGGCACCTCTGGCTCACTCTGGCTGGATTGCTACCATTCATCGCTATTTCTATGTGGCTTGGCTCTTGCCCGTTATTTTTCCCTTTTTCTTTTACAAGCGTTTTGATGAGACCTTGATGAATTTTCCACACCTTGTGGAGCGTTGTCAGTTGATTACCATTATCAGCTTTGGTGAGACGGTGCTTGGTATCATCCAAACCTATCCGCTAGTCGATTATCCTATAGCTGGCTTTGCTTTCTTTGTCGGCATGTCTATGATGTTTATCGCCTATATCTCACAGACCTATCTCAACATTGAGCACCACCAAATGATTCAGGCGCATGGATTGATTGCCGCTCATGTTATCTTGGTCATTGGGGTCAACATCATGACAGTAGCTATTGAGTTTTTTGCCAATCCACACCATGCTGAGGCTGGCTTTATCCTCTTTTTAGTCTCTCTTTATATCTACTATATCGGGCTACTCTCAACATCTATCTACAATCGTGAGACCTATCGGATACGCAGACGTAACCTCGCTGAGTATGCTTCATGGTTACTTATCTATAGTTTCCTCTTTTACGCCTTACGTCACGACCTTGTCTTTCTCAGCATTGCCTATGCTGTCTTTGGCTATATCATGACTCGTGTTGGCATGCTACAACGCAGACGAGCTCGAGAAGCTGCAGGAATTACACTGTAAACTAAAAAAGCGACTAGGTCGCTTTTTTAGTTTAGACTTCATCACCAAGCTCGTACTTGGTATCTTTTAGGGCACGTTTTAGGGAAAGTTTGAAGGGTTTACCTGTCACTGTGACTTGCCCTTTTTCAAGGTTGACGTCTACTTTTTCAACGCCACGAACAGCACTTAATTTTTCGGTTACGGTGTTTGCACACCCTTCACATTTCATACCTGATACTTGATATGTTTTTTCCATAAGAATACCTTCTTTCTATGATATACGGTTATTCAAAATACATAGGCGAACAATGGTGATGGTGTTCAAAAGAACTCCGATCACACTCAACAGCTGACTCGATGATATTTTGCGCTTGAAAGATATGATGAATCTGGTCTCGCACCAAGTCCATATCAGCGCCCTTTTGGCACTCGATATGCACCATGGCGATGTGATGTCTGCCATCAATTGACCAGACATTGAGCTGATTGATAGCCTTTAGACCGTCAATGGTCATCATTTCTCTCTTTAGCGGTTCAATAGCCAAGCTCGCTGGGCGTTTTTCTAAAAAGATTTGAAGATTTGAGATAAATTTTGGCAGTGCTTTATAGAGGATAAAGACTGCGATAACAAGGGACAATAAAGGATCGAGGAAGTACCAATCGGTAAAGCGTAAGATGATAGAAACAACAATCACAGCCAACCAACCCAGCGTATCCTCCAAGAAATGCAGGCTCAAAATCGACTCCTGCTCTGAGTGCTCACCGTCTAAAACACGACTAGCAAGCACATTGACCACAACGGCTAGAATTCCTAAAACCAGCATGCCATCATAGTTGACTGGCTGCGGGTTAAAGAGCTTGCCGACATTTTCAATCAAGACAAAGAGCGAACCTACAATGAGGATAACCGAGGTTAGCATGGCGCCTAGAAGGCTAAAGCGCAGGTAACCAAGCGTATAGTTACCATCGCTCTCCCGCCTTGAGAAGCGCTCAAAGTAGTAAGATAGACCAATGGCTAGCGCATCTCCCAAATCATGCACCGAGTCCGCTACAATGGCACTGGAGTTAAAGAGGGTACCAAAGAGCAGCTCGACAATGGCAAAGCCTAAATTTGAGATAAAGGCGATAAATATCGGTCGGCTAGAACTTTTCTGTGACTTCGTTGTTGTCTCCATAAATACTCCTTTATGATAATTTCATGACCTTTAGACGTAGAGCATTTAGGATAACTGATACAGAGCTAAAGCCCATAGCAAGTCCTGCTAGCATTGGATTGAGGAGCGGTCCACCAAACAAGTGAAGCACACCCATAGCTACTGGGATAGCAAGGACGTTATAGATAAATGCCCAAAAGAGATTCTCTTTAATAATTTTAATCGTCAAACGACTAATTGTCAAACTTTTTACCACATCAGGGAGTTCAGGCTTCATGAGGATAATATCCGCAGACTCGATAGCAATATCAGTCCCAGACCCCATGGCAATACCTACGTCACTGCTTGCAAGGGCAGGTGCGTCATTGATACCGTCCCCGACCATAGCGACATTGCGTCCTTTTTCTTTTAGGTCAAGAATAGCTTGCGCTTTTTGGTCAGGAAGCACGTCACTGATGACTTGGTCGATACCGACTTGTTTGGCAATGGCTTTTGCGGTCTTGCTGTTATCACCTGTTAACATAACAACATTGAGTCCTAGGCTATGGAGTTTATCCACAGTTTCTTTACTGTCTGCCTTGACTTGGTCAGCTAGGGCAATCACAGCAAGAACCTTGCTGTCTTGTCCCACATAGATAGGGGTTTGACCAAGCTCAGCTGCTGTGTGTACAGCTTCTGTAGCTGGTACGATGTCAATCGCTTTGTCTGCCATGAGTTTGTCATTGCCGACATAGAGGGTGCGTCCTGCAATATCCGCTTGCAAGCCAAGACCTGTCAGAGACATGAAGTTATCCACAGTGTGGAGAGCAAGTCCTTTTTCAGAAGCTTTTTCCACAATCGCTTGGCTGAGTGGATGTTCTGAGAGTTTCTCGATAGAAGCCACTTGAGCTAGCAAGTCATCTGCATCCACACCAAAGGTAGTGAGGTTGACCACTTCTGGTTTTCCTTGAGTGATGGTACCTGTCTTGTCAAAGACAATAGTGTCCACATGGTGAGCATTTTCAAGCGTGTCGCCATGTTTAAAGAGGATACCATTTTCAGCGGCACGTCCAGTACCAACCATGATGGCTGTCGGAGTAGCAAGACCTAGCGCACATGGGCAGGCAATGACAAGAACAGCGATGGCAGTCTTGAGGGCAAAGACAAAGCTCTCACCCATAGCAAAGTACCAGAAGATACCTGTCACAAGAGCAATCCCAATCACAATCGGTACAAAGACACCAGACACACGATCCGCAATCTTGGCGATTGGCGCCTTAGTTTGTTGCGCATCCTCAACCAATTTGATAATTTGAGAGAGAAGGGTTTCGTCTCCGACTTTTTCAGCACGGATTTTCAGAGAACCTTGTCCATTGATAGAAGCGCCGTAGACTTGGCTGTCCACAGTCTTTTCAACAGGGATAGACTCACCTGTCAGCATAGACTCATCAATAGCAGAATGCCCAGAGATAACAACACCGTCAACAGAGATTTTTTCACCAGGTTTGACAAGGATGATGTCACCAACAACCACTTGGTCAATCGGGATAGACGCTTCCACACCGTCACGGATAACCGTTGCTTCCTTAGCAGACAAGGTTGAGAGTTTTTTAATAGCGTCAGAGGTGCGTCCTTTCGATAAGGTTTCAAAATATTTCCCAAGAGTGATGAGGGTTAGGATAACCGCTACAGACTCAAAGTAGAGGTCGTGAGCGTGGTGGGCGTGACCAAGTCCGATATGATACATGCCATAAAGGCTGTAGATAAAAGCTGCCAAGGTCGCAATCGCTACCAACGAGTCCATGTTAGGATGTCCCTTAAAGAGGGAGCGAAGCCCATTGACATAGAAACGACGACCAAAGTACATAACAGGAAGTGTCAAAATCAACTGCACCACCGCAAAGGTCATCGGAGCGTGGTGTGGAGATAGGAAGTCCGGCACCCAAAGCCCCATCATGCTCCCCATAGAGATGTAGAGAAGCGGAACTGCAAAGACAGCAGACCAGAGAAACTGGTGCCACATGTTTCTGGTTGCCTTGTCTTGGCGCTCAGCCTGCGAGCTGCTCGTCTCAGGGTCAAAGATACTAGCAGAGTAACCTGCGTCTGCAACTGCCTTTTTGATGGCTTCTTCGGTTGCTTCGCCACCTTGATAGTCAACAGTCATCTTTTCTGTAGTGAGATTGACAACAGCATTGTCCACATTGTCCAGTTTGTTGACCGCTTTTTCTATCGTTAGTGCACAAGACGCACAGGTCATCCCTTCAATCAAAAATACATCTTCTTTTTCAGCCATGTGATGCCTCCAGTTCTAAGTGTTCTTTACAGGTGCATTGCCCAGGAATGCAGGTACAAGTCACCTCATCAACTGCAGTTGCTTTTTTGGCTTCAAGTAGCTCTCGCAACTGCTCTATATCATCTAGCGTCATATCAGTTCGTGTGATGACATGACGGATAATATCCAAGTGCTTGGTCGGACAAAACTTATCAAAAAGCTCATCGACCTGATGATAAATGGCTTCCTGCTCAGAAATCAAAGCTGAATAGACAAAGCCCTTGCCGACTTTCTCTGTCGCTAGATAACCCTTATCCACTAGGCGCTTGAGCAGCGTCTTGATGGTAGAGGACGTCCATTGCAACTTTTGGTTTAAAATAGTGAGAATAGCAGAGCTTGTGACACGCTCTTGTGCCCAAACCACTCGCATAATGTCCCATTCGGCATTTGATATGGTCATCACTGACTCCTTTCGTTTACGTTTGTAGATTCATTATAAATCATTCGTCTACATTTGTCAACAATAAAATCTAAAAAAATAACTTCTTTTGACAAGAAGCTATCTATATGTCCATAATCTGCAGGTTTTTCCATTTATTTCGCCAGTCTTTTTTCTGCTGTCGCTTGCGGTAAGTCTCCATCCGAGCGCTATTTTCTGTAAAGTGTGGCGTGGGACGAACGATAAAGTTCATAATATCCTCATCTCCATAGGGAAGAAACAGCTCCAGTTTATCCTCTTTGAGCCTTGCAGCAATGGCAGTGCAACGCTCAGGGTACTTAGAAACAGCGTCGCAAGCGCTGGTGTAAGGAAGTGTGTTTGGACTGTGAATGTGCATGTAGACTTGATTTTTCAGCTCCCACTGATAGTTTGGAAAACGCTTCTGCAGGTCACGCTCTATCTGACAAGACGCCTCGTAGGACAGCTCTGGGTCAAAAAAGACCACGTCAAGATCAGACATCTCCTCTAACCCATTTTTACCTGAGAGGGAGTTCCAGACATAGTTGCGAAGCGTCCCAGCAGCCAGCCAAGCATCCTTTAGTCCCAAGTCCGCAATGATGGACAAAATCGCCATCAACTCCTCATCACTAGTAAATAAACGCTCTAAATCCATAAAATATTCCCTTCTAATACCAATCACGGATGTACATGGCACTCATGGCAAAGCCTTTTTCGAGATTTTCTCTCAAGGAAGAAGACGACAGCTTGTGATAGAGCTGACTGACTCCCACGCTCAGCTTTTCTTTTTGCACCAGCTGTCGAAGAGCTAATCTCTCAAGAGCTGACTTGAGCTCACGACAAGCGACTTCAAAGTCTTTCCCAGACTCGACACTATGGTTAAATACCTGCAGGAGCTTGCGCTCTTTCGCACTCGTCCTATCATCTAACTTTTTTAGTTTAAGCATTTCTAAACTGATCGATAGCCGTACGAATCCGCTCAAAGCTAGCCTCTAAGCTCTCACCTTGCCTAATCAGCTCTTCTGTGGACCAGCCTAGGAGGTCTTTTTCCTTCCACCAGCGACGCATATCATCTACAGTAAATTCGTCCTTCTTAGCCCGTGTTGCATGGCGTCTAGCCGTCTCCTCAAAGGGTAAATCGTAATAATAGGCTAGAACCTTTGGAGCAAACAAATCTCGCAAGTCAGCCAGCATGGTACCGTAGATATCTGTCTCGTAAAATCCCTCAACCAAGACCAACAAATGATTCTCGTAGCCAAAGCGTGCGATTGTTTCCGTTAGCGAGATAGAGAGATTTCCTGGGCTGACCTTTTCCTTGAGCATACTTCTTCTGAAATTGTCCTGTGCAATCAAGAGGCATCCACGTCCATAATGATCTTACAATTTCTGCGCCAGGCTGGACTTGCCAGAGCCTGAATTGCCCCGAATAATGACCAAAGTCGCCCTCAACTCCTCATCACTGGTAAATAAACGTTCTAAATCCACAAAATATTCCTTTCTAGTACCAATCACGTATAGACATGGTGCTCATGGCAAAGCCTTTTTCGAGATTTTCTCTCAAAGAAGAGGACGACAGCTTGTGATAGAGCTGACTGACTCCAACGCTCAGCTTTTCTTTTTGAGCTAGCTGTTGAAGAGCCAATCTCTCAAGAGCAGACTTCAGCTCACGACAAGCGACTTCAAAGTCTTTCCCAGACTCGACACTATGGTTAAACGCCTGCAGGAGCTTGCGCTCTTTCTCGCTCGTCCTCTCATCCAGTATCACATTATAGCTCTCGGTTAAGAGAAGTTCTCTTTCCTTTTTCGTTTTCATGATACACCTCAACTCTTTCTTTTGTTGGCGGTCAGCTGTTTGATACACATTACTATAAGTATTGAAAAGCCTACAAAACCAATGGTATTACAAACAAATAAGAACGGATTCAAAGGTTTTGAGTAGTAATTATGTATAGCAGTGATGACAAAACCAATAGAGACAAGTAAGGGCATGATAAGATTTCTGATACGTTTCATAGTAATCTCCTCTCTAGACCATTAAGAATGACCCTTTTTCATAAATAGCATTTTGAGCTTATGGTTGATTGAATTTTCAACGGACACGAGTCTACCTAGTGACAAAATCGCACCAATGGCATAGTAAGTAATAACGATGTTACCGTAAAAATAAACGATAAGAGCTGACACCCCTCCTGTCAAAAGGTCATACACAAGGATAAGGACAATCACGATAGGCACTAGGCTGGTGTACTTGGCAAAGAGCCAAAACTGACTAGCGTATTCCTTTGCTGATAACACTTCTTTTGAGTGCCTATAGACTGCTAAAAAGGCTGTTAGGTAGAACATCAGACTCCATGCTATAAGAAGCAGATTTTTCGTCACAGAAAAGTGATAGAAGCTCCCAAGAGCAAACATGAGCAGAGCAGAAAGAATGACAATTCCCATAAATCTTAATGTGTTACGCATAAGAAACACCTCTTTTCCTTTTTAAAAATCAAATAATTGTACCTTTTTGTTAGTTTAAGTATATCATAAAAACAGTTACATGTTAATCAGATTTCCTAAATGGTCGCATTTTCGTCCTGAAAGGTCATCAAAAAACCAGTTTGACAAGCCAAACTGGTTTTTACTTTATTTTTTAGCGTCCAAATCACGCAACATCTGGTCAATCTTATTGCCGTAAGCGATAGACTCGTCCTTGATAAAGGTCAAGTCTGGAATCTTATACATGGATAAGTTCTTTCCAAGCTCACGTTTGATAGTACCTGTTGCTTTTTCAAGTCCGATTTGGGCTTTTTCATTGTCAGATGCTAGGTCGCTCATGACGGTGTAGAACACCTTAGCCATGGACAAATCCCCCAGCATTTGAACATCTGTTATCGTGACATTTTGCACACGTGGATCACGGACTTTTTTCTGCAAAATCTCGTTCACTTCACGCTTAATTTCCATACCGACACGATCAACACGAAATGAATTTGCCATAATAGTCCTCTCTATCTTCTAAAAACTGTTGATAAGTTTAGCGACGATCGATTTCTTCCATGATGTAAGCTTCGATCACGTCATCAACCTTGATGTCGTTATAGCCTTCAATCATAAGACCACCCTCTTGGGCATTTCCGATTTCTTTAACGTCGTCTTTGAAGTGTTTCAGACTAGCCAGTTTACCATCGTAGATAACGACACCGTCACGGATGACACGAACGCTAGAATCTCTAGTGACCTTACCACTTGTCACCATGAAGCCACCGATAGTACCCACTTTAGAGACCTTGAAGGTTTCACGGACAATCGCTTCACCGATGATTTTTTCTTCAAATTCAGGGTCAAGCATACCCTTCATAGCGTCTTCGACTTCTTCGATGACCTTGTAGATGATAGAGTGCAAGCGAATCTCAACATCGTCGCTATCTGCTTGCTGGCGAGCTTGTGGTGTCGGACGGACGTTAAATCCGATGATGACAGCGTTAGAAGCTTCCGCAAGTGTCACGTCTGACTCGTTGATGGCACCAACGGCAGAGTGAACGACATTGACCTTGACACCTTCAACATCAATCTTAAGAAGAGACGCAGCCAAGGCTTCGACAGAACCTTGTACATCTGCTTTGATGATGACGTTAACAGACTTGACTTCACCGGCTTTGAGGGTATCAAAGAGGTTTTCAAGGCTGACACGGTGTGTCATTTGACGTTGTTTGAGGAGTGCACGTTTAGCACGTTCTTCACCGGCAGCACGAGCAGCTTTTTCATCTGCATAAACCGCAAAGTGATCTCCTGCCATAGGCGCTTCATTGAGCCCTGTGATAGAGACTGGTGTTGATGGTCCAGCGACCTTAACACGACGTCCAAGGTCATTGACCATAGCACGGACACGACCAAAGGTATTGCCGACAACGATTGGGTCTTGAACATGCAAGGTACCTTGTTGCACAAGAAGGGTCGCAACAGCCCCTTTTCCTTTGTCAAGGCGTGCTTCGATAACAGTACCGATAGCACGAACCGTAGGGTCTGCTTTTAGCTCTTCCATCTCAGCAACCAAAAGAACAGTCTCTAAAAGCTCATCGATGTTTTGTCCAAACTTAGCAGAGATTTCGACAAACTCGCTATCACCACCCCAAGCAGTTGAGATGACACCGTGCTCTGCCAATTCACCGATAACACGCTCAGGATTAGCTCCTGGTTTATCAATTTTATTGATAGCAACGATGATTGGGACACCAGCTGCTTTTGAGTGGTTGATGGCTTCGATGGTTTGCGGCATAACACCGTCATCTGCTGCAACAATCAAGATGGTAATATCAGTGACAGAAGCTCCACGTGCACGCATACTTGTAAAGGCAGCATGCCCTGGTGTGTCAAGGAAGGTAATCTTCTTGCCATCTGCTTCGATCTGATAAGCTCCGATATGCTGAGTGATACCACCAGCTTCACCTGTCGCCACACGTGAATTACGCAGCGTATCTAGAAGGGTTGTCTTACCATGGTCGACGTGACCCATGATGGTAACAACCGGTGGACGCTCTTCCAGTTTATCTTTGTTGAGGTAATCGTCATCAACAAAGAAGCGCTCGATATCGGCTTCATCCACCTCTACCTTAGCATGCGCCTCGATACCATAATCCACCATCAAAAGCTCAATGGTATCACCATCTAGTGATTGGTTTTGTGTTGCCATCACACCCATCATAAAGAGTTTTTTAACAATCTCAGCGGGTTCACGTTTGATACGTTTTGCGATTTCGGCAACAGTCATGCCTTCTGTATACTCAAATTCTTTTGGCAATTCATGGAACTTACGCTCTGTGACTGGTTTTGGAGCGCTATTACGATTGTTCTTGCCTTTTTTGTTTTTCTTAGGATTCCAGTTACTATTTCGTTGATTTCTCACTTGGTTCTGACTATTCCAACTTCTCTTATTTTTTGTTTGTTTTGGTCCGTCCTCATTGTCACGATTGTAATCACGACTTTTATCGGGACGGTTTTGTTTTTTACGTCTTGTATCAACCACTTCTTTGACTGGCTCTTGAGCGACAGCCACTTTAGCCGCTGGGGCTTGTTTGGCTTTTTTAGCTTCTTCTTGAACTTTAGCTTCGCTCTTAGCTTTTTTAGCCAGAGCTTCTTCTTTTTGGCGGTTGGCTTTGGCTTCTTGTTCCTTGTGGAAACGCTCCTCGCTCATACGAGAATACTCTGCATTTTGCTCTGCCTTGAGCGCTGCAGCTCTTGCCTTAAAGTCAATGCGACCACCAGCTTGTTTATTGGCACGATTATCCGCTTGACGGTTGTTTGCAAAGCGACTTTGTCCATTTTGCGGACGATTGTTGCGGTTTTGAGATGATTTTTGGTTGCGATTATCACGACGCTCACCTCTATCAGCCCTGCGGTCGTTTCTGCGGTTATTTTGGCGACGTTGCTCTTGCTCACGTGCCTTTGCTTCACGCTCAGCCTTAAAGTTACGGCTTTGCGGTTTTGCTTGCGTAGCTGGCGCTGGCTGTGCTTTTTGCGCCTTAGGCGCTTCCTTACGCTCAGCAGCTAGTTTTGCTACGGCGTTCTTGTCATTTGTCTTTTGTGGAGCTTTTTCAACTTTTTTAGGAGCTGAAAAATTCGCTACAATACGTTTAGCATCGCTCTCTTCGACACTAGAAGAGTGGCTTTTCACCTCTAACCCCAGTGATTGAGCATAAGCGACAATTTCCTTACTAGGCTTGCCGACTTCTTTTGCGATTTCGTATAATCTCTTCTTTGACAAATTATGTCCTCCTATTCTATTCGTTCATAAGAGTCCTCATTTTCTTTGAAAATCCAGCGTCTGTAATGGCAAGAACCTTGCGAGCCTTGCCAACAGAAGCGCTTAATTGCAATGTTGTTAACACTGTGGAGACTTCTATTTGATAATATTTACCTTTATCTGTTATCTTCTTGGTCAGGTTGCTCTTAGCGTCACTCGCTAAAAAGACAAGCTGCGCTTTTTGCGTTTGGATGGCTTTAATCACCTGCTCTTCACCAGAGACAAGACAGCCTGCACGCTGCGCTAGACCAATCAGATTGCACAATTTTTCTACACTAGTCAAGACCGAGCTCTCTTCTTTTGACTTTATGATCGACATAAGCAATCAATTCATCATAAAAACTATCTGGTACATCCATGGAAAAACTGCGATTAAAGACCTTGTTTTTCTTAGCCAAAGCAGCCTCGCTATTATCTAACTTGATATAAGCTCCACGACCATTTTGTTTGCCAGTTGGATCAATGAAAATCTCACCGTCTTTGTTTTTGACGATACGCAGAAGGTCACGTTTGTTAATGACCTCCCCTGACACAACTGATTTGCGTAAAGGTATTTTTCTTGTTTTAGCCATGAAACACCTCTATTTCTGTTTTATTCTGCTGCAGTCTCTTGCTCATCACTTGTTTCTTGAGCTTCTTGACTGGTCAAATCTTCTGCCAATTCTGCGATATTTTCAGCCAAATCTTCTGCTAAGCTATCGCTAGCTTCAAGCGCTGCTTCTTCGATGACTTTAGCTTTTTCAGCTTCAATCTTCTCGTATTCACTAGCTGACTTGATGTCGATACGATAGCCTGTCAGATGTGCTGCCAAGCGGACATTTTGCCCACGGCGTCCAATAGCAAGAGAGAGTTTGTTGTCTGGAACGACAACGGTAGCTCGCTTGCTATCCTCATCATCAAATAAGACCATATCCACCTCAGCAGGTGCAATGGCATTGTAGATAAATTCAGCTGGATCTTCTACCCACTGGATGACATCGATATTTTCCTCAACAGGAATTTCGACGCCTGTCTTTGGATCAATACGTTTTGGATGGAAGTTGCTGACCACTTTTTTGATGTTGCTGCCACCACGACCAACGATTGTCCCGATAGCGTCAACATTTGGATTGTGACTACGAACAGCAACCTTTGTACGGTCTCCAGCCTCACGAGCCACACTCATAATCTCAACCGTGCCATCAAACACTTCAGGAATTTCACGCTCCATAATGCGCTTGATGAACTCTGGGTGGCTACGGCTTACAAAAACGTTGACCCCCTTAGGATTGTTTTCAACCTTGTAGACATAAACATCAATCATGTCATGCGATTTGAAGCGCTCACCAGCAATCTGGTCTTGGTGAGACAATTGTGCCTCAAGTGAGCCAAGATTGACATAGATAAAGCGTTGGTCAAAACGCTCAACCGTTCCTGTCATGATTTCACCTTCATGCTCTTTGTATTCATTGTAAGTGATTTCACGCATTTGACGGCGCATTTTTTCCATGATGGTCTGCTTAGCGGATTGTGCTGCGACACGCCCAAATTCATTGACAGACTCTTCAAAGCGAATCTTGTCTCCCAACTCATAAGCTGAGCTAATCTTAAGAGCATCTTTTAAGCTAATTTCCAAGCGACTATCAAAAACTTCGTCTACAACCTCACGAACGGTAAAGACTTTAAAGTCACCTGCTTTTTCATCAAACTCAATGGCACAGCTCTCAGACTGTCCATAACGACGCTTATAAGCCGCTTTTAGGGACTCAGTCACAGCATCGATGATGTCAGCTTTATTGATGTGTTTTTCTTCTTCCAAAACGCGGAAGGCTTCTAGCATTTCTTTGCTCATAATGTCTTCTTCTTGCTTAACAAGAAATTTCCTTTCTTAAAGTTTAACAGCTAAGCGGGCTTTGGCTACCGTCTGATAGGGAATCGTAACGGTTTTTGTACGTGTCTTGTCCTTATAGTTTAGCGTCAGCTCATCTCCATCAAAAGCAATCAAGTCTCCCTCAAACACCTTGACCTTGTCAATAGCTTGATAAAGGCTAATATTGACATAAGAGCCAACAGCATTTTCTAGGCTTTCTTTGGTCTTTAACGGACGCTCTAAACCAGGACTTGAAATCTCTAGCATGTACTGCTCTGGAAATGGGTCTGGCTTTATGGTATCAAGTAGTGGGCTGATGACCTCAGTCAAATCTGCTGTATCCTCAACAGTGATCCCCTCTGGCTTATCCACCAAAATACTTAACACATAATCACCGCCAAGCTTTCCATACTCGACATCTACCAACTCAAATGGTGCCTTGATCACAGGACTCACAGTCTCTGTGACAATGGCAATAATATCTGCTGCTGCGATACTCATCCCCTCCTTACTCTCTAGCCTTAGAAAGACAGAGCTTTCTAAGCTATTTATTCAACTTGTGCTTTGGCACTTTTCGTACAAGATAAGAGGCGAAGTCATCAACTCCGCCCCTCCTATTCTAGTACTACTTTACAATCATTATACCACAGACTTGACTATAAGACAAGTCCTAAACTCAAAGGAGAGGAGGGGATTCGAACCCCCGAGCCCCGTTAAGGACTACACGCTTTCCAAGCGTGCGCACTCGGCCTCTATGCGACCTCTCCACATAAGAAGTCTATGATAGACATAAACTCCATTTATTGTATCATGAATTGAAAGAAACTTCAACCCTGTAGATCACCTGACCTTTGTTTGAAAATTTCTCTTCGTACTCTGTCATGACATTTCCCTCAAAGTCACTAGCATGCAAATCTAGCCAAACCTGCTTGATGGTCATGCCGTACTGGGACATACTAGCAAGACTGTACTCAAACAGACCACGATTGTCCGTCTTAAAGTGAATCTCACCCTTTTCAGGCAAAATCTGCTGATAAGTGTCCAGAAAAGTCTTGTAGGTCAAGCGACGTTTTTCATGACGTTTTTTAGGCCAAGGGTCGCTAAAGTTCAGATACATCAGATCCACTTCGCCATTTTCAAAATAATCGGTCAAGCTAGAGCCGTCTACTAAGAGCAACTTGACATTTGGGCAATCACTTGCAATCACTTTATCAAGCGCATAACTGAGCACGGACGGCTGCAGGTCAATGCCAATATAGTTGATGTCAGGGTGTTTTTTTGCCATTCCAGTGATAAAGGCACCCTTTCCTGAGCCAACCTCGATGTGGATGGGGTTGTTATTGCCAAAAAGCTCCTGCCAATGTCCTTTGGCGTCTTCTGGTTTTGAAACTACAAACTGAGGATAGTTTGCTAGGTGTTCCTCGGCACCTTTACGTCGTCTAACTCGCATCTTCTTTTGTCATCATTTCTCTAAATTTACGTAAACCATAGATTTCTTGGTTGACATACTCCATATCACGTTGGTCAAAACATGTGGTAATCTGATTGAGATAAGAGAATTGCCCAAACCAATTGATTTTACGGCGCACCTTCTCATTATCCTTGTAGCCATAGCCTTTTAGCCACTCGTGCCAACGATTTCTAGGGATGTAGTGACTAAGGAGATATGCCACGTCATACATCCGATCAGTCAAGCGTACAGAATCCCAATCTACCAGATAAATCAGCCCACTCGTTGTGATAATCCAGTTGCTGTTTTTAATGTCACCGTGGACAATGGTTGCAATATCTGAATTGAACTCAGGGAGACTACGGCGAAGGTCCTTGACAACGCTTTGCAGATAAGTATTTTCACGGATTTGCAAAGCAGCATTTTTCTCCCAAGACACTAGTAAATCATAGGGATTTTCAATTTTATAGTCCAACTGTAAGAGTTGGTTGACTAAGGGTCTTGACTTGTGCAGGCGCACTAGGATTTGCATGACCTGTTTACTGGTCATATCCTCACGTGTCAAAATCCGTCCGTCCAACCACTCCTGCGCACTCATCATATCACCATTTGCGGTACGTCTTGCCCACAAAAGTTGCGGGGCGATTTGTTCTTTTGCAAGGGCAGGTAAGATCGGAGTGGTATTTAACTTGACAAAGATACGCTCTCCATTAGGATATTGTCCGATATAAGCCTTGCCGCTCTTGCCACGTAAAGGCGTGAGGGTAAGCTCTTGTTCTGAATTAGCCACAGGCTTCTCCTTTCTAGATGACTTGATTTCTATCACCATTTTACTTGTTTTTAAGCACTTAGTCAATCATCTTCCGTATCTTGTAAGAAAGATAGCCCTCAACTAAGACAACCATCACAAGCACAAGTAAAAGGCTAGCTTGAAGATTAAAGGTAAATATCAGCTCGACAACTGTCATAAGATAAGCAAGCACACGTAAAAATTGCTTGAGATCTTGCTTTTTTTCTTGATTTCCAATCGGATAAAGTTTGATGAGGTATTGGTAATCATAATGACTATAGAGTGCTAAGAGCTGAAAGAGCAGGAGATAATTAAAAACGAGAGCCAGACCTGCTGCTAAAAAGCGGTTGCTGATAAAGAGCAGAGACAGCACAGCTAGCGCAAATAGACGCACAAAAAGTGAAAAATAATCCCCACTGCGTAGGAACGCTCTCACATAGAGATTGGACCAGAGTTTTTTCTTTTGTAGGGGCTTGAGCACACCGTCTAAGAATTTACGGCGCTTAACCGAAGTGGAGATACCCTTGACTGTTGTAAACAGAGCAAAGAACTTCAAGATAGATTGCTTGCGTCTCTCCTCATCAAAAATAGCACGCTCCCAGTCTAACTTGCCAGCTTGCACCCATTTTTTTGCCTTGTAGTCCATGATAAACCACTTGACAAAAGCCAGAATCACAAGCATGAGGACAAAACTCCAAGGCACAAAACCGAGCTTTAGAAAAATCGGTGCTAAGATAATAAGAACAATAGTCTGCACACTCACCCATACGCTGTAAGCTCTGGTCTTTGCACGCTTGATTTGCGTAAGGACTGCCTCTTCTTTTGGCAATAAAAACTGCTGATCAGCACTCTCCAAATAAGTCGCAATGCTTCCAAAACCTAGAAGAACGACTATCACCAAAATCATAACTAGCCGCACGACCCAGGTGTCTTTTGGAAAATGCGCTAGCAATTGGCTGTATTGCAACAAAACAAACCCAAGCAAGAACATAAGAGCTAGGACAAAATGGTCGTTAAAGACATAGCGCAAATACTTCAGCACCTGATTGGTAAAGGTGCGTCGCCTTTTATCAAATAGTTCTCTCATCCTAGACCTCTTTTGTTAGTAGCATGTAAATGTCATTGAGACTAGCGTTTTCCATGTGAAATTGCTGGCGCAAATCAGCCAGTGTCCCATCTGCCAAGACCTCGCCGTGGTGCAAAATGACAAAGCGATCACACATCTTCTCTGCCGAATCCAGCACATGCGTACTCATGAGAATCGACGTGCCCTTTTGTTTTTCTTCCTCCAAAAGAGCAATCAAGTCTGTAATCGCCAGAGGGTCAAGCCCTAAAAAGGGCTCATCCACAATCAGCAAACTCGGCTGAATGATAAAGGCACAGATAATCATGACCTTTTGCTTCATCCCTTTTGAAAAATGCGTCGGAAACCAGTCAAGCTTGTCCTTGAGTCGAAAGAGCTCTAAGAGATTCTCACTTCGCTCTAGGGCAGTCGCAACAGGAATGTCATAAGCCATAGCCACCGTCTCGATATGCTCACGAAGGGTCAACTCCTCATAGAGACTAGGCGTCTCAGGGATGTAGCCAATCTTTTTGCGGTAGCTTGCTTGATTTGCCTCAATCGTCTCATCATCAATCCTAATCTTGCCTTGATAAGGTGTCAAAAGACCGATGATTTCCTTAATCGTCGTTGACTTTCCAGCACCGTTTAGCCCAATGAGACCTACCAACTCACCGTCAGCGACCTCAAAAGAGACCTTTTTTAACACGGGGATATTGACATATCCGCCAGTAACATTTTCGAGTTTTAACATGCGATTTCTCTCTAACTTTGTTATACTTATAGTAAGTATTATAACAAAAAGACGGATAGAAAGGGTACTTTTATGGATAATTGTATTTTTTGTCGTATTGTCTCTGGAGACATTCCTTCTTCTAAAGTGTATGAAGACGATAAGATTTTAGCCTTTTTAGATATTTCTCAAGCCACAAAAGGACACACACTGGTCATTCCAAAGCAGCATGTGCGAAATGTCCTTGAGATGGACGAAAATGCTGCAAGAACTGTCTTTTCACGTGTCCCTAAGATTGCACGTGCCCTCAAAAAAGCAACTGGCGCTGCTGGCATGAACATCATCGCTAATAACGAAGAAATCGCTGGACAAACAGTCTTTCACGCTCATATCCATCTTGTTCCACGCTATGGTGACGATGACGGACTCGCTATTTCCTACACAGAGCATGAGCCTGACTTTGAAGCACTAGCTAAGCTTGCTGAAACCATCCAAAAGGAGATGATTGTATGAAAAAACGTCAAGCCATCACCTTAGGACTCGTCGCAACGGCTGGTCTTGCGACTTATCTGACTTACAAAAACCGCTACCGTATCCGAGCACTGCTCCAATTTGGTAAAGATGAGATAACAACAGCAGCCGCTTCTATGGATAATATCCAAAAGAACATCCAAATCATCCAAGATCAAACAGAGCTCATCAAAGAGCTGAGCCAAGAGAGCAAAGAAAAATGGCGTCTCTTTCAGCAAGAAACCGCACCAAGATTAACAGAAATCAATATAAGACTTGAGCACATCAAAGAACTCACTCAATAATAAGAAAAACTCTGAGGAAATCCTCAGAGTTTTTTTACTGCCCATAATTGTAGTAAGAGTTTTGTGTGCCGGTATCATAGGTCTGACCAGAGTAGGCACTACTTGCCGTTCCTGCATCTGAATAGGTACCGTATGTGTTTTGACTGCTGTAGTTATTATAAGTCGAGGTGCTACCACCAGTGTCATAACCGTAATAAGAACCATAGGACTGGTTATAATCCGTGCTATCACCTGATGATGACAGACCATAGTAATCTTCATAAGTGATAGCCGTTGTAGTCAGCGTCTTAGATGTTTTCTTACCAAGCGCTTTTTTGATAGTGTTTTGAATCTTGAGCAGGTGGTCATTACTTACAATCTGATAAGACACACCGTTGATCTCTTGACCGTCACCTTTTAGCTGGTAAGACTTGATATTTGAGAGGGCATCCGAATAGCCTAAGAGACTTGGAATGGTGCTAGAGTTAATCTCGATATTGGTTTGCATGTTCTTGCTGACCGCTGACAAAATCTTACGATAAGAAGCTACACTATCAAGTGACAAAATCTTCTTCATCACTTTTTGGATAACCTCACGCTGACGTTTCTGACGTCCATAGTCACCCTCTGGGTCGTCGTAGCGCATACGAGCGTAGACAAGTGCTTGATCACCATTGATTTTATGAGTTCCAGGCTCTACTGTCGCCGTGTAATCGGGCTCATTTTCGGCAATAGAGATTGGGAAATCAAAGTTATTGGTTACAGTGATACCACCAACGGCATTGACCAAGTCAACGAGTCCCTGCATGTTCATCTGCATGTAGTAGTCAATATTCATGTTGAGAAGCTTATTGACCGTCATCAGTGCCATCTCAGCATCACCAGAAGCGTAGGCAGCGTTGAGTTTTGCGGCAACACCGTCCATGTCATTGTCTTCTGGTCCTGTCAGATTGACATAAATATCACGCTCAAGACTGGTCATAGTCGTCTTTTTGGTTTTAGGATTGATGGTGACAACAATCATGGTATCACTATTTCCCGACCAAGTGTCTGTACGGTTATAAGTCCCTGTATCCACCCCCATAAGGAGAATGGAAATAGGTTTATTTTCCTTAATGGTCGTATTGTCAGACTTGATATTTTTGTAGTTTTTAAAGGTTTTTGAAAACTCATTGGCTGAGAAAAAGTAAGCAGAGGTGGCATAAGCCCCAATAGCAATCACCGTTGTCACAAAAATCGTGACAAGCATTATTAAAATCTTCTTTCCGATACTCATCTTCGTTTCTTTAGTTACCTTCGATCATTTTACTCATCATACAGACGTCTAAAAAATCACCTGTCTGGGCTCTTGCCCCTCGTTTTTTGATACCTTCTAGCAAAAAGCCATGCTTTTGGTAGATGTGAAGCGCCGCTTGATTACGCTTTTGCACGGTCAACTCTAAGCGCCTTATCACACCGCTGTGCTCTGCCCAGTCAATCGCTTCTGCTAAAAGAAGTTGCCCCAGACCGCAGCCCCAGTAGGACTTTTTCACCGCTAGAAAAATATCTCCGATATGGCTGACACTATAATCCTGCTTTCCTGCGACATTGAGCACTGCTATCGCTTCATCCTCTAACATCACCAGTAAACACAAGCAGTTGTCGTAAAGCTGACTTGAGCTGATAAATGCTTCCATCTCACTTTTAGTCAGATGTTCTTGACTATCTTCTGTGATAAAGTCAGACTCAAGTCGCACGCACTCTAGCAATTTAACAAGTGCACCAGCATCACTCGGTTCAGCCACTTTTACAATAACTTCTTTAGCTTCTTTCATGGATATCGTCTATAATCGCCTGAGAACGCTCGCCGTGCGCTTTAAATCTAAGCGTGCGTCCATCGTCTTTGCGCTCAAGGATAATTTCTAAATAATCGCCTAAAAGCGCATCATCTAACAGCTCACCCCACTCGATAACAGTGACACCCTCTCCATACAAAAAGGTATCAAGGTCAATCGAGTCTGGATCGTCACCGATACGGTAAACATCCAAGTGATAGAGCGGAAGTCTGCCCTCATACTCACGAACAATGGTATAAGTCGGGCTTTTCACCATCTGGCTAACACCTAGCCCTCTAGCTATGCCTTTTGTTAGCGTGGTCTTTCCAGCTCCCAAATCACCTGTCAAAACGATAATATCACCAGCTTGTAAGCTTCTAGCGAACTGCTCACCGTAAGCCTCAAGCTCTGTTTCATTATGACTATACAACATGACACCATTATACCAAAATTTAAAGAGACTTCCAAATTAAAATTGAGAGAAAAGTCAAAAAGAAATAGCACCTACCTAAGTAAGCGCTATTTCTGACCTCATTATAATAAAGCAAGACTGACAAAGTTTAGGATAAAGAGAATATCAAGAACCCAGATAAGTCCATGCACTTCTCTTGCTTCACCTTTAAAGATTTTTGCCAAGGTGTAAAAGAGGAATCCAACAGCAATACCGTGTGTGATACTGTAAGCAAATCCCATAAAGATAGAGGTAAAGAATGCAGGAATCGCAACGCTCAAATCATCCCACTCGATGTTTTTCAGATTAGACAACATCATAACCCCAACGATGATAAGAACAGGAGCTGTCGCTGCATTTGGCACAATAGCAAGTAGTGGACTAAAGAAACTTGAGATAGCAAAGAGAATAGCCACAACAAGAGCCGTCAAACCTGTACGTCCACCAGCACCAATCCCTGCTGCAGACTCAACGTAAGTCGTCACGTTTGACGTACCCGCAATAGCCCCAACGGTTGTGCCGACAAGGTCTGAAAAGAGGGCACGGTCAAGTCCTTTAGACTCATTGTTTTCCCCTGTTTGTGCTACAATACCAACCTTTTGCCCTGTTCCGATAAGTGTCCCAATCGTATCAAAGATATCTGTCAAAGAAAAGGCAAGAATTGCCATCAAGACACTTGGGATACGAGATACGTCTGAAAAGAGCGACCCTAGCCCCTCATGACCAAGTGCAACACCAAAGATAGATTTAAAGTCCTTGAAAGCAGCCGTAATATTGGTTGAGGCGAAGTTAATGTCTGAGAGATTAACCACACCTGCTAAAATCGCAACAACAGTTGTTAGGGCAATAGAGATGATAACCCCACCCTTGATGTTCTTGATAACAAAGAAAGCTGTAATCACAAGACCAATAATAGCAACAATTACAGATGGCTCTGTGAAAGCAACTAGAGACGGTGTTGCAGAAGCATTTGCTGTGATAGAAGCTTTAGCAGCGTCTGCACCTTTTCCAAGAACCGTGTACTTGCCTGGGTCAATAGCAAACTGCAAGAAACCAGCATTTTTAATCCCAACATAGGCTAAAAAGATACCGATACCAGCTGAAATAGCTGATTTCATAAAAACAGGAATGCACTCAATAATCATCTTGCGCACCTTGGTAACGGTGATGATGACCGAAATGACACCACACAAGAACACCATAGCAAGCGCTTCTTGCCAAGTATAGCCTAGCGACCCACAAACCGTGTAGGTGAAGAAAGCGTTAAGCCCCATCCCAGGCGCTTGCGCATAAGGCATGTTGGCATAAAAAGCCATCATCAAGGTCCCTGCGATTGCTCCAATGATAGTCGCTAAAAAGACACCTTGTGCTGGCATACCAGTTTGAGATAGCATGGCAGGATTGACAAAGAGAATGTAGCTCATTGCAAAGAAAGTTGTCAAACCAGCAGTCACTTCTGTTTTGACATCAGTACCATGCTCTGTTAATTTAAAAAACTTATCCATGATAATATACGGATACTCCTTTTGATAATAGCATCGTCTCTTATAAATACCGAACGATACTTCTATATTATCAAATAAATGTTTCTATTTCAAGCTTTATTTAAGGTTTCATCTTCTAGAAAGACAAGTGTCAAGATTTGTAAAAAAGTAAAGCCTAGCACAAAATAAGCAGCCGTTCCTGTCGACCACACGCTAGCTAACTCATCAATAACGACTTTTGGTCGGGTGAGAATATCCCAGCTGTTGAGCCTTGCGTAGCGTCCAATATGAATGGCAAAACTAGAAATCACAGATAAGGCGCAAATCAAAGCTAGACGCAAAGGATAAGAGGTCACCTTAAAGGATTTGAACATGACCTTGACACTCTCAATACCTGATAAAACGCCAAAAAGGATACTGGAGACAAAGAGCATATACAAAATCAAGCTAGTCTTTTCCCACAAGACTGTGCTTGTAAAGTTCATGTGCACGATGTCTGTTAGCATGTAAAAGGTATTGGGATAGAAAAAGAACCAAAAAAGTGCGAGAAAAAGCTTGACAATCGGCTGTTTCACAAAATAAACCAAGGCTGCAAAATCAAAAGCCACCAGCGCTAAAAACATATTCCAAACCAAATCTGGACCACTGGCCTGATAATACTTAATCCCTAATGAAATCACAGCAAAAAACAAGTGAATGAGGATGATTTTTTTCTTCATGAGTCCCTCCTTCTTTTGGTGAGTGTTTTTTATTATATCAAAAAAAGCGACTAAGACCCAAAAAAGACTGTCTAAAAATCGGACCGAAATGGATTTTTACAGTCAAAGATAAGCTTTTGTGCTATAATCTTAACATGACTAAAAAAATGATTGCACTAGATTTAGACGGTACTTTGCTACGCTCTGACAATACTATTTCAGATTACACGGTGGATGTGATTAACCGCATTAGCAAGCAAGGGCATAAAGTCGTCATTGCAACAGGGCGTCCTTATCGCATGGCGCTTGAGCACTACAAACGTCTGCAGTTAGACACGCCCATGATTAGCTTTAACGGCTCTCTTACTCATCTGCCAGAGAAAAAATGGAGTAAAGAGCAAAACGTCACCTTGGATAAGAAATATCTCCTTGGCACACTCCAGATGAGCGAGACCATCCAAGCTGACTTTATCGCTAGTGAGTACCGCAAAAACTTTTACATTACCCTTAACTACCCAAACAGTATCAATCCCGCTCTTTTTGGTGTCCATAAAATCACAGAAAACATGCGCATGGATGTGGATAAAATCACAAGAGACCCCAATGCCCTTCTCATGCAGACACGACATAAAGACAAGTATCAGCTGGCTAAAGAGCTGCGCAAGCACTTTGACTACAATGTCGAAGTCGACTCATGGGGTGGTCCGCTCAATATCTTAGAATTTTCACCAAAAGGTGTCAACAAAGCCTTTGCACTAAACTATCTCCTGTCTGCTCTCAATATGACCAAAGACCAGCTTATCGCCTTTGGAGATGAGCACAACGATACTGAAATGCTTGCCTTTGCAAAGACAGGCTACGCTATGAAAAATGCTAGCGAAACACTTCTGCCATACGCTGATAAGCAGACAGACTACACTAACGAAGAAGACGGTGTCGCAAAAGAGCTTGAAAAACTTTTCTTATAGCTTATGGTTTACACTTTTTGAAAAATACGATATAATGACAACAACGGATAAGTAACGCTATCACCCTTTTTAGAGAGTCTGCGTGTGGTGTGAGCAGATAAGAGTCAGCGTGAAATCTACCGTGACTATCTTTATCGTAATCAATAAATCAAGTGCACTCAGGTGAAGCTGGATGGAACCGCGCATAAAGCGCTCCAGCAGCTTTACTTGGGTGCTTTTTTGGAGGAAACTGATGTTAGATTTGAAACGTATCCGAACAGACTTTGAAGCAGTCTCAGACCAGCTCGCTACACGTGGTGTCAGCAAAGAGACGCTTGAAGAACTCAAAGCGCTTGACCAAAAACGCCGTGACTTGCTCGTGACATCCGAAGAGGCAAAAGCAAAACGCAACACAGCCTCAGCTGCCATTGCACAAGCAAAACGTAACAAAGAGGACGCTGGCCAACAAATCGCAGCCATGCAAGAATTGTCTGCGACTATCAAAGGCATTGACAAAGAACTGGCAGAGCTTGATGAGGCAGTTCACTCTATCATCACAACTCTTCCAAATATCCCAGCAAAAGATGTGCCAGTCGGTGCTGATGAGGACGAAAACGTTGAAGTGCGCCGTTGGGGCACACCTCGAAGCTTTGATTTTGATGTCAAAGCACACTGGGACTTGGGTGAAGACCTTGGTATTCTTGACTGGGAGCGTGGTGCTAAGGTCACTGGTTCACGTTTTCTTTTCTACAAGGGCTTAGGTGCTAGACTTGAGCGTGCACTTTACAACTTTATGTTAGACGAGCACGCTAAAGAAGGCTATACCGAAGTGATTCCACCTTACATGGTCAACCATGACTCTATGTTTGGTACAGGGCAATATCCTAAATTTAAAGAAGATACTTTCGAGTTAGCAGATAGCGACTATGTACTCATCCCAACTGCCGAAGTGCCACTCACTAACTACTACCGTGGCGAAATCATTGACGGTCAAGACTTGCCAATTTACTTCACAGCTATGAGCCCTTCTTTCCGCTCAGAAGCAGGTTCTGCTGGACGTGACACACGTGGGCTTATCCGCTTGCACCAATTCCACAAGGTTGAAATGGTCAAATTCGCTAAGCCAGAAGAGTCCTACGATGAGTTGGAAAAAATGGTAGCTAACGCTGAAAACATCCTTCAAAAACTAGAGCTTCCTTACCGTGTGATTACCTTGTGTACTGGAGACATGGGCTTCTCAGCTGCTAAGACTTATGATCTTGAAGTGTGGATTCCAGCGCAAAACACCTACCGTGAAATCTCATCATGCTCTAACACCGAGGACTTCCAAGCTCGCCGTGCGCAAATCCGCTATCGTGACGAGGCTGACGGCAAGGTGAAATTACTCCACACCCTAAACGGTTCTGGTCTCGCTGTTGGACGTACTGTCGCTGCCATCCTTGAAAATTACCAAAACGAAGACGGGTCTGTCACTATCCCAGAAGTACTTCGCCCATACATGGGTGGTGTTGATGTGATTAAGCCCTAATAAACCCTAAAAGACGATTCCAAAAGAAATCGTCTTTTTCTTATACTATAGCCACTTTTCCATGTAAACCATATCCATGCCTGCCTGCTCTGGTTCGACCTTGATAGGCTTGTAGCCTAACTTTTCATAAAAAGCGACCAGCTCTTTTGCTTGTAAAACTGTGTATAAAACCCAGCGCTTGACAGAAGGATAAAGCCTCTCCAAGTCTAACATAGCCTTGCTGGCATAGCCCTTTTTTCTGACACTAGGAGCTAGTCCAATCAGACCAAGCCAGCCTTCATCGGCATTTTCAGCCACAGTCGTCCGAATGAGACCGACAGTCCTCTTCTCCTCAACGATTTTATAGTAATGACAATTAGGTCTAGAAAAGCGTAAACGAAAATCCTCCAAGCTTTCTATAGCTGGATTGTACCGGTCATGGTAGGTCTCATAGAGTGCAGCAAAGGCACTGTGCTGCAAGTCTAACAATTTTTTTGCTTCTGAAACATCTTCTAATACTAACATCACAACCTCCACAATGACTTTATCTCTATCTTTCATTATACCATAAAAACGCTTTCAAAAATAGACTTGTTTTCTTCTAACTAATCTGCTAGTCTGATAGTGAAAAGGAGGAGTATTCTATGCTATTTATTGTCATCAAGTTATTTGCTCTAGTCATTTTTGGCTTTTTCCTCTTTTTGGGTATCGCTGTCATGCGTTTTGTCGCTAAGCGTTTATCACCCTTTTGGCAACTCGTCACCTTCATCCTTATCTGTATCGGGCTTGGTGCACTTCTTTACCCCGTCCTTTTTATCCTCATGTTTGGCTACAACTCCTAGCTTCCCAGACTAAGTCTGGGATTTTTTCAAATGCCCTAGCATCTCATCTATTGACAAGATAGTAGCAAACTCGTCCTTGAGACTAGCGAGATTGACCCTGTGGATAAGCTCCGCTGAGAGAAGGGAATTAGCCATATCAGGAAGGGCAAAGCTAGCTGTCGCATCGCTGATGAGATAGGCTGAAAAGCCAAGATTAGCCGCCATACGAGTGGTCGTTGATACACAGTGTGGCAAGGTCAATCCACAAATCACCAGCGTTTCTAGCTTTTCCTTGCGCAGATAAGTTTCTATCGCCGTCCCGATAAAAGCACTGTTGACCGCCTTTTGAAAAAGGACCTCACCTGCTAGAGGTTCAAAACCAGCCTTGAAAGCAGAGCCAGCTTTCTCCTCATAAAACTGCGACTCTGGTCTAGAACTCACGTACTGAATATGCACAATCGGCAACTCCTGCTCCCTAAAAAATGCCAGTAAACACTTAGCATTTTCTTCAGCGAAAAGGTTGTTGCGCTCACCCCAAGTGCCATTGTCAAAAGCTTGCTGAAAATCAATCATAACCAACGCTGTGTCCATCTACGTCTCCTTTGTCGCCCAATAATAAGGCAGAACCTTTTGAAAACCATCTGCTAACTTGTCCGTCAAGTCCTCTAACGTCTGCTCCTTAGAAAAGGGCACATCATACTTGACCAGCACTTTTCGAACCAACTTATCTCGCACCTGCTCTTTTAGCATTTGGCGATTGTCCTCACTTCCTGAAACAGGATAGCTCTCCCCATCTTTTTGCACTTGATAATAAAGAGGAGTAGCAATGGGCACATCCAAGACACGCTCCTGCCTAGTTAAGGTCGTTTCTGACTTTTTACGCTCAATGAAACTCACCTCGCAGCTAATCCCAAAATCATCCGTCTTGCCATAGAGTCTAATGGCTAATGCCACCTCATCCTCTCTGTCTTCTGGGCGCTTGAAATAGCACCAAAAATGCGGACGTCCAAGCTGTGCTTGACTCGCCCAATTGCTGACACGCTCCATCTGAAAAGGAGCAACATTTTCTTCTAGCGCCTTTGAAATAGCGGTAAAAGCCTTTCTCGCTTCCTGACCTGCCACTTTAAAGGTCAACATTTCCTGCTCTAGCACACCTGCTTTTTCAGGCTTGATGTACTTCATCCCTTGATAGGAGAGGTAGTGGTTTAGTGCTTGGTACATTTTGAATCTCCTTACAATCTCTTAGAACGACTAAAAAGACGACTCAGTCTTTGACGAGCAATCTTTTTAGTATTTACGAAAACGTTGATAACGCTCTTCTAGCAATTTTTCTAAAGGCAACTGGCTAAGCGAGTCTATCTCTTCAATGAGTGCTGCTTTTAGCATATCGACAATTTCACTGGAGAAATAGCCGTGCTCTGGGATAATACGGTCAATCACACCCATCTGCAGTAACTCACCCGCTGTTATCTTCATCAATTCTGCCGCCTCAGGTGCTCTGCTGCCATCTTTCCACAAGATAGAAGCAAAACCTTCAGGACTCAAAATAGCATACATGGTATTTTCAAGCATCCATACCTTATCTGCTAGCGCCAAGGCAAGCGCCCCTCCAGAGCCACCCTCACCGATGATAACGGCAATGATAGGCACCTTGAGGTCACTCATCTCAAGGAGATTGCGAGCAATCGCCTCACCCTGTCCACGCTCCTCAGCACCAACACCAGGATAAGCACCAGCGGTATTGATAAAGGTAATAACTGGACGAGCAAATTTCTCCGCCTGCTTCATCAAGCGGCATGCCTTACGGTAACCTTCTGGATTAGGCTGTCCGAAGTTACGCTTGAGGTTGTCTTGCAGATTCTTCCCTTTTTGGATACCAATGACAGTGACGGGACGACCATCTAGGCGTGCGATACCGCCGACAACAGCACCATCATCACCATAGTGTCTATCACCATGTAGCTCGATAAAATCGTCAAACACTTTCTCGGCATAATCTAGAGTTGTCAGACGATTTTGGTCACGAGCTTCTTTTAAAATGCGGGATACATCACTCATAACTCACCTCCGTGCAATGCTAATAGCTGAGCGATGGTCTGACGTAAGTCTGTACGCTCCACAATCTTATCCACAAAGCCATGATCCAAGAGGAACTCCGCCTTTTGGAAACGGTCTGGTAAATCCTCACGCACCGTTGTCTCAATAACACGACGCCCCGCAAAACCAATAAGAGCTTGCGGCTCAGCAAGGATAATATCTCCTTCCATAGCAAAACTAGCTGTCACCCCACCAGTCGTTGGGTCTGTTAGAACAGTCAGATAAAAGAGCCCAGCGTTCGAGTGACGCTTAACAGCCGCAGAAATCTTTGCCATCTGCATCAGACTCATGATACCTTCTTGCATCCTAGCACCACCAGAAGCAGTAAAAATAACAACAGGGAGCTTTTCTTTTGTCGCTAGCTCAAAGAGGCGAGTGATTTTCTCACCGACAACCGTTCCCATACTTGCCATGATAAAGTGCGCATCCATGATAGCAAGTGCTACTTTTTGGTCGCAAATAGTTGCTAAACCAGTAAGCACTGCTTCATCAAGACCAGTTGTCTCTTTTGCTTTTTCGAGTTTTTCCTCATAACCTGGAAATTGCAGTGGATTTTTACTAGCAATACCAGTGAACAGCTCTTCAAAACTGCCCTCATCCACCGTCAGCAAAAGACGCTCTTTGGCACTAATGCGAAAATTATAATGACACTGTGGACAGATCTTGGCAAGCCCTAGGTCCTTTTGGTAAATCATGTGCCGACATGCTGGACACTTAGCAAAGAGCTCATCAGGAACTTCTGGTAACTCTAGCTCTTCTTGACGGCGCACAGAACGGTTGGGATTGATACGGATATATTTATCTTTTTTACTAAAAAGTGCCATAAGTCCTCCTAGTCCTCAGTTTGTTCGTACTCGGGTAAAAAGGTTTCCATCAAAAAGGCAGTGTCGTAGTCACCAGCAATAACGCGAGCATCAGAGATCAAGTCCATCTGGAAATCACTATTTGTCATGACACCATTAATCTCAAGCTCATACAGGGCACGTTGCATCTTCATAAGCGCATCAAAACGGTTGCTGCCATGAACGATGATTTTAGCAATCATACTGTCGTAGTAAGGTGGGATGGTGTAGCCTTGGTAAACAGCAGAGTCCACACGCAAACCAACACCACCAGATGGCAAGTAAAGTTCAGTAATCTTACCTGGACTTGGTGCAAAGTTAAACTTAGGATTTTCAGCATTGATACGGCACTCAATAGCGTGCCCTTTTAGGCAAATATCCTCTTGTGACACAGACAATGGCTGTCCAGCTGCGATACGAATTTGCTCTTTAACGATATCAACGCCTGTAACAAACTCCGTCACAGGGTGCTCTACTTGGACACGTGTATTCATCTCCATAAAGTAGAACTCACCTGTTTTTTCATCAAGGAGAAACTCAATCGTTCCTGCATTTTCATAGGAAACAGCTTTGGCAGCTCGAACAGCAGCCTCACCAATCTTTTGACGAAGAGTCGCCCCAATCGCAATAGACGGGCTTTCTTCCAAGACCTTTTGGTTGTTACGCTGCAATGAGCAGTCACGCTCACCTAGGTGGACGATATTGCCAAAGTGATCCCCTAAAATCTGAACCTCAATGTGGCGTGCAGGGTAGATGACCTTTTCAATGTACATAGCACCATTACCAAAGGCTGCAAGAGCTTCCTGTGAGGCAGACTCAAAAGCTGCCACCAAGTCTTCTTGACGCTCAACCTTGCGGATACCTTTACCACCGCCACCTGCTGAGGCTTTAAGCATGACTGGATAGCCAATAGCGTCTGCCACTTCAAGCGCTTCTTGAGTCGTTGTGACCTCGCCTTTTGAGCCTGGAATGACAGGAACATTAGCCTTTATCATCTCAGCACGTGCATTGATCTTGTCGCCCATCTTGTCCATGACAAGTCCAGATGGTCCGATGAATTTAATGTGCATTTCCTCGCACATGGTGGCAAATTTTGAGTTTTCACTCAAAAAACCAAAGCCTGGGTGAATAGCTTGCGCTCCTGTGACAATGGCTGCAGAAAGCACAGTATTCATATTGAGATAAGAGTCGCTTGATTTACTAGGGCCAATGCAAATAGCTTCATCTGCTAGAATGGTATGAAGCGCCTCTTTATCAGCTTCTGAATAAACCGCAACCGTTGCAATTCCCAGTTCACGTGCTGCACGGATAATCCGCACCGCAATTTCCCCACGATTTGCAATCAATAGTTTTTTGAACATCCCATTCTTCCCTTCTAGTTACTCTCTAGTTTTTACCAAGCGCAAAGGTCAAAGTTCCACTAGCGGCTAATTGTCCGTCTACCTCTGCCTTAGCCTCGACTACAGCGATTGTGCCACGGCGTTTGACAAATTTTGCCGTCATGACAAGCTGATCGCCAGGAACAACTTGTTTTTTGAAGCGAACCTTGTCCATACCAGCGTAAAAGACGAGTTTTCCTTGGTTTTCTTCTTTTGACAATTCCAGGACACCTGCTGTCTGCGCAAGAGCCTCCATAATGAGAACACCTGGCATAACAGGGTATTCTGGAAAATGACCATTAAAGAAAGGTTCGTTGATGGTCACATTTTTAATAGCTGTGATTTCGTCCTCAGATACTTCTAGGACTCTATCAACCAAAAGCATGGGATAACGATGAGGAAGTGCTTCACGAATTTTTGTAATATCAATCATTTAATACGTACCAATCCTTTACCAAATTCTACAACTTCTTCATTTTCAACCAGAACTTCAGTGACCACACCGTCTTTAGGTGCCGGCACTTCGTTCATGACTTTCATCGCTTCGATGATAAGAAGCGTTTGTCCTTTTTTAACGCTATCGCCAACAGAGACAAAGTTTGGTTTGTCAGGTGCTGGTGCTAAGTAAGCCACACCAACCAAAGGACTCTCTACAAGGTCGCCCTCTGCAACAACTTCAGTGCTTACTTCCACCTCTACTGGTGCAGAATTAACACTAGCAGGCTGTGCTTCAATAGGTGTTAGCGGAACTTCTAAGATAGGCTCAACCGCTTTTTCAGCGGGAGCTAAAGTATTTTTGCTGAAGTGCAATTCATCACTAGCATTGCGATAAGAAAACTCACGTAAGCTAGAGCTGTCAAACTGCGCCATCAATTCTTTGATTTCTGAGATATTCACACTAATCCTCCCAACGTTTGAAAGCTGTCACGGCATTGTGTCCACCAAAGCCAAAAGTGTTTGACAAAGCATACTCAATTGGAGCGTCCACACCTTGACCATAGATGACATTTGCCTCGATATCTTCTGATAATTCTTTGGTACCAGCTGTCATTGGTACATACTGGTGACGAATAGCTTCGATAGTAGCGATAGCTTCAACACCACCTGCAGCCCCTAGAAGGTGTCCTGTAAAGGATTTTGTAGAAGATACTGGCACATCTTTTCCAAGAACAGCGACGATAGCTTGGCTTTCGCTGTGTTCGTTGGCTTGTGTAGATGTTCCGTGGGCATTGACATAGCCAACTTGACTAGCGTTAATACCAGCTTCATTCATCGCCAGTTTCATGGCTTTTGCAGCACCTGAGCCGTCTGGTGTTGGTGTTGTCATATGATAAGCGTCACAGGTATTTCCATAACCAACAACCTCTGCTAGAATAGTAGCGCCACGTTTTTGAGCGTGCTCTAGGCTCTCTAAAATAAGGATACCTGCTCCCTCACCCATGACAAAACCGTTTCTGTCCTTGTCAAATGGGATAGAAGAACGTGCTGGGTCTTCTGTTTGAGAAAGAGCTGTCAGGTTTTGGAAACCTGCGATACCGATTTTTGTTATAGAACTTTCAGAACCACCACAGATAACCACGTCTTGAAGCCCAAATTTGATTTCACGAAAGGCTTCGCCGATAGCGTCATTGGCAGACGCACAGGCTGTTGTGATAGACTTACATACCCCTTGAGCATTTAAGCGCATAGCGATATTTCCAGCAGCCATATTAGACAAGGCTTTAGGGATAAACATCGGCTGTACACGCTTTGGACCACGGGCATTTAAGCGTGTAATCTGATCTTCTAGCTCTTGTAGACCACCAATACCGCTTGATACGATAACACCGACACGGTCGTGGTCAAGATTGTCTGTCTCTAATTGTGCCATTTCTACAGCTTCTAGCGCTGCATAAATCGCATAAAGAGAGTACATGTCCATTCTATTTTTGTCTTTGCGTACAAAGTATTTATCAAATGGGAAATCTTGGATTTCACCGGCATTGTAAACACTAAAGTCTGTTGTGTCAAACTTTGTGATCGGACCAATTCCAATTTTTCCTGTTTTTAAACTGTTCCAAAATTCTTCTGGAGTATTTCCGATTGGTGATGTGACACCATAACCTGTTACAACTACTCTATTTTCAGTCATTAACCTATCCTCTTCTTATTGCATGGTCATGCCACCATCAATGGCAAGCACTTGACCTGTTAGATATTCTTGTTTTGCTAAAAATGCGACCACTTCAGCAACCTCTTCAGGTTTTCCGATACGCTTCATTGGGATTTGCGCTAGCATGGCATCCTGTAGCTTATCAGGAATAGCATCTGTCATATCAGACTCGATAAATCCTGGCGCTACTACATTGACACGAACACCACGACCAGCAACCTCACGTGCTACTGACTTGCTAAAACCAATCAAACCTGCTTTTGAAGCTGCATAATTGGCTTGTCCAACATTTCCAACCAAGCCAACAACACTTGAGATGTTGATGATAGCACCAGAACGTGCCTTGCTCATAGGCTTTAGAACTGCCTGTGTCATGTTAAAGGCACCTGTCAAGTTGACTTTCAAGACTTTTTCAAAGTCTTCTTGTGTCATTTTGAGCATGAGCTTGTCGTTTGTGATACCTGCATTATTGACTAGGACATCAATGTTGCCTAAAATCTTAGTTGCTTCAGCTACCATACGTTTGCTATCAGCCTCGTCAGACACATCGCCACTAACAGCTAAAACCTCGCCATTGTAGTGTGAAAATGTCTCAAGTAGGCTCTCAGGCACCGCACGACGTCCATTGAGGACAACATTGGCACCTAGTTGCGCAAATTTATGAGCGATCGCTAAGCCGATACCACGTGTTGAACCTGTTACAAAAACCGTTTTTCCATGAAGTTCCAAATTATTGCCTCCTATCTCGCAAGTAGTTCTTCCAAGCTAGCCTTGTCGTAGACAGAAACACTTGGAATTGTCTTATCAATTTTTTTCAAGAAACCAGCCAACACCTTACCTGGACCAATCTCAATCACATCTGTCATACCGAGTGAAACCATCGTGTCAATCGACTCATAAAAACGCACCGGCTCCATGACTTGACGAGCTAGTAGAGTCTTAATCTCACTTTTTTCCATGACACATGCTTTTGTATTGCCGATGAGTGGCAACTTAAAGTCCTCAAAAGTAACTGCCTCAAGCTCTTTAGCTAACTTGTCACTGGCAGGCTTTAACAAAGCCGTGTGAAAGGGACCAGATACCTTTAGTGGGACAAGGCGCTTAGCGCCTGCTTCTTTGAGGTAATCCACAGCCGCATCAACTGCTGCAGCCTCTCCACCGATAACGATTTGTGTCGGTGTATTGTAGTTGGCTAGAGAGACGATACCCTCTCTAGAGGCTTTCTTACATGCCTCCTCAATCGTATCCACTGGTGTATTGAGGACAGCGACCATCTTACCACTACCACACGGAGCAGCTGACTCCATGTATTCACCACGCTTTACGACAAGTGCCAAAGCACTTTCAAAATCAAGTGCTCCAGAAGCTACTAGAGCTGAGTACTCGCCCAAGGAAAGACCAGCAACCATATCTGCGGTAATTCCTTTTTCAAGAAGCAAGCGATGAATCGCAACAGAAGTTGTTAAAATAGCAGGTTGGGTGTAGCGGGTTTGATTGAGTTTTTCCTCATCTTCGTCAATCAACTTGCGCACATCATAGCCTAAAACCTGACTTGCTTGATTAAAAGTTTCTTGTACAATCGGGTAGGTCTCGTAGAGATCACGCGCCATTCCAAGACTTTGGGCACCTTGACCTGCAAATAAGAATGCGGTTTTCGTCATTTTGTCCTCCATTCTCTAAGATCAGTTAGAGAGTGTTTTTTGTTGAGCTCAAAAGAAGTGTTAATCTTCTTCCCAGCGTTTAGCTTCTTCTAGGATAACATCACGGGCGCCATAGTAGAGATCTTTTAAAATCTCTTCACAGGTTTCTTCTTTGCTAACAAAACCTGCAATTTGACCTGCCATCACAGAACCATAGTCGACATCACCATCAACAACGGCATTACGGAGTGCACCAGCGCCGAGTTCTTCGATTTCTTCTTGGGTGATTTTACCAGCTAAGAAATCTTTTTCAGCCTTAGCATAGGCTGTTGCCAATTTATTTTTAAGGGCACGTACAGGGTGTCCGACAACTTGTGCAGACACTACCGTATCGATGTCTTTTGCTTTTAAGATTTTTGCCTTAAAGTTAGGGTGAGCATTAGACTCTTTAGCGACAACAAAGCGAGTACCGACTTGGATAGCTTCAGCTCCCAACATAAAGCCTGCTGCAGCACCTCGTCCGTCAGCAATACCACCAGCTGCAATAACAGGAATAGATACCGCATCAACTACTTGGCGCACAAGTGTCATGGTGGTCAATTTACCAATGTGACCTCCTGCTTCCATACCCTCAGCAATAACAGCGTCAGCTCCCATTTTTTCCATACGACGAGCAAGAGCAACACTTGGAACCACTGGGATAACAGTGATACCTGCTTCGTGGAAACGATCCATATATTTTCCTGGATTACCAGCACCAGTTGTGACAACCTTGACCCCTTCTTCAATGACAAGATCAACAATATCTTCGACAAATGGTGAGAGGAACATGATATTAACCCCAAAAGGTTTGTCTGTTACGGCTTTAATCTTATCAATATTAGCCTTGACAACTTCTTTAGGAGCATTACCACCACCGATAATACCTAAACCACCTGCTTTTGATACGGCAGCTGCCAAATCACCATCAGCAACCCATGCCATACCACCTTGAAAAATAGGATATTTAATGTTTAATAATTCTGTAATACGACTTTTCATATCTACACTTTCTAAATCTTGGCTAAGCGACTAAAGCGGAAACAAAACGCTAGAAGCGTTCTATTCCACCTTTAATCGCTTATCTAGCTCTATATTACTAAAGCGCTTGTCAATAGAATTTGATAAAGATGTGACCTTTATAATTTGAAGGTCAAACTATCTAGCTACTAATAAGGAGCGAACACAAGCCTTTGTGCTTGCTGTCCACTCCTGCATGGTTTTTATGCTGTTGCAACCACCATGCGCTAAAAAAGCATCTGCGTTAGTTGCTAGTCTTTATTTTGTTTTTTCTTCAACGTAAGCAACCAAGTCACCAACTGTGTTAAGACCTTCTTCAGTTTCGATTTGGATGTCAAATTCATCTTCGATTTCAGAGATTACTTGGAAAACATCAAGTGAGTCTGCGTCAAGATCATCAAAAGTTGTTTCCATTGTCACTTCATCTGTCTCTTTACCAAGTTCTTCAACGATAATTTCTTGTACTTTTTCAAATACTGCCATGATATAGCTCCTTTTAAATAAATAATGTGATTGATTAGCTAATAACTAGCTAAAGTCTATATAACTGTGCTTATGCACAATATACCTAAATTTTAACAATTAGACTGCCCCATGTCAATCCTCCACCAAAACCTGATAGTAAAATTGTTTGGCTGCCGTCTAATCTAATAGTGCCATTGTCTACCGACTCGGATAATAATATCGGAATACTTGCGGCACAGGTGTTGCCATACTCCATCATATTGGCTAAAAACTTCTCTCTATCAACACCGATTTTCTTATCCATCTTGTCTAGGATACGGATATTAGCCTGATGAAGCAGGAGATAGTCAATGCTATCTGCTGTAAAGTTTGAGCTCTCAATGAGCTCTGCAATGCTTTTTGACACATCACGGATGGTAAAGTCAAAAATAGCACGCCCATCCATAGTCACATAAGGAAGATTGTCCTCAACTACTGAAAATGGTGAGTTAAGACCGACAACACCCGAGGTGAGCCCATCTCCTCTACTACCGTCTGAATGCAGAGACTCTGCTAAAAAGTGTGCTTTATCGGACGCTTCAAGCAAAACCCCACCAGCGCCATCACCAAACAGCACTGCCGTTCTGCGGTCGCTCCAGTCAATGGTCTTAGAAAAAGTCTCAGCACCAATCACCAAGCCCTTTTGGTAAAGCCCAGACTGGATAAACTTTTCAGCCGTTGATAAGGCAAATACAAAGCCACTACACGCCGCTGTCAAATCAAAGACAAAAGCATTTGTCGCACCGATAGCTGCTTGAACCTTGGCTGCGGTTGATGGCATCATACTGTCTGGCGTCACTGTCGCTACGATAATAAAATCAATGCTACTAGCCTCAGAAGAAGCTTTTTCAAGCAATTGTTTGGCTACTTGACTCGCTAAATCAGCTGTTGATTCATCTTTTGTGATATGGCGATTTTTAATGCCTGTACGGCTTGAAATCCACTCATCACTCGTATCCATTATCTGTGATAAATCATCATTTGTAATGACCTGTGAGGGCACATAATGCGCCACTTGACTAATCTTTGCATATCTCATTAGACGAGCTCCTCTAAAAATTGATGTAAATTGCTCAACCCCTTGGTCAGAGCTTTAACATCTGTTTCGTCAAAATCCTCGACAATTTGATCAACCAAACGCTTATGGAATTTGCTATGCAACCGATCAACCAAACGCCCTTTTTTCGTCAAACTCAGATAAACAACCCTACGATCAGACTGTGAACGCCTGCGCTCAATATAGCCTTTCGCTTCAAGCTTATTCAGACTTGCTGTTACTGTTCCTAGTGTGATCATCTGCGCACGAGCGATGTCACTTGGAGTCACTTTATCATCCTTACCAATAATTTCAATCGTGTGCATCTCTTTTAGCGAAATGTCACTAAACTGGCTTGTTTTCAAGCTCATTTCCTCGATGACTAAAACCTTGTTGAAAATATCTACGAGATAGGCATTGATTTGACTATAATCCAAGTTCCCTCACTCCTTTACATAAAACTTTGACTATCAAAGTTTAACAAAAGTCACGCTTTTTTGCAAGTCTTTCAAAGAATGGCTTTCTTTTATTTTCCCTTAAACTGAGGACGACGTTTTTCCGTGTAGGCACGCACACCCTCTTTAAAGTCGTCGGTAAAGGCTAAGGATTTTTGCAAATCAAGCTCTAGCTTCGCATAAGCCTCCCAGTCGGTAAAAGAACTTTGCCAAACCATTTCTTTGATGGCTTTAAAGGAGTTGACTGAGCTGCGCTTCAACTTTTTGATGAGTTGCTGCGCTGCTTTCTCTAACTTTTCAGACTCACAAACCTTGTAGACAATGCCGTATTCAAGAGCTTTATCAGCTTTTAGCCCTTCTCCTGTCATGGCAAGATGAGTGGCACGATTAACGCCAATAGCTTTTGCTAAGAGGTACAAACCACCTGCATCAGGCGCCAAACCAACGCCCACAAAAGCTTGGATGAACTTGGTCTTGTCAGAGGCAATGACAAAATCACAAGCCACTGCCATATTAGCTGCTGCACCTGCCAAAGCACCGTCTGTTAGCATGATAACAGGCTTTGGCAACTTCTTGATGGCAAAGGAAATGTCATTGACCAACTCAGCGATTCGAACAAGTGATTGAACGTCGTCTGCCGCAACAGCACGCTCCATCTCAACCAAGTCGCCTCCTACTGAGAAAACTTTCCCATTGGCAGCAAACGTAAGGATACGCACTGCTTCATCATTTGCTGCCATATCAAGAGCAGATAAGATTTCTTCGCAAATAGGGATATTAAAGCCGTTTGACACTTCTGGACGATTAAGCGTTAGTCTAGCGACCTCATCCTCCACATCATAGGTAATATATTTAAAAGACATCATGTCTCCTTTTCTCTATGCTTTTCATTTGATAATCAAACTATTCAAAAACAAAACTATTCTAGCATAAACTACGACTTAAAATCAAGTTATTTTAAGAATTTTTTAATTTGATAATTCAAGCTATTTTATGGAGCAAAGTAAAAAAGATTAGACATTCTGTCTAATCTTTTTCCAACAAATCACTCAAACGATGGATAAAACCTGCTGCTTGTGATTGGTCCATACCAAATCGTGTATCCTTGACTGCCCAAGTGGTTAGCCCAGCAGCCACTCCCGCTGCGATACCTTTTTCACTATCCTCAACCACTAAAGTGTCCTCTTTTGGACAACCAATTTGGCGTGCTGCCTCCTCATAGATGGCTGGATCAGGCTTACTTTCTACAAATTCCTCCCCAGATAAAATAACCTTAAAGTAAGACCTTATATTCATCGAATCCAGCGCTTTTAGGATATCCGACTTGGTCGAGCTGGATGCAAGACCAAGCACAATGCCTTTTTTGTCTAAAGCCTCAATGACAGACACGGTGTCATCAAAGATCAGACTGGGATAAGGCAGAGGGTGCTTATCCTTGTAGGCAGTATAGTCTTTTTGCAGCTTGTCAACATCCCACTTGTCATAGTCATCACGCAGTATATGCTGCCAAACCTGCTTCATATTGCCACCAATAAAGAAACTTGGCGGCAGGTGCTTGATGGAAATGCCTAGGTCATTTAAAAACACCTCACGACGCCGATAATAAAAACTCTCGGTGTCAAACAAAACGCCATCCATATCAAAAATTATCGCTTTAAAATTCATCATAGTTCTATTATACTATCATTTTCTTTGAAAAACTACTGACACATTGTCTGAATTTTGCTATAATTTAGACAAAACGCAATAAAGGATGTTTTCATGAAAGTTACAAAATTTGGAGGCAGCTCACTCGCCTCCGCAGCACAACTCTGCAAAGTCTTAGATATCATCAAAGCCGACTATGAACGCCGCTTTGTCATCGTCTCAGCCCCTGGAAAGCGCACGTCTGAAGATACCAAGGTCACAGACGCTTTGATTAAATATTATCAAAACTATAGGGCAGGTAACGACGTCACTGCTGATCAAGAGTGGATTATCGAGCGCTACCGTGCCATTATCGAGGAATTGAGCCTTGGCTCTGCTATTTTAGACAAAATCGCAAAAGCTATCAAAGATCTAGCTACTCTGCCTATTGAGAATAACCGCTTTTTGTACGATACTTTCTTAGCAGCTGGCGAGGACAATAATGCCAAGTTGATCGCTGAATTTTTCAGCCAAAATGACGTGCCTGCTCAGTACATTCACCCTAAAGAAGCAGGTATCATCGTCTCTAGCGAGCCTGGCAATGCCCGCATTCTCCCTAGCAGCTATGATAAACTAGAAAACCTACGTGAGTACAATGATGTGCTTGTCATTCCTGGATTTTTCGGAGTGACCGTTGACGATGAGATTTGTACCTTCTCTCGTGGCGGTTCTGATATTACAGGCTCTATCGTAGCAGCTGGCGTCAAAGCAGACCTCTATGAAAACTTCACAGATGTCAATGGTATCTTTGCCGCTCACCCTGGGGTCATTGACAATCCACACTCTATTCCTGAGTTGACTTATAAGGAAATGCGTGAGCTTGCTTATGCTGGCTTTTCAGTGCTTCATGACGAGGCACTTATCCCTGCCTACCGTGGGAAAGTCCCTCTTGTCATCAAAAATACCAACAACCCAGACCATCCCGGAACCAAGATTGTCATCGAGCATACTGGAAAGGACATCCCAGTCATTGGTATTGCTGGAGATGACCACTTTGTCAGCATCAATATGTCCAAATACCTCATGAATAGAGAGGTCGGCTTTGGACGTAAGGTCCTTCAAATCCTCGAAGACCTCAACATCCGCTTTGAGCACATGCCAACGGGTATTGATGATATGTCTATCGTTCTTCGTGACCGCGAGTTGACCCCAATCAAAGAGCAAGAAATCATCACGCAACTCACTCGCAAACTCGAAGTGGATCACGTTGATATCCAGCACGACCTCTCTATTATCATGATTGTCGGCGAAAACATGAAGAGCCAAGTCGGTGTCATGTCAACAGCCACCAAGGCGCTCTCTGACAACCATATCAACTTGACCATGATTTCACAAGGCTCAAGCGAGGTATCCATCATGTTCGTTATCAACAGCGAGGATGAGAAAAAAGCCGTTCGTGCCCTTTACGACGCTTTCTTTAAGTAAATGAAAAGCCACATCGTGGCTTTTTTCTGTGCTCATCCTTACTTAGGAAAACAAAAAAGCCGAGCTTCTTGCTCGACTAGTCTGCGGAAAGAGGGACTTGAACCCTCACGACCTAAAGCGGTCACAGGATCCTTAGTCCTGCGCGTCTGCCAATTCCGCCATTTCCGCTCATCAACATAATAAATTATATCAATTTACCTTGTTGATGTCAACACTATTTTCCATATTTTTTCAAAAAAAGTGAAATTTTTTCTTTATAGGTTTGCGGGTCTTTTTCAAAGGACTTGGCATGACCAGCTCCTTTGGCGATATAGAGCTCTTTTGGTCCTTTTGTGGCAGCGTAATTTTCATAGACCATTTCTGTCGGCACAAAGGTGTCATTGCCACCGTGGATAAAGAGCGTCGGCAAATGGTTTTTGGCTAACTGTTTGACACTGCTTGCCTCACCGTAGCTAAAGCCTGCACGAATCTTAGACAGAGCAGAGACCTCGTAGAGCAGTGGAAAGGCTGGTAGGTGGTAGAGTTTCTTGGCTTGATAGGCGAGCTCATCCCAGACACTAGTATAGCCACAGTCCTCGATAATGGTTGTAATCTGGCTTGGCAGTTCTTCACCACTTGCCATCATGACGGTAGCCCCACCCATAGAAACCCCAAACAAAGTGATTTCAACCGAAGGATTTTGACTGATGAGGATATCTGCCCACTTGAGGACATTTAAGCGGTCGTTCCAGCCGTAGCCGATAATTTGCCCCTTGCTGTTGCCGTGAGCGATGTTATCTGGCATGAGCACATTGTAGCCCAGCTCATGAAACATATAGCCATAGGCTTTCATGTATTTTTTACCGCTAGTAAAACCATGCACTACGATGACTGTTTTATCGGTTTTCTTTTCCGCTAGCACATACCATGCTTCTTGCTTAATCCCTTGATTTTCCATGGTATCTGTCTCATAGGTCAGCTTATCAAAAGCTTTCTCATAAGCGTACAGAGGGCTGGTCTTTGCGATACCGCCACTGCCGACAAAGGACTTCTCCCCACGCACTTGAGCGACATGGAAAAAGTAAAAACTGGCTAAAACCGTCCCTAAAAAAAGAATACCTACTATAATCGCAGCTAAGCGTCGTTTCCTTAATTTTTTCATAACACCTATTATACACTAATTTAGCAGATTGGCAACATGAGAAAAAGTGAGAAAACCAAGTTCTCTCACTTTAATCACTTATTAGTCATTCATATTTTCAACCGCAGCTGTCACAAAGGCTGTGTAGAGTTCTTCGGCACGGTTTGGACGTGATTGTAGCTCTGGGTGATATTGAGCAGCGACGAAGAATTTCTTGTCTGGTAATTCGACAATTTCCATGAGGCGGTTATCTGGAGAGACACCAGAGAAGACAAAGCCTGCTTCTTCAAACTGTTCACGGAAATATGTGTTAAACTCATAGCGGTGACGGTGACGGCGTTGCACCACTTCTTGGTTGTTATAAGCTTCAGCCGCTTTAGAGCCGACTTTTAGTTTACATGGGTAAAGCCCTAGGCGAAGTGTTCCACCCATATCTTCGATGTCAATTTGGTCACGCATGATGTCAATGATTGGATATGGTGTTTCTGGGTCTAGCTCAGCAGAGTTTGCCCCTTTAAGGTTAAGGACGTTACGAGCAAACTCGACACAGGTCAACTGCATACCAAGACAGATCCCTAGCATTGGCACATCATTTTCACGTGCATAGCGAATGGCTTCAATCTTACCTTCTGTTCCACGATGACCAAATCCACCTGGTACAATGATACCATCTGCGTCGCCGACAAGATCAGCGATATTCTCACTAGTCACATCATTGGCATTGACCCATTTGAGATCAATAGCCACATCATTGACATAACCTGAGTGCTTGAGGGCTTCTACAACTGACAGATAAGCGTCTGGCAATTCCACATACTTACCAACCAAGGCGATTTTGACTTTCTTCTCAAGGTTCATCACCTTGTCTACCATGGCTGTCCACTCAGTCATATCTGCCTTAGGCGCATCAATTTTCAGATGGTCACAAACAATCTGATCCATGTTTTGCGCTTGCATATTAAGCGGAATTTGGTAGATGTGATCAACGTCTAAGGACTCGATAACTGCTTCTGGTGCCACATCACAGAACTGTGCCAATTTGTTTTTGATGTTTTGACCAGCTGGCTGCTCTGTACGAATAACCAGCATGTTTGGCTGAATACCAAGACCACGCAACTCTTTTACAGAGTGTTGGGTTGGTTTTGTTTTCATCTCACCAGCAGCTTTTAGGTAAGGCAACAGCGTGGTGTGGATGTACATGACATTGTCAGAGCCGACATCTGCTTTCATTTGACGAAGCGCTTCAAGGAAAGGCAGGCTTTCAATATCACCAACAGTTCCACCAACCTCAGTGATAATCACGTCTGAGTCTGTTGTGGTCGCAGCACGTTTGATTTTTTCTTTGAGCGCATCTGTGATATGTGGAATGACCTGCACAGTCGCTCCTAGATACTCACCACGGCGTTCTTTTTTCAAAACTTCGCTGTAAATCTTACCTGTTGTGACATTAGAGTATTTGTTGAGGTTAATATCAATGAAACGCTCGTAGTGACCAAGGTCAAGGTCTGTTTCCGCCCCGTCATCGGTCACGTAAACCTCACCGTGCTGATAAGGACTCATAGTCCCTGGGTCAATATTGATATAAGGATCAAACTTTTGAATCGTCACTTTTAACCCACGATTTTTCAACAAGCGACCAAGACTTGCAGCAACAATCCCTTTACCAATAGAAGAAACGACACCACCAGTTACAAAAATATACTTTGTCATTAAAGCACTCCCCTAAAAATAAAATTAGTCGTCATATTCTGACGATTGCAAAAGAGAAAACCGATTGCTAAGCAACCGTTATTGACCATAAAACAAAAATAGCTCCCTATGGTACTAGGGAGCACGACCTCAAAATGAGGTGCCCGATATTTACTATAAACTATATGTGGGCTTTTGTCAATTAAAAATCAACAGAAAATCTTATTCTTCCTCATCGTCTTCATCTTCTTCGTTGATGTCGACTTCTTCGTCTAAGTCAGCGTCTGGGATGATTTCATTGATTTCAGAGTCGTAAGATTCGACTTCTGATTTTTCATCGTCTGGATTTTCATCGTCGTATTCGCTATTAGTATTAGCTGAGTAATCCTCATCTTCTGGATCATCGTCGTTGTAGTCAATAGCGTCTTCGTCACCATCCATAAAGGCATTGACACGTTTGTGTTTGCGTTTTGGTGCATTGTCATCCTCTTCTTCAAGGGTGATGACTTCTTCATCAATCTCATCAATAGCGTACCAAGAACGTAGTCCCCAACGGTTGTCCCCAAGAGGAATAAAGCTACCGTCAGTATTTAGGTCAGAGTAAAATCCTGGTAGTGCTTCACGAATAGTCGCATCTGATTTTTCAAGGTAGACTTGAATTTCATTGACAAGGTCACTGAAATACATCTCATGGTCACGTCCACGCTCTTCTAGGATGGCACGTGCCACTTCAATCATTGACAATTCGCTTTTTTCTTGCCCTTTAAATACATCTAATTCCAAAGCAGTTCTCCTTATCGATGTTAAAATTAGTGTCCTGCGCAAACAGTCCCCTAATTGTCATTACTCTCTATTGTACGCTATTTTTGCGGTTTCGTCAAAGGGAATTCAAGAAATTTGAACAAAATCAAGAAAAAACAAGCTTGGACATCTCCAAACTTGTTTTGGTGAAAATTATTTGACTTTTGCAGAGCTTGTCACAGCTTCGATCGCTTTTTTCATTGCGATGTCGTGTTTAAGCATTTCTGGTGAGAGAAGGTTGCGTACTTGTTCAGCTTCCATGCTGTATTCTGTAGCAAGGTCGTTGATTTCTTTTTCAACTTCTTCATCACTTGCTTCAAAGCCTTCTGCTTTAGCAATAGCTTCGATGACAAGGTTTGTTTTCACACGTTTGTCAGCGTCTGCTTCATATTGTTTGTGAAGGTCTTCTTGGCTTGTTCCAGTCATTTGGAAGTAAAGGTCTGGTGAGATACCTTGACGTTGAAGGTTACCAAGGAATTCGTTCATCGCACGGTGAACTTCGTCGTGAACCATTTCTTCTGGAAGGTCGATGATTTCAGCGTTAGCTACTGCAAGCTCGATAGCTGCATTTTCAACAGCGTCATCAAAAGCGATTTCTTTGGCAGCTTCAAGTTCTTTGCGGTATTTTGCTTTCAACTCATCAAGTGTGTCCACTTCTTCGTCGATGTCTTTAGCCAACTCATCGTCAAGCGCTGGAATTTCTTTGGCTTTGACTTCGTGAACAGTTGTCACAAACTTAGCGTCTTTACCAGCAAGGTCTGCTGCTTGGTAGTCTTCTGGGAAAGTCACATTGACATCTACTGTGTCGCCAGCTTTGCTGCCAACCAATTGGTCTTCAAAACCTGGGATGAATTGACCTGAACCAAGTTCAAGTGAGAAGTCATCACCTTTACCACCGTCAAATTCAACGCCGTCAACAGAACCAACAAAGTCAATCACAACAGTGTCACCTTTTTCTGCTGCGCCATCTTTGATAGCAAGTTCAGCAAGGTTGTTGCGTTCACGCTCAATCTTAGCGTCTACTTCTTCGTCAGTCACTTCTTTGCTCACTTCTACTGACACTTCAAGGTCTTTGTAGTCACCAAGTTTAACTTCAGGTTTTGTCACAACTTCAGCAGTGATAACCCATTCTTGACCTTTTTCCATAGAAGATACGTCAAATTTTGGTTGTGCAACAACATCCAAGCTAAGCTCAGCAACTGCTGCTTCGTAAGCTGCTGGTAAAAGAGCGTTCAAAGCGTCTTCGTAAAGCGCTTCTTCACCAAATTTTTGGTTGAAAACAGCACGTGTGATATGACCCTTACGGAAACCTGGAACAGTCAAATCTTTCTTAATTTTATTAAAGCTGTTGTCAAGTGCTGGCTGGATTTGGTCTTGACTAATTATAAATGTAACGACACCACGGTTTGTGGCTGTATTTTCAAATGATGTAGACATGACGTCATTTCTCCTTAAATAATATTAGATACAGTTTAGTTTATCATATTTTGGCGGCTTTTAAAAGTTTTTTATAGCTTTTTTATGCTTTGCAGGCTTTTTTGCCAATTTTCAATTAAGACTTGCTCTCTTTTTTATTTTTTACTAAACTTATCTTATGACTATTTTAGAAAAATACTGGGATCAACTCCATCTTGACCAAATTGGAGTGACACTCATCTCAAAGACAGTTGCTCTCATCAATCTTTTTATCCTCTTTCTGATTTTAAAGCGTGTGGCAGAGTTCTTCTTTAACAAGATGGTCGTCAAGTCTCTAGCACTCACGACCCAATCTGACGCTCGAAAAAAGACCATCGCAAGGCTACTGCACAACTGCCTCAACTACACGCTTTATTTCTTTTTGATTTACTCCATTTTAAATATCATCGGAGTGCCTATCTCAAGCCTTTTGGCTGGGGCTGGGATTGCAGGGCTAGCAATTGGTCTTGGAGCGCAAGGCTTTTTATCTGACGTGGTCAATGGTTTTTTCATTCTGCTTGAAAATCAATACGAAGTCGGAGATTCTGTTGTTATCGGCAGTGTCACAGGTACCATTACAAGCTTAGGACTGCGCACAACGCAAGTCAGAGATTTTGATGGGACACTGCATTTCATCCCTAACCGCAGCATTACTGTCGTTAGCAATCAATCACGTGGCGATATGCGGGCTCGAGTTGACCTGCCTATCTACGCCCATACAGACTTAAAAAAGGTCACTGAAGTGATCAAAGCGGTCAATAAAACCGAGCTTTCTAAATACCCACAAGTCGTTGAGACACCGAACATCCTAGGACCTGTCTATACGAGTGGGGGACAGCTGGTCTTTCGGATTGATTTGTTTGTGGATAGTGGGCAACAAAATAGCATGTACTCCACCTTTTATGGGCTTTATCAAACAGCGCTGATAGATGCTGGTGTGGAGCTGCCAACACCTATCCTAACCACTTCAAAAACTAATTCATCAACAAGCAAAAAGAGCTGATATCAGCTCTTTTTTAGTATTTTCGAATAGGATCTGCTAGATACTTGGCACGGCTGCCACCGATTAGCTTTGGACGGCTGGCAAGCGCTGTCACATGGGCGCCACAAAGCTCTCTTTGCAAGGGCACAAGAGGCACCTGCACACGCTTAATGTGCATGCCAATGCTGGTGTCACCAATATCAATCCCTGCATGTGCTGTGATTTCCTCCACCTCAACAGGGTCATCCATGAACTTAAAGGCAGCTAACTGCCCGCTACCGCCCGCATGGAGACTCGGTAAGACATTGACAATCTCTAAGTCTTTGTCTTCTGCGAGTCGTCTCTCCACAACCAAGGCACGGTTCAGGTGTTCACAGCCCTGAACTGCTAGAAACAGACCTCGCTTATCCAGCTCGTCAAGGATGGTTTTAACGATGACTTCGCCAACCTCGACGCTTGAATTTTGCCCAATGACAGAACCGAGCACTTCACTGCTTGATAGCCCTAAAACAAAGATATTCCCTGCTCTTAGGGCACTTTTGTCTAAAATATCGCAAACAATCATCTGCGTTTGCTCTTTAAGAAGCTGTAAATCCATCTAATCTCCTTTTGTCATCTCAACATCATAGCTAATCTCTCTCAGGTAAAGCCCTTGCCCGCTAGCTGTTGGACCTGCCAGCTGTCTATCCTTTGTCTCAAGGACGTTTTTTATCTGGCTGACTGGCATGCGGTTATTGCCGATTTTGAGCAGCGTTCCCACCATATTACGCACCTGCTTATAGAGAAATCCTGTTCCTGTAAAGGTAAAGGTGATGAGGTGACTTTTCTCATCATAGCTCAGCTCTGCTCTTGTAATGGTGCGCACCTTATTGACAACGCTGGTGCCTGAGGCGGTAAAGCCTGTAAAGTCATGCTCCCCCACCAAGTCTTTTATCGCCTCTGCCATCTTCTCCATATCAAGCTCATAGGGAAATGGCGTTGCGTAGTAGCGCATCATGGGATTTTTAGGACGACCATTGTCCACCAAAAACTCATAGGTTTTGAGGTGCTTGTTGTAGCGAGCGTGAAAGTCGCTAGACACTTTCTCCACACTGACCACGTCAATATCATCTGGCGTCTGGGTATCAAAGGCAAAGCGCAGCTTTTCTAGGTCCCTATCCTGCGGTAAGTCAAAGTGGACCACCTGCCCATAAGCATGCACACCACTATCTGTCCTACCAGCTCCATGCACCGGCACTGGCTCACCACTATTTAAGCGCTGTAATGTCTTTTCTAGCTCTCCTTGGACAGAGCGCATGCTTGGCTGGCGTTGAAAACCAGCAAATAAAGTCCCGTCATAGGAGATGATAGCTTTATATCTTGTCATAGGTTGATTATACTCTATTTTCAGCTCTAATTTCAACTATTTTGGTAAAGAAAGGTATTCAAAAAGAAAAAACGATACCGTTTTTTCTTTTTGTCATCATTAAGGTTTAATACGGTGAAGCATGCGTGGGAATGGGATGGCTTCACGGATGTGTTTTGTTCCTGATACAAAGGTCACCATACGCTCTAAACCAAGTCCAAAACCACAGTGTGGGACAGAACCATACTTACGCAAGTCAAGGTAGAAAGCGTAGTCTTCTGGGTTTAGACCATTTTCTTTGATTTTCTCAAGTAGCTTGTCATAGTCAGTCTCACGCTCTGAACCACCGATGATCTCACCATAGCCTTCTGGTGCTAGCAGGTCAGCACACAAGACACGCTCTGGGTTGCCTGGGACAGGCTTCATGTAAAAGGCTTTAAAGCTTGCTGGGTAGTTGACGATAAAGGTTGGCACACCAAAGTAGTTTGAAATCCATGTTTCATGTGGTGAACCAAAGTCATCCCCATGCTCAAGGTGCTCATAGTCAGCCCCTTCTTCACCCTCATGCTCTTGCAGCAGCGTGATGGCGTCGTCATAGCTGATACGTTTGAACGGTTCTTTGATGTATTTTTCCAGCAAAGTCACATCACGCTCTAAGATGTCAAGAGCTTGCGGTGCACGATCAAGCACACCTTGGATGAGCGCTTTGACATAAGCCTCTTGTAAATCAAGCGATTGGTCATGGCTAAGGAATGGATACTCCGCATCCATCATCCAAAACTCAGTCAAATGACGGCGTGTTTTTGATTTTTCCGCACGGAAAACAGGTCCAAAGTCATAGACACGACCAAGCGCCATTGCACCTGCTTCTAGGTAAAGCTGACCAGATTGACTGAGAAAGGCTGGGTTACCAAAGTAGTCTGTCTCAAAGAGTTCAGTTGTGTTTTCAGCAGCATTTCCAGACAAAATCGGGCTATCAAACTTGATAAAGCCATTCTTGTCAAAGAAATCAGCTGAAGCGTAGATGATGGCGTTGCGGATTTGCATGATTGCCATTTGACGGAGTGAACGCAACCACAAGTGGCGGTGGTCCATCAAAAAATCTGTACCATGCTCTTTTGGTGTGATAGGGTAGTCAACAGACTCACCGATGACCTCAAGATCTGTCACATCAAGCTCATAGCCAAATTTTGAGCGTTCGTCCTCTTTGACGATACCTGTCACGTAGACAGAAGTTTCTTGGCTGAGGTGTTTGATGGTGTCAAACTTTTCAAGACCCAGCTCTTCACCGTATTTTTCGATGAGATTTGGCTTGAAGGCAACAGCTTGGAAGTAAGCTGTCCCGTCACGCAATTGCAAGAAGGCTAATTTTCCTTTTCCTGATTTATTGGCAACCCAAGCGCCGATAGTCACTTCCTGACCAAGGTGCTTAGGCACATCAATAATGGATACTAGTTCTTTTGACATAAGATTCTCTTTTCTATTTTTATTCGGCTTCCATAAAGGCTTTGAGGCGAGAGACCGCTTCTTTTAGCGTGTCAAGGTCGGTGGTATAAGACAAGCGCACATTTTTAGGTGCTCCAAATCCCTCACCTGTCACCAGCGCAACACCTGTCTCTTCTAGGATAGCGTCGGTGAAGTCTGTGACGTTGGTGTAGCCTTTCATCTCCATGGCTTTTGTGACATTTGGGAAGAAATAAAAGGCACCTTGTGGTTTAACCACCTCAAAACCTGGCACTTCACACAGCAATGGATAGATGGTGTTTAGTCTTTCTTCAAAAGCTTGGCGCATGGTCTCAACCGTATCTTGAGGACCAGTCAGCGCTTCGATGGCTGCGTATTGAGAGACGGTGGTCAGATTTGAGGTTGTCTGGCTGATAACCTTACTCATGCCTGCGATAATCTCGCTATCCCCAACGGCAAATCCAACACGCCAGCCTGTCATGGCATACGTTTTTGACACACCATTGATGACAATGGTTTGTTTTTTAATGGCTTCTGACAAGCTTGAAATCGGTGTGAAGACCGTGCCATTATAAACCAAGCGTCCGTAGATATCATCAGCTAGGATGAGAATATCATGCGCTACCGCCCAGTCTCCGATAGCCTGTAGTTCTTCTCTTGTGTAGACCATGCCTGTCGGATTTGACGGGCTGTTGAGTAGAAGCACTTTTGTCTTAGTAGTTCTGGCAGCTTCTAGCTGGTCAACAGTGACTTTGAAGTGATTCTCCTGCGTGGCATCCACAAAGACGGGCATACCCTCTGCCATCTTAATCTGGTCGGCATAAGACACCCAGTATGGCGTTGGGATGATGACCTCATCAAGCGGATTGATGACCGTCATGAAAAAGGCATACAGGATAAACTTGGCACCAGTCCCTGCAACAACCTGATTTGGCGAAATCGTATAGCCGTAAAACTGCTCAAAGTAAGTCCCAACAGCCTCTTTTAGCTCAGGCAGACCGCTCGCCTGCGTATAAAAGCTCGCACGCCCGTCTGTGATAGCAGAAATCGCTGCTTCTTGGATATTTTGAGGCGTTACAAAGTCAGGCTGCCCCAAAGTCAAGGGCAGGATGTCACGTCCTTGACTAGCTAATTGCTTCGCTTTTGCGGCTGCCTTTAAGGTAACACTCTCTTCCATGGATAAAACACGCTCGGATAATTTTGTCATTTAGATCACTCCCTCTAGAACGGCGTAGTTAGTATTATTATAGCAGAAAAAAAGCGATATGGGTATAGCATTTCCGCTTTAATACAAAAGAACTTGGACAAGTCCAAGTTCTCTTTTCTATTCTTGATGTTCTTTTTTGAAGTTTTCAGCTTCTTCTTCTGTTGACCAGACAAAGTGCCCTGGTGTGATTTCACGCATTTCACGCTCTTGCCCATCAAGCTCAGCATTTGGGTCATACAGGGTATGAACACGTTTGCGTTCTTTGATTGGGTCTGGCTCTGGAATAGCAGAGAGCAGGCTCTTTGTGTATGGGTGGATAGGATGATTGTAGACATCATCTGACGCTCCAATCTCAAGAAGTTTACCCCAGTGCATAACACCGATACGATCTGAGATATACTTAACCATAGACAGGTCATGGGCGATAAAGAGATAAGTCAACCCTTGCTCATGTTGCAGCTTTTGCATCAAGTTAACGACTTGGGCTTGGATAGACACGTCAAGCGCTGAAATCGGCTCATCAGCGATGATGAATTTTGGCTCAACTGCCAAAGCACGAGCGATACCGATACGTTGACGTTGTCCACCTGAAAACTCATGTGGGTAGCGTGTTAGGTGGTCTTTATTGAGACCTACAAGCTCTAGCAACTCCTCCACTCGTTGATCACGCTCTGCCTTGCTGTGGACGAGATTGTGAATATCAAGCCCTTCAGCCACGATGTCACGGATTTTCATACGACCGTTAAGACTGGCTTGCGGGTCTTGGAAAATCATCTGAGCGTCCTTACGGAAACCGTGGAACGCTTTTCCTCTGAGGTTTGAGATGTTTTCTCCGTTGAAAATCATCTCACCACCGTCGATATCGTACAGTTTTAAAATCGCACGTCCGACAGTCGTCTTACCAGACCCAGACTCACCAACAAGTCCAAAAACCTCTCCCTCATAGATGTCAAAGCTGACATTGTTAATCGCTTTAACTTCGTTTGATTTTCCTTTGTTAAATGTCAGGGAAACATTTTTCAATTCCACTAACTTTTTAGAGTGGTTCACCATGTCTAGTTAGCTCCTTTCATTTTTTCCCATCTCGCCCAGCGTGCTTTGATTTTTTCAGGGACGTCCACTTTTGGTGCACGCTCATCTAAAAGCCAAGTCGCTGCATAATGGGTATCTGAAACCTTGAAAAATGGCGGTTGTTCCTCGTGGTCAATATCAAGCGCAAAGGCATTACGTGCCGCAAAGGCATCTCCTTTTGGCGGATGAAGGAGGTCTGGCGGTGTTCCTGGGATAGACTGGAGACTACCAGACTCGGTATCTGTCGTTGGCATAGAGTTCAATAAGCCCCAAGTGTATGGATGTTGTGGGTAATAAAAGACCTCATCAACCGTTCCGTACTCAACGATTTTACCAGCATACATAACCGCCACACGATCAGCCATACCTGCAACCACACCCAAATCGTGCGTGATAAAGATGATAGACGACTCACGCTCTTTTTGGATTTTTTTCATCAATTGTAAAATCTGTGCTTGAATAGTCACATCAAGCGCTGTCGTCGGCTCATCGGCAATCAAGACCTGCGGATTAGCAGCTAGGGCAATGGCGATAACCGCACGTTGACGCATCCCACCTGACCATTGGTGAGGGTAGTCGTTGATATGCTCTTCCGCATTTGGAATACCAACGTCCTTCATCAATTGGAGAGCTCTATCAAGTGCTTCTTTTTTCGAAATCTTTTCGTGAATCAAGATAGGCTCTGCAATCTGCATGCCAATACGCATAGTAGGGTCAAGGCTGGTCATTGGATCTTGGAAAATCATGGCAATATCATTTCCACGCACCTTTGTCCACTCGCTCTCAGTAAGCTGTGTCAAATCACGTCCTTGATAGAGGATTTCCCCAGAGATTTCAGCATTTTTAGCGTTTAAGCCGATAAGAGTCTTTGTGGTAACAGACTTACCAGAACCAGACTCCCCAACGATAGCCAGCGTTTCTCCTTTTTTAAGGTCAAAATTGACATCACGAATCGCCTTTACTTCCCCAGCATAAGTATGAAAATCAACGTGGAGATTTTTGACGTTTAAAAGTGTTTCTTTAGACATGTTTCTTCTCCTTAGTCGTTACTTGATTTAGGGTCAAAGGCATCACGCAAACCATCACCCAAAAGGATAAAGGCAAGTGAGATAACCACAAGAGCCAGGGCTGGTAGCACCACTTGGTAAGGGTAGTATTGCAGATTTTCCTGAGCATCCGCAATCAATGAACCTAGAGACGCTGTTGGTGGTTTCACCCCAAGGTTGATGGCAGAAAGCACCGCTTCGTACATGATGGCACTTGGAATAGTCATCATGATTTGCACGATGATAATCCCAGAGATATTTGGCAAGATATGCTTAAAGGCAATCTTTGGACCACTCTCACCTAGAGAGCGTGCAGCTAGGACAAAGTCCCGCTCACGATAGGACAGCGTCATGTTACGCACCTGCCGTGACATACTAGTCCAACCTGTAAAGGCAATGGAGATGACAATAGCGGTAATCCCATTTCCTAGCAAAAGTCCAAGCATGGTCACGATAACAAGGTTCGGAATAGAAGAGACGACCTCAACGATACGCTGCATGATCGTATCTACCTTACCTCCGACATAACCTGAAACCAGACCATAAGTCACCCCGATAATCAAGTCGATGATGGTCGCAGAAATAGCAACCAATAGAGAGATACGAATCCCTACAATCAGACGTTTTCCAAGACTACGTCCGACACTATCTGTACCAAAAAGGAAACTTTGATTGTCTGGCACACCTTGGTCTTTGTAGACATTGGTGCGCTCTGTCGCTCCAGCATACTTCATGGTACCATTCCAAAACGGCAGATTACCACTTAGTTTTGGTGGCAAGTTACGGTAAACTTCAACTTCTTTGTTGTTGATAAGGGTATTTGCGGACTTACTTGAGACAAATAAGTTAGACGCTAATGAAAAGATAATCAAGAAAATCAAAAACCACATGGAGATAACGGCAAGCTTGTTTTTCTTGAGACGACGCCAAGCATCCTGCAAGAATGATAAGGCTGGTTTTTCAATTTTTTCCTGTTCACTGGTTGAACTAACCCCAACCAGTTTAAATGATTTTGTTGTGTCCATGTATCCTCCTTATTGCAAACGCACACGTGGGTCAACGATACTTGTGATAACGTCAGTAATCAAGATAGCGACCATGAGCATGGCTGCATAGACAATCGTTGTTCCCATGATAACGGGATAGTCCTTGGCTGGGATAGAGGTGACAAAGAGTTGTCCGATCCCAGGGATTGAGAAGATTTGCTCAATCAAAGCAGAACCCGTCAACAGACCAGCGGTTGTTGGACCGATAAGGGTCAAAACGGGAATCATCGAGTTGCGGTAAGCGTGCTTAATGGCAACTTGACGTCCATTTAGCCCTTTAGAGCGAGCCAGCTGGATGTAGTCTGAGTTGAGCGTTTCAATCATCTCACTTCTAAAGAAACGTGATACTGTCGCAAGTGTTGGAAGACCAAGTGAGAGTGTTGGAAGCACGGACTGTGCAAAAGTTCCCCAACCTGATAGCGGAAGAAGGTTCCACTTGAAACCAAAATAATCTAATAAGAAAAGACCGATAATGAATGAAGGCATTGAAATCGCCAAGGTCGCAAGCACACTAAGTGTTGCATCAATCTTGTCATTTTTGTGACTAGCAGAAATCCCACCAACAATGATACCGCCGACCAAACCAACAATCAAGGCTTGGATACCCAGCTGAACGGAAATACCAAGACGTTGGGCAATCATACGTCCTACAGGTTGGTTGACAGACTGATAACTTGTCCCAAAGTCACCGTGGAGAACATTCCAGAGGTAGCTTAGGTATTGTTGCCAGACAGGCTTGTCTAGTCCATACTGTTTGTTCAACAAAGCAATCATCTCATCGCTAAGTTTAGGATTGTTATAAGGGGTTCCTGGCAAAATCTGCATCAGAAAGAATGAGAAAGTTACCACGACCCACAGTGTTACTAATAAAATAGCAAGGCGTTTTAAAATATACTTGACCATTATACCATTCCTTTTTTCACTAGTTTGTTTGTCGCTGTTTCAGCTATTTCCAAAAAACAATCTCAAAAAACTCATTACTATATTATCAGCTTTCTGTCAAAATAGCAAAGTTCTTTTGAAATATTGTGAAAAAAGCTAAAGCAGTTTTGATGATAAAACCCCTTAGCCTTCTTCTTTTTCTCCTGAAATAACCCATTAACAAAAGCAAGAATTGGGGCTTGCCAATTCCTGCTTTAACGGTTAAACGACAATGTCTATTGATTATTTTTTATAAGCGTGAGTGAAGTCTGTTTTCAGACCTGTTGTGTTTTCAACAAGTCCAGTAAGTTTTGGATTGCGAAGCGCTTTTGTATTACGGAAGTAAAGTGGGTTGTAAGCTGCTTCATCGTAAAGTACTTTTTCAGCTTCTTTGTAGTCTTGAGCGCCAGCGTCTTGGTCTGTAGCGTCTGTTGTGATGGCTTTAGTGTAAGCAGCATCGTAAGCTTCACTGTTAAACTTACCGTAGTTGTAGGCTGATGTTGATTGGAAGAGGCTATAGAAAGTAGAACCTTCTGGATAGTCACCGCCCCAAAGTGTTACAACGATGTCAAAGTTTTGGTTCTTAGAGTCTTCAAGACGTTGCTTGAAGGTAACGAATTTTTCCTCAACAGTAAGACCTGGAAGTGTTGATTCCCAAGTAGACTTGATGTAGTCTACAAGGTTCTTAGCTGCTGGGCTATCTGCGTCCGCTGTAACAGTTAATTTAAGGCTTGTTAGACCTGCTTCAGCAAGACCTTCCTTGAAGAGCTTAGCTGCTTCTTTAGCGTCGTACTTGTAGCCTGGTGCAACGATGTCTGTCAAGTCTTTACCGGTTGATAGTGTTTCAAGCTTGTAAGGGACAAGGGCAGTTGCGGCAGTTGAACCTGTATCAACAGCGGCTTTTACGACAGCGTCACGGTCAGTTGCCAAGTTGAGGGCTTGACGGATTTTCTTGTTATCAAGACCTTTTGTTGAACCTGACATGTTGTAAGCCATGTAAGCTGTTGTTGCTTCAAGAACGTCTACAACGTCTTTGTTGTTTTTGTTAGCATTGTAGATAGCTGATGTTCCTGAAATGTTAGCGTTATCAAGTTCGCCACGTTTGTACATTTGAACGGCTGTATCTGGTTTTTTGATGGTTTGGATGTTGACAGTGTCAGTCTTAACGTTCTTCGCATCCCAGTAGTATTTGTTTTTCTTCAACTTGAAGGTACCGTTTGAGCCGTTCCAGCCTGTCACAGTGTAAGGACCAGAGTAGACTTGGTATTTAGAAGCAGTCGCATAGTTTTTACCATATTTTTTAACAACTGATTCTTTTTGTGGCATGAAGTTTGTAAATGACAAGAAATACTTGAACTGAGGTGATGGGCTTGTCAAAGTAAAGACAAGTTTCGTGTCACTCTCAGCCTTAACACCAAGTTGGTTAAGGTCTGTGATTTGACCAGAGTTGATCTCAGCAGCGTTTGCCACGTGTGCTTCACTGACAAGGTAAGCGTACTCAGACGCTGTCTCTGGATTAACAATACGTTGCCATGAGTAGACAAAGTCTTTGGCAGTTAGTTTGCTACCGTCTGACCATTTTAGGTTGTCACGAAGGGTAACTGTGTAAGTTTTACCGTCATCAGAGACGTCCACTTTTTTAGCAAGGTCAAGCTCAAGCTTGTTATTTTTACCCATGCGATAGATGTTACTTCCAGAGTTACCGATAGCGGTATTAGAGTAAGTATCTGTCGCTTTAGAGTTGTCCAGTGTCAAAATCTCAGTTGGCAAGTACCAATTGATGTCTTTTGATGAGCTTGCGCTACTAGAGCTGTTACCGCAGGCTGCCAAAGTAGCAGCTGCCACTAAGGCAGTTCCTGCTGCGACGAGCCATTTTGTTTTTTTCGCCATAAACATTTCACCTCATAGTTAATTTTTTCTTAATGTCTCAAAAAGACGTTATAACGAACACCCTTATTATACCTTAAAAGTTCCTAAAAGAAAAGTTTTATTGTGTTATATTCTGAATATTTGTACAAGCATTGTCTAAAAAATCCTTAAAATATGCGTGTTTTTGGCATATTTTTACAATAAAAAGGACTTAGCAGGTGAACAGCTCCCTGTCAAGTAGACAGTGAAATAATAAAATGATTAAGCAACCTGATTCCTGAATTCAAAAGGAGTCAGGTTGCTTAATTTTGCTTGATACCGTTGTGTATTGTAGAAAT